>JAEELL010000017.1 GCA_016282745.1 Lachnospiraceae bacterium
ACTTTTTCCCAACCTTTATCCTGCTTCATACTCGTTGCAAGCTTCTTTGTATCCAGATATTTGTTATCAAAAACAACTCCTGCTCTCTTCGCTGCCTTCGAAATATGTGGAATGTCACAACCTTTGATATTGTGTCCTATAAGAATACTGTCACCGACAAACTCTTTAAACACCTTAATTACTTCTACAACAGGTGGTTCACCTGCTACCATTTCATCTGTGATATGTGTCAACCTTGAAACCATTGGAACAATCTTACGCCCCGGATTAGCAAGCATATCAAACTTGTCTACGATCTGACCATTTTCAACTTTAACTGCTCCGATTTCAATAATCTCTGCCTCTGCATCTCCACTGTTAACACCAAATGTTCCTGTATGCTCAATGTCGAATGCTACAAAAGAATCAAAATCAGGTTCAACAAGTTCTTCCATTTCTTTCGGCATACCATCTTCAATTTCTTCGTAATCCATACCTGACAGATCAAGCTGACTCATAAACTGAAGCATTTGACGTTCTGTTCCATATACTTTCAACACTTTATATCCAACAACTGCATTTTCATCCTCAACTGCTAATACTGCATCTTCTTCAATATCATTTGAAGCCATTTGCAGGAACTGCTCTGCGCCGTCTAATGAAAGCTTATCAAAATAAAAACCAAGCAAAGCTCCTGAATTATTTCCACCAACATTTTTAATAGTCTTAAACGCATCTGCCGCATCACTGACCTTCTTATCAATATCGGCTTTCCAATCTTTAGTCTTATATGTTGCGTTGAGCCATCTGTCATTAAAGAATGCCTGACTATCTAAAACATTATCAGCATACTGTCCAAGCACTGATGCCTGCTCTCTGGCATATTCCATTATCTCAATTTTCTTTTCTTCTTTTGCATTTTCCTTAATCATCTTATCAATGATATCCATTGGTTCCTTAACCATTGAAATAAGTTCATCCAGTTGTTCTTTAACAACTTCTATCGGCATGGAATATGCTGCTTCAAGTTCTTTCTTTTTATCAGTCAGTTTCTTTTTAATAGCTTTAAGATCTTTCAAATCCTGCTTTGCCTGCTCAATGTTGTCAGTAGTATATAATGTGGTCTTATATACTGAAAGTCCCGACTCCATATATTCTTTTAACTTATCAAAATTATTGAAACTGGCCGTCCCGGGTGTCTGATCTGCCATGACAATTATTTCATTCACATCAATTGCATTAGCCATATAATAATCCTCCAATTTATTATTTTATATTAATGCAAATCAAAAACAGCATATTCTGTCAATTTACCTTTTGTAATATCGAGTTCATGATATTCAGTTCCAGAGACCCAATTAGGTCCCCTATTGCTACATAAGCGTTCCGCAAGTTTTTCAAGATCTGAATCATCACCGTGCCAGTTATATCTAAAATCAGAAAAACCTCTCCCAAATGTATCCATACACTCTAGATTCGGATTCTTAATGTATTCCAACATTTCTTTTAGTGCTCTCTCATGAGCTTCACCATTTGTTGCCATAACTTTTTCCGCAAGACAACGAAGTTTGTAGTCGTTATCTGCAACTAATTCAGCGTATTCCCCCGTAGCTTCATATCTCCTTCTCACCACTACAGATTGAATATCTGACATTTTCTTAATATTTGAAGTTACATTTTGAATAAAATTTTTCTTAACCTCATACATTTTTATATCGTGATTTGAAGCTTCAGACTCCTCTAACTCTTCATCATATTTTTGATTCCTAAAATCATCATCTACTGATTTCGTAAGAAAATTACATAATGCTCTTACTGACTTAAAAGAACGAAGTATACTATTTCCCTCTTCAAAATCTTCATTTTCCTTCACAATAAACCTTATCATTATCTTTGGTTTTTTTGCGCTACCTCCTCTTTTTGAAAGCGGAACAATTCCCGTAACTTCGGCTTCTATATCATATTTTTCACTCCTAATAGCCTCCACAATTACAATGTAACTAGCCGATACTTTTATTGCTCCAATAAAGCCATTCCTTGCATATGCAGAAATAACCAAATGGGGACATCTGAATTTTTCATTATTCAGTTCCTCTATTTTAATTTCAATTTTCTCACCAACTTGAAGATTCTCCGCCCTGTCTGCACTTTCTTTATCTTGATTATAATCAAGTTCATGTTCTTCTGCGAATATAGTAGAAAGAATCAACTCTATATTTTCAATATTTTCATTTTTCTTTTTTTTGAAACTTCCATGAAAATATGCTGTACCACCATAATCAGGACTATAGTCAACCGGATTGTCTTCAAAAGAAAATTCATTTCCTTTTTTATCAGTTATACATACTTCAACGCAAAAACTGCTACTACTTGAATTAGTAACAAAATCTGTTCTAATTTTCATACCAACATCCTCCTTTTTAAAATTATTAAAATACCTTCATGAGATTACTTCACGATTTTGGCTATCACACAAAACAATCTCTGGCATTAGCGGGCATCCACCTAAACATAAATTTCGTTTTTCACAGTTTGGACATGCATTTCTCATATGATTTCGGAATAGTTCGAATTTCTCACTTTCCCATGCTTCTTGAATTGTTTTATTCCTCAATGACACTTTATATCGTTGGTCCTGATCAAAGCTACAAGGAACCATTACCATATCTGCTCCAATATAGCAGCTATATCTTCCTCCCTCACAAGTATCCAAAGATTCCGGTATAACATTTTTGCAAAATCTAATGGCCCCCGGGACATTACAACTATCCATTCCAATTTTAAACGGATGCCTTTTATCCACCTCTGAAAATAACACCTTCACTCTAGGATCATTTATCGAAAGCACATTATCTTTTTTACCTAATCCAGCAGGTTTATGCAAAAGTAAAACAACAGCATTAATTCCCTTTGGAAAATCATTTGTCGAAATACGCTCAATAGCCTCATCTATGGTATTTTTTCCAACAACATAATGAATATTTGTTTTTACACCTTCATCTAAAAGCATTTGTATAGCGTTCAGTGTATATTCACTCCTATACCAGCTAACTGCTACTGCTCCACAATACTTTTTACATATTCTTGCAATCTCAGGTGTCATTCCATATCCTGATGTCGTAAAATTAGGAACCAGATTATTTTCCCTGCTAATCTTCAACAGTTCCTCAAAATATTCGTGCTGATCAGGATCTCCTCGCCCTCCCAGAGCAAGCTGATTACACCGTCCCTTACATTGCTCTGCAATCCATTTAAAGTTTTCAACCGTCATATTATCCTGTTCAATTGTCAGACCACTCTGATAACATCCAATCCCTGCTTTTACACAAAGACCTGTCTTTCCGTGAATACAGTGCCCCATCACTCCAACATCAATTAGATGGGGAAATGATGCCATAAAAGGGTCTATTCCAGTATCTTTTCCGTTCTCATCAATTATTCCGGTTCGTACATATGCACCCGTATCGGTATCAAACGCAGACATAAAACTGTATTTTTTATCTTTTATAATATACTTCACTTTTTCTATGTACCTTCTTTCTATAAGAAACAGAAAAATATCAGCTATGCAATTGTCATATACAACTAAAAAGAAATACCTAATAATCTGCTCTTATAACTGCCATCATCTTGCTTTTCCGAGAAATCACATGATTCGTAATGCATAATAATTTTCTTCTTTTAATTTACAGCATTAGTTCTTCATCTTCCACTTCATCGTCTTTATCAAAAAACTTTTCACGTATTTCTTTAGGAAAATAATCTAGCGGTTCTGCATACTTGATTTCATTTTCCTCCTTATGCTCATCATCCCTATCCAAATCGACAAAGTACATCTTACACCTCCATATCTTTGTATAGAATTTCAGGTAAATGTCAATTATATTGTTGTTTTAATCATTTTAGCAAATTATCACCTTAGTAATTATCTTAAATAAAAAGCAGATTCTATCAAAGCACAAATGCTCTGCCTAAAGCGACTATTTAAAACACTTCTAAATGTATTCCTTATCCTTGCCTTTAAACATTCACTGCCCCATGAAAAGTAACTTTCTTTTCAGAGCGCTTCGCCCACAGTTTAAAATCTCATACACTTACATTTCACTTACATATTTAGCATTAAATGCTGTTGCAAATGATTTCTTTATATTCCTGTTATATCTTGCATTTATTCTCTCCAATACTTTAATGCAATCGTCATCATCCATATTTATTATGCACGTCAATCCAAATTTGGCTCTTGATGTACCTACATACATTATTTGTTCTCCCAAATCATCAAACGAGTCTTTATCGACATCAAGCAAGATTACAACTTCTGATTCTAATCCCTTAAACTTTCTACAAGTAGTAAACTTTACTTTTCCTTTTTCACCTAGATACTTACCACCCACACACCTTTCACTAATTATGCTCGTTTCTTCTGTCTTACAAGTCAAAATAGTTATATCGTTGTATCCTTCATCGATATATCTATTTAGGATTTTATCCAACAATATAATTGTTTTTTCCTTGTCCTTTTCATAGAGCATTTCTGGATTATCTCCATCAATATTATTGAATAATTTAGGTTGTTTATCCGATCCCAACAACCTTAATGATGTTTTGGCGATATTCTTTGTATTTCTGCAATTCCTATACAAAGTCAATTTGCAATCTGCCTCTGAAATGTATGATGGTATTTTACTTGATTGAATCATTTGATTCTTATCGTAAAAAATATAAAAAGAGCCCACATTAGAATCATCGTCCAACACATTGCTTTTTAAAAGTTCTATAATTTCCACTTCGTCAATTTCATTTTTACCAAAATCCTGTCCTTCGTCAATTATTACATGATCATATGGGAATGTTCCTTCCTCTTGCATTTCCAATAATTTCATGCTTAATTGCTCATAATCAGCTTCGTTCGAATCACATATTTTGCATGCAAATCCGTCAATTGTATAATAGCTCACATTGTCAAATTTGTAAGTTTCTTTAAGATGCTGTTTTAAGAACGAATTGTAACATAGAAATAAAACTTTCTCACCTTTATCACTGTGTCTCTTCGCCTTTTCCAATGCAAGAACTGTCTTTCCGGTTCCTGCTAGCCCGTTTATTATTGCATCTCTTTGTTCTTCCAAGTAATTTAATAATGCAATCTGCTCATCTAACATTTTTTTGAAAACTAAGTGTTTTCTTTTTAACGTCACCTCTTCAAGCGAAACTAAATTAAAACTTGGAGCTAATACTCTATTAAGCATCTGATCTATCTCTTTTTTTGTTAAAACTGTTTGCACTCTGTTTGGTAATTCGATTGAAAAAATACTTTCAATATCCTCCTCAACTTTCCCAAAGCTATCCTCTGTTAACATTAGATTTAAATCAGCTTCTGATGGCAATTTTTTTTCTGCAAACTTTGACTTAGATACATCAGGAAACCATACTGCATGCAAAAACTTACAGTGGTCTAACAAACCACTCAATCCATGATCCTTTACGTATGTAATTAATTTCCATTTATTTGTGCTTGCTTGATTAAACGGTCCATCATGAGACATTATCTTTCCACTTCCATATACCCAATTCCCGGAATTATAATCAACCGCACCGGCCTTTGCTTCAATACAAATAATTCCTTTCTTAGGATGAAAAACAACAAAATCCGTTTCACTTTCATAAATAGTATTATTTTTTACAGTTGTCATCGAAAACGAATGGAAAACATAATAATCATTGGGTAATTTTTCCAATTCTTCAAACATTACATCTTCCCGACTTGCTTTTACTATTTCTTTAGGTTTTTCTGGAATCATTATCGCCATATCACTCATCTCCTATTTTTTTTAACAATTCGTCAACGTCAAACTCTTCAGAGGTACAATAACAATCCCATCCCGTAGATTTTGCCACATCATAATTTGCTCTTTCATCATTTAAAAATAACATTGTTTTAGCTTCCTTCCAGATAAGATTTACAAAAAATTGCTCCCCTGTTTCTTTTATAGTGACCGTCTTGTTATAATAAGGTCTTTCTATGTTTGTCGGAGTTTTTTCCTTAAGTTGCTTAATTAACAGTATTTCATTATCATCAAAGCAATCCTCTAATATGTCCTCCCACACTTGAATTGCGCTTTCTTCGCCGGGATCTCTTCCATCATTACCTATTGTCAATTTCATATAAGATTGATTTGTCATATCATCACGATTTACCATCTCTAGCACCAAATCTGCATCATAAAGAAGCCTCTTTATTATTTCAATGGCAAAAATTCTCTGAAGTTTTCCATGATGAATTTGATTATAATAATTTCTCAGACAGTTGTAACACGATGTATTTTCATCGCAACAATGTTGTGAAACCTTTGCAAGAGCAGCGTTTAGGGATTTCAGAACTGCTTCTCTTTCCATAAGTCTCTTTACATGTCCTGCACCTCCGGGTACATTATCAAATATCAAAACATCGAAACTTCCGTTTTCCGGATTCATTTCTAAAATACCATCAATGTCATTACGTTCAATTTCTAATGCAGTACTTATTCCTTCTAACAGTGCATACAAAAACGAGAGTGCCCTTGCATAACTTGCTTTTTCTGTGCTCTCTAAAGTAGGTATTACCATTCTGGCAACGTCTGTTCTGAATCTATGGCCTAACTTAAGGTAATTCATCTCTTCACACTGGCAATCATACTGTCTGTAATTCTTGTGTTTTTGTTCTATCTGTTGAAGTATATTTCCACCTTTAACAATCTCACTATAACCACATACCGGACACATATAAAAGCCAGATCTGTTCATAATTAGCAATTCATCTTCTGTGCTTGTTTCAATTGATAATGCCCTTCCAAGTTCTAACCTTTTTTCATCCTTTATTCCTTCACCTATATATGTCACTTCACCCGAATAAGATCTTTTAGGTTTCATACGCGTACTTTCTTTTGTAAGTCCCGTTTTGAATCCATAAATTGGTTCTACGAAATATTCTGTCTTTTCCGATGTTATTTCTGAATTACAATATTTACACTCCCTATGCTCACCTGTCAAAAAAACATTTACTTTTTTACAATAAGGACATTCCACAAAGTAACTTCTTGGCAATTCTCCTGTTTTTGGCAACGAAATATACTTTGATGTGTATTTTTTTCCGTCTCCAATGACTTCAGAATCAGGAGCATACTCAGACAAAGCGACCCTTAGATCACGGCTAAAATTCAAATCATTCTTTAAAACACCCTCTTGATATACTTCCAAATCTACAACATCAACCGGAAATCCATATTTAGGTATTACACAATACTTCGACAACATTGTAATTATTGATTCTTTTTTCAGTTTCTCCTGTTGTCTACTGTAATACTTTGCGTCGTCAAATCGCTCTTCCGTTGTTGCTATTTTTTTCGCTTCCTCATATTCCTTAGCCATTTCTTTAAATGATTCAACAAAATAACTCATTTTTATGTCTTTTCCGTCCATTTCGTCAAACCATTTTAAATTATGGTATTCTTCGTACTGTTTTTCCGGCAACACTTTTTCATCTAAGTATTCTATCAATTTCTTTGGTTTTCTCTTTAAATAGTCGTTAAATTCTTTTTCTCCGTCGTTAAATACCAACTCCTCGACATTTTTGAAATAATCCGGATTATCTCTAAAGAAAAATCCCAAGCTTGCTGCCATCAGATGTCTAACTATTATTTTTTTATTTAATATGTCAAAATATGGAGGATTAATAACTCCCGATATCATCTTTTCCGGTTCCATAAAATATGTATAATCATGTGACCCTGTACCACAATAGGTAAGAATATATGCAGAACTGTCCTTTCTTCTACCTGCTCTTCCTGCCCTTTGGACGTAGTTAGCCGGTGTTGGAGGTATATTTCTCATAAAGACTGTCTCTAAATTTCCTATATCAATACCCATTTCAAACGTTGTAGAACAACTCAAAATATTTATTTTTTTGTTTTTGAATTCATTCTGATACTGTTTTGCTTTTATCCTATCAAGCTGCGCTGTGTGCTCTTTAACAACAATACTTTCTATTTTTTTATTCTTATATTCATTTCTGTAATAATTGTTAGCCAGCACCTCATCAGGATTAATCTCCTTTAACACGCCATCACATTTATCCTGAGTACACACCTCATGAACATTGTACGGTGTTAATCTTCCACATTTTGAGCACTGATAATATTTGGATGTCTTATAATTTTTTATAATGTATCGACTCACATCAACTTGATATGCATCTCTCTTTTGATCCTTTATTAAAAACGGATCACTACTACCCGCTGATATTTGCATAATCAGATTATTAAATATTATATCCAGAATATCCTTCGCTTCCTCGCTCGAACATTTGCATGCTTTTTTTACATATCTTACAAGCGCATTTTCCTTCCCCTTAATTGGTAAGAAACTTCTTGTACCTTTTAAAGATTTTTGGCATTCAAACATTACATTATTGTTAAATCCTCTATATCCTAAGTATTCTCTCTTTTCATCAGGAGTTAGTGTTGATTTATTATAATTAACAGCTGGAGACGTTTGAAATATACCCATAACAACCTGAATAATTGTCAATAAATCCTGTTTGGTAACATCATACTTTCCTAAAGACTCTCTAACATCCTCTTCTGATATGGCGCTTTCAATTTCAGACAAATTCAAATCAAAATAATATAATCCTAATCCTTGTCCATCATTATCTCCATCTACTCTTAACAAATCTGACATCAATGTAATCCATGCGTTTTTGTGTGATGTCAAACTGTTCGGAATCAGTTTTCTGCCTCTAATCATTTCTTCCAAATATACAGCTAACTCTTCCACTGTCATGTTTTGGTAATTATTATCTTCAAGTACTTTCCATATTATTCTTTTTTGCAACATTCGAACATGATTCGAATCTAGAAAGGCTGCCGAAAAACTTGCCTGTTGTCTACTATCAGAAAAACATAGGAATTGCTTAGTTGAATCATTCTTTTTTTCTTTCGTGTCAGCTCTTTTTGTTAAACTTAACGTGAATGTCGTATTTTCTTCGATTTTGTCTTCACCATTATCTATTGCCTCATAAAGGATTTGTGCTATCAATGCAGTTCCTTCATCTTTTCCTAAATTCAGGCCTTTAACAACTCCCTGTTTTCCTTCAATTCCACAGCAAGGACATTTCCTGATATTATTATATAAGGAATACTCATCTTCCTTCTTATTCTTCTGAAGCACTCTGTAGACAGACTTTTTAAAAGACTGTTTACAGTCGCATTCTCTTGCATTCAAATCCCTTGTTGAATGAATGGAGCCGCATTTGGCACATAACGTCATTTCTTCTATCTCATCTTCTTCAATTTCCTCATCATTTATTAAGTCATTTAACAGAAAATAGTCTATTTTTACAAATTCATTTTCTCCATAATTTTCATATATATCTACTTCATTATTCTGAAACAAATAATCTAAATGTTTTTCTTCATTGTGCTTTATTTTTCCAATAATATATGGAGCATTACAATATCTACAATTACCTATTTCAAAAGCTCGTAACTCGTCTATCTCATTTGTTTTTGTTAGTGTTAATTTTGGATTTTCCGTATGCGTAATAAATGCACCGGAAAGGGGTCTTACAAAAGAATGATATTTAAGATCAAACAATGCAACTCCATTCTTTTCTGCATAATTAATCAAATCTATCAATGCAATTATCTCTTTCTCCTGATAACTTCCTCCTATTTTTTGAAATAAATCATAAAAATCCTTGCTGCCATTTTTTAGTTCTTTATAAATAATTCCTGTATTTTGATCTTTTTTCAACAAATCATAGATTATTTCTTTTTCATTATTACAATCAATCTCTGTGTACTTTCGTACAATTTCTTCAATCGTATTTGTATTACCGATATTATCCTTTAATTCTAAATAATCTTTTCCATCTACCTTATACTTCAAATCATTTGATGACAACTTTATTCTCTTAGAAAAAATGATATCTGATGTTTCAAACGGAACCGATGTTAATCGCTCAGCAAAAGAAACAATTTCATTCTCTGATTTACCTTGCGTTCCTAATGTTGCACTGGTAAGAATAAATCTTGGTTTATTCTTAGCCATTGCTGTAAGTCTACGCATCAGCATAGATACTTCTATCCCTTTCGCCCCATAATAAGTATGCGCTTCATCCATAACGACAAACTTCCAATTATTTAACCGTTCCGGCTCAAACACAGCGTAGTCATTCGGCCTGATTAATAAGTATTCAAGCATAGAATAGTTAGTAAATAAGATATGAGGTGGTGTATTTCTTATTTCCTCTCTTGATATTAATTCATTTTCCGGAATCTCTGTGTCATTTTCTTCTGCATATTTTATCCTTCCGGCATGTGAAATTTTATCTTTAGTATCTCCAGTAAAAAAACCAAATTTAATTTCAGGAAAATCCTTTAGTATACTTCTAACTCTATCCATCTGGTCATTTACCAAAGCATTCATCGGATAAAGAAAAATAGCTCTAATGCCAACATCAGTTACTCCAGTTTCAACTTCTCTTGTTAATTCATTTAATATCGGGAACAGGAAACTTTCTGTTTTTCCCGAACCGGTTCCTGTAGTAATTACTACACTTCTTCCTTCACCAATCTTTCTTATTGCCTGCTCCTGATGAGCATACAATGGTCTTTTAAAATCTATATTTCCAAGTTTCAAAAATGATTTACAGACAATCCCCTCCTCAACTAACTGCTCAATATTCTTTCCTGGCGTAAAAGGCAAATTTATATCAACATATGGTCCCTTAAATAAAGTCTCTTTTTTTAACTCTTCTTCATATAACTCTTGTAACTTCTCACTTCCAAAGTGAAAGGTCGATCTTAAGTATTCTTTATACTTTTTCTCTATATACTTTGATTTTTCAACTGAATTCAATCTACTCATATTATTCTCCGTTCGTATCAATTACATATAAATAAATATCAATCGCGTCTTCATCTAAACTATTCATAACACAATGATATCTGGTATCTAAAAGCAATCCGTCCCTATCTTTTGTAATTGCTAATTCCAATTCATCATCAAATACATCACCGCAAATTTCAATCTCTACCGGATTCACTTTATTGAGTGTGTATTTTTGATTTTTTCTCGTTCTATTAAACAATATTCCTTTAAATTTTCCATCTTTATTTCTGTCTATAAAAGTAACATAAGCAATGTTAAAATAATCTATTTTTCGTTCAAACTTTCCATTTATATATTCATCAAAATAAACTCGTTTAATCCTAAACGTTTTACCAACGAAGTCATTCCACGCATAAACTTTTTTTTGAATTGACAACAATTCTTTTTCCTTAATCAGCGCCAATCCTTTTGCTTTCTCTTTAAAAGTTATTGTATAAGTATTAAACGATTCCAATTCTTTGATAACTGTTTCTTCTCCGTTTGAAAGATACTCACTCCAAAACAAGTCATTACCATCTTCATCTGATAAAGCAAAAAACACCTGTCCTCTTCCATGATAAAAAGTTTTTACTAATAGTTCTTTGCTGTTCTGGTCATATTGAATCTCTAGTTTTTCTTTGTCAATTACACATTTATTGAAACAGAATATTTCTTTTGCTCTCTTACCTTTTTTCAATAAAACCAGCATACTGTAGCTATACTGTTCCTTAAATGACATTAAAAAACCAATTGGTACTTTTGATACAACTCCTTTTTTTGAAAGCCTAATTGGTTCAACAATCTGTCTGCCATCATCGCTGTATACAATTAATTCATCCGCATCATCTCCAAAAACTTCTAATATGGATTGTTGTTTTATATCTCCTATCCATAAATAATCAGAGAAAGCATGCCAATTCCCATCAGTAATTCTATACATTTCAAATGCAAATGGAATAATGTATTTATATTCTTTTCTTCCCAAAGCAAAAATAAACAATTCCTCGGAGTAATCCTTTATTTTTACTTCCTTGCAGACTTCTTTTTTTATAAAACTGCTTTCAACAGATACAAGATACGTCTCGTCATCTATCTTTATCTGCTCAACATTTAATTTCTTATCAAGTGCAAAATCAAACGAATACAGTGTTTTATAATTACCACCACTCTTTTCAATAATTTTTATGTTATATAACCGGGATTTCAAATCTTCCAACTCAATTTTATATTTGTAAATATTCCCTCTCAGTGTTTCAGAATAATTAAAATGCTCTAAACTATACTCATCTCCATTTATATTTATTACGTACGATGCATCTCCTTTCGGTATATTCTCAAACAGAATGCTACTCACACTTTTATATACTTTTATTTCTTTTCCATTTTCGACTGAAACAATTGAATAATCTACGTATTCTTCACCAATTATTCCAGGTTTTAATAGCGTTGAAAAATTGATTATTTCATCTCCTATAAGTACCGAATCGCCCACTTTAACATTCAATGTTGAGACATCATAATACTCTTTTCTTATTTCGGCTGCCTTAAAAGATATCGGCATAGCCTTGCTATGGCAAATCAAAACACTTCCGCTATAATCAGAATTATTTTTAATTTCTTTGCCATCAGGAGAAAAAAGAAGTACTTCTCTAAATAAACTTTGCTTGCTATCATATAGTATTTGATCACCACAAACCAACCTATAAGAAAGTTGACCTAGCGGTTGTACTATATCTATAATCTTCGGATATATCTTATAACCACCTATTATTTCTTTAATTGAAGGTTCATTTTCTTCATAAATTTTATTTTTACCATTAAAAACCTCAATCACTATTTTTCTGTAATCATATTCATTTTTCACTGCATGAATCTGTGGAAACAGTTTCACATTATAATTATTTAATACAAATATAGGCTCCCATTTGGATCTGATTTCATTATCACTGCTTTTCTTTCTTGTTTCATTTTCTTCTGCATACTTTTCAATCCATTCCTCAAATCCTTGATTAATATATGCATTATTAACTTCAACATTGTTGTTCCATATGTATTTATCAATAATGCGAACGATGATTATACTCAATTTAATAATATCTTCAGCAAAGTGCTCGTCATTTATCAGCTCTTTTGTAGATTTAATCAATTTATAAGTTTTTTTAGTCACACTGATTTTAATTTCATCAGTTTTTTCAGACATATGATTACGCAAACTGTCAAATACAAATCGGAAATCCTCATCCAGATTCTCCGATAATTCGTATTCAAAATTTTGCTTATAAATGTCATATATAAAATCAAAAAAAGCCGGCAAAAATGGAGCCGGAACTAAAGCATTATGCAAAGCATTATTAATAGTTCTTTTGTTATCAACGTTCGCTACTATAGTAAATTTTCTTAATACATCTCTTATTAAGCCCTGTATCTTTTGTGGAGAATATTTTTCGTAAATAGTTGAGTATGTATTATTGACATATTCGTAAAAATTACCATCGTAATTGAGCATGCCAATGATAACTAAAGAAAGAAACACTACTTCACTGTTTTCAACTCTTACACTAGAATAAGAGCTTAATGTTCTTGCCAATTGCTTTTCAGCTAGTAAGTGTATTTCTTTAATCAAACTATCATCATCTAATATATCAATCAGATCAATACCGATATTTTTTCTTGATTGAATTTGCTTTATGAAAAAATCAATATTTTTTCTTTTTTTAGCTTCTTGAATATTGTTAGTACTACCGTTTTCATCATTAGTTAAGTTACTATCAATTATTCCATGCGTTTTTACCATAGGCGCACCTCGTATGTATTAAATTATCCGACCTAAATTATAGTAAAATTATATCATTTGCACGGAGCAAAAAAAAGATCTCGAGGTTATTTTTTAGTCTTACTTTTATGCAAAAACAACATCTAAAATCAAAAGAGCAAGCCACCTATTATTATTCCTATAAATCAAAAAATCTGCAGCAACTCTCGTCACTGCAGATTTCAATTACATCTATCATATTCCATTGCTTTAATTTGTATTTAGTTCATACCCAGGTGTCACC
The DNA here is from genome assembly GCA_016282745.1 of Lachnospiraceae bacterium. GTDB lineage: Bacteria > Bacillota > Clostridia > Lachnospirales > Lachnospiraceae > SIG293. Next base: position 13,944 of record JAEELL010000017.1, read on the forward strand.
CTATTAAGTATATTATCATACAGATATTGATATAAAATTTCATTAGATGACGTTCTGTCTTTGTAAATTCTATCTGCAATATCATAAATTCTAAAACTATAAATATCAGAGTATACAAACGTTCCATCTTCCAGTTCGGCAAAGGCGCGAATATTAAAAGTATCTGTATACTCAATCGGAGACTTATTAACAAATATCATAGTCATCGCATAACTTGTTGCCGTATAAGAATCTGACATATTGGCTGATAGTTTACCTGTATTAGTACTCAGATAACTTTTTACATATTCTTCCTGACTTCCAACATACATCTCCTCTTTTGGTGCCAAACCTTCCAATGAATAGATGAGTCCAGAGTTTACTACACTCTTTCCTTCAATTTCCGGCTCTACAGAATATACCGTTCTTATTCCTCCATTGCCTTCTATTCCACCTACGCAAGAGTTCAACTGGAATCCATTGATTTCAATTCCATTCTTTATTTTTGGAGTATCAACATATAGCAGTACAAAATCTGAATACTGATTAGAACTTGCTGTAAAGGTTCCGTCATCATTTACTTCTACATCTATTGCTTCGTATTGATTATTGTGAATCCTTACTAACACATATTTTCTTGTTTCTCCTGATTGAATTTCACTCATACCTGTTGGCAAATCAAACGTAAATGTGACCTCATTTTCCATCTCTGTTATATTTCCAATATGGTATTCTGTTCCATCCTTATCTTTATGATACATTTCTACTTCAATATTGTATGCTCCTGCAAACTGAGCGTTCAGTTCTCTTGCTGCCTTTTGAATCTGGCCCCAATTCATCTTGTATTTACTGAAATTTTCTTCATACCATCTAAGATCAGTAAAGAATGAATCTCCTCGCCATACACCTTGCTGTATGTCTTCTTTAACCTCTTCCAAGTCGCCTTCTGTGATGTCAGTATTCCCCAAATCCGGATTATCATTATTGGCTATGTCATCTATAATATCTCCTGCCGTATCAGTGACGTTGTGATTTTGTTCCTCATCTTCGATGTTGGATGAAATATCATAAACATTTGCTGTTACTGTACCATACGCATCACCGATAGTCGCAATAATATCAGCTTGTCCTACTGAATTTCCTGTTATCTTGCCCATTGAATCAACCGAAACAATGTCGTCATCAGATGAACTCCATTCAATGATGTCATAATGTGCATCTTCCGGATAAATCGTTTTGCCCAGGAAGAAGGAATTTCCCTTGTATATTATCGGGTTGTTTGGCGAAAGCAATATATTTTCTACAATATTATATTTTTTGTAGATGACTTCATTTGAGTAGGATGAAATATCACTTCGTATGTATATTATTCCGTCATCCCCTATCTCATATGGCGGATATGCCATTACATCCACGTACACTTTTACTGAATCCACATCATAATATGACACATAATCGTCAAAGGCTCTTTTTACATCTTCACTTATATCCGCCACTAGCCGATTTCCTTTTAGTTGCATATTATAACCTGGCGAACACATTGCAAATCCACACTGTCCTCCTCCAAATTTTTCATCTTTGA
>JAEELL010000018.1 GCA_016282745.1 Lachnospiraceae bacterium
ATGTGCCATCTGTGAGCCTCCGTGCCTGCTCCACCCTATTGCAAGCGTGCTCATACGGCTCGACAACACATGATATACGTGTCCTTCTGCAGAACATCCTACGACGTTAGTAATCATTATTATTATGAAGTTAAAAACTAGTACTTGATGAACAGTTTTAAGAAAACATTTGCTTAATGCGATAGAGGATTCTGAAAACTGCGTATGACTGTTTCAAAATGTATACTTTATGAAAAAAAAAGGAGGAAGAATGGCATATTTGGGAAATCCGACCAGAACTTTGGCGGTAATTAATACATATGATTTCGCTTTTAAGAAGAAGTTTGGTCAGAATTTTTTGATAGATTCAAATATTCTTGAAAACATAATAGCGGCAGCAGAGATTACAAAGGACGACTTTGTTCTGGAAATCGGTCCGGGAATTGGAACCATGACGCAGTATCTTTGCGAGAACGCAAGAGAGGTAGTGGCGGTCGAGATTGACAAGATGCTGATTCCGATTCTTGATGACACATTGTCAGAGTATAATAATGTGTCGGTGGTTAATCAGGATATTCTCAAGATGGATATAAAGGCTCTTGCAGAGGAGAAGAATGGCGGAAAGCCTATAAAGGTAGTGGCAAATCTTCCATACTATATTACGACTCCGATTATTATGGGACTTTTTGAGAGCAATGTGCCAATTGAGAGTATTACTATTATGGTTCAAAAAGAGGTTGCCGACAGAATGCAGGTTGGTCCGGGAACTAAGGATTATGGAGCTTTGTCACTGGCGGTTGCTTATTATGCAAATGCTAAGATAATGCTTGAAGTTCCACCTACATGCTTTATGCCAAAGCCTAATGTGGGGTCAGCGGTTATAAAGCTTACAAGACATAAAGAACCAGTCGTTGACGTTACTGATGACAAGATGATGTTCAGACTGATTAGGGCGGCGTTCAATCAGAGAAGAAAAACCCTTGTAAATGCCATAAAGAATTCGGCGGAAATTGATTTTTCGAAGGAGCAGGTTCTTGAGGCTTTAGAGCAGATGGGCAAGAGTGAGACGGTCAGAGGAGAGACATTTACTTTAGAGGAGTTCGCAACTTTGAGCAATTTGCTTTGTGAAAAGAAATAGGTGTTTTTAATCATGTAAAAGTGTTGAATGGATTTTGACCGTGTGGTATTATTGTCACAGTGTTTGAACAATTAATCAAACAAGAAAATATTCATAATGTATAAGGAGGATAATATGAAGAGAATCAAAGGTTTAGTAATTTTGATGGCGACTATGATTGCAGTACTGATGTTTGGCAGTGTTGCATTTGCTGGTACTCTCCAGGCACCTGGAAAGGTTGAAGATTTAAAACAGACAAAAGCATATGATAATCGTGTTAATTTTGAGTGGAAGACATGTGCAGCAACAGGATACGAAATATCTTACAGTATTGATGGTGGAAAGAAATGGAATGACAAGGATTCTGTAACAGCTGCTTATAATGATTATGTTACAGGATTATCAACAGGAATTAGAGTGCTTGTACGAGTAAGAGCTTTTAATAATGACTCTTTGTACGTGAATAAAGAGACAAGAGTTTACGGACCATATTCAGATCCGGTTGAGATGGTTACAGAAACAGCAGATATGGGAACAATTTCCGAAATTGATGCAACAACTTCATCAGTAACACTCACATGGGCAAGTGTACCAAATGCCATGCAGTACAGAATTGCATCATACAATTATACTTCCGGAACAGAGACAACAATAGCAACAGTTAAGGATACTACTACAGTTATTGCAAATCTTGAATCAGCAAACAGATATAATTATTATTTCAGAATATACCCACAGATTATTTCAAATGCAGGATTTGTGGCAGAGGGAAGTTACAAGACTTTCTCAGGTGTTACTTTAGTTACAGGCAAAATTACAGACCTTACATATAAAATTACAAATAGTTCGGGATGGCTTGAGTGGAGTACTCCAACCGGTTCGGAAGGATATGAGATTGAGCTTTATAACGGAAAGAAGTTGTATAAGAAGTATACAGGTACAAGTAACTATGAGACTCTCAGAAATATAAAAGCTAACGTTTTCTACAAGGCAAGAATCAGAACATATGTAACAGTAGCAGGAAATAAGAAATATAGTGAGTGGTCTAATTCACTCTATTTTGCAGATCAGATTAATTTAAAATTAAACAGAATTTCAAGCAAGAAGATTGGATTAAGCTGGAAGAAAGTTAAAGGAGCAAAGAGTTACACAATTTATGCATCAACAAAGAGTAACACAGGCTTCAAGAAGATTGCTACAACAAAGAAGACAAAATATACAGCTACTAAGATCAAAAAGAAAGCAATCAACTTAAAGAAAAAACCGGCATACTTCTATGTAGTTGCCAACACAAAGGCAGAAGGAAAGAAATGGAAGAGCCGTGCTTACAGAACAATAGGATATAACTATTAATACAATCAAACATAAGCTTAGTAATAAATAATTTGAAGAAAAAACCGCTTAAGCAGATTAATAAATCACTTAAGTGGTTTTTTGTTTAATATTGTATAACAAGGTGGATACTGGAATATAATTTACAAAGACTTTGTGGATTATTTTGGAGTATTCATGGAAGGAATAATAGGGGATATTACATTAAATCTCAACAAACTAAGCAAATTTTTTAAGACCATAAGTACTATGTTTTTGTGCTTTATTACTATCATATCTTTTAATATGGCAGAAATCATTGGGAGCAACAGTGGGAATTTAAGGGGAAAATCAGATGTTAATAAGAATAATAAAGTGGATAATAGTGCAAGCAATAATGTAGACAGTAACGAGAGCGATAACGGTAGCAATAGTAGCACAATAAAGGGGAGAGAAGATAATAAACTGATTGTGATTATTGATCCGGGGCATGGAGGGGGTGATCCGGGAAAGATTGGCAGCAATAATATTCTTGAGAAGAATATAAATCTGAGCGTGGCGCTGGAAATCAAAAATATTTTGGTGAAGAAAAATATTGAAGTAATATTAACGAGAGAGTCAGATTGCGGATTATATGGTGAGGACGATAGAAATAAGAAAAGAAGCGATTTGGAAAAGCGATGTAGTATAGTGAATGAGCAATACATAAATAATAAAAATACGATCTGTGTAAGCATTCATCAAAACAGTTATCAGAATGAGAGCGTATCCGGACCACAGGTGTTTTATTATGTTAAATCACAGAAGGGCGAAATGCTTGCGCAAATAATTCAAGATGAAATTAATGATAAAATGCAAATACAGAACAGAAGGGTACAAAAGGCAAACGATAATTATTATCTGCTGGTTAATACAATGTGCCCCACAGTAATTGTTGAATGTGGTTTTTTGAGCAATGTCAGAGAAGCAGAATTGTTATGTGATGATAAGTATCAGCAGAAAATTGCCTTTGCCATTGTTTCGGGAATAATAAAATATCAAAAAGAAACTTAGAGTAAAATATTAGTTGGCAAGAAAAATCAAAAAAATAAAAGGAAGAGGCACAAGACCTCTTCCATATCACATAAAAAAATCTTATTATTAAATTTGCAAAACTATAATGATAAGGAGATTTATGTGATACTATTA
>JAEELL010000019.1 GCA_016282745.1 Lachnospiraceae bacterium
AGAAGGTAAAGAGAAGTATATGGATAGTAAGGGTATCCATCCGGATTTTAGATGGGATGATTAAAACATACAACTTTAAATCATTCTCCTTAATGACCTAAGACCGGCAAGTGCCACTTGCCGGTTAATTATTAATAAGTGGGAATCAAGAACAGATGACATGATGTCATCAGAACTTTGGGACATGATGTCCCAAAGTGAATGTCCACACACACAGAATTTTTTAATGACATGATGACAATAACCAACTTGTGGACATGATGTCCAGAAGTTAAGGAAGAGTTAAAAATGTAACTTGTGGAACTGAGTTCCAGAAGTTGAAGGTAGGTATTAAATCAATAAGTACAGGCTCTACAAAGCCCTCGGCGTTTGAGAGCGAAATACACCCATCGCACAAAATACTGACGTATTTTATGCTCTTAGGGTTTACATTTCGCGATTGCATCGAGCTTTATATCATACCTACACTACTTACTAATACCTACATGACAGATGACATGATGTCACCAACTTGTGGACGCGACGTCCACAAGTTAGATAAATGAATTACGAAGGAGGAGGTAATTATGGCAAGAAATTCATTTATTCAGATTAGTAAATTACCTAATCTGAAAGGACGTATAGATTACATTACAAATCCAAAAAGACAAGAAAATCTATACGCAACATACAACACTACTGATGAAGCATTTTGGGACGAGCTTGCAAAGTGTAATCGTTTAGAATTTAAGAAAAGTGGTTCTTTCGGTAAATGCATTGAAGGACGAGAACTAATCATTGCATTGCCGGAGGCGTACTGTGAGCTTAATAAGCAATGGGTACTGAAGAGTTTTACAGACTTCTTTCAGCACGAATATGGAGTAAACTGCATTGCAGCACTTCATCATAATAAGACCAAAACAAATCTTCATATCCATCTTATCTTTTCGGAGCGAGAAGAATTAAAAGACGGTATCGAGAAAATTGCGACCAGGAATATGTTCTATGATGAATCCGGAAGGCACGTCAGAACTAAGAAAGAAATTCTTGATGCAGATGGCAACATCAGAAAAGGCTGCTCCATAATTAAGAAAGGTGAAGTTTATGAGAACAACAGATTTTCTAAAAAGAAACCTGAGTTTAAGTCAAGAACATTTCTTTCAGAAGTTAAGGAAAAGTATACAGAGAAAATGAATCTACTTCTCTCTGATGATGAGAAACTGAAAGTATTCAAGAATGATGGTTTATATCTTCCAACCAAGAAGATTGGAAAGAATAATCCTAAAGCTGATGAGATAGCGGAAGCAAATGAGGCTAGAAAGGAATGGAACAGTTTAGTAGATGAGGCACTATTCTATAAGGTTCCTGCAAAACATATCAAGGTGATTAAGTATTATAAGATCATTAAGGCGTCAAAGAGACTCAGCAATGTAAAAACAAACTTAATTGATACCAATGCTCTGCCATATAGTTCTTTTATTAAATCTGCCGGAAGTGTTTTCTTGGATGCAGTGGAAAAAGCTATTGAGTTTCTAAAAGGTCTTATCGAGATATTTAAGGCAATCATTGAACCAAAGAAAACTCATGATGAAAAGACTTATAAGCAATACAAAAAGGTATATGTGGTTGTCAATGATTTGATTAGTGAAAGAAATAATCTTTATAGCAAGATTAACTATCTTGAAAATCGATTATCTTCAAAGGATTATAAACTCATTGGTGGAAAGAAACAACTTCAAGGTGACATCATGTCACTGGAAAAGGAATGCGACAGAATTGAGAAGAAAATCAACAAAGTTGTTCGTGAAGTCGGAGAAGATAATGTGGATGATGTTATTAGAAGATTTCGTGATTTGGAAAGAGTTAAAGATGCTTATGAAAGTAATCTAGAACGTCAGAAGGAAGCAAGGATGTTTCTTGCGGAAAATGTTAAGTCGTATATGGAAACTGTCAAAGAAGACAAAGTTGAAGCTCCGGAAAGAGAAAAGAAATATGTTAGAAGCAGATAACTGAAATGCCTTTAACTACGTGGTTAAGGGCATTTTCTTAATGCGCAGGTATAGGAAGTATGGTAAAATATCAACAGTATATTTAGAACGGAAAAGAAAAATATGGAGGAGGTATAGTGTGGATTTATCAAAATCAATTGATTTCTTATTAGAAAATTGTGGAGATGTAATGAAATATCGCCTACATAAAGAAATTATAAAGGATATTTCAAAGTCAGAGGAGGAACGTTTGCTTGCAAAGGTCATGCAGACACCAAAATTCAAACTATTGAAAAGCAATGTCAAACCTAATGGATACATAGGACTTGGAATGCATTCATGGGATAAGTTTAAAGAAAATGATTTACAGGATGGAGAGAGAGCTGCCAGACTATTATCCAATTATGCGATTCCTAAGGAAGAACCGATCGTCAAAAACTTTGTAAGAGCGTTGCGGGACGACAAGATTCTGGAGGAAGAGTTTTCCTATTATAAGCCGGAAATTGCACGCTTTAAAAATCGGTTTTTGGGGCTGAATAACGGCGGTGGATTAATGGTTCTGATTTATACATGCCAGGCACTTTTGGGATATGGTGATGATATGAAAGTACAGCCTTTTGTAGAGACATCATACAAGGCATTTGAAAGTGTGTTGCACATGAAGGCATTGGAAGATATAACTATCTTTAAACCAGAGCTGAAGAGAAAGAATAATGCACCTTATATTGAAGAACATGTTTATTTCCCATGCCAATATCATTTGGAAACATTAGCACATACTACTTCATGGAGAAATGAGAATTCAATCAATACCATGGTGAACGCTATCAATTATCATGACCAAATCATGAAAGATGATAATGTGTTGCAAGTAAAAATTGGCAGCAAATATTACGTTCCACTGTGGGCATATGTAACACCATTTCAAGCATTTGCAGAAAATAGAGTCGGTACCGTCGTACAGAGAAAAACGTTGACAAATCTTGCGAAGGTAGGAGGTAGTAAAATAGATGTGGTTCGCAAGAGCGCAGAAATTGTGAAACATGCATTGGAAAAAGATGGCATACTAAAAATTGATTTTGAAAGTGCATATCAAAAGCGATGTTATAAGGCAGGATTGAAATATCCCGGACCTTATAGTGAGGTGGCATTGGAACAGGAATATAAAAATGATACAGCCATTTGGTGTGAATTGACTTTCTGGGCTGTTAAGTTTTTGGATATTGTTGAAAATTTTAATAAATAATGGTGGTGTTGTTATGAATCAAGTCATTAAAGTTTATAAGCAGGAAGTACCTGCAATGAAGTTTGTGGGAAAGAAATATGTCGGAGATGATGTATATAGCCATTGGGGAGAATGGTTTGCAAATGGATGGTTTGACAAAGTAGAAGAGGCTATGGGTGGCGTAGATAATATCCTTAGCATTTGGAAAGATGGAGGAGGATATGTTGGATTAGAATTTCGTAAAGAGGGGGAACTTATAGAATATTGGATAGGGATGTTTGCACCGATTGATACAGATGTTCCAAAAGGATTTGAATGCTATGATTTTAAAGAAGGCAATATAGGTGTTTGCTGGAATTACGGAAAAGAAGATGAAGTCCATGATGTAGGTAAAAACTGGAAACACATAATAGACGAAGGTATGGAGTTTTGGATTGACGAGAGAGGTGCAGTAGTACAGTTTGAAAATGGACTATGTCCTAGATTTACAACTCCGGATGAAAACGGTAATGTAATTTTGGATTATTGTTTTTATGTGAAATAAGCGAAATAGATAAAAGTAAGTTTGCTTATGGCATGGAAAAGATGCTTGAAGTTTTTGAAAATGATGGTTTGAGTGAGTACTTCTTTAGAAAGATAGATGGCACTTGGATTGAGGAAATGAAATAGGATTGATTTTTATTTGTTTAGACAGAAAATTTAGTGAAAGGACAAGAGGATGATAGAGAATCTTTTAGAAAAACAACCGTCAAGTATAGAAGATGACATTTATATATTTGGAAATATAGAGGACGGTGATTGTTTTGATGATTCAGATGTTGAGATTTGGAGAAACGGTTGCTTTGAAAAAAATTGGAACGATAATTACTTTTTAGAGAATGAAGTATCAAGTGATTTACTAAATAAGATTATTAGAGAAGGGCAGTTTGTAGTTGATTTGGCAAGTGGTCCGGGTATGGGTTTGATTCCTTCACTAAAGAAAATTGATAGTTCATTTCCGTGTGTTGCATCTGATGCAAACCTGATGGTTATGAAAGAATGGAAGAGATATTTAGAGTCCAAAAGTCAGATTAACGAACTCGAATTTACACAGTTTTCTGTATTTGATATTCCGTTTAAAGATAATTCGGTTCCTGCATACAGTAGTTTTATAGGGCTTTCAAATACTAGAAAAGGAAACATTGGGTATAAAAAAGCGTTGGCAGAGATACATAGAACTCTTGCCGATAATGGAATGTTTTTTACGATAGAATCGGAGTGGAATGACATACCTAATATCTTGAAATTATTTGAGAAAATGAATCAGCAACCTTGGAATTGTTTTACAGAAAAGCAAACTTCATGGCATGACAGATTTATTGAAAGCGGATTTGAAATCATATTTGAAAAGAAATTCGATTATAGAAGTCTTAATAAGGATGATAACGAGTTAGGAGAAGCAGCAGACAAATTTGGGTTTGAGATAGGAATTTTATTTACGGCATATGGAGTAAAGAAACGGAGAACAGAGTAGAAATATGAAAGTACAGTTTTATGACAAAGTTGATGATAAATTATTGAAGTTTGCAGTAATTATTTCCAAATCAAATGGGAAATGGGTATTCTGCAAGCATAAAGAAAGAGATACGTATGAAGTTCCAGGTGGTCATCGTGAAAGCGGAGAACAAATTGATATGACAGCAAGAAGAGAATTGCAAGAAGAAACTGGCGCTGTTGATTTTACAATAGAACCTGTATGTGTTTATTCGGTTACAGGAAAGAATCGTGTAAATGACACTGGAGAGGAAATGTTCGGTATGCTTTATTTTGCTGAGATAAATAAGTTTGATGATGAACTGGACAGTGAGATGGAGAAGGTTGTTTTGTTTGATGAATTGCCAAGCAAATGGACATATCCGCTGATACAACCATTGCTGATTGAGGAGTATCAAAGAAGAATTATGAAAAATTATTAGTGAAAGAGAACTTAATCAAAAGGAGTTTTTGAAAGTAAAGAAGCAAGTAAATATTTAGCAGCAATTGAGGTGTTGGCAAAGTTCAAGAGTGCAAGAGGGCAATTGGATTTTGTAGTGAAATGGCTAAACGCCAATAAGAAAGAAAATGTAAAATGGGATATGGGCAAATCAGTAAATGACAAATTGTATTTTCCTATTGCAGACAGTTGGAGAAGTGTCGAAGCAAGAGAGAATGATTGTACTGAAAGGATTCAGATAATTATTTCAATAATTGAAGATAGATAATAAGAAGAAAGGTTATTATATATGGAAAATAAACAGTATCAAGATTTTCAAGGCACTCTAATTAAAAAGTATAAAAATGCCATGAGTCAGTACGTTCTTGTGTTGGAAGAAAATGGTATTAGGAAAAAAGTACATGTAGGAAAAAAGATTTATAGTTATGCCGAAATTGGATCAAAGTGGACTGTTGGAATTATAGGAAGAAAGCTTATTAATATCCGACAGGGATATGCAGATCAGGTAAAACTAATAGAGTGGAAAGAAAGTGATGCCAACGCTCTATTTGAAATGTGTCTTGACGAAACATTAAGAAAAAATGGAATCTATTATTATGATACTATCGAAGAAGCAAGGAATGTAATTAAGCATTGGCAAAATATGAAAGGTAGTAAAGTAATAATTGAGAAAGAGACCAACTCGTTTGTAGGATTTATTATTTTATCTGATATGAATCGGTATGACGGTTA
>JAEELL010000020.1 GCA_016282745.1 Lachnospiraceae bacterium
CTCCAAGTTTGTTCATATATTAGTCCCTCCTATTTAATCTTATGTCTTTATGATACAATTCCCCATAGTTCTCAACAAGCAAATAGCAAGTGCAAATGTAACACGACAGTTTACATTCATACTCCAACAGGCATTTCTGCCCTGCTACATTCTTCGGATCTGGGTATTCTCTTAAAATCAATCTGTCTCTATTACCACTTTTCTCCATCCTTCCCAATTAGTAACCAAAAATCTCATACGCTGTATACTCGTGGCAGAAATGATATCCCACTTTGCAAATATCTCTTCTATTTTTTCTTTCAACTTACAACCTCCATAACATCTCTTCCAATTATATTTTAACATAAATAATACATTGTCTTAAATACCTTTCCTTAATGGAAAAGGCGGGTGTCGTACCCGCCTATAGTAACCGGAACGTTTAGTGACATCATAACACAAAAAAACTTCCCAGATATTCTCCAGGAAGTTTCTACTCCTTTCTTTTCTCCCAACGCTCTTCCTCTTTCTCCCAACTCTATCATCGTTTTGGGAGATTCTTACTTTGTTAAAAGTTAACCTATAATTGATATTGTTATTTTTCCTCAAAGTTTGGTTTCCAACCTGCAAACTGCTCTAATTGAGCATCTGTTCTATGGTAATATCTCGTATCTTTATCCAATTTTCCTATTTCATCCATTTCCTCATCTGTAAGTTTGAAGTCCAAAATATCAAGATTATCTTTGATATGATCTACATTTTTACTTCCCGGAATTACAACGAATCCCATTTGTGTATGCCAACGGAGAATAATCTGGGCATTGCTCTTACCGTATTTTTTTCCAAGTTCTGCAAAGAGAGGTTCGTTAATTAATGACTTGTCACCATGACCTAATGGATACCAACTCATAAGTTTTATATCATATTTATCCAATGTTTTTCTAAGTTCCTTCTGCGTAAAATATGGATGCGCCTCCACTTGTATAAACTGTGGTACAACCTCCCTTTTCGTTTCAAGTTCTTCTATATACTTCCCTTCAAAGTTAGAAATACCTATTGCTTTAGCCTTACCTTCCCTATATGCCTTTTCAAGTTGTCTATACCCGGCAAGCCAATTTCCGGCTGGCTGGTGTATATAAAGAAGATCCACATAATCTACACCAAGACGCTCTAATGTTTCATCTACAGCATTAGGGTTTTCATATTCACTTGGCCAAAGTTTCGTTGAAAGAAAAACTTCTTCTCTAGATAACCCACTCTCTTTTATTCCTCTACCACAAGCACGTTCATTCACATAAGCATTTGCTGTATCCACCAAAGAATATCCCATTTTAAGTGCTTCTCTTACGCTATTCTCTGCTTCTGTGGGTGATAACATAAATGTTCCAATTCCAACTACCGGGCACTCGATTCCATTATTTAGTACTATTTTTTCCATGACTTATTCCTCCTAAAATGATTCATAATTTTCATCAGCTTAATATGTTGATGCTTTAGAACTTGTAAACTTCCAAGCACCATTCTCTTTTCTCAAGGTGAAATCCCCTTGAAGTTTCCATTTATTTTTGCCACCACCATATACTGCGGCAACCACACGGCTTTTTCCTGTCATCGTTGCGGTATCACCATCCAATTGAACCTTAATTTCATCGTGTTCTGCCGAATAGTAATTAAACGTCCCTCTAAGAAGGCCTCTGATAAATTCATCTGCTGACTGTCTTACACCTGTCATATGCATCAAAACATAATCATCAGACATTAATTTTCTAAGACCAGCTTCGTCTTTATCAATCATATACTCCCAATATTTTTGGTACATATCCGTTATTATCCTTATATCTTTTTCTTCCACGCCCATAGTCACTCCTTTTGTTCGCTAGGATCCAGATACTTAATCACCTTTGCCGGCACTCCTCCTACCACAGCATAGTCAGGGACATCCTTTGTAACTACTGCACCTGCTCCAACGACCGCATATTGACCGATTGTTACTCCCGGACATATAGTTACATTCATTCCAAGCCATGCATTTTTCTTAACTAATACTTTTCCATCAATTCATATACATAACCTTTTTTATATTCCATTACCATACTCCTTTTACATAACACCATTTTGACTAAGCCATTTTTCTACACTCGCCTTTGCATTAGCTGCCTGACTTCCTGTGATAGCAAGCCCTGCCTTAACTTCTGCTCCCGGTGCATATTTTTTAATATCTCTCTCACTGCTTCCCATTCCACTGCCTTCATTTGTACAAAGTGGAAGAATTGTTTTCCCGCCAAAATCATATCTCTCAAGAAATGTCACAACTGCCATTGGCATTGTGCCCCAGTAGTTAGGATATGCCAGAATAATTGTGTCGTATTCATCAATGCTCTCTAAGTAATTACTAAGCTCCGGTCTGGCATTTTCTCTAAGGTCTTTCTTAGCCTCGTCGATGCATGTCATATACACAGGTGAATATGGATTCTTCATCTCAATTTTGAAAATATCTGCCTCTATCATATCTTTCATATCATTACATACAATTTCTGTGTTTCCTACTTTTACATATCTCATTGCTCCACCAAAATAATTTTCATCTGCTCTTGAAAAAAATGCGATTAACGTCTTTGCCATTTGTCTCCTCCTTTTGACTTTATTGTTATTACCAATGTTTCATATCAAACATGTTTGATTTTCTTAATTAAATTATCACACAGCTTTATTGTAAAATCCAATCGAATTATTGTATAATTAATTTAATTATTAAATAGCGTGAGGTTATTGTTATGAACACAAAACAAATTGATTATTGCATAGAACTTGCACATACGTTAAATTTTAGTAAAGCAGCTGAAAATATGTTTGTAAGTCAGCCTACCTTTTCATATCAGATTAAGTTATTAGAAGAAGAGGTCGGTTTTGCCATTTTTGAACGAAGCGGAAAGGGTGCAACGCTTACTCCTGCCGGAGCTCAGTTCGTATCCTACCTTACGGGAATGCGCGAGGATCTCAAACGTGCAATCGAGCAAGGTCAGAACTTCAGTGCTAAGTACAAAGACTCCATTTCCATTACCCTTATGGTAAGGCAGGCTGTTTACTTTTTACCGGAGGCTATGCGCATATTCGCCCAAACACATCCTGATATACAGATTGTTCCAAAATTTAAATATGAAAACTCAATGGAAGCTTTTTTAAGTAACGATACAGATATTGTTTTTGCCCTAAAGGAGCAAACAAAAAAAATCCCCGGCATTAACACCTGGGAACTTTTCGAAAGCAAAATATATTTAATTTCTCAAAAGGATGATTCTCTTGCACAAAAAAATCTCTTAAGCGAAGAAGATTTGTACGATAGAACACTGATGGTTGGCGGCGGATCGCCTTCTGCTCTAAAAGCTGTACAAAATCGGCTCATTGCAACCGGTAAAATCAATTATTTTAACAGTGCAGACCATGACACCACTCTAACCAATGTTGCCGCCGGAAAAGGAGTTTGCCTTGCTCCGGGTTTCTTAAATGACCACAGTGGCCAATTTGCCTGGATTCCTTTCGACTGTCAGGAAAATTTTTCATGCGTGCTTTGTACTCATAAAAATGACAACAGAGATTGTCTTAAAGACTTTATTGAACTATTGCAATCCCTGTACAACGAGGCAATTGCAATTCCTTTTTAGCAAATTATAGCAAGAATTCTCCCACCTCTACAGGTGGTGAGATGAATTGTAAAAAGATGAAAAAACAGAAAAATAACACTAACTAATCGTATAAACATAAACCTTTTATTCATTTTCATTCTCCTCTTCTACAACAAACGCATTATATTCGTCAATCACCATATTTGCAAATCTCGCAGATGGTTTATTAATATATCCAACAACGTATGGATTCACAAGATAAACATATGGATTATCCTCTCCTAATTGTAAAAAACGAAATACTTCATAATATGTTGTGGAAAAAAATAAACACTTCTGTAGATCAATTTCGAATCGCAAGAATAAAGGATACAATTCTTCATCCTCAATTAAATCTTTACTATAGTCAATAAAATCACCTTCTTCATCTATTAACGAATAATCATCTCCAACCCACATATCACAATATTTACCGGCATTTTGCAAAAAAATCTTATATTGTTTAGGCAAAACTGCGCCATCCGGAAGAGCTTTTTCAATAATCTGTATCTCTTCATCA
>JAEELL010000021.1 GCA_016282745.1 Lachnospiraceae bacterium
AAAGGTGCGGCATCCCATGTGGAGAAAATTCCAAAAGGGATGTAGAGAATTTTCGGGGAAAAGGAAAGGTGCGGCATCCCATGTGGAGAAAATTCCAAAAGGGATGTAGAGAATTTTCGGGGAAAAGGAAAGGTGCGGCATCCCATGTGGAGAAAATTCCAAAAGGGATGTCAGGAGTTTCTTAGGGAAAAGAAAGGTGCGGCATCCCATGAGAAGAAAATTCCAAAAGGGATGTCAGGAGTTTCTTAGGGAAAAGAAAGGTGCGGCATCCCATAAGAAGAAAATTCCAAAATGTATGTAAACTAAGAGAACTAGCAGATTTATCTGCATATTCGAACTGGCATTGCTGAAAGGCTGAATAGCTGAATAGTTACAAGAGTATAATTGGGTTAGGAAACAAAGTTGATAAAAAGTTGGAAGGATAGTAGAATTAATAGATGTGTAAAGATTTGTAATTAAATTATGCGTAGAATGTGTAATTAAATTATGCGTAGAATGTGTAATTAAATTATGCGTAGAATATGTAATTAAATTATGCGTAGAATGTGTAATTAAATTATGCACAAAATGGTGTGATTAACATGCGCATAAGAATAATAAAGTGAAAGAGAAAAACAGTGTAATAATTAGTGGGTATTATTAGTTCTATTACACTGCTTTAATAGGAGGAATTTATGTACGCAATTTTTGGCTTGGGAAACCCTGAAAAACAATATGATAAGACAAGACACAATATTGGATTTGATGTGATAGATGAACTGGCAGGCCAGATGGGAGTGAGTGTTACTACGAAGAGGCACAAAGCATTAGTAGGTCAGGGAATGATTGGCAGTGAGAAAGTTATTTTAGTTAAGCCGCAGACTTACATGAACTTAAGTGGTGAGTCGGTAAGAGCTGTATGTGATTTTTATAAACTTAACCCGGAGGAAGACATTATTGTAATTTATGATGACATCAGTTTGGAAGTTGGAAGTATCCGAATTAGAGCGAAAGGTTCTGCCGGTGGACACAATGGTATAAAGAGCATTATTGCTCATACAGGTACACAGACTTTCAAAAGAATTAAGGTTGGAGTTGGAAGCGATCAGCATGGTGACATGGTGAAACATGTTCTTGGTAAATTTGGTTCGAAAGAAAGAAAAATAGTAGATGATGCGGTTGTGAAAGCAGCTTTGGCAACAGAGGTTATGATTATTGAAGATGTTAATGCGGCTATGAACAAATTCAATTGATAAAATGAACAGTGCAAAAACAGCAAACAAAGCAATGCAAACAAAGCAATACAAACAAAGCAATACAAACAAAGCAATGCAAACAAAGCAATACAAACAAAGCAATACAAACAAAGCAATACATAATAAAGCAGTAGTGCAAAAAATAGAGCTACTGCTGTTTTAAATAATCGTATTTTTATGTATAATAATATAGTGAGCAACTAAAGGTCAATACAGGAGTGACAATGAGCAATTATGTTTATCCGCTTAAGAATTTAAAAGGGTATGAAGTTGCAAAAGAATGCATTGAAAAAGGGACAACCGCACAGATTTGTGGATGTACGGATTCGCTTCTTGTTAACTTCATGAGTGGAATAGGCGATGGCTTTAAAAGAAAAGTCATCGTTACTTTTGATGCAAAAAAAGCAACAGAAATTTACGAAGATTTGCGAGGCACAGGTCAGAATGCGGCAGTGTACCCTGCAAAGGATTTTATTTTCTTCAGTGCGGATGTTCACGGAAATCTTATGCTCAAAGAGCGATTAGAGATTCTTTCTAAGATTATAAACGAGGAAGTGATTACAATTGTTGTTCCTTTTGACGGACTTATGGACAAGGTACTCCCGCTAGATATTATCAGGCAGAATATTGTGAGAATTGAAGAGGGCGCTACTGTTGAGATTGAAGCTCTTAAGAAGAAACTTGTGATGCTAGGGTATGACGGAGTTGAGCAGGTACAAAATCCCGGAGAGTTTGCGGTGCGAGGAAGCATTGTTGATGTCTTTACATTGACAAATGACAATCCTTACAGAATTGATTTTTGGGATGAAGAAGTTGACATTATTAAGAGTTTTGACGTTGCAAGCCAGAGAGCGATTGAGAATCTTGAATCTATAGAAATATACCCTGCAACTGAGTATATCATAACAAAAGAACAGGTTGAAAAAGGTATAAAAAAGATTACAAAAGAAAAAGATAAGTGTATAGATGTCTTTATGGCGGATATGAAGACCGAACAGGCAAACAGGCTTAGGGTAATAACAAATGAGTTTGTGACTGTTGCCGAAATAAACGGTCAGGGTGTCCAACTTGACAGTTACGTCAATTACTTCTTTGATGAACTGGTAAGTTTTATAGATTATTTTGATGATGACACTTTGTTTCTCATTGATGAGCCAAGACATATAAGTGAGCGTTGCGATGCTGTCGAGACAGAATTTAAGGAGAGCATGGTGAACAGGTTGTCCGGTGGCTATGTGCTTCCAAGACAGACGGATGTCATGTGGCCGTATAAAAAAATTCTTGCAAAACTCAAGAAAAGAAAAAAAGTTGTATTTACAATGCTTGACCAAAAGGTTAAGGAGTTTGACATAGATGAAAAAGCCGGAGTTGATGCCGGTAATCTGAGTCCGTACAATAATCAGTTTGAGTTGTTGGTCGAAGATTTAAAGAAGTATAAAAAACAGAAGTACGCTGTTTTGATTCTTTCTCCATCAAGAACCAGAGGGCAGAGACTCGCGGAAAATCTCAGGGAGTATGAGCTTAATGCTGTATTCAGCGATGATTCAGACAGAGATATTAAATCAAAAGAAATAGTGGTCAGTGTGGGAAGTATTCACAAGGGCTTTATTTACAGAGATATCAAATATGTTGTTATTTCCGAGACAGACATATTCGGAAAGAAAAAAAAGAAGAAAAAGAAGAAGCAGTTCTCCGGAATGAATATATCCAGCTTTTCGGAACTGAATGTGGGTGATTACGTTGTTCACGAAAATCACGGACTTGGAATATACCGCGGTATTGAAAAAGTCGAAGTGGACAGAGTTGTAAAGGATTATTTGAAGATTGAGTATGCGGCAAAAGGATTTCTCTACATTGCGGCAACTCAGCTTAATATGATACAAAAATATGCTGCAGCAGACGCAAAGCCACCGAAACTCAATAAGTTAGGCGGTAATGAATGGACTAAGACAAAGTCCAGAACAAAGGCGGCCGTTAATGAGATAGCAGATGAACTTGTGGCTCTCTATGCGGCGAGACAGCAGAAGAACGGATTTGTGTTCAGTCCGGAAACTGTATGGCAGAAAGAATTTGAAGAGTTATTTCCATATGATGAGACTGATGATCAGCTCAGAGCTATTAATGCCGTTAAAGATGACATGGAAAGCACAAAGATAATGGACAGACTTATTTGTGGTGATGTTGGATTTGGAAAGACTGAAGTTGCAATCAGAGCGGCCTTCAAAGCGGTACAGGATAACAAGCAGGTTGCTTATCTGGTGCCGACAACTGTTCTGGCGCAGCAGCATTACAATACATTTACGCAGAGATTTAAGGATTTTCCTGTCAGGGTCGACATGCTTTCGAGGTTCAGAACCAAGGCTCAGGTTACAAAGACCCTGACGGATTTGAAAAAGGGTTATGTTGATATTGTAATAGGGACACACAGACTTTTGTCTAAGGATGTAAAATACAAAGATCTTGGACTTCTGATTATTGACGAAGAACAGAGATTTGGTGTTACTCACAAAGAAAAGATTAAACAACTCAAAGAAAATGTTGACGTTATGGTTCTCACGGCAACACCTATTCCAAGAACTCTTCACATGAGTCTTATCGGAATCAGGGATATGAGTATTATCGAGGAACCTCCTCAGGAGCGTACTCCGATTCAGACATATGTAATGGAGTACAATGATGAGATAGTCAGAGAGGCAATCAACAGAGAGCTGATCAGAGGAGGACAGGTTTATTACATTTACAATAACGTAAAAAATATAGACGAGATTGCTGCAAGAATCAGCAAACTTGTGCCTGATGCAAACGTGGCATTTGCCCACGGACAGATGAGTGAGCGAATGATAGAGAGCATTATGTATGATTTTGTAAATGGGGACATAGACGTTCTTGTTTCCACTACAATAGTGGAAACAGGTATTGATATTTCGAATGCCAATACAATGATTGTCCATGATGCGGACAAACTGGGACTTTCGCAGTTATATCAGCTCAGGGGAAGAGTGGGAAGATCTAACAGAACAGCGTACGCTTTTATGATGTACAAGAGAAATAAGATTCTTAAAGAAGTTGCAGAGAAGAGACTTCAGGCAATCAGAGATTTCTCGGAACTTGGTGCAGGATTTAAGATTGCAATGCGTGACCTTGAAATAAGAGGCGCGGGAAATATTCTTGGAGCAAAACAGCATGGGCATATGGCGGCTGTTGGATATGATTTGTACTGCAAGATGCTAAATGAAGCAGTGGAGATGAAGAAGGGAATAAGAAAAGAAGAATCCTTTGAGACGACTATTGATCTCGATGTGGATGCTTTTATTCCTAATTCGTATATTTCCAATGAGTTCCAAAAACTCGATGTGTACAAGCGAATTGCGGCTATTGAGAATATGGAAGAATACGAGGATATGCAGGATGAACTTCAGGATCGTTATGGTGATATCCCGAATCAGGTGGAGAATCTTCTGAAAGTAGCTCTTATGAAGGGCTATGCAAACGGTTGCTATATTACTGATATTTCCGGTGGAAAGAGCAGACTGAAACTGACAATGTGGAAAGACGCCAAAATCGATACAGTAAAGATTCCTGCGCTCATTGAGAAATACAGAGGAAGACTCAAACTGCAGACGGATCAGACTCCATGTTTTGTTTATTCGCCAATCAGTCAGCCAAAAGGCTTTGAGGAAGTGTATGATATGGTTATGGACATGATTAAGGAAATTGAAAGCCTGAAGTTTGAAGAACCGGAACAGAATGAACCGGAAGGAAAATAAACTAAGCAGAAAGAGATAGGTCAGAAAGAACCGGAAGGAAAATAAACTGAGCAGAAAGAGATTGGGAAGAAATAGCCGGAACGGACAAATGATAGAAAACAACAGTAGCCGGAACGGACAAGTGATAGAAAACAACAGTAGCCGGAAAGGAGAACTAATAATGAAAAACAACAATTTAATAAAACATATTTGCAACTTACAAATGGTACTCCTTTTGGTGCTTGCCACTGTTTTTGTGAACACAGGGTGCGAGATGAAAAGCTCACCTGTTATCAAAGTTCAGGATGTTGATACTATTAGAGTTGGAGACAGTGTGGTCGCTGAAGATGAGATGAGATATTATTTCTATAATACTCAGGCAACCTATGAGGCGTATTATATTGCAGAAGAAATGGAACTTGACTGGAACAGTGAGATTCAGGAAGGAATCACTATGAGTGAAGGTGTTAAGAGCACTGTTTTGGACGATATTTGCAGAAGAGAAGTTATTGCTGCATTGGCAGGAGAGTATTCGGTGGAACTGGACAACGAGGAGTTTGCGGAAGCAAAGACGATGGTGGAAACATTTTTTACTGAAACGAATCCTAAGCTTCAGGAAAAAATAGAGATTTCACCTTTGAGGCTTGAGGAAGTTTTTGAGAAAGACATCTTATACAAGAAGGTGGAAAAAACTATTGAGGAGGAGGAAACAGGTAAAACCGATGAAGTGTATAAAAATTGGAAAACTGCAAATAATGTTACCACAGGTGATGAATGGGATAAACTGAATTTTGATGAGACTATTCTTGCAAAGTAATGATATATCATCTTGGTTGTAGAACGGTAAAACTTCTATATAATAAGGATATAAAAACAAGACTGGGACTACATTTTATTTTAGGAATACATGGTGTTTCTGAATACTTTGTAATGGGAGAAATGAAAGATGAATAAATATAAGTTGATGAATATAGGAAGCTTTTTGATTTGCTTGGCGGGCGCGATTTCAACATCGGCTGCGGTTTTGCATTTCTGTGATAAGGCAAAACTGGACGGATGCGTCAATCCAAAAGATTATCAGCTGGTAGAAGAAGAAAAAGTTCCTGTAAGAGATTATACAAAAGACAATTACAGTGATGATTTTTGGAAACTGAATATATACAATCCGGTGGAATATGTTAAGGCCTCGGCGGATGTTACAAAATTTAAATCGAAACTGGTGGCAAAAGGAGCCATACTTGTTGATTATGATTCAAAAGAAGTTATATATGAGAAGAATGCTGATGTACAGATGGCTCCGGCCAGCACAACAAAGCTTGCAACTGCCATAACGGCGGTTAATCTTCTGGATATGGATGAAGTGATTGTGGTTGGAAACGAGGTGAATCTTATTGCGCCAGATTCCAGCAAGGCAGGTTTTAAAAAAGGTGAGAAACTTACCTTTAAGGAATTGCTTGAGGGACTTCTTCTTTCATCAGGAAATGACGCAGCTTATATTATTGCAAAGGCAGGCGGTGAAAAACTTCTAAATGACAATATTGCATACGAAGGAACAGACATAACAACGGACCAGTGCATTAAGAGGTTTGTTTATGAGATGAACAAGAATGTGACTGACATAGGAGCAAAGAACTCAAATTTTACAACTCCGGACGGTTATGATGAAGCGGAGCAGTACACTACGGCCGAAGACCTTTCAAAGATTGCAATGGTGGCATTGGAAAATGAAGAACTTAAAAGTATATTTGCCATGACCAAGGCAAAAGTTCACAGTCATGATTTTGTTACAACCAATGAATTGCTGCTAAAAGATAGCAGTTTCTTCTATAAATATGCAATCGGAATGAAAACGGGAAGCACTGATGCTGCAGGAAAATGTCTTGTGTCCGCAGCGAGTAAAGATGGAAGAACATGTATAAGTGTAGTACTGAATTCTGATGCTGAGGGAAGATATGAAGATAGTCTGAAACTGCTTGAGTTTTTTAATAATTGAGAAAAATACGTTTTTAGATAAATATGGAGTTGAAATGAATAAAGAAAAACAAGAGATTGGAAGATATAATAATTTAGATGGAATTAGAGCAATTGCTGCAATTGGTATTGTAATGATGCATGTTAGAGGAAATCTGGGGATAAAAATCGATGGATATTTATATAATACTGTAATATATCAATTGGGATATTTGGCATTTCTATTTATGTGCATTAGTGCTTTCTCGATGTGCTGCGGATACTATGAAAAAATAATGGAAAACAAAATATCTGTAGTAGATTTTTATAAAAAGAGATATATGAGAATTCTCCCATTTTTTTTAATATTGGTATTGTTGGATGTGATTTATGGATTTAGTATAGACACGCTTATGGAGGGAATAGCCAGTTTGACGTTATGTTTTTCTTTATTGCCGAATTCTACAATGTCAGTCATTGGAGTAGCGTGGACTTTAGGAGTAATATTTGTTTTTTATTTATTGTTTCCATTCTTTTGCTTCTTGGTTTCCACTAAGAAAAGAGCGATTGCCAGTACGTTTATTGCATTGTTGATGCATGTTATGTGTCGCTGCTATTTTTTTGATTCAAATCATGTTGTAGAATCTTTCAATAGAGACAGTAATATAATGTTTTGCGGAATATATTTTATGATTGGAGGTTTGATATTTAAATATAGAACAGAAATCTTCGATTTTGTTAAAAGGTACGCTGCTGTTTGCACAGTAGGGATGATTGGATTAACAATTGTTCTTTTTGTTTTTGTTGACGATTTTTCAATCAAAACTATAGGGATTTTTAGTTTATGGATGTGTTATTCTATAGGACCGGAAAGAAAAATTCTTAGTAACAAAATAATGAAAAGTATTAGTAATATAAGTATGGAGATATATCTGTCTCATATGGTAGTATTCAAAATAGTAAATAAAGGGATACATAATTTAAATATAAATGGAATAATTAGATATATATTGTGCGTGGTAATTGTTGTTGCAGGAGCGGCCGGTGTTTCTGTAGTTTTAAAAAAATGTATCAGAAGAGTTGGCGACTTACTTCGCAACACTAAAAGGTTTGCATAATAATTGCAGATAAAATGATTTGATGATATAATGGCAATGAATTGTGCATAAAAATATATCTACGGGAATACCCCATTTACAAAATAACTGGAGGATACTTTTGTGTATAAAAGAGCAAGTTACAGTTGGATGAAACATATAGATTTTATATTGGCTGATTTTCTTTGCATTCATTTTTCATTAACTTTGGCTTATTTTTTAAGAATGTATATTATGAATCAGCATATAAGATTTGTATATAGCTATAGAGGTTATAGAATGATAGGAATAGTTTTGACTATTCTTCATTTTTGTATAGTTTTTTTTACTAATTCATATTCGGGTATTCTAAGAAGAGGGGATTTGGTGGAGTTTAGAAAAGTGTTTGTACATAATGCAATTATGACTGCAAGCCTGATTTCCTACATCTATATGATTGGCATAGCTAAGAATATCTCCAGACTGGCTATAATTGGATATGTTGTTTTTTCGATTATTATTATGTATTTAGTAAGAATCATTATGAAGAGAATAATTAAAAACAGAAAAGTAGTCGAGGCAAATAAGAGACATATTATGATTATTGCCAGAAATACAAATGTTTCTGAAACTGTAAATATATTTAAGAATGACAGTAATGATTGTGAAGTTGTTGGTATTGCAATTTTGACAGAAAGCGATGAGAATCCTAAGTCAGTTGAGGAAATACCTGTTGTTGCTAAAAATGAAGAAGAAGCTCTCGAATTTGCTGTTAGAAATATAGTTGATGAAGTGTTCATAATTATTGATAATGACAATTCGAGAAATGTGCAGGAATTAGCGAACAACTTCCTTCAGATGGGAGTTACAGTACATATTAATCTTTCTATGTTTACAACCGGAATGCCAAATGTAGTAGTGGAAAAGATGAATGGCTACACAGTTATGACATCTTCAATCAATGTGATTACTCCAGCAACTGCTTTCATTAAGAGACTGGCAGATATAGTATTCGGAATATTGGGATGTTTAGTTACCGGAATATTGTTTGTTATTATAGGGCCGGCAATTAAAATTGCAGACCCGGGACCGGTATTTTTTTCTCAAAAGCGAGTAGGAAAAAACGGAAGGTTATTCACTATTTATAAATTTCGCTCTATGTATCAGGATGCGGAAGAACGCAAAAAAGAACTTATGTCAAAGAACAAGATGGAAGGACATATGTTTAAGATGGATGAAGATCCAAGGGTTATTGGCAGTGGCCCGGACGGAAAGAGGAAGGGAATTGGATATTGGATCAGAACTTTATCGTTGGATGAGTTCCCTAACTTTTTCAGTATTCTTAAAGGGGATATGAGTCTTGTTGGAACCAGACCACCTACATTAGATGAGTATAAAGAATACAGCATTCACCACAAGAGCAGACTTGCTGCCAAGCCGGGACTTACAGGCATGTGGCAGGTAAGCGGAAGAAGTGACCAAACTGATTTTGAAGAGGTTGTTGCACTTGATGCGGAATATATTAAGAATTGGAGTCTGGCTCTTGATTTTAAAATAATAGTAAAAACTTTCTTTGTAGTAATAGGAAGAAAAGGATCTATATAATAAATGGCAAAAGATAATAGTAATGAAAAAAAACTTAATATCGCTATGCTGGGACATAAGGTTGTTCCTTCCAGAAACGGAGGAGTTGAACTTGTCTTAACTACAATGACCCCGCTTATGGTAGAGAAGGGGCATAAAGTTACATGTTATAATCGTACCGGTGAATCCTACGGTGAAGATTATATAAAAGATGTGAGTGAAAACAGTTATAAGGGAGTTGAACTGAAGAGGGTATTTTCCATACCGATAAAGGGAATATCAGCTATGACGGCATCTCTTTTTTCCGCTTTAGTGGTGTCTTTTGGAAAGTATGATGTGGTTCATTTTCACGCAGAAGGACCAGGTGCAACATTGTGGATTCCCAAATTGTTTGGTAAAAAATGCATTGCTACAGTTCACGGTCTTGATTGGCAGAGAGCAAAGTGGAAAAAAGGTTTTGGATCAAAGTATATAAAATTTGGTGAAAAGGTAATTGCAAAGCATGCTGATGAAATAATCGTGCTTAGCAAAAATGTTCAACAGTATTTTCTTGAAAAATATGGAAGAGAGACTGTTTTCATTCCAAATGGCGTAGCAAAACCGGTTGTCAGAAAAGCCAACCTAATAAAAGAAAAGTTTGGACTTGAGGGTAATGATTATTTTTGCTCACTATCAAGATTAACTGAAGAGAAAGGTATTCATTACCTTATTGATGCATACAAAAAAATAAATACTGATAAAAAACTTGTAATTGTCGGTGGAACAAGTGATACAGACGATTATGTTGCAAGATTAGAAGCGATGGCAATGGATAATCCCAACATAATATTTGCAGGATTTGCCAGTGGTGAATTGCTCGATGAATTATACAGTAATGCATATGTTTATGTTTTGCCATCAGACCTTGAGGGAATGCCACTCAGTTTGTTAGAAGCAATGTCGTATGGAAATGCAGTTATAGGTTCAGATATTCCTGAGATTGCAGAAGTGGTTGAAGATAAGGCATTTTTATTTGAAAAAAGTAATATAAATGATTTGGCAGAAAAAATGCAGTTGTTATCGGATGATAATGACCTGGTTAATAAATTAAAGAGTGAGTCATCAGATTTTATTTGTGGAAAATATAATTGGGATGGCGTAGTTGGCGAGACGTTGAAGTTGTACAAAAAATAAAAGAGCCGCCTTTATTGGTGGCGTTTTTTATTGTCAAGGGAAGATAGAATGAAAGTATTAATGGTTAACAAGTTTTTGCATCCTAACGGAGGATCAGAGACATATATATTTAAATTAGGCGAATATTTAGTAAGCAAGGGACATGAAGTTCAGTATTTTGGAATGGAACATGAAGGAAGATGTGTTGGAAATAATGTTGACTCATATACCTCGGACATGGATTTTCATGGTGGAAGTAAATTGTCAAAAATTACATATCCAATAAAGACTATTTATTCGAGAGAAGCAAGAATACAAATTAGAAAAGTTTTAGATGATTTTAAGCCTGATGTCATGCATCTCAACAATTTCAACTATCAGCTGACTCCTAGTGTTATTCTCGAGGCAAAGAAATGGAGCAAGGATAATAATAAAAAATTGAAAATAGTGTTTACTGCGCATGATTATCAGCTGATTTGTCCGAATCATATGATGAACAATCCGAATACCGGTGAAAACTGCGAGAAATGTGCAGGCGGAAAATTTGGGAACTGCCTAAAGGGAAAATGTATTCACGGCTCAACATTAAAGAGCGCGGTAGGAATGGCGGAAGCAGTTTTTTGGAATAAAATCAATAAGGCATACAAGCATATTGACTCGATAGTATGCTGTAGTGAATTTATGAAGTCAAAGATGGATATTAATCCTATATTTGCAGATAAGACGATAGCTATTCATAATTTTATAGAAGAAACAGAACACATGAATGTTGAAAAAGAAGATTATATTCTGTATTTTGGAAGATTTTCAAAGGAAAAAGGAATAGAGTCCTTGCTTAAGGTGTGTGAAAGCCTTCCGGACATTCAATTTAAATTTGCAGGAACAGGTCCATTGGAGGATAAAGTTAATGGAATAAGTAATATTGAAAATCTGGGGTTTGTAACAGGAAAAGATTTGGAATTACTTATCAGAAAAGCAATAATCAGTGTATACCCGTCGGAATGGTATGAGAATTGTCCGTTTTCGGTAATGGAGAGCCAGATGTTTGGAACTCCGGTATTGGGTGCTGACATTGGCGGTATTCCGGAACTAATACAGGTTGGAAAAACAGGAGAGTTGTTTGAAAGCGGAAATGTTGCTGAATTGAAGGATAAGATTGAAGCAATGTGGAAAAACGCCAAGAATGGAAAGTATACTGACTGTGATAGGGTGACAGATTTCGATGGCGTTGAAGAGTATTATAATAAGTTGATAAAAATATATAGCTAGATGATACATAGGTGTAAGAATGATATATGAGATTGGTGTAAGTATTAAGACAAAGAAATACAAAAATATAAAGAATTGTATAAAGAGTATTTTACCAAGTAAGTTTGTAAGCAATATGGTTTTTTTGAAAAACCGTCACAGGCTGATTGATTATAAAAACCCGGTAATGATGGATGAAAAGTTGTTGATACTTAAGGATGGCGTGTACAGGAATAATCCTCTGATTGTTAAGTGCACCGATAAGAATCAGGTGAGGCAGTATATTGCCGATAAAGGATATGAGAATATACTGATTAATAATTATGGTGTATATGATTCCGCAGATGATATTGAGTGGGAAAAGTTTCCGGAAAAATATGTATTAAAGTGTAATCATGGCAGCGGCTATAATATCATTGTTAAAGATGGAAATATAAATAAAGACGAAGTAAAAAAGAAACTGGCAGGATGGCTTAAAGAAGATTATGCAGTAATCAGTGGAGAAAAGCATTATCATAAGATTCCAAGAAAGATAATTGCTGAAGAGTTTATTGAAAATAAAGCAGGAGAACTGCCAAACGACTACAAGTTTTTTGCAAGTCGCGGAAACATATTTGCAATTCTGATTGTCAGTGGAAGAGGTAAGAAGAAACAGAGAATATATGTAGATGACAAATTTGAAGATTTGGGCTATGTTCAGTCTCAGGGGGATTATAAAGAAATGAAACCTGAATCCTTTGACAGAATGTTAGAGATTGCAAGAGAATTGAGTAAAGATTTTCCGTTTGTAAGAGTAGATTTATATGATATGGACGGAAAGGTTGTATTTGGTGAACTGACATTTACACCACACGGATGCAATCACGACTATCTTAGCGACGAAGTACAGACATGTATGGGGAAAAATATTATTATATAGAAAGAGGATTATATTGACATGTCAAATATGAAAAAAAACTATCTGTATCAGGTATGTTACCAATTTTTAATTTCAGTATTGCCGTTTATTACTTCACCATATATTTCCAGAGTTTTAGGCGCAGACGGAATCGGGAAGTATTCATTTACATATGCAGTTATTACATATTTTAAAATATTTGCAGCTCTTGGAATTGCAAATTATGGAAACAGATGCATTGCAAGGGTGAGAGATAACCAAAAAGAACTGAATAAAACATTTTCCAGTCTGTTTTGCCTGCATGCACTTTTGTCACTCTTGGTTATTGTGGCATATTTGGTATACTGGATATTTTTCTGTAAAGCAGACAAAATAATTGCCCTTGTACAGATTTTTTATCTAGTTGGAGAGATGTTTGACATAAACTGGTTCTTTTTCGGACTGGAGCAATTTAAAATAACAGTTACAAGAAATTCAATAATAAAAATATTAACTGCAGTTTCTATATTCGCATTTGTACACAAAAAATCCGATTTGTTTATCTATGTATTTATTATGGCATTTGGAAATGTAATAAGTACATCTGCGGTATGGTTCTTTTTCCCTAAATTTGCAAAATTCAGCAAATTTTCTTTAAGGGATATGTTTTCGCATCTAAAACCAATGATGATACTGTTTTTTGCGGTAATCGCAATTTCTGTTTTCAGTTACATGGATAAGATTATGATTGGTAAACTTAGTGACAAAACACAACTTGGCTTTTATGAAAATGCATGGAAGATGATAGAATTCCCTGTTGGATTTATCACAGCTCTTGGAACCGTAATGTTACCCAAAATATCTAACCTTGTAAAAAAAGGAAAAGATGAGGTTATTGACAGTTATATTTATCAGTCGATGAGATTTTCAATGGTTGCTGCGATAGCCATAGCTTTTGGGATTGCTTCAATAGGAAAAGAATTTGCGGTTGTTTTTTGGGGAAAGGACTTTTATACAAGTGGTATCCTCATGATTATCTTATCGGTTACTGTGGTTCTCATGTCTTGGAACGGAGTGATTAGAACTCAGTTTTTGATTCCAAGACAGCATGATAAGGTATATCTTCTGGCGGTATGCACCGGTGCAGTGGTAAACTTTGTTGCAAACTATATTCTTATACAGAAGTATGCAGCAGCAGGTGCAGCTGTTGGAACTGT
Source organism: Lachnospiraceae bacterium (assembly GCA_016282745.1). GTDB lineage: Bacteria > Bacillota > Clostridia > Lachnospirales > Lachnospiraceae > SIG293. The sequence goes on from JAEELL010000021.1 coordinate 14,086, forward strand.
ACTTGCATATGTTGGAATATGTGTGATACAAACCGGATATGCAAGCAATGTACTATCTGTTGTGAAGTACTTTGTTGAGAGTGTTCCATACATTGTAATAGGAATAATAATGTACGTATGTGTTAGGGGTATTGCAGGGCTTGGCGGAAATACTGTCTTGGGACTGGTATTTGACGTTTGCGTTGGAGCAGCGGTGTTTGGAAGCCTGAGCTTGATTTATGCTCTTGCGTTTAAGGACAAATTTATTCTTGAAAAAATAGACCAAATGAAGAAAATGATAGTTGAAAAAGTTAAGAGATAGGGTGAGAAAAAGTGAGTGTTGGATTATTATTTGGTGGAGATATAGTAATAGCAGATGGTGTTGTGAATGATAAATTATGCAGTGATGAGTTTGAATCAATCATAAAGGAGTGCGATGTTGTATGTTGCAATTTTGAAGCTCCAATCATAGAAAACGGGACTGCAAAAAAGAAGGTGGGGCCAAATAATAACAACTCGAAGAATACAATTCATCTCTTAAAAGATGCGGGATTCAATCTTTTTACTCTGGCAAATAATCATGTTTTTGATTACGGAGTGGAAGGGATAGAAGATACAATAGGCGAAATTAATAATAATAAAATAAATCATATCGGAGCAGGAATAACAGCTGAATCTATTTACGAACCTTACATATATGAAAAAGAAGATGTAAGGATTGGAATTATCAATTTTGCAGAAAATGGATTTGGGGCAGCTCTTGAAGGTGATAAATACGGATATGCTTATTTGTTTATTGAGAATAGAAAACACTTAATCACTGATTTGAAAGAAAAATGTGACTATGTTATTGTGGTGTGTCATGCCGGAGCAGAGATGTGGGATTATCCTCTACCGGAATGGCGAAAAGAGTACAAGAGTATTATTGATGAAGGTGCCGATGTGATTATTGCCCATCACCCTCATGTTCCACAGGGATACGAAGAGTATAAGGGAAAACCTATTTTTTACAGTTTGGGTAATTTGGCTTTTGATAAAGGTAAAGGAGCAAAGAAACCTGAGACAATTTGTGTTAAGTTAGTGGCAGACAAGCAGTCGGTCAGTTATGAGATAATTAATACTGTGTTTAGAAACAGTCAGATCCAAATAAATCAGAGTGAACAATTTGTTGAGCATTTTAGAAAAAGTTGTGATATATTAAAGGATGATGAAAAATATATCAAAGCTGTTGATGAGAAGTGCGTTGATATGTACAAAAGAATATACAGAAACTATTATGAGCGAATAGCATGCAAATACAGAGGAGGCATAAAAGAAAAAATGAAGAGTGTTGCAAAAAAACTTATTGTGAAGAACTCGTTTCAGGATATTTGGCTGTATCATAATATTTCTATAGAAACTCATCTGTTTATATGTAAAAGAGCGGTGAGAATTCTTTTGAAAAAAGAAGAAATACTATAATAATTATTAGGAGAAAACAATAAAATGAAGAAACTGAATGGTACAGTAATAGTGACATACCGATGCAATGCAAGATGTACAATGTGTAATAGGTATAAGGCTCCTTCCAAACCTGAGGAGGAGATAACTGTTGAGGCAATAAAGAAGATGCCGCAGATGTATTTTACAAATATTACAGGCGGTGAGCCTTTTATCAGAACCGATTTGAAGGATATTGTAAGAGAGTTATACAAGAAATCAGACCGAATAGTTATTTCGACAAATGGTTTCTTTACTGACCGAATTATAGATTTGTGTAAAGAATTTCCACAGATAGGAATTAGAATATCAATTGAGGGACTCGAAGAGACAAATAATTCAATCAGAGGACTTGAAGACGGATACAATAAGGGATACACCACATTAAAGAAACTTGTTGAAATGGGAATGAAGGATGTTGGATTTGGAATGACTGTTCAGGATGCCAATGCAAAAGACCTTGTTGCACTGTACAAGATTTCCGATGAAATGAATATGGAGTTTGCCACTGCAAGTCTACATAACAGTTTCTATTTTGTTGAGGCTAAAAATGTAATAAAAGACAGACCGATGGTCGCAAAGGAATTTGAAAAGCTTATAAATGAGTTGCTGAAATCAAAAAGTCCTAAGAAATGGTTTAGGGCATATTTTAATCATGGACTTATCAATTATATATATGGACAGAAGAGATTACTCCCTTGCGATATGGCATTTGATACTTTCTTTGTTGATCCTTACGGAGATGTTATGCCTTGTAACGGAACAAAAAATAAGGAAGTTATGGGCAATATCAATGAAGTTGAACGTTGGGAAGAATTGTGGGAAAGTGATAAAGCAGAGAATGTTAGAAACAAAGTTCGTCATTGTGACAGACAATGCTGGATGATTGGTTCCGTAAGCCCTGCAATGCACAAGTATATATGGAAACCTGCCCTGTGGGTACTGTTACATAAGATTAAGTTTTGGACAAATAATAAGTACAGTATGTTTGAAAATAAGATAGTAAGAGACTATCGTGACGGAAAGGTATCCAAAGAAGAACTTGATAAGTGTTCTACTTGCGATTTTAACTCAGCAATAAGTGACGGATTGAGTGAAATGTCACGTGAACAGCTTAAAAATAAATCGGGTGAGGAAATCGTTGACGAAGATATTTCAAAACAGATGGAGACAGAAAAATGAGAGTTGTAACATGTGTTAGTTTTCATGGCACCGGTTCGGGAGCGGTTGATGATTTTTTGAAAGAATTTGACAATTGTCCTTCTGCACCCAGTGATGTGGAATGTAGATTTTTGCAGGATCCTGATGGCGTGTCGGATCTTGAGTATAACCTGATAGAGAATCCTCACAGGCTGAATTCGGGATATGCACTTAAAAGATATCTTAAATTCGCCAAGGAAAGTGAGTGGACATACAGCAGAATATTTGGAAATAAATGGATGGAGTATTCAAGAGAGTACATTGACAGCCTTATATCGGAAAAGTATAAGGGATATTGGCACGGTGATTTGAAATTACTTAGTCCTGTAGAAAAACTGATATATTACGGAAGACGCGGTGTTAATAAGTTGCGCCCTAAGAAATTTAAAAAGCCTTGCAATTATAATTATTATCCTAACAAAGATTTTTGGCATAGTTATATAACCAGAGACAAATTTATTCAGGAAACGCAGAACTATGTAGAGAGATTATGCGGACTTCTCAATCCCGAGGGCTATGAGTTAGTTGTTTTGGATCAGTTGGTTGCAACTTCAAATATAAAAAGATATTTTGACTATGTGAAGGATTTGAGGGTTATTGTTGTGGACAGAGATCCAAGAGATCTTTATATAAATTGCATGGAAGCAAAGGGGCATGTACTTCCAAAAGATCCGGAAGTGTTTGCAAGAGTATACAGAGATCAGAGAGAGATGATGGGCGAAATTCCCGAAAATCTTCAAGTATTAAAAGTAATGTTTGAGGATCTTATATTTAACTATGAAGAAACAACTCAGAAGATAATGGATTTTATCGGACAGACTGAAGAACACCACATAAAGAAAAAACAGATATTTGATCCTGCGGTTTCAAAGAAAAATACCAAAATGTGGGAAAGGTTGTCAAAATATTCAGATGCTGCAAAATATTTAGAAAAAGAGCTTCCGGAATATCTCTATAATTACAAATGAGAGGATAAATTATGGAAATAATAAATGGCAGAATAAAATGGATTGATTATGCAAAGGGAATTGGAATTATACTTGTAATACTAGGACATGCACTTGCAAATGAAAATATTTTACATATTTATTCGTATTCGTTCCATTTGCCTTTGTTCTTTTTTGTTGCCGGAATTACAATTAAACCTAAATATGTGGAAGAAGCACAATTGAAAGATATCATAATTAAAAATGCTAAAGGAATATTGATTCCTTATTATTTTTATGGCTTCTTTGTTTTGGGTATTGAATTACTAAAAAATATGATTCAATCAGATGGAACAGTAACAGAAACGGTACAACTGTTTACAAGATGGCTGTTTCTCAGAGGAATAAAGGCAGACTGGTTTCTTCCATGTTTGTTTTTTTCTAAAATTTTATTCACAATAATAATAAAATATATTAGAAACATAAAAGTACAGGGAATATTGTTTTCAATTATTGTATTATTTGCACTGTATTTTCCGTATAGAACTTATCATATTGCTCCATTTTATAGGGCAATGATAGGTGCGTTTTTTGTATTTGTGGGATTTGTTTACACAGAATATGCAGAAAGAAAAGTTAATTCTATTTTGATCAAAATTATAATTAGTGTGATGTGGGTGATTCTTGCATTTGTAAATGGAAAAGTTAGTCTTTATGGTGGTAATTATGGAAATAATCAGTTATTATATCTGGTTAATGGCGTACTAGGAAGTTTAGCACTGATATTTTTAGTTCAATGGATGGATAGAAGATTCAATACTATAAAATCACTTAGCTGGGTGGGAAAAAAGAGCCTTATTATAATGGTTGTCCATATGGAAATAATGGCTTTTGTAAAAGTATTAGTAATGAAGATTGGTGTTTTGTACAATACTCCTTTTCTTTTTAAATTGTCGATTATTGTAAGCACAATCCTGATAAGTATAGCATGTGTTCCTTTAGTTGACATGATTTACGATGGAATCTTTAGAAGGAAAAAAGCTATAAAAAGTAAAGAGGGTTGAACATGAAAATTAGAATGAAAATTAATCTTAAGGCTTTTGTAGTTAGCCTTATTTTTCTAGGGTATATTTTGCAGATTGCGTTTCAAAGATACATTGGACCACTGGGATATTATGATGAAATGTTGACTGTTGTGTCTTATTTGTACGTGATGTCAATGATTGCAAGAAATGAAATGACATCAGAGACAAGAAGGGCATTTATTATTATTGGATTGCTAATAATTATCGGATTGTGCGGAAACATATTTGGAGAATTGTATTTTAATAAAAAGGCAATATTAACTGATTTGGGAAATTCATTCAAAATATTCTTCGTGCTTTTTGTGTCATATGAATATTTCCTGAAATTCAGAAAAAGTTCAAATCTAATTGATTATTTGGATTTTTATTGCAAGTGTTTTGTTGTGGTGCCGGGAACGTTTTTGGCTATTGTGAATTTGTTTGTTGACATTCATATGTATTCAGAATATATTTACGGAATTAGAGCGTTCAATTATATTTTTGCACATGTGGGAACATTGAATTCAGTATGCGTTAGTTGTATTTTGATACAAACTTTAAAGATGTTAAAACTGACAGCAGGTGAAAGAAGAGTGCAGCTTATCTACATTTTTATGAATTTGCTTTTAATGGTGTCGACTCTTAGAAGTAGAGCGTTTGTTTTTGCTTTTGTTTATATAATCGGTTATTATGCAATCATATTAAGAAAAAGAGAAACTAAAATCAGAATGAGATATGTTATTGTTATGGCGATAGTTTCTCTGGTTATTGCAATGCCTAAGATTAGATTCTATTTTGATAAAGGTAATGAGGCAGCAAGAGGTTTGTTGTTGAGGCATGGAATAAAAGCAGCAAATGAGTTTTTTCCACTGGGAGCAGGATTTGGAAACTATGGAACTTATGCAGCGGCAAAGTACTGGTCTCCACTGTATATAAGATATAATTTTGACCAATATTATGGAATGAACAGGCAAGATTCAAGATTTATTGTTGATACATATTGGCCGGCCATAATGGGAGAATTTGGTTGGTTGGGATTTGCACTGATGGTAATGTTGTTGGCAATGGTGTACCTGACAATAATCAGGGAAACAAAAAATAATAAATATTGCAGATTGGTTGCATTATATGGAATGGTATGTGTGACGATTTCAAGTATGGTGAGCAGTAGTTTTTTTAATTTTACAAATATGATTACCGCTTCCGTTATAGGATTAGCAATAGGTGTCAGCAGGTTTATTAATAATGAGAGAAAGGTGCAAAGAAATGAAGATACTAATAGTACGCACAATGCCAAACCAACCCAAATTAGGAATGTATAATTTACAGGAAATTGGTTTGGCAAAGGCGTTGGTGAGAAAAGGCCACATCTGTGATGTGGCTTATTATAATAATACAAAAGAATACAAGGAAAAAATAGAGTTTGATGATGGAAAGTGCTTTAACATACTGTGGCTTAGAGGAAAAAAGATATTAGGTGAGGGAATATATCCTACATTAGAAAATTATTTGAGAGATTATGATGTTATTCAGGTTGGTGGATATATAGGTTTGACATCGTTTTTTCTCAATAAAAAATATTCTGAAAAAACAGTGAACTATCAAGGACCGTACTACTACAAAAAAAATAAGAAATCGCGTGTAAGAGCCTTTGTAATGGATAATACAATTCTGAGGCTGCTCAATAGAAACGAAATGGTGGTCTGTACAAAGAGCGTATTAGCTACAGAATATGTTAAAACAAAGAAGATAAATGATGTCACAACTATAGGTGTGGGATTGGATTTGGATAATCTGACAAAAAAAGAAAACGAAGTGAAAAGTTCAGATTTTGTTGAAAAAATAAGAGATGATAAAGGAAATAAAAAATATCTGTTATATGTTGGAGTTTTAGAAGAGAGACGAGATATCCTGTTTTTGTTAAAAGTGTTAAAAGAAATAAAAGCGAAGGATGATGATTACAGATTAATTATTGTAGGAAAGGGAAAAAAGAAATATGTTGAAAAATGCCATGAGTTTGTGATGAAAAATGGTTTGCAGGATTACATTTATTACTGTAATGAGATAGAACAGGATAGTATTCATGGTGTTTATGAGTGTTGCGATGCATTTGTTTTACCAACAAAGTATGAGATATATGGTATGGTGATCCTTGAAGCAATGTATTATGGATTACCTGTGTTTACAACATATAATGGAGGCTCCAGCACAGTAATAACAGAAGAAAATGGTTGTATTTTAAGAAGTGACAGTGCAATAGAGTGGGCAGATAGAATACGTAAGATAATAAGCAATTCTGATGAATATGTAAAGCTGTCTGAAAATGCCAAAAAAACTATTCTAAGCTGTTTTACTTGGGATCAGCTTGCAGAACGATTTCTTGAAGTGTATAGGAAGAGGTTGGAAAAAGATAATGTCAGAAAATAATTATTATATGCATCCTATAAAAGTATTGTAAAATGTAACGAAAATAAGGAAAAATAACAACTAAAAAAATAATTAGAAAATAAAGTGTAGATTTAAGGTTGACGATTAGATAAAAATATGTGATAATTACACTATCTGAAATTTGTGTAGTACAAATAAGTGAAATGATGCGGACTTATTTTCTGATAATTAAAGAGTTGGGAGAGCGTTTTAATATTTAGAGAACGGATTTAAGAGCTAAGTATTACATTTTTTGTGATAACTGCATCATTGTACATTATTAGTACAAAAAAATTATTTAGAAAGAGGAGAGAATAATGAGAAAAGTTTTAGTTGCTTTATGTTCAGTAGTTTTGGTTATGGGTAGCGTAGCACCAATGGAGATTGTAAGAGCAGATGGTTCTGCTTATGAGGAAGATGGAGATCTTATTCAAAATCCATTCGGAGACAGGTTTGAGCCGGAAACAGAGACACAGCCAGAGGAACCAACAGTTACAGATGTAGTTAGTGCTACAAAGGATATCAATATCCGTGTACAGCCACAAGACGTAGTTTCAGCTTCAGGCAAGACAGTTAGATTATACACAGCGGCAGAGTCAAGAACTGGTTCTACACTCTCATATCAGTGGCAGATTAGTAAAGATGATGGTGCTACATGGACAAACAGTTCAGCATCAGGTGCAAAGACAAACTCAATGCAGTTCAGTATGAGTAAGACATTAGATGGAAGAATTGCTAGATGTATCCTTACAGATGCTAAGGGAAATACATTAACAACAGCAGCTGCAAAGATTATAATGGGAACACCGGATAGCATAACAATTACTAAACAGCCTACAGCAATCAAGGCAAACACAAATGAGTATGCATATGCTAGTGTTGATGCAACAGGTAATGCTCTTATGTTTAGATGGCAGATGAGTTCTGACAATGGTAAGACATGGGTAAGTAGTACAGCTAAGAGTGCAAGTGCTAAGAACTTCTACTTCAAGATGGGTAAGAGTTACGTTGGTAAAAAGGTTAGATGTTTAATTACAGATGCTAACTTAAATACAAAGACTACAGAAGCTGTTACAATTTCTAACGGAAATGCACCTGCTTATGTTTGCGCTAATCCGGCTAACACATTAGCTAAAGTTGGTGACAGTGTACCTTTCACAGTAGTTGCAGGTGGTTCAGGAGTTTCATACCAGTGGGAAATCAGTAAAGACGGCGGAGTTACATGGTCAAACAGTACTGCAGCAGGATCTAAGACAAACACAATGTCATTCACAATGAGTAAGACATTGGATGGAAGAATGGTTAGATGTAAGATTACAGATAATGCTGGAGGATATATGTATTCTTCACCAGCAAAGGTTATTTTAAATAAATAATTAAGATAATCATATTAATATTTAAAAATAAGGACTTGTATCGGTATATGCCGATGCAAGTCCTATTTTTTGTTTGCTATAACGCAAAGCAATAAATAACTAAATTAATTATTGAGATTAGATAATAATAATAGTATGATTAGTATTAGAATGATGGGAAAGAGGTAACTATGAGATTAGAAGACGTTAGAGTAAATGAACAAATAATAATAGAAGATAGAGAGGTTCAATTTGACAGCTATCTTCAAGAGGATATTGAGACGATTTCTAAATGTATTAATTCCTTTAAAGAGTTGCATAATAAAACAGTATTTGTTACCGGTACAACCGGACTTATTGGTCAACAGGTTGTTAAAGCATTTTTGTGTGCAAACAGATTATTTGGAACAAATATCAATATAATAGCGCATGCACGTAATGAAGAGAAGGTCAATCAAATATATGGGAATCTTATTAACAGAAACAATATTCAATTTATATATTCTGATATTACAAAACCTTTTGATGAGGATATAAAATGCGACTATATTATTCATGGTGCCGGAATTACAGGGAATCCAAAGCGACATATTGATAATCCTACAATCACAATAAACACAGCTGTACTTGGAACGCATAATGTTTTGGAACTTGCAAAGCAAAATAGAGTAAAAGGTATGGTGTATATGTCTTCATGGGAAGTATATGGTATTACTGATCAAAATAAAGAAGAAATATATGAGAACGATTATGGATACATTGATTTATCCGTAGTCAGACGATGCCACGGTGAAAGTAAAAGATTGTGTGAATGTTACTGTGTAGCTTATGCAAATGAATTTGATTTGCCGATTATGATGGGGAGAATTCCATTAACGTTTGGACCGGGGGTTATGGATACAGATAACCGAGTTTTTGCGCAGTTTGCACGAAGTGTTGTCAAAAATGAAGACATTATTTTACATACTACCGGGGAGACGTTGAGAAACCATTGCTATATAGCTGATGTTATAAGAGCGTTGTTATACATAATGGTGAAAGGTAATAAAGCTGAATCATATAATATAGTTAATGAAAATACGGGAATGTCAATTATAGACATGGCAAAGTTGGTATCTGACTTATACGATGATAGAAAGATTAACGTTAAGGTTGAGATTGAGGATTCATCAAAATTTGGTTATAACCCGGTTTTGAGATGCTTGCTGAATTCAAAGAAATTGCAGGAACTGGGATGGAAACCTATGTATGATTTGGAAGATATGTACGATAGAATGATTAGAAGTATGTATATAGAGGAGAAAGCAAGAGGAAATAATCAATGAGTGAAAATTCAAACAGGTTAGAGTGGCTGGATGCAATTAAAGGAATTGGAATAATACTGGTCACATATAGTCATTTCATGGTAATTGATGATTTCAAAAGATATATTTTAAGTTTTAATTTGCCGCTTTTTTTTGTTGTATATGGATATTGTGCATATAGAAAAAATAATTTAGAGGCGTTAAAGAAAACTTTTTTTAAGAGATTTTATAGCTTGATGGTTCCCTATTTACTATGGGCATTGATTTTTGGACCACATACACCAAACTCAATTATTAATATTTTATATGGAACAAATCAATCTTTAACAAGCGCAAAATCATCAGGAGTATTGTGGTTTTTCCCAGTTTATTTTCTGTGTGTAATTATAACTGAGAGTGTGTTATATTTGTCGAAGGATAACAAACTTGTTATTTTTATAACAGGATTGGCCTTTCTGTTAATCGCTTGGGTACTTTTTGAAACAGGAGTCAGAAATATACCTTGGGGAGCGGATGTGGCACTATTTGGCAGTTCGCTGATGCTTGCAAGTCACGTTTCGAAAGACTGGATAATTGAAAATAAGAAACTGCATGGGAAAATAGGAATACTGTTATGTATCGTTGGATATCTGTCAGGACTATTATGCGTAAAACTGCAGACAGAACATGGATATACACAGATGGCGAAAGCGGATTATGGAAATATATTCTTCTTTTATATTTCTTCAATAGGAGTTAATCTTGCGATATTTGCTACTGTCAAATATTGGTATACAATAAAGAAATCTAAGCTTCAGAACGTACTTAGATTACTGGGTGCTAACAGTATTATGATAATGATACTGCACAGAGATTTTGTAGTATATTATCCTTCGGTATTAAGAATTACCGGCATCAGTAAAAGTAACCTGATAGCGGTAGGAGTTGCAGCTGTTGCAATAACAATCTCGTATTTTGTGGGCCTTCCAATCAGAAAGTATGTTCCGGCATTGGCTGGAAAAAGAAGTTGAATATAGTTTTGAGTACAAAAGGAGACTAAGATGAGCGAAAAAAAATACAAAATTGGTTATACTACAGGAACATTTGATTTATTTCATGTTGGACATCTGAATATATTGAGAGAAGCGAAAAAACGATGTGACTATCTAATTGTCGGAGTTCATTCGGATGAGTGGGTTATGCACAGCAAACACAGATACCCGGTTATTAATTTTGAAGACAGAGCTGAAATTGTGGCAGCAATCAGATATGTTGATAAAGTCATTATGAATGATACCTGGGACAAGCTCAAAGTTTGGGAAGAGCACAAGTTTGATGTGGTTTTCTCCGGAGATGATTATAAGGGAACAGAGTTATATAAAAAGTTTGAAGCAGACTACGCAACAGTAGGCGTGGATGTTGTATACATTCCATATACAAAGAGAGTTTCTTCAACAAAGATAAAGGAAACTTTAAAGAATAAAAAGGAAGACTAAAGAGTATGAATATAATACATTTACTGGATTGTACACTGAGAGACGGTGGCTATATTAATGATTGGCAATTTGGAGAGAGAACTATTCAACATGTAGTGGAATTGTTGGATACTGCTATGGTGGACTATGTAGAAATAGGATACCTGAATCAGAAAAAGTGCTCAAATGATTACACCTTATTTTCCACAATTGAAAAGATAGATGACATCCTGCAGGAAAAAAAATATAAGTCCAAACTGGTTGCAATGATAAATTATGGAGATTATCCTATTGAATTATTGGAAGAGAACACAAGCAACAGACTTGATGCCGTAAGAATAGCTTTCCATAAAAGAGATCTGGAGGCTGCATTTGAGTATTGTGTACAGGCACAGAATAAAGGATATGAGATATTTGTTCAGCCAATGGGAACAGACAATTATTCAGACAGAGAATTTATTGAACTGATTGAGAAGTTTAATGGAATTATGCCAAAAGTATTTTATATAGTAGATTCTTTTGGGGTCATTGATAAGAAAAAACTGGTCAGATATCTTAGCATTGCCGATAATAACCTGGATGAGAAGATTGGTCTTGGATATCATTCTCATAACAATCTTCAGCAGGCGTTCGGAAATGCTCAGTATATGGTAGAACAGGTTTTTGATAGAGAATTATATATAGACTCGAGTATATATGGAATGGGACGAGGAGCCGGAAATCTGAATACTGAACTGTTTGCCGGGTATCTGAATGAGAAATTTGATAAACAGTATGGTATATCAATCATGCTTGAGATAATTGATCAGTATATCGGCAAAATACATATGGAGAAGTTTTGGGGATATTCATTGCCATATTATTTGTCAGCAAAGCAGAATTGCCATCCAAATTATGCAAAATATTATTCAGAAAAGAATACTATGACTAATAAGACGTTGGATGAGTTGCTTGGAACATTGTCTGTAGAAGATAAGATTAGCTTTTCAGAAGAAAAAGCTGAGGCGGCATACAGGAAATTCCAGCAAATATACTTTGACGATAAACAGGTAATTGAAAAAATAGGTGCGAAGATAAAGGAAAAAGAGATTTTAGTACTGGCGCCGGGAAAAAGCCTTGAGGACAGTAAAGAAGTAATAAAAGAATTTATTGATAATAATAATCCTATAATTATTTCTGTAAATGTTGCAAACAATAATTACAAATCTGATTATATTATTTGTACAAATGAAAAGCGATACAAAAGAATTGTTGTTCCTGATGGCTGTCAGTTGATAATATCATCTAATCTGGGAATTGAAAAGGAGCAGAATATTATTAATTATTCGTCATATACATGTGATGAAAAATTAATAGCTGATAATCCGACAATTATGTTGTTTAACCTGTTGAGAAGGTTAGGAATAAAGAAAATAACAATTGCCGGATTTGATGGATATAGCGTTAATGCAAAAGAGAATTATTATGACTCTGAATTAGTTTTGGGAACAAGCCTGGACATAAAACTAAAAAAGAATGAATTGATTAAAAAGGAACTTGAAAAATACAAGACAAGTTTTGAAATAGAGTTCCTTACTAAGACTTTATATAATTAACCTGATTTTGGGAGAAATAGATTATGAACAAATCAGTATCAGATTCAATTACGGAATGGACAAGATGTCTTCAGTATTCAGATATTAATGGGGCAAACAGACTCTTTGGCGGTAAGCTTATGGCGTGGATGGATGAGGCAGCTGCCATAACTGCCCAGAGACATTGTGGCAATTATGTAACGACGGCATGCGTTGATAATCTTCAGTTTAAGAGCGGAGCATATCTGGCTGACATAGTTGTGATAATAGCCAAAATAACTTATGTAGGCAATACTTCCATGGAGATACGTGTTGATGTTTACGTTGAAGATGTGACAAACGGTGAGAGAAGACAAATAAACAGAGCATATTTTACTGAGGTTTGCGTTGATAAAGAGGGAAATCCGACTCAGATACAATATGGCCTTGAGATAAATAGTGAGAGCGAAAAGGCAGAGTGGGAGAGCGCTTTGAAGCGAAGAGAACTCAGGAAGCACAGAAGAGCAGAAGGTTTTTAAGCATATAGATAATAAACAGAGTGATTATATGCAGAACAATTATAAGTAGAAAGATTATAAGCAGAAAGATTATAATCAGAAGGTTGAAATAAATATGACATTTAGGGTATAATGTATCACAGTGGTATGTTATGCCCTTTTGCATTTGTGTGGTTAAGTCGCCTTGATTTAATAGCAGCAAATTAACAGTATTATTGCAAATTAGGAGCAGAAGATGAGATTTATAAGGATTATAACTACAATACTGTTTTTTGTAGTATCAGGTATTTTTTTGTATAATTTTTATCAAATTAGAATAAATGTAGATCAGACTATGCCGGAGTTTTCGGTGCAGAATCCGGATGATGTATTTAAGGTAAGTGTTAATGCATCAGAAGAAGAACTTAGAACCGGAGTAACTGCATATGACAAAAAGGATGGAGATTTGACTTCTCAGATTACAGTTGAAGAAATTTCAAAGTTCATACAGGGGCATCAGTGTAAGATTACATATGCAGTATCTGATTCCGACAACCATATTGCCAGAGTATCAAGAATGATAGAGTTTACTGATTATGTATCTCCTAGATTTACTTTGTCGCAGCAATTGTGTCTGTATATGGGACAGAATATTGATGCTACGGATATTATCGGAGCAGTTGATTGCTATGACAATAAGGAAAACGGTGGAGATATCACAAACAATGTAAAATTACTTTCAAGTTCCGTATCTACCAAGACGGCGGGGACTTATACCGTGACTGCACAGGTTACAAACTCCCTTGGTGATACATCAAAACTTCAGGCTGTAGTAGTTGTAAAAGAAAAAAATAATTTAGAGCCGGTTATTCAGTTGAAGAATAATATTGTTTACATAAATAAGGGTACAGATTACAATCCATTAGACAATATTGAAAAGGTAGTTGACTACAAGGGTAACCCAATCGATGTTAAATCAGTAAAAGTCGAGAAGACTTCAGTTGATACAAATCAGGATGGATTTTACCATGTAACATATAAATTTAAAGATTCTGAAGACAATGAAGGAAGAGGTTATCTGACAGTTGTGGTTCTTGAATAATACAGTAAAAAAAGAGGACTTCATTGTCAGTGGGAGAAAATATGAATAATAACAGTATTTTTAATGTTAATAATATAAATATATACAGTATTCTGAGGGATATTATCAGGAACTGGTGGGTAATTCTGATGGCTGGTATCATAGGTATAATGGCAACCTATACTGTAATCAGAAGTACATACCAGCCGGAATACACTTCTTCGGCAGTTTACGTTGTAACACCAAAAGAAAGTACTGGATACAGACGTACTGATAAACTTATAGCAAGAAATGCAATCACTTCATTCAAGGGGCTGGTAAATCAGGATATCATGATAAAGAGAGTGGTTCATTCACTTGGAGATGTACCATGGGACGCAACTGTCGTAGTTGAGAACACCGATGAGACCAATATTATGACTATGAAGGTTACATCGCCAAGTCCAATGGAGTCCTTTTTAATAATCAGATACATAATGAAGAACTACGGTGATTTATCGCAGTACCTCAATGAGGATGCAATTTTTGAAGAACTTAAGGCTCCAAAGATTGCCGAGTATCCGGATAATGCAACTGTTGCAAGGTACAAATCTCTGATGGCAGGAGGAATTGCGGCATTACTGATGATGGCGCTTGTGGCATTTTTGAGTATTCTCAGAGATACGGTGAAGACTGACTATATGTTTGAAAATCAGTTGGGGACAGTTCATTACGGAACTATCGGTCATGAAAAAAAGAATAAGACTTTTAAGGCAAAGATTAAAAATAATGTAAAGAGTATTCTTATTACCAGTCCAATTATTAGCTTCAACTTCATAGAAGCTATAAATAATGTGCGTGTTAAGATGGAATATGAGCATGAACGTAGGGAGAATAAGAATGTATTCATGATTTCCAGCGCCTGCGAGAATGAAGGAAAGAGTACTGTTGCAGTAAATCTGGCACTTTCCCTTGTAAGGGAAGGAAAGTCAGTTATTCTTTTAGATGGAGATCTCAGAAAACCTGCCTTGTACAAACTTCTCGACATTAAGAAAGAAAATGTTGTTGATTATATAGAACTTCTTCAGGGTAAAAAGACATTGGAAGAAGTCATTTGTCGCGAACAGATTAAAGGTCTTGGAATAGTTATGTCGTGCAAGGGACATTCAAGTTCATACGAGTATGTCAAATCTGAAGCGATGAGAGATTTGGTTAATACACTGTCTAAGATGGCAGATTATGTTATTGTTGATACACCGCCAATGGCGATGATTTCAGATGCTGAAGCTATGGCAGATATGGTAGATTTTACATTGCTGGTAGTGCGACATGATTTCAGTTTTAAGTATGATGTTAGAAATAGTATAAATATTCTGGAAGATGCAAATTCCAAATTCCTTGGTTGCATACTAAATGATTTCAAGAATATATCTGTGCCAAACGGTAACAGGGATTACGCTAAATACAATCAGATAATGGAGGTGCAGCATGGATAATAATACACAGGAAAATGTTGAAGAACTGAGTATTGCTGATATGCTGGACAAGATTATTGCCGGCGTGATTCAGTTCTGGTGGTTATTTTTTATACTTATTATTATGTTTGGTGCACTGGGATATAAGAGAGCAAAAGCTACATATGTCCCTATATATAGTTCAAAAGCAACTATTTCCATTACAGCTCCAACTTACAGTGGAGACAAGGATTTGTCCCGTACCAATGATGAAGAACTTGCAAAAGAACTGGGAGTATCCTTTAATTATCTGATAAATAATGACTTGTTTTATGAGGTAATAAGAAAGGATATGGGGGTTCCATATCTCAATGGACAGATATTATCTTCAGTACTGGAAGGAACTAATATCCTGACATTGGAGGTTCAAAGTTCAAATCCTGATGATGCATATAATATTCTTCTTTCAGTAATGAAGAATTATTCCAGTGTGGCGCAGTTTGTTTTGGGAGATACCAAACTTACTGTATTAGAGGAACCTACAGTTCCTACAAAAGCAATCAATCCGTTTTCTTTTTATAGAACTATGATTATTTTTGTTTTGGTAGGAATTGCTATAGCGATGATTCCTGTGGTGATTTTCGGATTCTTTGTAAAGACAATTCAGTCGAGAGAAGATATTGAGGATTACATAAGTCTTAAGTGCTACGGTGCATTACCAAATGCAATGGTTCCAAAATTAAAAGAAGATGGTACAAAAGAGACAATTAAGAAACCATCAATGTATAAACGAATAATATGTTCTGTCAGCAGAAATGCCAGAGTGAGAGAACAGGATAAAGACAGTGGAAAGCAGCTGATTCTTGACAAAAAGATTGGCTTTAGATACTTAGAGGCTATTAGAAGTATTAGTACAAGAATTGAGAAAGACATGCAGAGCAATGATTATAAAGTGCTCCTTGTTACAAGTACCCTGCCTAAAGAGGGAAAGAGCACATTTTCTGTAAATCTTGCACTTACATTGTCCAAGTTTGGAAAAAGGGTAATGCTTATTGATGGTGACCTAAGAAATCCATCACTTAGAGAACTTTCGGGAGTGAAGGGCATATCTTACGATATGAAAGAGTTTCTCGATAAAAAAGTAAGTCTCAAAGATGCACTTATGAATATTGCCGATACAAGAGTGGTTTTGATTGCAGCGGATAAGCCAACGCCGAATCCAATAGAGCACATTAACTCAACAAAGATGGAAAATATCCTTGAACAGTGTAAAGCAGTTGCCGATTACGTTATTATCGACGCACCGGCATGTTCCGGAGTTGCAGATGCAGTTGCACTTTCAAAGTATGTTGATGCATCTGTATATGTTGTCAGGGAAGATTTTGCAAAAGTTAATACCATATTGGATGTTCTTCAGGAATTGTCATATACAAAAAAGCCGATTATGGGAAGTGTACTGAATGACAGTATCGGTGTCATAGGTTTGAATTACGGCTATGGAAGAGGCTATGGTTATGGCAGAGGCTACGGCTATGGTTACGGCCACGGTTACGGTTACGGCTATGGCTATGGATATGGATATGGCTATGGTTACGGCCACGGTTACGGAAAGGGCTATGGAGGTTCTTACGGTTACGGTGAAAGTGAATATGAAAAAGTTAATGACACTGAATTCATGGCTAAGGAGCGAAAGACAGCAAAGCGAATAGTCATAAGTAATGAATCCATAGAAAGACCTCAGGACAAGGAAGATGAGAAGCAATCTCCATCTGATGGAAATTAAAGAAAATTGAAGAAAAAAAGTAGGAGATGCATAAGCAAATCCTACTTTTTTTAAAACTATAATTTAAAAACAATCATTGTTGTCTGTTATTCTTCAATTTGTTGAACCGGAATACCGCGGTGTTCAACAGAAGTTGAGAAAACAATCTGAGTTTTTGTACTGCCGAATTTCTGTAAATCGCCAATAAAATGATCCAGTTCATCAGTGCTTTTAAACATTACCTCAATAAGCATTGAATAATCACCTGTAACGCAGTTACATTCAACGACGTTATTACAACTCTTTATGTAAGGATAAAAGTCGGCTTTCTGTCCCGGCTTAACTTCTAAATTGATAAATGCCTTAATGTGATAACCAAGTTCGGCAGGATTGAGTCTGGCGTTGTAACCAAGAATTATACCTGCTTTTTCGAGTCTTTCAATTCTGGCCGATACGGCGGGTGAAGACAGGAAAACCTGATTGGCAATTGCTTTTAGGGGGATACGGGCATTGTCATGTAACAAATTAATAATCTGTTCATCGATATGATCTAATTCGTGCTTCATATACTACTCCTTTCATATTATTCAGTCCTAATGTATCAATCCTGAAATTAATACATTAGACAGTATAACATATTGTGATGATATAGTAAAAGGCAAAATCTTACAGTTGTATTGATAATTCGTAAAAAATACACATTTTATTTGATTTATTTTATATAATGTATTAAAATAAATCAGAGTATTGAAAAATGACAGATATGCAAATTTACATATAGTCGAGGAGAAGAATATGGTAGAGAAACAGAAGTTATTTGAAGTTTTATCAGTAATTGATAAAGTTTTAAAAGTATTCGGAATAGTTTGGATAGTTATTAATTTAATTGGAATTGTTACTGCAGGAAGTCTCGCAGGTGGATTTCTTAAATTCCTTTCTACAGCGATAATACTTGGAATTGTTGCATTTTTGTATTATTACTATTGTATTGCAACAATATACAAAGTTGAGAAAAAAGAAGACGGAATAAAGTTATATGCATACTCAAAAACATATGATTTTCCAATTGGTTACTCTATTGAAGATGGAGAACAGAATCATGTTATAGCATATGAGAAGACAAAACTTATCCTTCCAAAGAAGAATATGTTTTTTGTAATCAGTGGAGTAGCTTTTACGAATGAAGATTTTAGAGAGTTATTCTTATAATTATAAAAATGAAGTATTTGTAATATTTCGAATAAATAATTGAATTTGAATGGGATGTTGTACAATTAAGTTTTTTGTACAACATCTTTTTTGATTACTCGGTGAGAAAAATATAGGGACAAAAGTAATAAAAAAGTGTTATAATATTAATAGTTTACATCGGACAATTGAATTATGAAAAGACGGAGGTGACAGGTATGGAGTATTTGTTGTTACTGGCCCCGATTGCCGGTGCACTTGCACTTATTTTTGCATTTATAAAAACTGCTGTTATTTCAAAAGCGCCGGTCGGAAATGAGCGCATGAAAGAGATAGCAGATGCCATTGCCGAGGGTGCAAAGGCCTTTTTGTATGCAGAGTACAGGATACTGATATTTTTTATATTTATCCTTTTTGCGGTAATAGGTTTTGGAGTTAACTGGATTACAGCCATCTGCTTTTTGGTGGGAGCTGTTTTTTCTACCATGGCAGGTTATTTTGGAATGAATGTTGCCACAAAAGCAAATGTAAGGACTGCAAAAGCAGCAAAAGACGGTGGAATGAATAAGGCACTTAAGATTGCGTTCTCCGGTGGAGCTGTTATGGGATTGTCGGTAGTGGGACTAGGTATTTTAGGACTTGGCTGTATTTTTGCAATTGTATATTTTAGGCATGGTGGTGACGTGACGCCGGAGTCAATCAGCATTCTTACCGGATTTAGTTTAGGAGCATCCTCCATTGCGCTGTTTGCCAGAGTTGGTGGTGGAATTTATACCAAAGCCGCAGATGTTGGGGCAGATCTGGTTGGAAAAGTTGAGGCGGGAATACCGGAAGATGATCCGAGAAATCCTGCAGTTATAGCAGATAATGTTGGGGATAACGTTGGAGATGTAGCCGGTATGGGGGCAGACTTGTTTGAGAGTTATGTCGGTGCACTGGTGTCTGCCATTACCCTTGGACTGGTTACCACTGCAGTTGAGAGCAAAATAGAACTGGGGGGAGCAGTGTTCCCACTGGTACTTGCTGCAATAGGTATCGTCGGTTCGATTATTGCTACTTTCTTTGTAAGAGGAAAAGAAGGATCAGATCCGCAATTTGCGTTGAATATCGGAGAATATACGGCATCGGTTATTGTGATAATTGCTTCCTTTGTACTCAGCAAGTGTTTCTTTGGAACATATAATGCCTTTGCAGCCATTGTTGCAGGGCTTGCAGTGGGAGTGATAATCGGAAAAATTACGGAAATATATACATCTGAAAAGCATGGAAGCGTAAAAGAGATTGCAAAGAGTTCCAATACAGGTGCTGCAACAAATATTATCAGCGGTCTGTCTGTTGGTATGAAGTCTACATGTATGCCGATAGTTGTAATCGCCATGGGTATTCTTATGGCACATTATTTCTGCGGTATGTATGGAATTGCACTTGCTGCAGTAGGAATGCTCTCAACGACGGGGATGACCGTAGCAGTTGACGCATACGGACCTATTGCAGATAATGCAGGTGGAATTGCTGAAATGTCAGAACTGGATGAGTCTGTCAGAAACATAACTGACAAGTTGGATGCAGTTGGAAATACAACAGCGGCTATTGGCAAAGGATTTGCCATTGGATCTGCTGCACTTACGGCATTGTCATTGTTTGTTTCTTTTGCAGAGACAGCAGGAATTTCAAAGGATGGAATTAATATTTTAGATCCAAGAGTTGTTGTGGGACTGTTTGTTGGAGGCATGCTTCCGTTTATGTTCTCAGCTCTTACTATGTCGTCTGTAGGAAAGGCTGCAAACAAGATGATAGAGGAAGTGAGAAGACAGTTCAGGGAACAGCCGGGTATTCTTAAGGGCACTGAGAAACCGGATTATAAAACCTGTGTATCAATATCAACCACTGCAGCTTTACATGAGATGATAGTTCCGGGAGTACTTGCGGTATTATCACCGCTGGCAATGGGATTTTTACTCGGCTCTAAGGCTCTTGGCGGAATGCTTGCAGGTTCTCTTGTGAGTGGAGTAATGATGGCTATATTCATGGCAAACGCAGGCGGAGCGTGGGACAACGCCAAGAAATATATAGAAGGTGGTGCTGAAGGAGGAAAAGGAAGTGAACCTCATAAGGCGGCAGTAGTTGGTGACACTGTAGGAGATCCTTTCAAAGATACTTCCGGACCTTCAATCAACATACTTATCAAACTTATGACTATTGTATCTCTTGTGTTTGCAGGAGTATTTGGTGCCGGATTATTATAGTGGGATAAACGACTATCATTAATTGCATTGATGTATGATAGTAATAAATGAAATGAATTAATAAATAATTATGCACAGTCAGGTGATCAGGGTGAAGTGTCAGACAAAAAGATTAG
Source organism: Lachnospiraceae bacterium (assembly GCA_016282745.1). Taxonomy (GTDB): domain Bacteria; phylum Bacillota; class Clostridia; order Lachnospirales; family Lachnospiraceae; genus SIG293. The sequence goes on from JAEELL010000021.1 coordinate 35,150, forward strand.
TTGGCTGTGCATTTTTTGTGTGTTTTGAAGTATAATAATAACAGTTAAAATATCAAGTGATAAAAACTGTTGATATTAATATAAGAAGATGAGGTGGACTGACATGTGGTTTTATTATTTGGTCGCATATTTCTTTATTTACTCATTTCTCGGCTGGTGCCTGGAGGTGACATATCAGGGTGTGGCTAAGGGACAATTGATTAACAGAGGATTTTTAAACGGGCCGGTATGTCCGATATATGGATTTGGAATGGTAGGAGTTTTGACACTGCTGTCACCGGTAATAGATAACAAGTGGCTTTTGTTCTTTGGAGGAATAATAATTGCAACGGTAATAGAGTTGTTTGGGGGATGGATTTTGGACAAACTGTTTCATATGCGATGGTGGGATTATTCAGAGGAACCCTTTAATCTGAAGGGATATATATGTCTTAAATTCTGTATTTTGTGGGGAATTGCGGTTGTATTTGCAGTTAGATATTTTCATGCTATAGTTTACAAGTTGGTTGCCCATGTGCCTTTTTATCTTGGAGTATTTATATTGATTGTATGTGCGATAGCAATGATTTGCGATTTGATTGTTACATACAAGACTGTTATTGGCATTACAAGAGATATTAAGGAAATAGAGCGAGTGGCAAAAGTACTTCACGAAATAAGTGATAATCTTACACAGAAAGTTGGAAAGACTGCAATTGAAGCGGCAGAGAAGAGTGATGAACTAAAAGAGAGTGTCACCGAAATGGGAGATGAACTGAAAGAGAGTGTCACCGAAATCAGCGATGGATTAAAAGAGAGTGTCACCGAAATCAGCGATGGCTTGAAAGAGAGCGTTACAGGAATCAGCGATGGCTTGAAAGAGAATGTTGCGGAATTTGGTGATGATTTCAAGGAAGGATTCTCTGAAATTAGGGGCAGCATGAAAGAAGAATTACTGGAATTTAGCAGGAGTGTATACAAGAAGAGCGACGCATTTAAGATTGAATTTATAGAATTTGGTAAAAATATATCAAAGAAAAGTGATGATTTTAAAAATGGAATGTCAGATGTGAGAACAGAGTTTGCAAAAGCGCTTAACAGGAAATATGACGCACTTACGAAGAGGGTTATGGTGAATTCAAAAAGAATGTCGAGAGCATTCCCTAAGTGGCATATTAGCGGACAGACAAAAAGAATTGAAGATTACATAAAAAATATGCGCTTTACCTTCAAGAAGTAGGGCAAAATTATTGCGATTAGCAGATATTGATTGTATAATGTTACATGTCGGAAAGAAAAAGATTAATCACATGATTAATGTGAAATATACATACTAGGAGAAGTATATGAGACATTTACTAAATCCATTGGATTTGACAGTTGAAGAAACATACGACCTGATAAAGGTTGCGGAGGATATCAGAGAGAATCCTGATAAGTACTGCGAAGTTGCAAAAAGAAAGATTCTTGCAACTTGTTTTTATGAGCCAAGTACAAGAACAAGACTTAGCTTTGAGTCGGCAATGATCAGGCTGGGAGGACAGGTTCTTGGTTTTTCCGAGGCGACATCCAGCTCGGCCAGCAAAGGAGAGAGTGTATCTGATACGGTATCGGTAGTTGGTTGCTACAGCGATATTATTGCAATGAGACACCCAAAAGAGGGAGCGGCTCTGGTTGCATCAATGAAGTCGGCAGTTCCTATTATCAATGCAGGAGACGGCGGACATCAGCACCCGACACAGACTCTCACTGATTTGCTTACTATTCACACATACAAGAAGAAACTTGATAATCTCACTATTGGTGTGTGCGGTGATTTGAAGTTTGGAAGAACTGTTCATTCACTTATTACTGCACTTGTAAGATACCCGGGAGTTAAGTTCATTCTCGTTTCACCGGAGGAACTCAGAATTCCTGAATCTATTCGTGAAGATGTTTTGCAGAAGAACAATATTCCTTTTGAAGAGGTTGAAACCTTAGAAGATGTAATGCCAAAGATGGACATTTTGTACATGACAAGAGTTCAGAGAGAAAGATTCTTTAATGAAGAGGACTATATAAGACTCAAGGACAGATATATTCTTGATATGGATAAGATGAAATATGCGTCAGATGACATGATAGTAATGCATCCTCTTCCAAGAGTAAATGAAATCTCTGTTGAGGTTGATTCAGACCCTAGAGCAGTTTATTTCAAACAGGCACAAAACGGAGTATATATCAGAATGGCACTGATTATGATGCTTTTAGGATTGAAGGCGTAGTTTTGCAAAATGATAGCGAAGAAATGGAGAAAAAGATGATTAATATCAGTGGATTGAAAGATGGATATGTTATTGACCATATCAAAGCCGGAAGATGCATGGACATTTACAGGGCTTTGGATTTGGATAAGTGCACAGGTGAAGTTGCAATTATCAAAAATGCAAAGAGTGGAAAGCAGGGAAAGAAAGATATTATCAAGATAGAAGGTTTGCTTGATATTAATTTGGATCTGCTTGGATTTATAGATGACAATATCACTGTCAACGTGATAAAAGATGAAAAGATTATAGAGAAGAAGCCGCTTACATTGCCGACACGCATTTCCAACGTGGCAAAGTGCAAAAACCCAAGATGCATTACCTGTGTTGAGCAGGAGTTAGAGCAGATATTCTTCTTGGCAGATATAGAAAAAAAGGTTTACCGTTGCTTGTATTGTGAAGAAGCACTGGAGAAAGGACAATAAAATGGCATTAACAGGAAAATCATTCCTCAAATTATTAGATTTTACACCTGACGAGATTCAGGAATTTTTAGATGTTGCAGCAGATTTGAAAGCAAAGAAGAAACAGGGCATTCCTGTTGATACTCTTAAGGGAAAGAATATTGCCCTCATTTTTGAAAAGACAAGTACAAGAACAAGATGTTCTTTTGAGGTTGCAGCACATGATCTTGGAATGGGAGTAACATACCTTGATCCGTCGGGATCACAGATTGGAAAGAAAGAGAGCATTGCAGATACAGCAAGAGTTCTTGGACGTATGTTTGACGGAATCGAGTACAGAGGATACGGGCAGGAGATAGTTGAGGAACTTGCAAAATACGCCGGTGTTCCTGTTTGGAACGGTCTTACTAATGAGTTCCATCCAACACAGATTCTCGCAGATTTTCTCACAATCAAAGAACATTTTGGAAAGTTAAAAGGCATCAAGTTTGTATACATGGGTGATGCAAGATATAACATGGGCAATTCACTTATGGTAGGATGCGCAAAGATGGGACTTGATTTTGTGGCATGTGCACCAAAGAAATATTGGCCTGACGAGAAACTTGTGGAAGAGTGCAAGAAAGTTGCTAAAGAAACAGGAGCAACTATTTCACTTATGGAAGAACCTATGGATGCCGTAAAAGGTGCAAATGTCATCTACACGGATGTATGGGTATCCATGGGCGAGCCTGCTGAAATCTGGAAAGAGCGTATCGACGATTTGTTGCCATACAGAGTGACAATGGAACTTATGAACAATGCTGCACCTGATTGCAAGTTTATGCATTGTCTTCCTGCATTCCATGATTTAAAGACTACAACAGGTATGGAAATATATGAAAAATTTGGACTTACAGAGATGGAAGTGACAGACGAAGTGTTTGAGTCCGACAAGTCTATTGTATTTGACGAGGCAGAGAACAGAATGCACACAATCAAAGCTGTTATGAAAGCCACACTTTCATAACAATTGAGTTATACAATTCAATTATAATTCAGTAACACTTTACGGCTAAATATTTTAATTGAAAAGAGAAGGATTGATACATTGAGCAAAGAAAACAGATTGCCTGCAAAGACGAGAGTTGTCGGCGGTACAGGCCAGGGATTACAGAGAGTATATATTTCGAAAGAAGTATACAAAGATATATTTAATTTTTCTAAGGACAAGAACGTAGTTCAGGCAGGGGGGATTCTGCTTGGAAACAAACTTAGAAAAGGTGAGACACACTATTATATTATTCGTGCGTTTATCGAGGCGAAACATTGCGAGGCAACATCTAACTCGATAAAATTTACAAAGGATACTATCAAGTATATTGAGCAGGTTAAGAAGAACTATCCGTCATACAAGATAATCGGATGGATGCACACAAATCCTGACACCGGTTGTAATGCAACTGAGTATGATGAATATTTCCAGACACGTACTTTTGAAGGCAAGAATATAATTGAATATATCGTGGATCCTGTCCAGATAGTAGAGGCATTTTACTACATGGAAAATGGAAAAATGAAAAAGATAGACGGATTCTTTATCTTTACTGATGATGAAAGTAAGAAGAAAGAAAAACGTATAATCCCTGAAATATCAGAGCCTGTTCAGAAAGAGTCTGAAACAGAAGAAATAGCAGAAGTATCAAATGAAGTGTCAGCAGAAGTGTCAGCAGAAGTGGCTGAAGCAGATAGTGTGTCAGCAGCAAACGAGTCTGAGACAGATAGTGTAGAATCACCGGACGAAGCAGTTGCGGAAGATGTTGCAGAGGCATTAGAAGAACAGTCAGATGAAGTTGCGCAAGATGAAGAAGTAGCAGAATCACCAGTTGAAGAAGCACCGATGGGTGAAGATGTAGCAAGAGAAGATGAAACAGAGGAATCTGCAGTGGAAGAAGGTGCTACGGAATCAGTAGAAGAACCTGAAGAAGAAATAACTGCAGAATCAGTAGAAGAACCTGAAGAAGAAATAACTACAGAGTCAGTAGAAGAGCCTGAAGAAGAAATAACAGCAGAGTCAGCAGAAGAGCCGATAACAGATGAATTTGCAGAAGAAGAGCCTGTAGTATCATCAGAAGAGGTGGCAGCAGAAGTACTAGCAGAGGAAGAGTATCCTGAGGTTGAGATTCCTATGGTGGAAGCTTATGATGTTGACGCACATTCCAATGCAAGTGAAGATTATCAGGATGAATCTGATTCTAAAGAAACGGAAGAATATGAGTCATACTATGACAGTGACAATCAAAGTCAGGATTATATAGATGAAATTGCGCAGGCGTTTGAAGAAAATTATAATATTGAAACCTCAAATGAAGACACTGATGAGGAATCAAATAGGGAAGCAAGTGAAGAGGCAAGTGAATCTGATATAAACGGGGAAGTGGCTTTGGGAATGGATGAGAAGGCTGAGCAAAGACCTAATACACCGTTTATAGTAGATGATACGGTGCCCGCAGGTAGTGTTGAAGACAACGACCGGTCAGATAATAATTTACGAGAAGAGATTACTCTAGAAGAAGTTAAAAATACTCATGTTAATGAATTAGAGAAGGTTTTTGAAGAGTCTGAGAAAAAGATAGAAGAGTCTGATTCCGTTAATTACATTTATCCTGAAGAGCAAGAGGAGTATCGTGAAGACACAAAAGGCTTAAAGAGATTTGTGGGTATTCTTACTGCTTTGCTTATTCTGTCTCTTGGGGTTGTAGTTGTTCTTTTCTGGAAAGTTAACTCTCTTAATAATTATATTAACTCAATGCAGGGATATGTTAACGGATTACATTCAGAGATAGATAAGTTGCATACAGATGTTGAGAGTCTTAACGGTGTTGCAGAAACTCTTTATGAGAATGATGTAAATCTTACAAATATTATCAATGGAGAAACAACTGCCGCTGAAACAACGGCTGAGGAGACGAAAGCCCAGGAAACAGCAGTAGATGAGAACTCTGAGGATAATAAAAAGGAAGATGATAAGAACGACAACAAAGACGACAACAACGATGATAACAAAGACGACAACAACGATGATAACAAAGATGATAATAAGGAGGACAATAACTAAGTTCTTCCGGTTATCTGTAACATAGTAAATATTGATGTATTATGAGATGAAGGCACTGTTGCTAACGCAATGTGCCTTCATCTTTTGAGTATTGAGTATTTGATATTTGCGAATAATAATAAATGTGATATACTAGAGATTGGAGAAAAAAGTCGAAAAGACTATTTGAGGAGCAAAAAATGAACACTAAAAATCGATTATTTGCAGTACTTTTGCTAAGCATCTCGGTAAGCGGAATGCTTAATAATGATATTTCAGTTAAAGCAGAAGGGGAGACTACGGCAGAGGGAGTAACAACTTTGGCTATTACACCTCAGGTCAGTACCCCGTCTATATTACAGGTGAATTCAAAAACAGACAAATCTGTCATTGTGTGGGAGAATAAGGACAATTGTGACGGATTTGAAATCTGGGTTAAAGGAAACGAAAAAAAGAAGTTCAAAAAAGTGTCTTCGGGCCGTGATACTCAGTTTCGGATTGATAAACTCAAATTAGGAAAAGTATATAAAGTAAAAGTCAGAGGTTACAAGAACTCAAACGGAAAGACTGTATATGGGCAGTACAGCAATACTCTGGATAATGTTATTACAAATGTAGAGTTGAAAAAGGTAAATGCCGTTGATTCATTTTCTGCAATAGTAAAATGGAAAAAAGGTGATGGAGTTACCGGATATGATATACAGTACAGTGATAATAAGAAGTTCAAGCATGCAAAAACAGTAAATGTTAAAGGAAATGATTCTTCAGACAAAGTATTATATGAACTCAAATCCAAAAAGACCTATTATGTAAGAATCAGAACATACAAATCAAAGAACAAAAAGAAGTATTACAGTGACTGGTCGAATGCAAAAAAGTGTAAAGTTAAGGATTCAAACAGTATAATAAAAGGCTCGTACAAGGCTACAGATGGATTCTTTAAGGATTCAGTTTTTTTTGGAGATTCTGTATTGTCAGGTCTTGGGATTTACATGAAATCAAAGAACAAGGGATATCTTGATGGAGCAAAAGTTGACGGAGTAGTAAGTTATTCTTTGACAGAAGCATTGAAACGTGATTCAAAGTTCCATCCACTTTACAAGGGACAGCATATGGCTCCGGAAAAATTAGCACAGGCAGTAGGAGCTAAAAAAGTATTTTTGTTTTTTGGAATAAATGATGTCTACAACACAAAAGATCCAAAGGGCACCTACAAAAAGTATTTGGAGTTAATCGATAGAATAAAGAAGAACTGCCCTGATGTGCAGATTTACATATTGAGCACGACATATCCCGTAAAGGATCACGAGGGAAGCGATATTCTTGCAAAGAATCTGAAAAAATTGAACGATTTAATGAGAGCATACTGTGAGAAGTCAGATTGTGAGTACATTGATATTGCATCCTATGTTTCAACAGGTGACGGTTATTTGAAATCTCAGTATTGTTCGGATTCATTTATACATCAGCAGATATCTGCTTATTCAATATGGGACAAAGTTCTGAGAAATTATGCGTGGAACAAAAAACACTAAAGGGAGAAAAGAAAAATGAGAAAAAGAGGATTATCAGTAATTGCATTGGGAGTGTCAACTGTTATGTTGTTTTCGGCAATTTCTTTTACCGGTTGCAACAAATCAGATAAAAAAGAGGATAATACAACAGTTGCAGAAAATGCAAATGAAGATACAGAGACTACAGTGGAAGAGACAACAGTAGAGGAAACAACTGTTGATGAAACTATAGCAGAGGAGACAACAGTAGAAGAAACAACAGTGCAGGTAGAGAGTTTGCAAATATCAGATATCGCTGACAAACTTTTTACAGCAGGATATTTTTCGGATACTTACAGTCTGGATGAAGAAGATTTGATGGATTACTACGGTATTGATGTAAATGATGCAACAGAGTATGCGTTCTATCAGGGAACAGTTTCACCTTCTGCAGACGTTCTTGCATTGTTTAGAGCAAAGGATAATGCAGCAGCTTCCAGAATAGAAACAGCTCTTGCAACAGTTCTTGACAGCATTAAAGATTCAACAAAAGATTATGCACCGGAAGAGTACGAGAAGACTACTAAAGCTGAAGTGGTAAATGATGGCAGTTTTGTGTATCTTGTTATCTGCAACAAGACTGAAGATGCCAAAAATGATATTGAGTCATATAAATAATTGACAGAAAAAGGCTTTGATGAGGGCAAAGGTTATGCCTGAATGTGAGCAATATAATAAATGAGCGTAAGAAGGTAGAATAATGGTATTTAGCAGTTCGACATTTATGTTTGTATTTTTGCCGATATTTTTTATGTTATATTACATAGTACCATTTAAGGCTAAGAATATAGTTCTCTGTATTTTTAGCCTTGTTTTTTATGCCTGGGGAGAACCGGTCTACATAGTATTGATGGTGTTTTCTTCCATTGTGGATTATATGAATGGTGTATGTATTGAAAAGTTTCCGGGGAAGAAGATTATATTTCTCGTATTATCGGTGTGTGTAAATTTATCAATGCTTGGATTTTTTAAATATTCAACACTTTTAATTTCAACATTTAACGATGTGACGGGAGCGACGCTTACTGTGCCAAATCTTGCATTGCCGATAGGTATCAGTTTTTATACTTTCCAGACAATGAGTTATAGTATTGATGTGTACCGCGGAAAGGTGAAGACAGAGCATAATTTCCTTGATTTTATGACCTATGTATCCATGTTTCCACAGCTCATTGCAGGACCGATTGTCAGATACAGTATTGTGGGAGCGGAACTTCATGAGAGAAAGATAGACTTTAATTCATTTGAAGCGGGAATGCGCAGATTTCTTATCGGACTGTTTAAGAAAGTGCTGATTGCAAACAGTGTGGGGGCTGTATTTACGGATATTCAAAACGTAGGTATTAAAGGGCAGTCGGCACTGACATTGTGGCTTGGGATACTTGCATTTTCACTTCAGATTTATTTTGATTTTTCAGGATATTCTGATATGGCAATCGGAATAGGAAGAATGATTGGATTTACATTTCCGGAGAACTTCAATTATCCTTACATAGCTAAGTCAGTTTCTGAATTTTGGAGAAGATGGCATATGTCTCTTACAACCTGGTTCAGAGATTATGTGTTCATACCGCTTGGAGGCTCCAGATGCAGTGTGGGACGTAATATTTTTAATATACTGGTAGTGTGGGCCCTCACGGGATTCTGGCACGGCGCACAGTGGAATTTCATGCTGTGGGGTGTGTATTTCGGAGTGATTCTTATAACCGAGAAATATATATTGAAATCTGTTTTGGAGAAAATACCTTCGGTTATACTTCACATTTACGTATGTATCATGGCAATGATTGGATGGGTTATATTCTCATTTGACAAGGTTTCGGATATTGGCAGTTATATCGCAGGAATGTTTAATCTTACAAATCCTGTAGATGATAAGGCTTTGTTTATTCTGGGTCAGTATAAACTTATTTTTGTGGCGGCAATGCTGTTTTGCACGCCGGCGGCAGGTTTGCTTATTAAAAAAGCAGGAGGAAGATACGAAAAGGCAATTAATGTCATTTCGCCGATTGCCTATATTATCCTTTTTATCATATCAGTGGCAATGATTATCAGTGAGTCTTATAATCCGTTTTTATATTTCAGATTCTAAGCGAAGGAGGAAATGTTATTATGCAAAAGAAAATAATGCAAAAGAAAATAATGCCAAAGTTAATAATGCCAATTACTGTGGCTGCGCTTATTTTGCTTGTACCGGTTTTAATAATAGTTCTTCCAAAAAAGGATTTCTCGGAGAATGAAAACAGAATGTTGCAGAAGGTGCCGGTTGTTACTTTGAATAATATTAAAGAGGGAGTCTTTTCTGACGAAGTAGAAAAATATGTGTCGGACCATTTCCCACTTAGAGATGAACTGGTATCACTTAAGTGTTCTGTTCAAAAGATTGCAGGTATAAAGGAATTTAACGATGTCTTTTTAGGTAGGGGCAGACTACTGCAACATATTGAAGAACCTCAAATTAGTGTTTTTGAAAGCAGAATTAACAGACTTTGTGATAATCTTGAAGATACAGAAACTAACATTAACTTAATGCTTATACCGACAAACGCAACGGTTTATTCGTCGCAACTTCCTAAAAATGCACCTGACATTGTGGATGAACAGGCAATAATTCAGGATATTTACGATAATACAAAATGTAATGACATGGATGTAGTAAAAGAACTGATTAATGAAAAAGACAATCACAACATGTATTATTATTTAGATCATCATTGGAATTATTATGGGGCGTATACAGGATACAGACTGTACTGCAGACAGATAGGTATTGAGCCAAGAGATATTGAAGAGTTTGGCAAAAAGACATTGACAAAAGACTTCAGGGGAACTCTGTATTCTAAAGTGCTTATTAAGAGCATGAAGCCTGATGTAATAGAGGCAGTTGAACTTCCGAAGAGTGGAATCAAAGTTGAATATGTTGACAAAAAGAAAGAGACAAATGATTACTACGACTATTCATTTCTGGAGAAAAAAGATAAGTACAGTGTATTTGGAGGAGGAAATCAGGCCCTTCAGATTGTTGAAAATCAGAAATCTGAGAGCGAGGATGAACTTGTGATTGTCAAAGACAGTTTTGCAAATTGTTTTGTACCATTTTTGATATATCACTACAGAAAAATACACATAATTGATCCGCGTTATTATATGCCACATGTCAGCGATTATGTAAAGAAAAACAAAAATGTTAAAGATGTTCTCGTCCTTTATAATATAGATTCTCTAAATAATAACAGTGGAATTGTAAAGATTAAATAGATGCATAAAAGTGATAAGGGGGCATAAAACAAAGAGGTTATGGAATATTGTGAAGTCATGGTGCAATGAGGGGATCAATTTTTTAGTTTACAGTACTAAAAAATGGTAAGGTTGACATTATACCATGACGGGAGTAAAATTATCAACAGAATTATTAAAAACGGCAAAATTGTCGAAAGGCAATGACGCAAAGCTATAGGGACTTTAAAATGTCAGCCAGTTGCATGCAGTAAGCATTGTAGTACCAGCTGCAGTGCTTTTATTATTTTACGGTATTTGATCTAAGTTTATCTTACAGTAATTAATCTGAATTAATTTCAGCTTAGGATAGGTTGATATGAAAATGGCCGGGGGCTTTGTGTGTGAAAAAGCAAAATCCGCTATGGTTGAGTTTGAAGACGAAATTATGTAAATAAACTTTAAATTACTGTATGGCTTAATAATTGGAAATTATAGAAAACAATTATGGAAAAACAAAAAGAATGGGGAGGTTTTTTATGAGTGAATTTAAAACTTTAAAGGAAATGTCTGAGTTGTGGGGAATCAGTGAGAGACGAATTAACACGCTCTGTCTCCAGGGACGCATTAAAGGAGCAGTTAAGTTTGGCAATATGTGGGCTATTCCTGCAAACACAAAGAAACCAAAAGATGAGAGAGTAAAAAACGGAAGATATATCAAGACTAAAGTTGCGATGGCCTGTGCAGAATAAACATGTTCGGATTAAACCTGTGTAGAATAAACCTGTGCGGATTAAAGATGTATAATCTCCTAATTATTAGCAATAATAATAAAAAAATAAAGGAGATTCAGAAATGAAAGCAACAGGAGTCATCAGAGCTGTGGATAAACTCGGCAGAATTGTTATCCCGAAAGAAATCAGAAAGAATTATCATATCAGAGAGGGAGACCCTATTGAGATATACACCTCAAGAAACGGCGAAATAGTTCTGAAAAAGTATTCGCCCATGGGGGAACTGAGTAATTATGCAAAATCATTTGCAAAGGCAGTATCTGAAATTACTGCAAAGACAGTTATAATAAGCGACAGAGAACGAATTATAGCGTCTGAAGGCAGGTATAAAACAGAATACGAAGACAGAATTGTCAGCCGGCAGCTGGAGAATGCCATGGAGGCCAGAAAGATTATCAATACATCCGAAGATAACGGACAAAAGATTTTTGTTTATGAGGGTGAAAATCTGACGGATAAAAGTCAGATTATTTATCCGATTTTGAGTCGTGGAGATGTGATAGGCACCGTGGGATTAATCAGCCATCAAAAAGATGAAAAAAAGTACGATTTTGAGGACAAAATGCTAATTGTTGCAACGACATTTTTGGGTAATTTGTACAGTTGATTTTTTTGATTGTTTTTGCCGGTTGACATATTGTGGCAAAATGACAAAAAAATGTAATAAAATAAGGCTAAAATCGTTAATTTGCTTGACAATATCAGTATAAAAATGGTATAAATTTACTTGAGGTATACGCGAGAAAACGTATTATTGTTTATATATTTTATATTAGGAGGAATTATACGATGAACAAGACAGATTTTATCGCAGCAATCGCTGAAAAGACAGGATTATCAAAAACAGATGCTACAAAGGCAGTAAAGGCTTACGCAGAAGTAGTTGAGGAAGCATTAAAGGCAGGGGACAAAGTTCAGTTAGTTGGATTCGGTACATTTGAAGTATCAAAGAGAGCAGCTAGAGAAGGAAGAAACCCACAGACAGGTAAGACAATCAAGATCGCTGCATCTAACGTACCAAAGTTCAAAGCTGGTAAGGCTTTAAAGGACGCTATCAACTAATTGTTTGATAAATAGTTAGATTTAAAAGGAGCTTTTGCAGGATGCAAAGGCTCCTTTTGCTTGTTAGGTAGGAATAGGAGAAGAAATGAGAGTAGATAAGTATTTAAAGGTATCAAGAATTATAAAAAGAAGAACTGTTGCCAACGAAGCATGTGATGCAGGGCGTGTTCTTATAAACGGAAAAGTTGTCAAAGCTTCAGCAGAAGTTAAGGTTGGTGACATTTTAGAGATAATGTTTGGGCAGAGAACAGTTAAAGTTGAAGTACTTTCACTTAATGAAACCGTAAAGAAGGAAAATGCAGTTGAGATGTATAAAGATCTGACCTAGAACATACAATTAATCAAAGAAGGTGCCAATACAGAAGGTCAGGTTTAATATGGAGCAGCCACAGTTTAAGGAGCAGTCGCAATATAAGAATAAGTCACAGAATCAGAATAAGAACCAAACGCTGAATAAGAATCACAAGTTTGTGATAACAGACAGAAGCAACATAATTATTACAGGGGTTTTGGATGTTGTATCCTTTGATTTAAAAGAAATAACACTCGAAACTGTCTGTGGTGCCATGAACATTAAAGGAAATGATTTGAAGGTTAAAAGTGTGAAACTTGAAGAAGGTGAAGTTGAAGCGCATGGAAGTGTTGACAGAGTGTCTTATTCTGAAATGACATCCTTCAAATCAAAAGGAAAATCGGTTGTTAAAAGGATGTTTAGGTAGTGACAGATTTTATTATAGAACAGCTGCTTCTTGGACTGGCATCATTTATCTTAGGAACAGTGATGGCATTTTTATATGATGTTGTCAGAGTTATCAGGATTTTCATGCCTGCTTCAGGTCCTTTAAAATGTGTTCAGGATTTGTTCTACTGGCTACTGTACACAGCGGTTGTATATGATGTATTTTTGAAATATAACCACGGTGATGTCAGATTCTTTGCTATTGGGATACTGTTTGCGGCAATGTTTTTTTATTATTCACACATCAGCATTTTTTTTGTGAATTATTGCGTTAAGGCATTGATATTTATTTGTAAACCTATTAAACTTATTGTTAGATTATATAAAAGGGAAAGAGGTCAGATTTATGACAGATGGAAAACAATCCACAAAAGTAAAAAAACCAAATACGGCTACAGCAAGAGTAAGCAGACGCAGCAAGTCAAAGAGAAGAAATGATAACCGCTTTATGATTGCACTGATTATTATTGTCGTTTCTATTGTAAGCAGCGTATTTGTAATAAATATTAACAGTTCCCGCAAGAAACTTGCCGAGTTAAATGAACAGAAACAGAGGCTTCAGGCAGAGTATGACAGACAGCTTAAGTTAGCAGAGGAACTTGAAAAGAAAAAGGTTTACGTTAAGACAAATGCATATATTGAAGAGCAGGCTAGAAAGCTTGGACTTATTTATCCAAATGAGGTTATATTCAAACCATCAAACTAACAGGAAGTTAATTGATTTTTTTAAGGAACAATTGTCAAAAATTATAATGGCAATGTTCCTTTTTTTTGACTTTTTTTTTAAAACAATAAATGTATACTCTTCACGATGAAACAGGAAAAAATCCTGTACAGATAATGTTGAAAAATATGAATAGTGGAGGTGGCAAAATGAAGGGAAGGGTGATGAAGTCACTAATAATACAAATGATAGGGGGGATTCTGACTCAGGGAGTGATACTGGGATATAATCCTTTAGCAGTTGCGTGGATTAGTTCGGTTACGGCGATGGGAGGAGGTTACATACTGTTATTCCCTGTAATGATTATCGGAATGTATTATTCCATGGGGATTGTGGGGTGTATTAAATACGGAACTCTGATGGTATCGGTTATTTATATGGTTCTTCTTTACAAAAAAAATAATAGAACGGTCAATCTTAATATGATTGCAGTAATAACCGGAGCTTCCGTGATAATAATGGAACTGGGAGAATGGTTTATGGAAACGGATTTGACAACATTGTATGGTGAAAATATCCTTTATGACAGTTACTACCAGCTGTTGATTATTGCCTTGGTGGGGATGGTGTCCGGTTCCGGTAGCATGATGTTTTCCATTGCGATTAAGGGATTTATGGATAATGCCATATCATTTATAGTGAGAGAAAAAGTAAATGAAAATGCAGTGCAAAATACTAATGACAGAGTTGGCAGCAGGGAAAACAGCATTTCAAATGTTGCAATGGGGTACAGATTTTTAGCTGACAGGATTATGAACCTGCCGGGAGTGGATTCAATGAATACAGAAGTAATAAGCTCCGGCAAAATTGCCAGCCGGCTTTCAGGAGAAGTATGCACCCGGTGTGTTAATTCAGGAGTGTGCTGGGGAAACAATGCAGAGAAGTCAAAAAAATACTTTATGGATATGATAGAAAACTCAAAGAGTGAAGGAAGAATAAACATTGACGAAATTTCAGAGGGCATGTCCAAGCAGTGTATGAATCAGAACAGATTGGTATTGGAAGCCAATAATATTTTTGAGAGAGCAAGGCTTAATTTTGCATGGAGAAGCAGAATGGAAGAGGGCAGAACAGCTGTGGCAATGCAGTTAAATGAGATGGCAGAGATGATTGATGAGGTGATAAACAGGGATGTTTTTGATGAGGAAAGATTTGCAGGTGCAGAGAGAAAAATAGAAACTGTCTTAAGGTCAATGAAACAGCATCCCGGAAAAGTTGATATACAGATAATAAGCAGAGGAGTAATAACAGTATCAGTTAGATTCAGAAAAAAAGCGGATAAGAGATTCGACAGGAAGCGATTTCTGCAGAGCGTATCAGAGATTCTTCAGACTAAAATGTTATTTGAAAAATGTAATGATTATTCTGTCAGTCTTATTCAGGATGCTAATTATGAGGTATTATTCGGGCTTGCAAGGCGGGCTAAGGATAAAGAATTTGTATCAGGAGATAACTACTCTATAGCAAAATTAAAATACGGGCAATGTCTTTTAAGCATATGCGACGGCATGGGAGTGGGACAAAAGGCCGGCAGGTACAGCGGGATAGTTTTGGATTTGTTAGAACAACTGATCAAATACGGATTTAAGAAAGAAACCGGACTTAAGCTTATTAATTCTGCACTGATGCTTGGAAATCAATGGGACAGCCCTATGGCCATTGATGTGGGGATGATAGATCTGTACGCAGGAACCTGCGAAATATTAAAAATGGGTGCGGCATGCACTTATATAAAAAGGGGCAACTGGGTTGAGTGTGTAAAATCTGAAACTCTTCCTATAGGGGCACTGAAAAATCCCGAGATGGAGAGTGTCTCTAAAAAGTTATATGGTGGAGATTTTGTGGTAATGGTCTCAGATGGTATTATTGACGGAGTGGAAGAAATCGGAGGCGAGTCATTTGTTGGAAGGGTAATAATGAGTACAGATACAAATAATCCGCAGAAAATGGCAAATCATATATTAGATGCTGTCTTAAATAGAATGGGAGATAACCCTAAAGATGATATGACAGTTCTTGTTGCGGGAATCTGGGAGTCATAATTCAAGAACATTTCCCGGGCGGTGAAAAAACGTCGATATTTGACTTTGTAATATCAGTAAAGTATATTATTCTTATGGAAAAAAAGGTATTAGAATATATAAATCAAAATAGAATGATAAAGCAGGGAGACGGTGTTGTAGTTGGAGTTTCAGGTGGTGCTGATTCAGTGTGCCTGCTTACCATGTTGCATTCATTTTCAAAGGATTTTGGAATGAGACTGTATGTTGTTCATGTGAACCATCACATCAGAGGAAAAGAGGCTGATGAAGATCAGGAATATGTTGTAGGCCTGTGCAGAAAACTTAATGTGGAATGTATATGCTACGACATTGACGCTACAGAAATTGCCCATAAGATGAAATGTTCCGAGGAGGAAGCAGGAAGAGAGGAAAGATATAGAATATTTCGGGAGGTTAAAAAGGCTAAAAATGCAGTGTCTATTGCGGTTGCACACAATTTGAACGACGTTTCCGAGACGATTCTCTTCAATCTGTTCAGGGGAACCGGAATAGCAGGTCTGTGCGGAATAAAGCCTGTAAGGGACGATATTATTAGACCAATTCTGTGTCTTTCAAGAAGAGAGATAGAAGAATATCTTTCTGACAGAAATATTGATTACAGAACCGACAGCACTAATCTTAAGAATGATTATTCCAGAAATAAATTAAGAAATGTGGTTATTCCATATATTACACAAAATCTGAATCCTGCAGCAGATGTTAACATTGCAAAGGCAGGAAGCAGTCTTATAGAGATAGAAGATTATCTGAAGATTCAGACTGAAATTGTCTATGGTAAATATGTGAGAAGAGAGTCAGAGGAGTATTATTTATCTTTGGGTATAGAGAAGGAACATCCCGCTATTGCAAAGAGAGTAATACGAATGATAATAGAACAGATGGCGGGAAAACTAAAGGATGTCACATCACTCCATATTGATATAGTTATGGGGCTTCTTGGAGTAGATACGGGGAATTCAGTGGATTTGCCTTACGGAATAACAGTTCAAAAATCATATCATCATGCTATTTTTAAAATGAAAAATACTCAGAAAAACAAAGGGAAAGATATTATAACAGACATAGAGATTTGGAAAGACAACCGATTTATGGAAAATGGTCTCGTTACAATAGAAAAAGTTGATTTGACGTCAGAGCCTGTGGGTGAGTTCGTGCAAAATATCCCCGATTTATTGTATACTAAATGGATTGATTGTGATAAGATAAAAGGAACATTGCACGTCAGAAATCGACAGCAGGGAGATTATATTACTATTGACGATGCGGGCAATACAAAAAAATTAAAAGATTTCTTTATAAATGAGAAAATACCAAGGGACGAGAGAGATAATATACTTCTTGTTGCTGATGGCAGCCATATAGTCTGGATAATCGGCTACAGACTTGGCAGTTATTATAAAGTTACAGAGAATACAAGGCAGTGTCTGGTTCTTAAGGGGAAAGCATTTGAAAAGAGAGGATGATACACAATTATGGCAGATAAGATAACAGAGTTAATTAGTGAAGATCTGATTGATACAAAAGTAAGACAATTGGGAGAGAGAATAAGCAGAGAGTATTCCGGCAAATCAATACATCTTATATGTATTTTGAAGGGAAGTATTTTCTTCTTCAGTGATTTGGCCAAGAGAATCAAAGTCCCTGTTACCATGGATTTTATGAGCGTAAGCAGTTATGGCTCAGGAACAGAGAGCAAGGGCGATGTCAGAATCAAAAAGGATCTTGATGATTCGATTAAAGGCAAACATGTTATTATTGTTGAGGACATTGTTGATTCAGGATATACACTGAGTAAGATTATACCGATTCTCCGGGACAGAGAGCCTGCAAGCTTAGAGGTGGCAACATTGCTTGACAAGCCGGACAGAAGAGTTGTTGATGTGGAGGTAAAGTACACATGCTTTAACATTCCTGATGAGTTTGTAGTGGGATATGGTCTTGATTATGATCAGAAATACAGAGATCTCCCATATGTTGGAGTTATCAAATTTGACAATTGATATAGAGAATATAAGTTGAAAAGGAGAAATGGAAAGTGAAGGGAAGAAGTAAAGGACTTGGGATATACGTGGCCATTATAGCCTTATTGCTCATTGTTCTGTCATGTTCTACTTTCTTTGCCGGAGGAAGTTCTGAATATAAGTACAGTAATATGCTGAAAGATCTTAAAGATGGTAATATTGAGAGCATATATGTAATACAGAACAAGGAAGTTCCGACAGGAAAATTGCAGGCGAAAGTCAGATATGAAGAAGATGGAAAGACATATTACAAGACCCGCCTTATTTACATTACAGATGTAAATGCTGCATTGAAAGACTTGAACGCATTTGAAGACACTGTCGATATCGAAGTTTCGGATGTCAGACGTGACAGTGTGTTCCTGACAACAATACTTCCGCTTGTTTTCATGGGAGTGTTTGTGTTGTTTTTCTTCTCCATGATGGGTGTAAACTCAGGTGGAAACGGCAAGATGATGAATTTTGGAAAGAGCAAGGCAAAACTTGCAGTTGATACAAAGAATATCAATTTTTCAAAGGTTGCAGGTCTTAAGGAAGAAAAAGAAGAGTTGGAGGAAGTGGTTGATTTCCTCAAGAGTCCGCGAAAGTATATAGATATGGGGGCAAGAATTCCTAAAGGTATTCTTCTTGAGGGACCTCCCGGAACAGGTAAGACATTACTTGCGAAAGCAGTTGCAGGTGAGGCCGGTGTTCCTTTCTTTACAATATCAGGTTCTGATTTTGTAGAGATGTTTGTAGGTGTAGGTGCATCAAGAGTTAGAGATTTATTTGCAGAAGCAAAAAAGAATGCACCTTGTATTATTTTTATTGATGAGATTGACGCAGTAGCCAGAAGACGAGGAACAGGTATGGGTGGCGGACACGATGAGCGTGAACAGACACTTAACCAGATGCTTGTTGAGATGGATGGTTTCGGGGTGAATGAAGGAATCATTGTTATGGCAGCTACAAACAGGGTTGATATTCTGGATCCTGCCATTATGAGACCGGGACGATTTGACAGAAAAGTATTGGTTGGAAGACCTGATGTTGAGGGCAGAAAAGAGATTCTTGAAGTTCATGCAATGAACAAGAAACTTGGTGAAGATGTGGATCTTGACACAATTGCAAGAACAACAGCCGGATTTACAGGTGCAGATTTAGAGAATCTTCTCAACGAAGCTGCAATATGTGCGGCAAAGAGCAAGAAGGGCTTTATTACAAGGGAAGATATAGAAAAGTCATTTATCAAGGTTGGAATAGGAAAAGAAAAGAAGAGCAGAATTATCTCCGAGAAAGAAAAGAAGATTACGGCATATCACGAATCAGGGCATGCCATATTATTCCATTTACTTCCTGACGTGGGACCTGTTCATACAGTATCAATTATTCCAACAGGTGGCGGAGCTGCAGGATATACAATGCCTCTTCCTGAAAAGGATGAGATGTTCCTCACAAAAGGAAAGATGCTTCAGGAGATTATGGTAGATCTTGGAGGAAGAATTGCTGAGGAAATTATCTTTGATGATATCACAACCGGAGCTTCCCAGGATATCAAACAGGCCACATCACTTGCAAAGTCAATGGTTACAAAGTTTGGAATGTCTGAGAAACTTGGGCTTATCAACTACGGAAGTGATGAAGACGAGGTGTTTATCGGAAGAGATCTTGCACACTCAAAAGGCTATGGAGAAAAGACAGCGTCACTTATTGATGACGAAGTGAGAAACATAGTTGAGGACTGCTATAAGAAAGCCAAAGAGATGATACTTGATCATAAGAATGAACTTGAGAAATGTACACAGATGCTTCTTGAAAAAGAGAAGATAACAAGGGAAGAATTCGAGTCTATCTTTGAGGGATAGAATAATAAAAAGAAGGTAGTCAGGTTCACTATGTATGTGAATTAATTGTGAATTTTAGGGGAAATGTAAAAAAATACCTTTAAGGGGGTAGACAAAAGTGGTAGTCGATGGTATTATTAGTATTGTAAAACCCCCCAATACATTATATAGTTTTTTTTGCTACACCCCATAAAAAAACAAATACCTTCTCCGAAAAGGACAGCAGTAGCAGCTGTCCTTTTTTCTTTAGGATGAGAAGATTGCGATGGTGGTTGGAAGACTGGTAGACATATTTACTTGACTTTATTTGGATGATGATTCAATATATAAATGCGGGTTTTTAGTAGGCAGTTAGGTGAAAAGCTCCAAAAAAAGATAAAGAGGAATGAGAAAATGGATATACATTATAACTCAAATATCAATTGGACTCTCGAAGAATCGCTTTTCCATGATGGAACAAGTGATTTTTGCATAGTTTCGCCAGAGGGAGAAAACACATATACCTTCGTTTTGAGAACAATGTCAGGAAAAGTTGACAGAGCGGTAATATCTATAAATGATGAAGAATTTGATATGGATAGTGCCGGGGTTGACGGAATTTTTGAATATTTT
Organism: Lachnospiraceae bacterium; assembly: GCA_016282745.1. GTDB lineage: Bacteria > Bacillota > Clostridia > Lachnospirales > Lachnospiraceae > SIG293. The sequence goes on from JAEELL010000021.1 coordinate 55,519, forward strand.
GAACTGACATTCGAAGCAGAGGATGAATTGCTTAGATACTATTTTAAGATTGAATCTGAAGGCAGAACACTTTACTACGATAAGTTAGGCGTAAATTATAACGTACCGGATGGCAGCAGATTTGAACTTACACCGGGATTTGACGTTCCGGAGTGGGCAAAGGGTGCCGTAATGTATCAGGTATATGTTGACAGATTCTACAGTGGGGACAGATTAAATGATGTTCAGGACAATGAATATGCATATATAGGTGAGCATGTAAAGAAGATTAATGATTGGTATAAACTGCCTGATGCAAGAGACGTATTTAACTTCTACGGTGGAGATTTGCAGGGCGTTATAGATAAGATGGATTACTTTCAGAAGCTTGGAATTGAGGTAATATATTTCAATCCGATATTTGTCTCTCCATCAAATCACAAATATGATACGCAGGATTACGATCATGTTGATCCTCATATTGGAAAGATATTAAAAGACGGTGGAATGAATCTTGCTGATGGCGATTTGAATAACAGAAATGCCGGAAGGTATATTATGAGAACTACACACAGAGAGAATCTCACCGCCAGCAACAGACTGTTTGCAAAACTGGTCAGAGAGGCCCACAAGCGAAACATAAAAGTAATTATCGACGGAGTGTTCAATCACTGCGGATCTTTTAATAAGTGGCTGGATAAAGAGGGATTCTATCACTTAAACGGCAGTTACAAGCCGGGAGCCTACGGTAATAAGGACAGCTCATATGATTCCTTCTTCAAGTTTTTTGATGACAATAACACTGTTTACGAGGGATGGTGGGGATTTGATACCCTCCCAAAACTAAACTACGAGGAATCTCAAAAATTATGCGACTACATTATGAAGATTGGTGCAAAATGGGTTTCCGAACCGTATAATGTGGACGGATGGAGACTTGATGTTGCAGCGGATTTGGGACATAGTGAGGAGTTCAATCACAAGTTCTGGAAGAGATTCAGAAGAGTGGTAAAAAAAGCCAATCCAAATGCCATAATACTGGCAGAACACTATGGAAGTCCTAAGCCATGGCTTATGGGAGACCAGTGGGATACGGTAATGAATTATGATGCGTTTATGGAGCCGGTTACCTGGTTTTTAACAGGTGTTGACAAACACAGTGACAATTATAATCCGGACCTTAAAGGAAATGCCAGAGTATTCTTTGACAGCATGAGGTATAACATGCTTAATTTTCAGACTAATTCTATGCTGTGCGCAATGAATCAGTTGTCAAATCACGATCATTCACGTTTCCTTACAAGAACAAACAGTATGGTTGGACGTACTGCCACTGTAGGACCGGAGGCAGCTTCCCTTGGAATAAACAAGCACATCATGAAAGAAGCTGTTGTTATGCAGATGACATTGCCGGGTGCACCAACATTGTATTATGGTGATGAGGCAGGACTGTGCGGATGGACAGATCCGGATAATAGAAGAACCTATCCCTGGGGCAGGGAAGATTTGGATTTGTTGGAATTTCACAGAGATGTTATTGCAATTCACAAGCAGAACAAAGTGTTTAGAACGGGCGCTTACATTCCGTTATACGAGAATAAGGATGTAATTTCATACGGTAGATTCAGCAGAGATTCTAAGGCAGCCATTATTATAAATAATTCCGGTGACAGAATAGAAGTAAAGATACCTGTATGGAGACTGGGTGTTGAAGACGGAATTAACATGAAGAGAATACTGTTATGTGACAAAGAACAGTACAATATAGGGGCAGTGGATAAAAGTGTAACAGGAGGCGAAATAAGCGTCACCATAGGACCTTTTGGAGCTGCGATATATATCAGCAAGTAATTGCCGTAATTCCAAACAAATTTAGTGGATTAGGTGATTATGAATGCAGATAAAAAAGGAACTTCGTTTGAAGTTCCTTTTTTATCTGTAAAGACATGATAATTAAATTAACTAATCATAAATACATTAAGATTTTTTCTTAATGGCTAATAATGATCCGATAGAAGCTGAAAGAACTCCTAAAAGAGCGGGAACAGGAAATCCGGTCTTTGGAGAAGTATCGGAAGTATTGCCCCCTTCATTATTCTTTTTGCTTTCAGCACCGTCTGAATCTTCAATGGAATCAATGTCATCGCTGTCATTGCTGTCATCAAATTCAGAAATAGCTTCACCGTATGGATTTTTATCGGAACCACCGTTATCATTGGCGCCGTTATCTGTTGAAGAACTGTTGGTAATAGTTTCAGCAGAAGGGCTTGAAGCAGCAAAAACTGATGCTGAAGGAGTATATATTAAAGTAAGTGCCATAAATGCTATTATAATTGAAGTTTTTCTCATCATCGTCACCTCCGTGTATAACTAACAAAATTATACAACTATATTGATAATAAATCAAGTTGCAACATGTCAATCACAGCATATTAAATACAGTATCTGTTACGCAGAAAAGAAGTTTAATCTCTGCAGATGTAATAAATATCAAGAAGAGTTTCAAAGAGTGACGTTTCATCAGGAATGAAGACAGCCTTACCTTCTTTTTCAACAACATCTCCCGGAATGTTTATTATGTTGAGTCCTGAATAATCCTGAATGATACTTGAAGCAAGATAAGTAACTCTTGAAGTATCAAAGTTTGTAATTAGATAATCAGATGAATCATTAAGTATCTTCAAAGGTGTAGTAACATCATTCTTTGTGGCTTCAACAAGCTTTGCGGAAAATGCATTGAGATACTGTTGTTGTCTTTGCATACGGTTGTTGTTTGAATCAAGTACAGAAGTATCTCTGTATCTTACATATTTCTCTGCCATATCACCTTTTATCAAAACATCTTCTCCCTCAGTGAAAATGTCGTCAACTGTAATCATAGAGTTAAGTCTGACACCACCGATACTGTCATTCATTTTACTTATTGCTTTCAAATCCATTGCCAAATAAGTATTAATCGGAATGTTAAACATCATTCGTCTGACAGAAGTGAGAACATTTTTAGCACTGAGGTCTTTGCCGTCACCGTAAGCATAAGAGAGACACAGTTGTGTGTTCATTACACCTGCGTAGTCTCCGGATACAGTGTAGGTGTTAACATCTATCAGTGTATCTCTGGAAATAGAGACAACTTTTATATTGCCGCTTGTTGCGTTGTATGCTAACAGATAAAGGGCATCAGCCTGACCTCCGGTACCCACAGTGTTATCAACAAGATCCAAAGTTTCTTTGTCCACACCTATAAAAAGAATAGATGTGACATAAGGATTAAAGTCATATGTCTTGCCATTGTAGACAATAGTTTTTCCACGGTTGTCGGTTGTAGCATCATCTATAGTCTGAATATTCAGATTGTTATAATCAAAGAGCTTCTTCATACCGGTCTTTCTCAGAATAGAAAAAGCAATAATCAGACCAATTATTATAGAAAGAATAACAGCGAGAATAATTAAAAGAACTTTCTTTGCAGTTATTCCTTTGGATTTTTTTGGGGATTTTTTATCATTATCAATCTTAACTGAATGATTCAAAACAGTTCCGGATTTTGAAGAATTGTCTTTATCGTCCCCGTTGCTGCCTGTAGTTGGATAGCCGATGGAATCAGATTGTAAAGATGAAGACTTTCTGTGCCTGTGCTTTGAGCGTCGAACTCTATTGGCATGTTCAACATTGTTTTCAATGGAGTCCCAGTCAATATCAAATCCGTCTTCATTTTCAACTACAATATCTGCAACCTGTTTTGGAATATGTTTTCTGCGTGATTTATTCTGCTCGCTCATCTTTTATAAGTACCCCCTGCACGAGATATCTCAGACTGCTGTTTGAATTTACACATGTACTGAGTGTAATTATGTGATCTTTGGTAGAGAGGGAAATCCCTTCTCTGGTATTGCATACCATTGATTTTGGAGAAAGAGTTGACTTGAAATATGAATCAACGACTTCCATATCACTGAAATCAAAGGAATTGAGAATATGCCTGTTGTCATATTCATAAGCAGCGTATATCCTGTAAGTTAATATTCTGTCCGGCAAATAAATAATAATCTTATCATGCTTTTTAAAAAACTTCTCACTTTTGAATTTGTCGAGACCTGCAAACATAGAACCATTGTTCATGTTGTGACCGTAGAGAACTGTCACAGGGTCGGAAAAATCAAGAGCATTCTGCTTTTCACTGTAAATGCTTCCTGCAAATTCATAATTGCCGTATATGTTGTGCGAGAGATAAAAGAAATCATCTCTGCCTTTTCCGGCCTGGCAAACTGCGTAATCTATTACTGTGCCGGGAACTTTTATCCAAGCGTAAATGTCAGAATTCTTTTTTTGGAGTTTCTTAAAGTTGATAGGGATTGATAAAGAATTATTAGTTTCATCCAAATCAATGCCTGACTCTGAAGCAGTAGTCTCAATCTTATATTCTGAGTAATCCTGTTTTCCCGAGTTCATATAGAGAGCAATGAACACGGTACAGGTAATAATACAAGTCATGGAAATAATAAAAATTACAATCCATAGAAATTTCTTTTTCTTCATTGTATTCCTCCTAAAAATATAGTTAAGCATATCATTTTTACGGGATATTTACAATAATACCAAGACTACAATATTACGAGATAACCAAATTTATATAATATTACAAAATAACCAAATTTGTACATTGTATTAAATGGTTTAAAATGATAGAATAGCAAATTGGTGACTATAAACTTAGTTTTACGCTTATGGGGGAGAAGTAAGGGTGGAACTTTTATGATTTCACGAGGAGGAGGAAAAAAGTGAAGATCAATTTCAAAAAAGTTGCAGCACTGATGATGACTGCAGCACTGGCTGTTCAGCCTGTGGGAACTGTTAACGCAGATTTATTATTTGACAATTTGTCGGGGGATACAGAATTTAATCCTGTCGAATCAGAAACAATGGTTGATGGTGCAGGGATAGATTTTGATAAAATGGAGACAAATCAGATAGAGTATGAAGGCGAAGGTTTCTCGGTAACTTATACTGTTTCAGACAAGTGGGATGGTGGATACACAGCTTATATTAAGATTGTGAATACAGGTGACGAGGTTATTCACAACTGGTATCTCGAGGCTCTTGGTTATGACAGTATAGAAAACATTTGGAATGCTCAGATTGTAAAGAGTAGTGAGGATACAAATGTTTATAAGAACATGGGTTGGAATCGTGAGATTGCAATAGGCGGTCAGGTTGAATTTGGATTCACGGCAAACAAAGATTTCGAAAAATTCCCGGCTTATTTCAATCTGGTAAGCAGTATCGATTATATCGATTCAAAAGATTACTCTGTTGACTACAAAGTAGATGCAGACTGGGGAAGCGGATTTAACGGTACTATTACAATCACAAATAATTCTGATTCCACAATTGAAGACTGGAGTATGATTTTTTCATATGACAGAACAATCACAAATATCTGGAGCGCAACTTTAGTTCCTAGTGAAGATGACAGATACGTTGTCAGAAACAGTGGTTTTAACGCAGACATCAAGCCTGGTAAATCAGTTACATTTGGATTTTCCGGAAAAGGTGGCAGCAAGGAAGACGTTCCGGAGAAATTTATTTTATCCCAGTGCACATACAAGCAAAAAGCCGCAAGCGGTCTTTTCGGCGATGATGCGGAGGATACAGACGGAAACGGAATCCCTGACGAGATGGAAGAAGATACAGACGGAGATGGAATTCCTGATTACGTTGAAAAGGATACAGACGGAGACGGCGTTGAAGATTATCTTGAAGAGATGTTTGGCACAGATGTGACAAAAGAAGATACAGACGGAGACGGACTTACAGATTATGAGGAATTATATCTTCTTGAGACTGATCCTGTTTTAGCTGATACTGATGAGGATGGTATTAGTGATGCAGACGAGGATGCAGACGAAGATTCTCTTTCAAATATCGAAGAACTCAGACTTGGAACAGAACCATCAAAGGCAGATACAGACGGAGACGGAATAACAGATGGTGACGAGGTAAATAAATACAACACAAATCCAATTAATAGCGATACAGACGGAGACGGTCTTTCAGACAATGAAGAATTAACATTGGGACTTGATCCTACAAAAGAAAAAACAGATGGAACAACACCTGATTCAGAGAGAACATTTGAGCAGAAATTAAGTGAAGACAATTTCGATGAAGAACTCTTTGAAGAAAATGATGTAGTACCTTCCATTGAGGCAAAAGTTGCGGGACTTATCGACAAGCACGTTTCTGTAGAAACTGAAGATGTTTATGAGTTAGATGATAACAGAGCAGTTATCGGTAAGCAGGTTGAGATTGCAACAGACTATGAAGGAGCAGACCTTGTTCTCTCATTTGACTGCAGTAAGGTGAGTGACAGAGTTGAATACCTTATGGTATGTGAATATAAAGACGGTGAGTTTGTACCTTACGAGACTGAGAACAATGGAAATACAATCAGTGCATCAGTAGGTGCCGGAGTATTCTTCGTATTAGACGTTGAATTGTTTCTTGACAGCTTGGGAATTACTATTCCTGACGGAAACACAAAGGTGTCAGCAGTAACAGACATAACACCTTTAAGCAGAGAATTACTTGGCACTTCAGAAGAGGCATCAGAGACAACTGCTGACGAAACTGCAGATGAAACTACTGCAGCAGAAACAACAGCAGAACCAAAGAAAGAAACAACAGCAGAACCAAATGAAGAGACAGTTTATAAATCTGCACAGAGTGCTGCTCCTGCAGTTGCAGAGAGTACAGCGGCAGGACAGGCAGATATTGTATTTGTAATTGATTCAACAGGTTCAATGGGCGGAGCAATCAATAACGTTGTGAAAAATGTAACGTCTTTTGTTGACGAACTTTCACTTTTAAATGTAAAAGTAAATTTTGCTCTTGTAGATTACAAGGATATTACATGTCCTAACGAATATACTAAAACAGTTAAAAACGGTAACTCAAATTGGTACACAGATGTAAATGAGTTCAAAAATAAAATCAAAGCCTTGAAAGTAACAGGTGGTGGTGACACTCCTGAAACGGCAGTTGATGCATTGGCAACTATGAGTGAGCTTGATTTTAGAAAGAATGCTGACAAGTTTGCAATTTTAATTACAGATGCAGGATACAAGATTGATAACAACTTTGGAATTTCAACAATGGAAGAGATGGTTGAAATCTTAAAAGAAAAAGAAATCAACACATCGGTTGTTACACGTAGCAAATACCAGTCTGAATATGAAGATTTATATGAAGAGACAGATGGTATCTATGCAAATATTGATACTAATTTTGGGGAAGAACTTCTCAAACTTGCAAGAAACATCGGTGGCGTGGTAAATGACGGTTACTGGGCACTTCTCAGTGATTATCAGTATATCAAACTTAAAAAACCGCTCTCTGATGACGGATTTAGTTCAGATGAGGACTCACTTTCAGATAAGAAAGAACTTGGAAAATTAGAAAAAATAAATTTGGGAGCATTTATTAAGGTTTTACTTAAAGCAAAAAATGTTCCAAAGAGTGAATATGACGGACAGACAGAAATATACGTATACAATTATGTTTCTAATCCGTTGATGGAAGATACAGATTTTGACGGTATCAATGACGATAAAGATTCTGCTTCTAAATCAAGAACATTCACAGGCGTAATGAATTACAGGGACATGGATAAAAATAATAAAGCATGTAATGTTGAATTTGATTTAGATTACAGAAAATTATTTGGAAGCAATACAAAATATGATGATGATTTATCCATTTTTTCATCAATTCTTGCTTCAGATATTTATGAACATTTGTACATTGATTTCAAATCAGGAATTTCAGGCGGAAATGACACAAACACAACTTTATTGAAGAAGTTAGGTTACAGTGATGTTGAAAATATCAATCTTTACGAAAAGGGATACGGCGTTGATACTGATGATATGTCAGAAGCAGTTATCGGTCACAGAAAGTATACTTACAATGGTGAAGAAAGAGAAATCGTAATTCTCACAATAAGAGGAACAGGTCCAAAGCCCGGAACAGAGGACGGCATAAGAGAATGGTCAAGTAATTTTGACGTTGGTGCTGATACAAATGATTATTATAGTAAAGTAGGATACAGCCATCCTGATTGGAAGACAAAAGGACATCATAAAGGATTTGATGTTGCTGCAAACAGAATTCTTTCATATGTGAAAACATATCTGAACAAATATCATATCGATTCTGTGGATAAAAAGAGTATCCTTATTACAGGACATTCAAGAGGTGCAGGAATAGCAAATATTCTTGGTGAGTATTTTGAGAGAGAGAAAAAAGATTATAAGTCTTTTACATATACATTTGCATCTCCATTCACAACAACACTTAATAGAACTTGTAACACAGTATTTAACGTTGTCAATTCAGATGATCTTATTCCAAAGTTGCCACTTGCAGCTTGGGGATTTAAGAGATACGGAACAACAAAGAGTATCAGTGTTGCTGACAAGTATGAAACATACTGGTATGAGAGCCTTTTAAGCGGAAATATTAAGGGAACATTTGAGTGGCTTACAGGTTATGACTACAGAAATGATACAGGTGTTAATAGAACCGTTAATGCATTTGCAGGAATAGCAAACAATAGAAATGAATTATACGTATTTGACAAATCAAGTGACGGAACACTTAGTTATGCTAAACATGTTGTGCCGGGACTTGCAGAATTAGACATGCTTGCATTGAAAAATATCTTTAACAAGGGACGACTCAGCAAATTCTGTAGTATATATACAGTTGGTTCCTGGGAAAAAGGTGTAAAAATCTTTGGATGGCAGACATATTATTATGCATGGCATGCAGAGAAGAACATCTGTCCGGCATATCTGATGCAGGTACTTGCAAACCTTGCAGGAAATGAAGACGTTTTGGCAAACGTATTGACAGGTGTAAATGGTAAATATGCAGCAGCAAAAGGATCGTTTATTTTATCAAGCGGAAAGGTTCTCTGGTTTGGAGGAATAGAGCATCCGCATATGCAGCCTACATATTATCTTATCGCTCACAACAAATTTAGAGATGTAAGGTAATAACGTGGCATGTAACAACGATATTAGTTGATTGTTATGTTGTATAGCATTAAATTGAATAATATGTAATAGTTATGGTGGCCGTTAGTATTTGAAATACCTGCGGCCACTTTTTGTTTTGCAACGGTGGTTTCTTTTAAGAAAAATGTTGAAGTTTATTTTTAGATATGGTATAAATATACATGGTTGACAAATTAACTGGGTGGATTCCCGAGTGGCCAAAGGGGGCAGACTGTAAATCTGTTGGCACCGCCTTCGAAGGTTCGAATCCTTCTCCACCCATTTTCGCCGGCGTGGCGGAACTGGCAGACGCGCAGGACTTAAAATCCTGTGGTGGCAACATCGTACCGGTTCGATTCCGGTCGCCGGCATATCACGGGGTACCATCGAGGATGGTGCCCCGTTGTTGTTTAGCGACAATGAAAATTCATAAAGCTTGCTTGAAACAAGCGTAGCGGTTTCGGCTATTTATAGGAATGAAAATCTGTTAGTAAATACTAATAAGGAGGAACTATGGCAGATAAGATAGCAATTATTACAGATTCATGTTCTGACGTTCCAAAGGAACTGATTGAGAAGTACAATATTTTTATGCTTCCAATGCTTATTACATGCGAGGACGGACAGTACAAGGATGGAGTAGATATTACAGTTGAGGAAGTATATGAGAAGATAAAGACAGAAGTGCCAAAGACCAGCTCGCCTCAAGGGGAAGATGTTCTTGATATATTTGATAAAATCAAAGAGCAGGGTTATAACAAGGCAATCATGATTATGCTTTCTAGTGGATTATCAGGAACATATGGATTTATGAAGATGCTTGCAGATGACGAAGAAGAATTAGAAGTTGAAGTTTATGATTCTCTTCAGGCAAGTATAGGTATTGGAATTATAGCTGTTCAGGCAGCAGAGTATGCAGCACAGGGTATGGACTTTGATACATTAAAAAAGAAAGTTGAACAGCTTATAGATGGAACAAAGGTATTCTTTTGCATACAGGATTTGGATCTGTTACAGAAGGGTGGAAGAATCGGAAAGGCAACGGCTTTTCTTGGAAGTGTGCTCAACATCAAACCAATTTTATCATTTGATGACAATGATGGTGAAATATACGCAGCAGCAAAGGTGCGTGGTATGAAACAGACACTGGCTACTCTTATCAAATTAGTTGATGAATATAAAGTAGAAGGAAAGAAGTATAATATAGTTATTTGTGGTGGAGGAGTTCCCGAACTTCGAGCTGAGCTTGAGGGTATGGTAAATGAACACTTCCCTGATTATAATATGCTAGTCAGAGCAGATCTTGGAGGTGCATTGGCAGTGTACCTTGGATTTGGACTGGTAGGTGCCGGAATTCAGGTGCTTGAGGATTAAATTATTTTTGTTTCATAGGAGGAGAATATGAAGATAGGATTTGGATGCGATCATGCAGCAATTGATTTGAAAAACAGTATGATAGCCTACATGAAAGAAAAGGGCTATGAATGTGTGGATTATGGTACAAATTATGATGAAAATGGAGAAATCATCAAATGTGATTATCCGGACAAGGGTCGAGAAGTCGGCGAGGCAGTAGTTAAAGGTGATGTTGATTACGGAGTTCTTATGTGCGGAACGGGAATTGGCATTTCAATTTCAGCAAACAAGGTTCCGGGAGTAATTGCAGCAGTTTGCAGCGAGCCATATTCAGCACGTATGACAAAGATGCACAACAACGCAAATATTATTGCATTCGGAGCAAGAGTTGTGGGCGATGAGATGGCAAAGATGATACTTGATGAATTCTTTGGAACAGAGTTTGAAGGTGGAAGACACGCAGGAAGAGTTGAACTTATCAAGAAAATAGAGGCGGATTATAGTAAATAGACTTTTATGAAATATATCAGGGCGTTATGTTAGTGGTGAAAATCGCAGACATGGCGCCTTTGTTGTTTAGCAACGAGGATAATTCATAAAGCTTGCTTCATCAAGTTTTTTCTTACAATAAGTATGAAAAACAACTTGACAGTGTGTGAATCATTATATATAATCACTTTAGTGCTTTAAAGCGTAACGGTTTAAATCGCAACGCACTAAAGCGATATAAAGTATACGGAGGATTTTTAATTATGACACCACAGATTTGGCTTTGTTCAATACTCTTGATAGTATTCTTCGCAGTTATGATTGGCGTGGGATTCTACACAAGAAGTCATGCAACAGATGTTAACGGATTTGTACTTGGAGGACGTTCTGTAGGACCTTGGCTTACAGCATTTGCTTTCGGTACATCTTACTTTTCAGCAGTTATTTTTGTAGGTTATGCAGGACAGTTCGGATGGAAGTTTGGTCTTGCTTCAACATGGGCAGGACTTGGAAATGCATTTATCGGTTCACTTCTTGCATGGAATATTCTTGGAAGAAGGACAAGAATTATGACACAGAAGTTAGATGCTAAGACTATGCCGGATTTCTTTGGAAAGAGATTTGCATCAGATAAGCTTAAAGTTATAGCTTCAGTAATCGTATTCATTTTCCTTATTCCATATACAGCATCACTTTACAACGGACTTTCAAGTTTGTTTGGTCTTGTATTTGATTTACCATATTGGGTAGTTATTCTTGTAATGGCATTCCTTACAGGTATGTATGTTATTTTTGGTGGATATATGGCAACAGCTATCAACGATTTCATTCAGGGAATCATCATGTTATTTGGTATTTGTGCAGTAATCTTTGCAGTAATCAATAACAATGGAGGATTAGTTGAGGCGACAAAGAAACTTTCTGAGATTCCGACGGAAGGATGGGAGAGTGGAGCATTTTCTTCTTTCTTAGGACCTGATCCACTTGCATTATTATTCGTAGTAATTCTTACATCACTCGGTACGTGGGGACTTCCACAGATGGTTGGTAAGTTCTACGCAATCAAGAGCGAGAAAGATATTCATAAGGGAACAGTTATCTCAACAGCATTTGCGGTAATCGTTGCAGGAGGATGCTACTTCCTCGGCGGTTTCGGAAGATTATATGCAGACAAGATTAAATATGCAACAAAGATAGTTGATGGAAATGAAGTTCAGGTACCATTATTTGATACAATCGTTCCTGCAATGTTATCAACACTTCCATCTATAATCATCGCAGTAGTTATCGTACTTGTTCTTTCAGCATCAATGTCAACCCTTTCATCACTTGTATTGACATCAAGTTCAACATTTACACTTGACGTTATCAAACCTGCAATGAAGAAAGAAATGTCTGAGAAGAGTCAGGTTACTACAATGAGAGTATTTATCGTATTCTTTATTGCTATATCTGCAGTAATAGCTATTTTTAAGGATGCAAATCCACAGGTTACTTTTATTGCGCAGATGATGGGTGTATCCTGGGGAGCACTTGCAGGAGCATTCCTTGCACCTTTCCTTTATGGATTGTACTGGAAGAGAGCAACAAAACTCGCATGTTCAGTATGTTTCGCATGGGGTTGTGCAATTGCAATTATTCAGATGATTATTACATTAAATGGTGTGGATGTAAGTGCCTGGGGACCTGTTCTTAGCTACATCTTCTCATCATCAATCAACTCAGGTGTTGTGGCAATGGTAGGCGGACTTGTAATCGTTCCTGTAGTCAGCGTGTTCTCTAAGACTCAGAATGATCCAAAGAAGATTGATGCTATGTTTGAAGCATTTGAAGAAAAGGTATCAGTTCCTATCAAGGAAGCACTTGATTAATTAATTGAAAATATAGTTTTATCAATTTTGGAAAAATCACGATTAAATATATAATCAGTTTGGTTCCTATGGGAAGCAATATACAATAATTGAAAAATATGTTAGAAACTGAGAGGTATTCTCAGAAAAAAGAGGCTGTGTACTGGTTGCAAGATGACTAATGCATAGCTTCTTTTATTAATCAGGATATATTACCTTATTCAGAGTAATGTACAGTAGATAAATGATAACTAATTATAAATCAACACTTGCGCAAAAAAAGAATCAATTTTATAATTAATATCGCTGAGAAAAATATAAAACTGAAAAGATTGTGTGAAAAAACAAAAAAGATTGTGTGAAAAAACAAAAAAAGATTGTGTGAAAAAACAAAAAAAGATTGTGTGAAAAGCAGGGGAAAGATAAGACTTGAAAATGACAGTATGAAATAAATCGGGAAACGGCAAAGGTATGAAATAACCGGGAAGAACAGAGAATGAAATAAGAACATAGGAATAAGGGGAATTTTATTTACAAAGGGAAATTGAGAAAAGAGGGAATAACCGAATATGTTTGAAAAAAGATTTTATAATTCTGTAACGGGAGTAGCACTATTTGCAGTAATGATAGTGCTTGCTGTTCATGTACCCGATGTGTTTAAATACGATAATAATAATGGACTTCAGACAAAAGAGGAAACAAAGCGTGAAGAACCACAAATAAATGTTGAGTCTTTAGTAAACAATTTGGAGTTGTCTGATACAATCAGTATAAAGAAAAAAACACCTCGTGAAGAAAAAAGAGAGACTCTTGATGAAATTGGTAAGTCGGTAGACAGAGTTAAAAGCGTAATAAAGGATCAGGTTAAAGAGACAAAGAAGAAAAGTAGTTCAGAAAAAATCAAAATTAAGGCTGATGAATATGAAGCAAAGACAGTTAAGGAACTGGATAAGATATCTGAGAAGATAACTGAACTATCTGACAATTTTGATTCTTTATCTGACGAGGAAGTCAGCAAAGGAATACAGGACATCGAAAAAGACATTGATACTCTTCAGAGGAGTAATTCAGAGGAAACAAGTCGTGACAATAAAGTCAGCAATTTGACAGATAAAATCAATATACAAATAACAGTTGAAGAAACTGATGACAAAGAAACTACAGACAAAGAAACTGAGAGTGAAAAGAATACAGTTGAAGAAACTGTAGGTGGATACAATACAAATGAGACAACTTGGGATCAGGATTATTATATGATGTACATTGATCCTAATGTCTGGGATTTGAGCAATATTCCAATTGAAACCGGAACAGAGCAGGAAACAGAAACTGTAGTAGAATCAGAAGGGGAAATAGAGCCGGAGACTGCCGGAGAGATAGAAACAGTTGCGGAGTCTGAGCCGAAAACAGAAAACGTATCGGAGTCTGAGCCGAAAACAGAAAACGTATCGGAATCTGAGACAGAAACAGAAATCGTATCGGAGTCTGAGACAGAAGTTGAGTCAGAAACAGAATAAGTGGCAGATTCAGTAGCTTGGTTAGAGAGTCTGAATCTGTAATTGAATGATAACAGATAGAATAACAAGAGACGCAGACAGCTAATTTGACTTATATTGACTATTTAATTATAATGAAAAATAGCGGTTTGTGGCATCTTGCGCTAGAAAGAACGCCTGGAGCGCTCTTGAATAAACGAAAGGTAGGTTACTTATTGTGAATAAGAAGATTATGTTGGGTAACGAAGCTATCGCCAGAGGTGCATATGAAGCTGGCGTGAAGGTTTCTTCAGCATACCCGGGTACACCAAGTACTGAAGTTAGTGAAAATATTGTAAAATATGATGGGATTTACGCTGAGTGGGCACCAAATGAAAAGGTAGCTACAGAAGTTGCTATCGGAGCTTCAATGGCAGGTGTTCGTTCTATGACAATGATGAAGATGGTTGGACTTAATGTTGCAGCTGATCCTTTATTTACTGCAGGTTACATCGGAGTAAACGGCGGTATGGTATTAGTTGTAGCTGACGATCCTGGAATATACAGCTCTCAGAATGAGCAGGATACAAGAATGATTGGACGCGCAGCGATGGTTCCTGTTATTGAGCCTGCTGACAGTGAAGAAGCAAGAGTATTTACAAAGTATGCTTATGAAGTATCTGAGAAGTACGATACTCCTGTTATTTTAAGAACTACTACAAGACTTGCACACTCACAGGGTGTCGTTAATCTTGAAGACAGAGTAGAAGTAGACGATAAGATATATGAGAGAAACATTGCCAAGAATGTTATGATGCCTGGTAATGCTATCAAGAGACATATAGATGTAGAAAAGAGATTAAATGCTCTTACAGAAGATGCATGTACAATGCCTATCAATAAGGTAGAGTACAATGACACAAAGATTGGTTTTATTACAAGCGGTATCCCATACCAGTATGTAAAGGAAGTACTTCCAAATGCTTCAGTACTTAAGCTTGGTATGGTTCATCCACTTCCAAAGAAACTTATCAAAGAGTTTGCATCAAAAGTAGACAGACTTATTATATTTGAAGAACTTGAGCCTGTTATCGAAGAGCAGGTTAGAGCAATGGGTATTGAATGTGATGGTAAGAATATCTTCACAATTCAGGGAGAATACAGTGCAAACATGCTTAGAGAAAAGATTCTCGGAGAGAAGATTGAAGTTAAGGCTGCAGCAGATGCTCCTGCAAGACCTCCAATCCTCTGCCCGGGTTGTCCACACAGAGCTACTTACTCAGTACTCAAGAAGTTAAGAATTCACGCAGCCGGTGATATCGGATGTTATACACTCGGTGCTGTTAATCCACTTGGTGTTGTTGACACAACAGTATGTATGGGTTCAAGTATTTCCACACTTCACGGTATGGAAAAAGCAAAAGGTAAAGATTATATCAAGAACTGGGTTGCTGTAATCGGAGATTCAACATTCCTCCACACAGGTGTCAACTCACTTATGAATATGGTATACAACAAAGCCACAGGAACAGTCATTATTCTTGATAACTCAACAACAGGTATGACAGGTCATCAGGATAACCCTGCAACAGGAAAGACATTGTCAGGAGAAGAAGCAAATATTATTCTTCTTGATGAGCTGTGTAAGGCTATGGGAGTTAAGAATGTTGTTGTTGCCGATCCGTTTGATTTAAAGAATTTCGAAGAAGTAGTTAAGGCAGAAGTTGCAAAAGATGAAGTATCAGTAATCATTGCAAAATCTCCATGTGCACTTCTTAAGTCATATGTTCCAAAGGGAAAATGTATTGCAATACCTGAAAAATGTAAGAAGTGCGGTATGTGTCTTGCTTCAGGTTGTCCTGCAATTACAAAGAACGAAGATGGTACAATCTCTATTGACCAGACACTTTGTAACGGTTGCGGACTTTGCATGAGCAATTGCAAGTTTGACGCTATAGAACTTAAGAAGAAGGGAGAATAATCATGGCAGAGACAAAAAATATTATGATTGTTGGTGTAGGTGGTCAGGGAACACTTCTCACCAGTAGAATATTAGGTGGAATCACAGTGCTTGCAGGTTATGATGTTAAGCTTTCTGAAGTTCATGGTATGGCACAGCGTGGTGGTAGCGTAGTTACTTATGTACGTTACGGTGAAAATGTTGCAGAGCCAATCGTAGAAGAGGGACAGGCAGATGTTCTTATCGCGTTCGAGAGACTTGAGGCACTCAGATACTCACACTTCCTCAAAAAGGACGGAGTTATCATTGTAAATGATCAGAGAATAGATCCAATGCCTGTAGTTACAGGTGTAGCACAGTATCCTGACAATATCATTGAGAACCTTTCAAAGGAACACAATGTACTTGCGCTTGATGCTATGGACGAAGCTATCAAGATGGGTAACTCAAGAGTATTTAACGTTATCATTCTTGGAGCAGCTGCAAAGAGAATGGACTTCCCAAAAGAGCAGTGGATTGAAGTGATTAAGAACACAGTTCCACCAAAGACAGTAGATATCAACGTTGCTGCATTTGAAAAGGGATATGAGTTATTTGCATAGTAAGATATGGAATTATTAATGATACTGATTTAATAATTATATATTAAATAAAAAAGAGAGTTCACAAATTTAGTTTATGCAAACTGAGTTTGTTGGACTTTCTTTTTTATTTTATTTACTGTTTATAATTGCGGACTTTTGTTGCAAAAGTAATTAGTTAAGCCATCATCTTGTAAAAAAACTATAAGTTCTGAAATAGTATATGGTATAATAATAAACAAACGGGCGGATGTGTAAAAATCAAATGCAGAGAGGATTATATTGTGGATAACTATTTAGTAAATGTGGTGAGTACGTCCTTGGAGGTATACGCGGCAGCAATTCTTATTGCCATTATGTTGTGTTATATGTTAAAGACTGTGTACTCAGAAAAAATAAATCAATATTTTATGGGAATTCTGGTTACTCAGATTGTCATGAATCTGGTGGACTCAGTTACATATGTTATTAACAGGGAATATGTTGTTTTGTGGTGTATTATGTACACACTGACTGCTTTTCAGGTTATTTTCTTTCACGGATATTTCGTGACAAAAATGAGACTGTATATCAATGTAGCATCCCTAGTAGTTCAGGTACCGTTTTTGTTAATAACAATAACGATAGTTGCATATTGGTGTTCCTATTTTACAGGGTGGTTTTATCATATTGTGGATGGTCAGCCTGTAGAAAATCCAAATTATTGGATGGTTGAGATAGTACTTATATTGGGACTTTTTTTTGACATTATATTTGCGGTCAGATGGCGAAAGACAATTGGTATCACCAAGATGATGACATGGATACTTTATATTATTTTCCCGGCTGTTTCTCTGTTTTTCATTGATAAGTGGAATGAGTCGGTAGTGTTTCTGTCAATGAATATCTCAATCATTATGATTTATCTCAACATCACCATAGAGGATGAGATGGCAAAACTTCACTATGAGGAAGAACTGAACAAAAGCCAGAAGATGTTGTTACTGTCGCAGATACATCCGCACTTTATTTTTAATACACTCAGTAGTATGAAACAGTTGTGCAAGGATGAGCAGCTGGCAGATTTGATAATGGATTTTTCTTCATACCTTCGTATGAATATTGACACAATGACAAATGATGAATGCATACCATTTGAAAAAGAAGTCGAGCATACAAAGGCGTACCTTAGAATTGAGCAGATTAGGTTTGGAAGAAGATTGTCAGTTTTTTATAATTTTGAGTCGGTAGATTTTGAAATTCCACCGCTGACACTTCAACCGCTTGTGGAGAATGCTGTTGTTCACGGAGTGTGTCAGAAACGTGGAGGAGGAAAGGTAATAATCGGCTCAATTGACCGAAAGTCATATTATGAGATTATAATTGAAGATGACGGAGTTGGATTTGATCCGGACAGTTTTGGTGAGGATTCACAGGTCCATGTAGGAATGGAAAATGTTAAGCAGAGACTTAAGATGATGTGCGGTGGCAAGTTGGAAATTGCCAGTGAAAAAGGAAAAGGCACAGTTATAACAATTAAGGTGCCAAAGCAGAGAAATGTGGACAAAAGTGGCAGAAAATAACAGATACAAAAGAGATAGAAAAAAGAGACAGACATAAAAGAAATTCATAATACAGGAGGTGCAGTTCTATGAAGATTATTGCTGTAGATGATGAACAACTTCAGTTGGATGCATTAAAACAGGCGATTGATGGAGCTATCCGAGATAACAAATTGTGTGATTTAGAATTGGAAAACAGTGAAATTATGACATTTGATGATGCATATGATGCCCTTGATTATTCAAAAGACAATCAGGTTGATATAGCATTTCTTGATGTTCAGATGCCTGGTATGACGGGAATAGAACTGGCCTACAGGCTGAAAGAAACAAATGTCGGTATTAATATTATTTTTTGCACCGGTTACAGCCAATATGCTGTCGAAGCCATGGAACTCAGAGCGTCGGGGTATATTACAAAACCAGTTGGGACATCAGATATAGTAAGGGAGATGAATAATCTCAGAAATCCGGTCAAACAGAATTCTGACAAGAGAATAAGACTTCAGTGTTTTGGTAATTTTGAAATATTTGTTGATGAAAAGCCACTTCAGTTTCAGCTTGAAAAAACGAAAGAAGTACTGGCGTATCTAACAGACAGAAAGGGCGCAACCTGTTCTAATGCTGAGATTACTGCAGTTCTTTGGGAAGATGACAGTCAGCACAAATCCTATTTCCAAAAACTCAGAAATGATTTGAAAGATACATTGCAGACAGTGGGGTGCGAAAAGTTAATCAATTTCAGTTGGGGAAAACTTGGACTTAATACATCCATGGTTGAGTGCGATTATTATGACTGGATTGAGGGGAAACCTTCGGGAATCAATGCTTTTCACGGAGAGTATATGATTAATTACAGCTGGTCCGAATTTCTACTCGGTCAGTTTTATGAAGGCGGACTGAAAAAATGAAATAATAATTATTGATCATCCGGGATGAAAATGATACAAAGATAAATTAAAATTGATTTTATTAAAAAACTCCAAAATTATTTGATTTTGGGGTTTTTTATTGCAACTTTATTGCAACTTTGGTGTGTTAAAATGTTCATATAGAAAAGGAGAATACCATCCATATTCTTTTTTTCAGAATACCAGATTCGGGGGTTATTATTTCGGATTTGGTAAATATAAAAAATTGAAAGGTGCGTGAAAGGATGAATATAGCACTTGTAGAAGACAACAGGTCGAAACTCACAAGAGAGTACGATTTGCTGATGGATAGATATCCCGGATGCACTGTATTTTGTTATTCAGATGTTGAACAGGCACTTAACAAAGTGATGGATGACAAAATTGAGATGTTGCTGTTGAAGCGCGAAGGTGCAGAAAGTGACAAGGGAGAAATATCGGATTACTTAGAAGAACAAAATTACTTTTTAAAGGTTGAGTGGTTTGAAAAAATATTAGAAACCGGATGATGAAAAAACTAACAAACAAAACAGTGGGAAAAACGAAAAACTGAAAAACAAACAAAACAGTGGGAAAAACGAAGAACTGAAAACAAACTAAAAAACGTGAAAAACTGAAAACAAACTGAAAGCGAAAAACAATCAGACTATGGAAGAAAAAGGAAAAACAGAAACTGGAAAGTCGGCTGTCAGAACGGAAGGGTGATGATGGCGAGTATGAAAGCAACTATGCAAAATGGGGTTGAAAAAATGTACCGCGAGTGTGAAAAGGCTAACGGGTATGAAAAATGTATGGCGAGTGTGAAAAGACTAACGGGTATGAAAAATGTATGGCGAGTGTGAAAAGGCTAACGGGTATGAAAATCAATTGAGCGGAAACGGGAGAGATGAAAAAGCAAACTAACCAAATTTTTATGAAAAACGAAGAACTGTGCAAAGAGAGTATGAAAGGCCAAATAAGAAAAACGAAGAACTGTGCAAAGGGAGTATGAAAGTGTTATAAGAAAAATGAAAAACGGCAGGCTGTGCATGAAAGGGTATGGAAACAAGATAAAGGCGTAAGCAGAGTATGGAAGGCAAGGCTAGATCGAAAGGAAAGATGTAATATAAATGTATTTGTTCTTGAGCGGAAAACAGGGGGCAGGTACATTACCCGAAGTAAAAGTGGCTAAGTTACTTTGGAACGAGAATAAGCACCGTGTATGCGGTGCTTTTCTTCTTGCCAATTTTCAAATATACATGATTTTGCATTATACAATGAAATCGAACATATTGTAATCAAACTTATGGTACTTAGAGTAAAATATTAGTTGGCAAGAAAAATCAAAAAAATAAAAGGAAGAGGCACAAGACCTCTTCCATATCACATAAAAAAATCTTATTATTAAATTTGCAAAACTATAATGATAAGGAGATTTATGTGATACTATTA
>JAEELL010000022.1 GCA_016282745.1 Lachnospiraceae bacterium
CTTTCTTTGCGTCAAGATTTTTGGCACCTGCCAAAAACATTTTCTGGAGCATAGCACCATCGATTGTCTTGATTTCCACAATAACATCCTCCTTAAGTAAGATAATTAGTCGATTACTCTGATACCTTCGACATAAATATTAATTTTTCTTACCTTCATTCCCGTATAAGCTTCAACTTTGTATTTTACACTGCTAATAATGTTATCTGCTATAGTTGAGATATTAACACCATAAGCAACAATAATATGAAACTCTATCTTTATAGCGTTTTCTTCGTTTATAGTAACTTCAATCCCTTTTGAAAGACTGTCTCTCTTAAGTAACTTAACAAGTCCGTCTCTCATGCTAACAGCAGCCATACCAACAATACCAAAGCACTCACATGCTGTTGTTCCGGCATACTTTGCAATTACTTCAGGATCAATTAACACTTCCCCTAAATCTGTGTTCATTTTACCTTTCATATAACTACCTCCCGTTAAAATAATTGACTCTACAGTTATATGTTCTGCACTTGCATCTCTTACGCAAACTGCAAACTGTCACAATATATGATACCTTATTTTAGTAAAAAATAAAAGTATTATTTAAAACATCGAGAAATTATAAAAAAACACTTGCATTGTTTCTCTGATTCTGATAGAATGTCATTTGTGTTGAGTCGCAGTGAATGCGATAATTGTCTATGTAAGGAGGTGCTATTATGGCTAAATGTGAAATTTGCAACAAAGGTGCTCATTTTGGAAACGCTGTGAGCCATTCTCATAGAAGATCTAATAAAATGTGGAAATCAAACATTAAATCTGTTAAGGTTAAAGTTAACGGAGCAGCAAAGAAGATGTACGTTTGTACTTCTTGCTTAAGATCAGGAAAAGTTGAAAGAGCATAATTAATTTATTGCATTATATAAAAAAACGCATTGCATTTGGATTATTCCATAAGCGATGCGTTTTTTTATTTTCCTTTTTCCTGCCACTGCTCTCTTTTCAGAATTTATACATTTTGAAACCTACATACGCTGCTCTCAAAATAACCGTTTCGCATAATAGGAATGTTTTTTCTAAAAATTGAGTCATTACTTAAAGGACTATTTTCAAAAAACAAGGTAGGGAATTTTGTTGCAAAAGTTATATCTGACAACCCATGTGAAGAAAATTCAAAATGGGATGTAAGGAATTTCCGAGGAAAAAGTTATGCCTGGCAACCCATGTGAAGAAAATTCTAAATGGGATGTAAGGAATTTCCGAGGAAAAAGTTATGCCTGGCAACCCATGTGAAGAAAATTCCAAAAGGGATGTAAGAAATTTCTGACAGAAAAGTTATGCCTGGCAACCCATGTGAAGAAAATTCCAAAAGGGATGTAAGAAATTTCTGACAGAAAAGTTATGCCTGGCAACCCATGTGAAGAAAATCCCAAAAGGGATGCAAGAAATATCTGACAGAAAAGTTAGGGCTGGCAACCCATGTGAAGAAAATCCCAAAAGGGATGCAAGAAATATCTGACAGAAAAGTTATGCCTGGCAACCCATGTGAAGAAAATTCTAAAAGGGATGCAAGCATAATAAAATCAAGTTTAATAAGCATACATCCCCCAAATGAATTTTGCCAAAAGGGATATATAATGTAGAAGTCCTTAGGTGTAACTAAAAATAAGATTATGTGCCCGTTTCAAATGTATACTTTTTAAATCCCTTACCATATGAAAAGCAGGGTACAAAATGTAGAATTTCTACATTTCGTACCCTGCTTTTATATTATAAATATTTTGATAACTTTAATTATAAAATTATTTTGCTGCCTTTTCAGCTGCGATAGCCTTATCACTCTTCTTTACAAGGAATAATGACATACACAAAGCTACACAGTAAAGTGCGATTGTTGCATATAATACATACTGATATCCTGTTGGATTAACAACTACAGGATCACCGTGTAATGTTCCATTTACAGGTGTTCCAAACTTACCAACAATCCATGTTGCCATCTGGTTTCCTGATAATCCTGCAAAAGCCCAAGCAGAAAGTGTGATTCCGTGGATAGCACTGATGTTACCCATTCCGTAGTGGTCTGATAACAATGTTGGAACATTTGAGAAACCACCACCGTATCCTGCATTTACCATAAAGATTAATGCTAATACTAAAATTACAAGAATTGTATTCTTTGTATCAATTGATGCAAATCCTTCAACCGGACTAGCTGCATTCTTAATAGCACCTGTAAGCATTACAATACCTGTCAATGCAATCGAAAGAATGAAGATTAATTTGTAAATGGTATTTCTGTCTTTTAAGCTGTCAGCCCATGCTGAGAAACCTAAACGTCCACCTGCATTGAAAATAGCAGAGAATGTTGAAATAATACCTGCAAATGCTGCAAGACCTACACACTTAACAATCATCTTCTCCTGAGAGATAAGTGCAAGACCACAAGTAATGTTGATGTAGAACATTACCCAGATACCAATGTAGTTTGCCCAACCTTTTGTCTTGATTGTAGCAACAATACCTTCGCTCTTATCTTTGTTTGTAGGCTCAACCCATCCTTCAGGTTTTTTAAGAAGCAAGTGTCCAACGAACATCATACAGAAGTATACTACTGCTAAGATGTAGAACATTGTGCTTGTTCCAAATTTTGGCTGTAACCACTCCATAATTGGAGATGCGATAGCTTTAGCGCCACCAAATCCTGCTACTGCAAGACCTGTTGCCAAACCTTTTCTGTCTTCAAACCAGAGCATTAATGTCTTAACCGGTGATAAGTAACCAGTACCAAGAGCAACACCCATAATAAATCCATAACAGATATAAATTCCAAGTAAAGCCACAAGATTATGCTTGTGAGTAGAACCATAATATATAAAGAAACCTGTTCCTGCCATACCTGTTGCAAAACAAATAGTTGCGATTAATGATGAAAGATGTATATTCTTTTCAACAATACCACCGAGGAATGCTGCTGACATTCCAAGGAAGAAAATAGCAAAACTAAATGCCCACTCTACAGCCGGCTTGTCCCAACCGATGTCATTTGAAATTGCTTCACTAAATAATGACCAGCAATATACTGTACCGATACTAAAATGTAATAATAATGCAGGGATCGCTGCACGAACCCATTTGTTGGCTCTCCAACCTTTTGAACTACTACTGTTTCCCATAATTCAAATCTCTACCTTTCTTTCTAATGTAGTTAGATGCGCGATTTGCACGCAAACATGAACATTATAACGCTTTTATTTCAATCTTTCAACAGAAAAAAATAGGATATTACATTTTTCTCCAACTTTTTTCGGGTTATTTGTAATATCCTATTAATAAACTTTTCAATTTATATCCAATTTAATTCAATTAACAACATCAATCACTTCACAATATCAATATCTTCACAGCATCAATACCTTTACAATATCAATACCTTTACAATATCAATATCTTTGTAATTTACAATTTAATTAATAATTATTCATACTTCAATCTTATTATCCAAGAACAATCTTTGCAATATCCGCACTTTCCTTTGCATCTTTAGCATAGTAGTCAGCCCCAATACTCATTGCGTAATCAGGAGTAAGAACTGCTCCTCCTACCATTACCTTGCAGTCAACATTGTTTTCCCGTAAAAGTCTGATTGTTTCTTCCATAGAACAAAGAGTTGTCGTCATAAGTGCTGAAAGTCCTACAAGTTTAACATCGTGTTTTATAGCTTCATCCACAATCAGCTGGCAGTCAACGTCTCTTCCAAGATCAATTACATCATATCCGTAATTTTCAAGAATTACCTTTACAATATTCTTTCCGATATCATGAATATCTCCCTTTACTGTAGCAAGGATTATCTTTCCTTTTGACTCTGTATCGCCGCCTTTGTTTGCCATAAATGTCTTTATCTCTTCAAAGCAAACTTTTGCAACATCAGCCGCAAGAATAAGCTGCGGAAGGAAGATAATATTCTTTTCAAACTTTTCACCCACAACATCAAGCGCAGGAATAAGCATCTCGTTAATAATCATCATCGCATCTGTATCTTCCAGATATTCCTTTGTCAGCCTGCTCCCGTCATTTTTCATTCCTGTTTCCATCGCACGAAGAATTGCCAATCCTCTGTCATCTAACTTTTCTAAAGATTTAATGTCCTTGTTTGAAGGCGCAGAAGCTGATTTTTTTTCAGATTTAACCACTTCTTTTTGTACTTCAACTTTAGATGACTCTTCAATGAATTCCATGGCATTCTTATCAATATCCGCAAGAACGTTATAGGTTCTTACAGCCCATACCATTGATGACACGTTAGGATTTATAATAGGAAGATCAAGTCCCATTGTAAGTGCCATTGTAAGGAATGTCTTATTTACCAGTTCTCTGTTTGGAAGTCCGAAGGAAATATTAGAAACTCCGAGAACATTCTTAAGTCCCAGTTCATCTCTTATAATACTCATGGCTTTAAGTGTCTCTTTTGCCGCTTTCTGCTCTGCAGAAACTGTCAGTGTAAGACAGTCGATAATGACATTTTCTTTTCTGATTCCATAGGACAATGCCTTATCAAGTATTCTCTTTGCAATTTCAACACGTCCCTCTGCAGAATCCGGGATTCCGTTTTCATCCAGCGCAAGTCCTATTACGGCAGCGCCGTATTTTTTTACTAAAGGAAGTATTCTGTCTAAGACTTCCTCTTCTCCGTTTACTGAATTTACTATTGGTTTTCCATTGTAAACTCGAAGCGCAGCTTCAAGTACTTCCGGCTTAGTCGAATCAATCTGAAGCGGAGTGTCCACAATCCCCTGTAAGGCTTTTATGGTTCTAATCATCATATCCCGCTCATCAATTTCAGGAAGCCCCACATTTACATCCAGAATATTTGCTCCTCCGTCAATCTGCTCAATTGCCTGAGACAAAATATAATCAATATCATTATTTATCAGAGCTTCTTTAAATCTCTTCTTTCCTGTAGGATTAATTCTCTCGCCGATAATCTGTGGCCTGTCCACAACAACTGTATTTGTAGAAGAACAAACAGCAAGAGGTACCTCCACTTTCCTCTCCTCAAAAAGTCCGTCTCTTCTAGCTTCGTCAAGCATCTTAGCAACTTCTCTGATATAATCCGGATTAGTTCCACAACATCCACCGAATACATGAACGCCAAGTTCCGCCATCTTTCTCATGGACTGAGCGAACTCTTCAGGTGATACATCATAAAGATTAGTTACAGGATCAGGCAATCCGGCGTTAGGCTTTACCATAACCGGAATATCTGTCCAGTCAGTTATTTTTGCTACAACGTCAAGAAGTTCATCAGGTCCAAGAGAACAGTTTACTCCGATTGCATCTACTCCAAGGCCACCAATTGTAAGAACCATTGACGGAACTGAACAGCCGGTAAATGTTCTCATATTTCTCTCAAATGTCATTGTACAGAATACAGGCAAATCTGAGTTTTCCTTTGCTGCAAGAACCGCTGCCTTTGTCTCAAGAAGGTCTGTCATAGTTTCTATGACAATAAGGTCTGCACCCTCTGCTGCAAGAATCTCTTCCTTAAACATATCATAAGCCTCGTCAAAAGTAAGACTCCCGGTAGGTTCAAGAAGCTGTCCTATTGGTCCAAGATCTAAAGCCACCTTACAGTCAGTACCCTCGCAGGCTTTTTTTGCATTTGCTATAGCTGCACCTATAAGTTCCTGAACGCTATAACCTGAATCTGCCATCTTGTATCTGTTTGCGCCAAATGTATTTGCATACACTACCATTGAGCCGGATGCAATATAGCTGGAATGAATATCAACTATCCATTCCGGTTTTGTAATATTAAGAGTTTCGGGTATAGTTCCCATCTCCATACCTTTTCCCTGGAGCATGGTTCCCATCGCACCGTCTAATATAATATAGTCACTTTTCAGCAATTCCCTAATTTCCATTGCATCTGTCTCCTCTCACCCTGTATTCACACACATCTTTCATATTACAGTATTCACAGCGATTTTCATTACTTCGCTTATCATTCCCGTGATTTCCACTATTATGAACTTTTCCGGACACTTCGTCAAGACCGTTTTCTTTATTTTTCAATCCAATAACACAGGTTACGGATTTTGTAGGTGTGAGCATCATGCTGTCGTTAACGCACAATCCTATTCTCTTTGGTGCCTGCAATACTTCAAGGAACTTTTTTTGAAGTTCCAATGGAAAATCACCATATCCAAGACCAAATCGCCAGGTCATCTCCATATCAGGAAAATCATCCTGAATAAACTCTTCGACCTTATCACAAATCTGTTCAACCATAGCGCTGGCCATACTGTCTATAACCGTCGCCTCAGCCATATTTCCTATCTGTTTAATCCTGATAAGTCTGTCTGCTCCCATCCCTGCTGTAACACACATAAAAACTACTTTCTCACACCCTTCAAGATGTTTCTTTATATCATGACCTGCCAGTTCAAAATCACATCCTTCAAGAGTATAATCATTATTCAATTTAAAAACACTGTAAATATAGTCAGGTCTGGCCGCTGACAACAAATCGCTCTCACAATGTGAAAGAAGCTCTTTCATATTGGGATTAATATCATTATTATTGTATCCCAAGTAACGAAGAGCCTCTTTTACATTGATAGAATCTATTAATATTTCTTTCTTTTCCATAGTTTAAATATCGTGACCTATCACGTTCTTAACACCTTCTGATATTTTTCTTGCAATATAAGGATTGTTCATAGTGTAGATATGGATTCCGTCAACACCGTTTGCAACCAAATCTACAATCTGATTTATTGCATATGCTATTCCTGCATCTCTCAGAGCTTCAGGATTATTTTCAAATCTCTGCATTACTTTTGAGAACTTTGAAGGAAGTGACGCTCCACACATAGAAACCATTCTCTCTATCTGTTTCTTGTTAGTTACAGGCATAATTCCCGCCTCAACCGGAACATTAATCCCTGCAATTCTGACCTTTTCAATAAAATCATAAAAACAGTTATTGTCAAAGAACAACTGAGATACCAGGTGTTCTGCTCCGGCTTCAACTTTTATCTTGAGATTTGCAATATCTTCCCTCATGCTGTCTGCATCCATGTGAACCTCAGGATAACAGGCTCCTGAAACTCCAAAATCGCCTTTAGATTTAATATATGCTGTCAAATCCGAAGCATGAAGAAAATCTTTTTGAGGCTCCAGCCCCTCAACAATATCTCCCCTAAGTGCAAGAATATTGTTAACATCTCTCTTTTTCAAATCATCAAGAATAATGTCAACACTCTCCTTAGTCGCATGGACACAAGTAAGATGAGCCATTGACTCTATTCCATACTTTTCTTTTATACCTGCACAAATATCTATAGTATCAGTATTTGCAACATTTCCTGCCGCACCATAAGTAACACTGATAAAATCCGGTTTCAGTTCACCAAGTTCATCAAGAACATCGTAAATACTCTCAATCGGACTTGTCCTTTTTGGCGGAAAAACCTCAAAAGAAAAAACCGGTCTTCCATTATTAAACATTTCAGAAATCTTCATCTTCTGCCTCCATAATATGAAATGTTATCTGCAGAAAAACAAATTATATCCCACTACAAGACATACTACAATAATGCCGACCGTTAGAAATGTGGTCTTAATCAAAAGAGCTACTCCCATTCCTATTGCAAAACAAAACAATGCAAAACCTATCAATCTATGCATATAACACCAAAAAGTATTTTGTATATCTTATGGTATATCTATAATTTTATTCTAATATAATATTATTCTAATATAATATTATTCTACTGTAACATCATCTTCTTTGCTTGTAAACTTATCAACAATATCCGGAACCATATCCAAAATCTTCGTCATGCTGTCCTGTGAATTAACACTGACTACTTTTGACATTCCATCCTTAATGATCAGTACAGCTGCAGGTTTAAGTTTACCACCCATACCACCTGCATTATTTGCATCTTTAGAAAATGCACCCAGTCCCATTCCAAAAGAAACATCTGCTAATGGGAGAATAATGGTGTCTCCTATTTTGATTGGTTCTCCAACAGTTGTTTTTGTTGTTATATAACTTTCCATCCCCTTGAGCAAAGCCTCAATAGTTTCATTTCTTTCTGCCATAAAAAAACTCCTCCTATACCCTTTTAATTCCATTAACGACATCTCTAACTTCTTTTTTGAAATATATCTTTATGGCATTTATTAATATAACTGCCAGTAAGAACTTTCCTCGGATTATCCCTTTTCCCTCAAATCTCTTCTCAGTAAAATCCGGGACAACTCTAAACTTTTGGGAATCTATATTTACTGTACCGCATACAACTGCCAATACAGCTAAAGCCTTCCCCGTAACATCAGGTTCTTCAAACCCAAAAACAATATCCGCCTCCAGTTTGGAAGGCTTGATATGATTATATACTTTAATCAGAATATCTTTTGAATACGCAAAAGCAACTTTAAATCTCTTACTTTTCAAAATCTTCTTTAACCTTTTTGCCTTATTCTTGTAAACGTCAATATTAGTTCTGATTTCTCTGTATTTTTGTGGAATCTCCTTTATCAAATCTACAACGGTCTTGATTTTTGCTTTGATTTTTTCAAACAGGCTCTCTGAATTCGCCTGATTTGAATACTGTGCATTTCCACTTTGATGAATAGGAGTATCGTCCGGTAGCACTTTTAAAAGTGACTCAAATACATCCTCATCTTCTTCCACCAGCTCTTCATCATCCTCTTTTAAAGCCTTTTTTTGTTTCTTTCTGTTCCTTTTTTTTACGTCTTCTTCATCACCATCGTCATCATCTTCTAAGATGTTCCCCTTCAAAAAAGGTATACCAAATATTTTAAGAACATAAAGAACATCATCTTCTTTATTATATATTCTAAACAATATTATCTTTGCTATCCATTTTATATCAAAGACGCCTTCGACTTCTTTTCCTTTGGCATCAATCGAGCCATCATAAATAAAAGGGACAAATAAAATCATCAAGGCAAGAGCCACAATAACAGCCAATAAAATGCCAATTATCTTTAGTATAATCAACAAAATATGTACCATAAATGTTACCCCTCAATCAGCTACTTACGCCACCTTCAAAAATAAATGATTTCAAGTCAAATCCTTTTGTATTATTGTAGCATTCCATTATTATGTCCTGCATCAGGTTCATTGCCTCTGATTTACCATCAGCAATTCCAACAATAACCAGATCTGAATTGAGATATCTTTTTTGCATTAAAACAATTGTGGGAATAATATCCAAAATATCACTTTCATTAAACGGAAGTGCCAATGCGTATTTATTCACCTGCATCTTTCCGGAATTAATTTTTTCGATAATATCCTCTCTTGCTTTTTTTGCCTTTTCCCCTACGTATAAATAATTATACCATCTCATAAGGCCTCCTGTCCTACTCCTCCATTATTACATGAAGTACGTCAACACACGCATTCTTCTCGGCGATGTCCTTACAGTTATATAAAGTCTGATAAATAAAATCCTGCAATTCACTGATATTGTTAAAAAATACCGGCAATTGCGACAGAACCGAATTCATCACAGCTCTGTTCACAGCTTTTGGATTATTTTCAAAAAGCTGTCTGAAATCAGATATCAATGAATCTGTCACCGATGTGAGCACTTCATCATCAACCACAGTATCATCTGTTGTGTCGTCCAGAGATACAAAAATACTATCAGATGAAAGAACAGATAACTTTTCTAAATCACTAAATTCCTCATCTAAATGTTCCTGTTTCAACACATCTGCATACGAAGAAGTAATCTCATCCACAATATTATAAAGAGAAATCTTCTGATACATGCTTTCCTGACTTCCCTCAAGAACTGAAAACATATCTTCTGTTTCTTCATCTATCTCAGACCCCAGTACAAAATGATCATTTACCGCAATAACTATCTCCTCACACGCTTTCATTACTTTGTCCTTCTCATCATCGTTCTGAGTGAGAACAATAGAATACGTATCATTCATAATTTCCATGATCATCATACACACATTCATAGCGTCTTCAATGAACACAGACACATCTTCTATATTTCTGATTGAGAACTTATATTCTTCTTCAGAAATATCTGAATAATCAATATTCTTTAACGATTCTGCAACTTCTTCAAGTTCCGGAAATAATGAAGCAAAATCTTTATTGTCTGAAATCATCGAAGAGGTCTTTATCATATAAACGAAATCATCCAAAGTCTTTTTATCCGATCCTTTGTAAATGGAAAGACCGTTAGTCACATGCTCAAAGAACTTTGTCTTTGTCATTCTTATCGGAAGTTCTGCAACAACTTCTGAAATCTTACTGTTAATAACAGTGTTATCTTCATCTGAAAGAATATACTGCATAAGCATCCTGCAAAGATCTTCATCATTATAATTCTTGTCCAAAGTGTTTTCTTTAAATCTGTATTCCACTCTGTTAAGTGCATGTTCATAAACTCTGAAAACGTCAACGTAATATGTCAAAGCGCCAACTTCATCTAAAATATACTGTCTTCCCTTATCAAGGATCTCCGCAGCTTCCTTTGAGTTCATATTGTGTTCCAGCACACAATTTCTGATAACTCTGTGAACCGAATCAGCAACTTCTTTTACACCCTGTCTCTTTATATCACCATCTTCTCTCATCTGGTAATATGTATAATAATTAAGGGCAAGTCTGACAAATGCAAATCTGTTGTTGAGTTGCTTGTACTGTATCAGGTATTCCTTAATATTCTCATTGACATTTGTTCCTTTTGATATTTCATTTATAATGCGTCTCATCATCAACCTCTAACATAACTATCATATTATATCAGTAGAAAGTCATTCTCTCTCTGATATACATTGTATTCAATTATATCAAAATATAAGGGATATGTAAATCAACTTCACATATCCCCAACTATTTATATTTCTAATTATACATTTACTTTTTTCAAACTCAATTCAACAATAATTGCGAACTCATTATCTTTTACCTCAGTCTTAAATACTCCGTCATATTTATCCGCAACTCTCTTTATATTCTTTGTTCCGATACCGTGAGATTTCTTATCCTCTTTGGTTGTTTCAAGCTTCTGTGCACTCTCAATCTGAGACTTGTCAATGGAATTGTGTTCTTCAATTCTGAGATATTTTTTACCTACGATAAAATTAAGATTGATATATTTTGAACTTTCATCTGCCTGACTGTTGACAGCCTCAACGGCATTCTTCAAAATATTAGAAATAACCACTACCAAATCATAATCTTCAATGCTGAGATTCTCTTTGAGATTACCTGTAACACTAACTTTAACATCTTCTTTTTTATTTGCGAGAATATTAGTTAACATTACATCCGCAATCCTGTTGCCCGTATGAAAAAGTTGTTTTCTGTTTCTGTTTAATTCTTCCGTCATTGTGGAAAGATACTTCTTACACTGTTCCACATCACCGTTATCAAGATAATTCTCAAGGCACATAATATGATTGAGAACGTCATGCCTGAATCTTCGTGTGTCCTCTTCATTCTTCAGAACAAGCTCATAATAACTCTTTTGCTGTTCATTATACTTTTGAAGAATTCCGTTTTCATTTTCCAAAGACATTCTCGAAACTTCCAACATAATTCCCTCAGCAGATATAATGAATATTCCAATACAGATTATAACAGCTACCGCAGTGATAATCTGATTAAGATTCTGCACTCCCTTGCCATTTACAAAAGCAACAATGCCTACAATCAAAAACATAAGCATAAACAGAAGAATCGCCACTTCTATCAGAAGTTTTTTCGGAAGTTCCGAAAAATTAATATTGAACTTGAATCCCCTGATTGCAATGACTCCGCAACATATTATAACAATAAAAGCTATTATTTTTTTGAAGATAAACATATCTGCGATTCCCGGAACCAGCAAAATAACAAATCCTTCAACCACGCCTGCAATAATCTGGCTTATCACAAAAGAAACTAAGTATTCCTTTACAGACAATTCACAGCAAATTGCCAGTGCAACCATGTATATAACAATCTTTATTACTGCGGTATATCCCTCATTAGTATTTATAAAGAGTAACTCCTTTATATCCACTACCATCTGACCTGTGTAGATAGAAATGACAATTCCGCCAACAATCACAATCGCTATTGCAACGATATTCTTCCATAATATCTTAGGCAGAAACTCTCTTTCTATCATACACATTAATACCAATGCAGACATAAAATCTAACAATAATCCTAGTGTATCAACCATATACCTCACCATACATCAGATCAAATTCTCTGACCTTGTCTTTAAACTCATTTTTCTTTCTTCTGGAAACAGGGATAACCTCCCCGTTATCAAGATAGGCTCCCTTGTCATTTATATCATCAATAAATCTCACATTAACAATATATCCCTTGTGGCATCTAAAAAACATCTTATCATTCAAAAGATTTTCCCATTCTTCCATAGAACTCTCACTTCTAAACTTCATGTCATTAGAATTGGTATATATTACTGTATCGCCACTCTCCTTACAAACATATCTGATTTCTCGTTGCGGAACCTGATACGGGGTACCGTATGACTTAAGTTCTATAACTTCATAACCTATTCTACTTCTGGTAAAAGTATCAAGTCCCTCTTTGATTTCATCAAAATCTACAGGTTTTGTCATATATCTGAAGGCATTCACTCTATATCCTTCTTTGATTCTCTCAACATGAGTAGTCATAATAATGATATTGCAATTCTCCCATTTTTTCTGAAGATTTGCTGCAACTTCAATACCGTCAATAGTCGGCATTTCCAAATCGAGAAAATACAAATCCATTCTGCTGTCTTCATCTATTAGCTTATTACCATCTGAAAACTCGTATATTTCCCATTTTTCACTACTACAATTATCCTCATGATACATCTTAAGATTCTCTTTTATACTTTCTCTAAAATGTTTTTGATCATCACAAATTGCTATCTTCATATTAACTCCATAATCTCCATTCAATCTCTCCGTCATTTGATTACCCCCATACAATACCTTTTCTATCATTTGAAACAAAATACCCACAAAAAATACGGAGAAGAATAATGCGTACACGATATTTATATTATTATACCACAACGCACAAAAAAAGGACAAGCACCAACACCTGTCCTTTTTTACCTTTTTCGATTTTTCCTCATAATACTACTTCTTTCCGTGTACGATGTAGTAAAGAAAATCAAGAACACTAAATGTAGAAAGCATAAGCAATACCTCCTTATCATTCTTTAAATAAATCCGTTCAAAACTTACCAACACAAATGTATCAGAAGCCCCCTCACAATACAATTGCTTATTTTTCTACACCTATAAAAAATGAATACCCTCTTTAATTCAATTTCATCTTCTTACCTTGCTAGCGTTCCCCGCGCCTCATGAATTCGGCGCAGGAAATAAATAAGAATACAGTTTCTAATATACGGCTACCCCATGCCGTGATTAGAAGGTCAATACATACAGATATCTTCTCCATATCTTTATGTTATTATAATTATATAATTATACTTTTCATGTAATCAACCTTCTCCCCCGCAAACGGTTACATTTCCCCCTCGAACGGTATTCATTTTACCTTCGAACGGTAATTGTCCCCCTCAAGTGGTCATCATTCACTCTAAAGGTAGTCATTTTTCTGCAACTTATAATAATTCTACTATTTCTATCGATAATAGATATCGCACAAATATCTCAGTCTTTCTATGTGATTATCATTAAACTGATCCTTGCTCATTCTCCATCTCCAGTTTGTTCCCATTGATGAAGGAAGATTCATTCTTCCTCTGTTACCAACTTTTAGAACATCCTGCATCTGGAATATTACAACATCAGCAACACTCATATACGCCAGTCTGAACAATTCATCTACCAATTCATCCAAGCTATTGTTTCTAACTCTCAAAAATTCTCTGACATATCCAAGCTCCCAATCCTGTTTCTGGCTGTAGTAACCTATCAATGTATCATTATCGTGTGTTCCACCGTATATAACCGAATTCTTCTTCCAAAAATACGGAAGATGACTGTTCTTTCTGTCCCCATCGAAGGCAAACTCAATTACTTTCATTCCCGGATATCCGCTCTTTTCAAGAACTTCTACAGCCTCAGGCATTTCTACTCCCAAATCCTCGGCAATAATCTTTTTATCGCCAACAGCTTCATTAATTGCCTTTACAAGTTTCATCCCGGGTCCAAGGATATATTCACCCTTTACTGCATCCTCATATTCTGCAGGAATTGAATAATATTTAACCATTCCAAGAAAATGATCGATTCTGATGATGTCATAAAGATCTGCCGAATGACTCATTCTCATTCTCCACCATTTAAAATCGTCTGCTTCCATCTTTTTCCAGTCGTAAAGCGGATTACCCCATCTCTGACCCAAAGCTGAGAACATATCCGGTGGCACTCCAGCAACACTCTTAGGATTCAAATCTTTATCCATTTGGAACATTGATGTATTCGCCCATACATCTGCTGAATCAAGAGCTACATATATCGGAATATCACCAATAATTGAAATTTTCAATTTGTTTGTGTATTCCTTTAATTTGTTCCACTGTTCAAAGAATTTAAACTGAAGAAACTTCCAAAATTCAATATCTTCTGCAAGTAACTTCTTGTATTTAGCCATTGCTTCGGGCTTACGTCTTTTAATATCTTCATCCCACTTCTGCCAAGAGACATTATCAAAGTGATTTTTGCATGCCATATAAAGTGCATAATCATCCAACCAGGCTTTGTTTTTTTGAAGAAATGCATTGTATTCTTTTGTACCTGCATGTTTGCTATTTTCAAAGGCCTTTCTAAGAACCGAAAATCTGTAATAATACATATTTCCAAAATCAACAAGGTCTTCATCATAAACCCATCTAATGCATTCAACGTCTGTTTTTTCCAACAAGCCTTCCTCAATAAGCGTATCAATATCAATAAAATATGGATTTCCTGCAAACGCAGAAAAAGAAGAATACGGACTGTCTCCGTAACTTGTAGGACCAAGGGGCAGAACCTGCCAATACTTCTGTCCTGATCTAGAAAGCTGATCAGCAAACTTATATGCTTCCTCTCCAAATGTTCCGATGCCGTACGGTGACGGCAAACTACTTATGTGAAGCAGAATACCTGCACCTCTCTCCAAATAACTGTTCATCTAATTCATCTCCTGTCTAACTATTTAAGATTATTATAAAATTCTTCTAATTATTTACATTTCATTATATTTACATGTATGGCTTTCGTGATTATTTTAAATAATCACTTTAGTTATGTGCATGTGTAAATAAATGATCCTGACAATACTCTTTTCCACCTGAACATTTCGAACAATATCTGAATGTAAGGTTTGGGTCATCGAGTTCAGTTCTGCCACATATCGCACATTTGTGTCTGGCTCCGTTTTCGTAAGTATAAGCATTATTAGCTTCTCTAATCTTTCGCTTGAATTCGCGTTTTCTTTTAATGTTGCTTGGGCTCACTTTCGAGTAATTTCTTGTTGTGAGGAAGAACACTAAAAAGTTAAGTAACGAAAATACTATCATTATTTTTCTAGGCCACGGAGATGAAATGAAGTCATATATTATCTCTGCTCCGTATAAAAATCCAAGCCATTTTATTTTCAGCGGTAGTACAAAATACAAAAGAATTTCCATTTCAGGATATGTCGCTGCAAATGCCAGCAATATGGAAGTTGTAACATAATAAGTACTCACAACCTGTCCAACTACCTGTCCTGATGTACTTGCAACATCAGCCAACCCCAAATCAGCTCCTGCAGCACCAAATTCACCTTTTAAATACAGAATGACAAAAAAATAAGTTATAATTGCACCTATTATTGTAAATAGAATGCCGGAAAAAATATACAGATTGTATCTGAAAGTTCCCCATGTACGTTCAAGTGAAGTTCCAAGCTGATAATAAAAATACAGCATAATGGCAGCAAACAGTACATTGTAACCTTCCGGTATCAATAACATCCATGTAACAATTCTCCAAATCTGTCCACGCATAATCAAATATGGATTAAATGCCATTAGTCCGTATAATTCCGGACTAATCATAGTCGCCACATATCCTATGATATAACCAACAATCAGATATAATGATAAGTTGCTTATAGCATATTTTCCGTATTTTCTTTCTAATTTATTCAACCACATATTATTCGCTCCTTCCAATATCTCCCATATCAAAACAAATATTCTTTTTGTTTGTAACAAAAAACATTTTTAATGACAGATCATTTTTAAGCTGTGCTCTTGAAACTCTTTTATAATATCAAAAAAGGTATGTCGGATTCAAGTCATTCTCACTTTTTCTCACTTCTTTTTTATCTTTTTACTTGATGTAACATTTTTTATTATTATCTCTTGCACTTTTTTGCTTTATTAATCGAATTAATTGCCATTTTATCAATCAAAAAAAATATTTTTAATCAATTAGTTTTCATAATAGATCTTCTTATTAGATGTTGTTTTTTTATTAACTTGTGATATAATGTGCAATGGCATATTATTTATGCCAATCATATAAATAGGAAGAAAGGTATAAACCTATGAATTCACAAAAGAATTATAGTCTCGGAATTGACATTGGCTCTACCACTGTTAAGATTGCCATTTTGGATTCCGAAAAAAAGATACTATTTTCAGATTACGAAAGACATTATGCGAACATTCAGGAAACACTCGCATCACTTTTAAAAAAGGCCAAGGATTCTCTTGGTTCAATAATGCTTTCACCTATGATTACAGGTTCAGGCGGACTTACTCTTTCAAAGCATTTAGAAGTTCCGTTTGTTCAGGAGGTTGTCGCTGTATCTACAGCACTTGAAGACTACGCTCCTCAGACAGATGTTGCCATTGAGCTTGGTGGAGAAGATGCGAAAATCATATATTTTTCTAACGGAATCGAACAACGTATGAACGGTATCTGTGCCGGCGGTACAGGTTCTTTTATTGACCAGATGGCTTCTCTTTTACAGACAGATGCCGCCGGTCTTAATGAGTACGCAAAAAATTATCAGGCAATTTATCCTATTGCGGCAAGATGTGGCGTTTTTGCCAAAACAGACATTCAGCCGCTTATAAATGAAGGTGCAACAAAAGAAGATCTTGCCGCTTCTATTTTCCAGGCAGTTGTAAACCAGACAATATCCGGTCTTGCCTGCGGCAAGCCAATTCGCGGTACTGTTGCATTTTTAGGTGGTCCGCTTCACTTCCTTACAGAATTGAAGAACGCTTTTATAAGAACACTCAAATTAGACGATGAGCATATTGTTGCACCTGATCATTCACATCTTTTTGCGGCTACAGGTGCTGCTCTCAATCACGATGAAAAGATTACTGTTTCCATCGACGACTTA
This sequence comes from Lachnospiraceae bacterium, assembly GCA_016282745.1. Taxonomy (GTDB): domain Bacteria; phylum Bacillota; class Clostridia; order Lachnospirales; family Lachnospiraceae; genus SIG293. The sequence continues at coordinate 17,378 of JAEELL010000022.1, forward strand.
TACAAAAAATTATCTGAAGGCGTAAGCATGGAAATGGAAATCAAACGTATGGAGCCTCTTTTTGAGAATGAGGCTGCTTATGATGAATTTACCAAACGTCATGAGAAGCATTGCGTAAAGAAAGCTGAACTTGAGAATTACAAAGGAGACTGTTTCCTTGGAATAGACTCAGGTTCCACAACAACTAAAGCTGCCGTTGTAGGTGAAGACGGAACTCTTCTTTACTCTTTTTACAGCAGTAACAACGGTAATCCTTTAGCTACTATTATAGGCGCTATCAAAGATATTTATTCAAAACTACCGGAAGGCTCTAAAATTGTTCGTTCATGCTCAACAGGTTACGGAGAAGCCCTTATCAAAGCTGCTCTCATGCTGGATGAAGGCGAAGTTGAAACTGTTGCTCACTACTATGCCGCAGCATTCTTTGAGCCTGAAGTTGACTGTATCCTTGATATCGGCGGACAGGATATGAAATGTATCAAGATAAAGGATAACACAGTTGACAGCGTTCAGCTTAATGAAGCTTGTTCTTCAGGATGTGGTTCTTTCATCGAGACTTTTGCTAAATCTCTCAATTATTCCGTACAGGACTTTGTAAAAGAAGCCTTATTTGCAAAGAATCCAACTGACCTTGGAACAAGATGTACTGTATTTATGAATTCAAATGTTAAGCAGGCTCAGAAAGAAGGTGCTTCAGTTGCCGATATTTCTTCAGGTCTTGCTTATTCAGTTATAAAGAACGCTTTGTATAAAGTTATTAAAATTACTGACGCATCAGACCTTGGTAAAAAGGTCGTTGTTCAGGGTGGCACTTTCTACAACGACGCAGTTCTTAGAAGTTTCGAGAAGATTGCAGGTTGTGAAGCCATCAGACCTGACATTGCAGGTATCATGGGCGCCTTCGGCGCTGCTCTTATTGCAAGAGAACGCTACAAAGGTGAAGCATCAACTATGCTTTCCATCGATGCAATCAATAACTTTGAATACACAACATCAATGACAAGATGTAAAGGCTGTACAAACAACTGTCTCCTCACAATCAACAAATTCAGTGACAACAGACGTTTTATCAGTGGAAACCGTTGTGAAAAGGGAATAGGCGGTCAGAAGAATAAAGAAAATATACCAAATCTTTTCGAATACAAATATGAGAGGATGTTTGATTATGAACCTCTTAATCCTGACGCTGCAAAACGTGGTGTTGTTGGTATTCCAAGAGTTCTTAATATGTACGAAAACTTCCCATTTTGGGCTGTTTTCTTCAAGGACTTAGGCTACAGTGTCAAGCTGTCACCTAAGTCAACAAGAAAGATTTACGAACTTGGTATAGAATCAATTCCAAGTGAATCAGAATGTTATCCGGCAAAGATAGTTCACGGTCATGTTATGTGGCTTTTACAGGAAGGTGTCAAATTCATTTTCTATCCTTGTATTCCATACGAGAGAAAAGAGACTCCTGACGCAAACAACCACTACAACTGCCCTATCGTTACATCTTATGCGGAGAATATCAAAAATAACGTTGAAGAATTAAACGATCCGGAAATCAAATTTATGAATCCTTTCATGGCTCTTACTGACGAAGATACCATTACAGCAAGACTGGTTGAAGTATTCACAAAGAAATGTGATATTCCGGAAGACGAAATAAAGGCCGCAGCTCACAAAGGCTGGAAAGAATTGTTGAAATCAAGAGCTGACATGAGACAAAAGGGTGAGGAAGTTCTCAAGTATCTTAAGGACAATAATAAACGCGGTATCGTTCTTGCCGGTCGTCCATACCACATTGACCCTGAGATCAACCATGGAATTCCTGAAATGATCAATTCATATGGTATTGCCGTTTTAACTGAAGATTCAATTTCTCACCTTGCAAAAGTTGAGCGACCTCTTATCGTATCTGATCAGTGGATGTATCACTCAAGACTTTATGCTGCAGCAAACTACGTAAAAACAAGAGACGACTTAGACCTTATTCAGTTAAATTCATTCGGATGTGGTCTTGATGCCGTTACTACAGACTGTGTAAGTGACATACTTTCACGTTCAGGAAAGATTTACACAGTACTTAAGATAGATGAAGTAAACAACTTAGGCGCTGCAAGAATCCGAATACGTTCGCTTCTCTCTGCTATAAGAGTTAGAGAAGAAAAGAATTATTCAAGACAGATTGCGCCTTCAGCTATAAAAAAAGTTGAATTTACAAAGCAGATGTTTGATGACAAATATACAATTCTCACACCACAGATGAGTCCAATTCACTTTACAATGCTTGAGAGTGCCTTGAATTCATGTGGCTTCAATTTTGAAGTATTACCAAGTGACAATTCATGTGTAGATGTAGGATTAAAATATGTTAACAACGATGCATGTTACCCATCCCTTATTGTTGTCGGTCAGATTATGGAAGCTCTTCTTTCCGGAAAATATGATTTGAACAAGACTGCCGTAATCATAACTCAGACCGGTGGTGGCTGTCGTGCAACCAACTATATCGGATTTATCAGACGTGCCCTTGAAAAGGCAGGCCTTGAGCATATTCCTGTAGTTTCATTAAGTTTTTCAGGAATCGAGAAAAACAGTGGATTCAAGCTTACACCTACTTTTGCTGTCAAAGCTGTTCAGGCGGTTCTCTACGGTGACTTGTTTATGCGAGTTGTATACAGAACACGTCCATATGAGTTAAACAAAGGTGAGACAGATGCCCTTCACAAAAAATGGGAAGAAAAGCTCTGCAGGGAATTGTCTCAAAAAGGTATGCATATGGGCCGTTTCAAGAGAAACATGAGAAAGATTGTTGAAGAATTTGACAGAATTCCTGTATCAGACGAGAAGAAACCACGTGTTGGTATTGTTGGCGAAATCTTAGTTAAGTTTTCTCCTACTGCCAATAACGATTTGGTTACTCTTCTTGAAAAAGAAGGTGCCGAGGCAGTTATGCCTGATCTTATCGACTTCTTCCTGTATGGTTTCAGAAACGCTTCATTCAAGGTTGCAAAACTTGGTTTTGATCCAAAGATTCTAAGACTTAACAACTTGGGAATAAAGGCAATTGAGTGGGCAAGAGGTTCAGCTAAAAAGGCTCTTATTAAGAGTAAACACTTCTATCCTACTGCAGATATCTGGGATATGGCAGATATGACAAAAGATATCGTATCAATCGGAAATCAGACCGGTGAAGGCTGGTTCTTAACCGGTGAAATGCTTCATCTCATTCACGATGATGTACCAAATATTGTTTGTACTCAGCCTTTTGCATGTCTCCCTAACCATATTGTTGGAAAAGGAGTAATCAAGAAATTAAGAAACCTTCATCCTGAAGCAAATATCGTTGCCGTTGACTATGATCCGGGTGCCAGTGAAGTAAATCAGCTTAACCGTATCAAACTGATGCTTGCGACAGCAAATAAACGTTTGAAATCAGGCAACGACAACAATTCCGGCGACAGCACAAATGATACAATTTCAAAAGACAATATAATCCACAAAGATTCAGTTAACAAATCTGAAAATTTGCAGGGTGCATAGTTTCAAAAACACTCTAATCGTTTTTGCTACAACATGCACAAATAAAAATGTCAGGAACCTATTAAAGTGTTCCTGACATTTTTATTCTTGTTGTTTTATTCCTAAATTATTAATTTATTACCAAATCACATATGCGTTAAATTAAAGAAATAACTTAATATTTGGTATAACTTCCGTTTTCAAGCTTAAAAACAGTGCTTTCGCAATTTTTCTGAAGTCCGTCTTTCCAAAAGTCTTCTATTCCGTGATTTTGCACGTAACACATTATCGCCTTGTTCATTGCACCGTGTCCCACTATCATAACTCTGTCCGCCTCTCCTTCAAGAGGTTCAATTACTTCTTTCATAAAGTCTTTTGTTCTCTGACAAAGTCCTTCAAAGGATTCTCCATTTTCAGGTGGAAAATACTTTTCCGGTGCATTAAAGAAATAATTAAATGGATTTGTATCATCCTTTTCCATTTCCGTCTTACACTGGCCTTCATTTACACCAAAATTCATTTCTTTCAACCTGTCATCCCTGATAATAGGTATATTCTTTCTTCCTCTTATCAGGCACGCTGTTTCATACGCTCTGATTAACGGTGAACTGTAAATGACATCAAACTCCACATTATCAAGTCTTTCACCGGCATCGATTGCAACTGCTCTTCCGTTTTCATTAAGCGGAATATCAATGGAGCCCTGAAGGCGCTTTTTACTGTTCCACCTTGTTTCTCCATGTCGTATAATATATATTTCCATTTTTCATTCCTTAATAATCTACACCACCTTAGTTATATCTAAAATGGCAAATAATTCATTTTAATTTTCAACTTCTATTTAACTGTAACAGTATTACAATTCCTTTGTTGTCCACTCGCTGACGTCCCAGATTTTGGTTGCAAAATCTGCGTAGAAATCAGGCTCATGACAAACCATGAGAACACTTCCCTTATATGCCTTGAGCGCTCTTTTCAGTTCATCTTTTGCATCAACATCCAAATGATTAGTAGGCTCATCAAGGATAAGTATATTAGTTTCTCTGTTAATAAGTTTACACAGTCTTACCTTTGCCTGCTCACCTCCGGATAACACTCTTACCTGACTTTCAATATGCTTTGTTGTCAGTCCGCATTTTGCAAGGGCACTTCTAACTTCATACTGCGAAAAAGATGGAAATTCACTCCATATCTCTTCAATACATGTATTCTTCTGCTCTTCTTTAATCTCCTGCTCAAAATAGCCGATACTCAGATAATCTCCAAGTTCAGCCTTTCCACTGATAGGCTTAATAAGACCGAGAATACTCTTTAAAAGAGTTGTCTTTCCTATTCCGTTAGTTCCAACAACAGCAATCTTTTCGCCTCTCTCCATTCTGACATTTATTGGTTTCGAAAGCGGCTCATCGTAACCGATAACCAAATCTGTTGTCTCAACAATAACTTTGCCCGGAGTTCTTGCTTCCCTGAAATTAAATTCAGGCTTTGGCTTTTCTCCTGCAAGTTCAATTATATCCATATTATCAAGTTTCTTCTGACGTGACATGGCCATATTTCTTGTAGCAACTCTTGCTTTGTTTCTAGCAACGAAATCCTTGAGTTCGGCAATTTCTTTCTGCTGTTTGTTGTACGCCGCCTCAAGCTGTGCTTTCTTAACAGCATAAACCTCCTGAAACTTATCATAATCTCCCACATATCTGTCAAGTTTCTGATTTTCCATGTGATATACCAAGTTGATAACACTGTTCAAAAACGGAATATCATGGGAAATAAGTATAAATGCATTCTCGTAATCAAGCAGATATCTCTTAAGCCATTCAATATGTTCAGCATCAAGATAGTTTGTAGGCTCATCAAGAAGCAATATATCCGGCTTTTCAAGAAGCAGTTTACCAAGTAATATCTTTGTTCTCTGTCCACCACTCAAATCATTGACATCCTTATCAAGTCCTAAATCAAGGAGTCCCAGTGCTCTTGCCACTTCTTCTACTTTTGAATCAATAAGATAGAAATCATGCATTGTGAGCATATCCTGGATAACCGCAAGTTCTTCCATATACTCTTCCAGTTCTTTTTCTGATGCATCCCCCATCTTGTCACAAATCTGATTCATTCTCTCTTCCATCTCAAAAAGAAAATCAAAGGCAGAAGCCAACGCCTCTCTGATGGTAATTCCCTTTCGCAGGACAGTGTGCTGATCAAGATATCCAACCCTGACATTTTTTGCCCACTCAATCTTTCCTTCATCCGGCATTAACTTGCCCGTAACAATATTCATAAATGTAGACTTGCCTTCACCGTTTGCTCCCACAAGTCCAATATGTTCGCCCTTTAATAATCTGAATGACACATCATCAAAAATGGCTCTGTCTCCAAAGCCATGTGTCAAATGTTCAACATTAAGTATACTCATATGTCTCCAATCTCAATTATATTATTGTCTGTTTTTTTCCAATCAGCACCTATGTACTCAAAGGAGGGTTCATTTCACAGCCGACATATTATAACTATTCACTGTACAGCTTTAAACATCAGTTAAATGTTCTCAATCTGCCAGTCAATAGGTTCTAAACCATGTGCCTTTAAGAACTCATTTGTCTGACTGAAATGTTTGCATCCAAAAAATCCTCTGTAAGCAGACAGCGGACTTGGATGAGGAGCCGTAAGCACAAGATGATTAGGATTAGTCAGCATCTTTGCTTTTTTACCTGCAGGTGCGCCCCACAAAAGAAACACTACAGGCTCTTCCTTTGCATTAACCGCCTCAATAACTGCATCGGTAAACTTTTCCCATCCTCTGTTCTGATGAGAATTGGCCTGATGTGCCCTTACAGTCAGCACAGTATTAAGAAGCAAAACTCCCTGTTCTGCCCATTTTTTTAAATATCCGTTGTTTGGGATATAACATCCCAAATCGTCATTAAGTTCTTTGTAAATATTCTGCAGAGAAGGTGGTGTGTCATTTCCCGGAAGCACCGAAAAACTGAGTCCGTGAGCCTGTCTCTCATTATGATAAGGATCCTGGCCTAATATAACAACTTTCACCTTGCTGAGAGGTGTAAAGTGAAAAGCGTTAAATATATCATCTGCCGGAGGATATATCACTGTAGTATTGTATTCATTTACAATAAACTTATATAATTCTTTATAATACGGCTTCCTGAATTCCTCTTCAACTGCCGGAAGCCAGTCATTTTCAATCATCATTCTTCAATTCCCAACGCCTTAATAAAATCTGTATTTCTATGAACCATTATGGCATTTCTAATAAGTTCAATCTTGAAATGATCGTCGTACATTCTCTCTCCATCTACATTACATACAACCGGATCATCAGATATTATCTCAAGATTACCGTCAGTGTATCTGACAACTCTGCTGTCATTTTCATGTTCTCCCTTGAGGAGTTTCATAATCAGTCGCGGTATCCTAATCTTTGCTGTTTTGTCAACAATATAAATTTCAAACTGACTGTCATCTATGAAAGCATGGGGAGCAATCTTCTTTCCTCCTCCATAGTACCTTCCGTTGCAAACTGTAACTATGGTAAATTTGCCACGCTTCGAATAATCTCCAAACTTTATCTGAAGTTTTTTTGCTTTGAACTTAAAAAATGTATATATAATGCTCACACCATATCTGTACTTAACAGGAACAAAGGGCCATTTTCTGATAGTATAAATGTTGTCTGCCACTTCTGCATCAAGTCCTATGCAGGCAACATTAATAAAATATCTGTTATTGATCTTACCTACATCTATTCCGATAAAATCTTTCTTGTATTGTTTAAGTGTTCTGTAAAAATCATTGCCGCTTCCCGTTGGTATAACCGAGAGAATATGGTCTGAACCTGCTATGCCGTTTAAGACTTCATTGAGTGTTCCATCTCCTCCAACTGCATACACAATAGATGTATCATCATTTTCCAGGCTCTTTGCAACTCTCTCTGCTTCACCGGGGGCACCGGTAATAAAGAGTTTGTAGTCCATATTCATTTCTTCGCACAGATCAGTAATCTTTTCTTCTATATGGTTCTTTTTATTATCTCCGGAGTTGGGATTAATAATAAATACATGTTTCATTATAATCTTACCGCCACATCTTTTTCTCTGAGATATTTTTTGAGTTCCATAATTTCTAACTCTTTAAAATGGAAAAGTGAAGCTGCAAGTGCCGCATCTGCCTTTCCCTCTGTGAGTGCATCATAAAAATGATCACAGGTTCCTGCTCCGCCGGAAGCAATTACAGGTATAGACACGTTCTCGGAAATCATCCTTGTAAGCTCTATATCATAACCCGCCTTGGTTCCGTCGCAATCCATACTGGTGAGTAGAATTTCTCCTGCACCAAGCTTATCACATTTCATTGCCCACTCAACTGCGTCAATTCCCATATCGACTCTGCCGCCGTTTTTGTATATATTCCATCCACTTCCGTCAGTTCTGCGTTTTGCATCAATTGCAACAACCACGCACTGACTTCCAAACTTGTCAGCTGCTTCGCTGATGAGATTAGGATTCATTATTGCAGCCGAATTTACTGAAATCTTATCAGCTCCTTCTCTGAGCAATTCCTTAAAATTGTCAACTGTTCTTATTCCACCACCAACTGTAAATGGAATAAAAACCTGCTCGGCAACTCTTCTTACCATATCAACTACAGTGTTTCTGTTGTCTGAAGATGCCGTAATATCAAGAAAAACAAGTTCATCAGCTCCCGCTTTGTTATATGCTTTTGCAACCTCTACAGGATCTCCTGCGTCTATCAGATCAACAAAATTGACACCTTTTACCACTCTATTGTTATCAACATCCAAACACGGAATAATACGTTTTGTATGCATATTTCCACCTCATTATCTAAAATATTTGTAATTACAAATTTGCAAAATTCTTAAGAATTGCCAGTCCTACATCACCGCTTTTTTCCGGATGGAACTGACACGCAAAGATATTGTCTTTCTCAACTGATGCATGGACATTCACTCCATACTCAGTTGTAGCTTTAACTATATCCATATCTTTTGATTTTAAATAATAGGAATGGACAAAATAGACATAGGAATGTTCAGGAATCCCTTCAAAAAGTCTTCCTTTCGATGGGTACTCCAGTGAATTCCATCCAATCTGTGGAATCTTAAGACCTGCTTCTTCAGGGAAACGCACAATATCTCCACTAAGAATACCAAGTCCCGGAACACCTTCACTCTCCTCACTGTTTTCAAAGAGAAGCTGTAGACCAAGGCAAATTCCCATAAACGGAGTCTTCCTGTCTACAACATCATAGATAGTGTTGATAAGGTTATAATTTTTTAACTTCTCCATGGCATCACCAAAAGCTCCAACGCCGGGTAAAATAACCTTATCAGCAGCTAATATTTCATCTCTATTACTGGTCAATATCGTCTTCTCGCCCAAGTAAGCAAAAGCCTTCTCAACACTCTTGATATTGCCGGCATCATAATCGATAATTGCTATCATTTACAAATCCTCACCTGATTATTTTGATTTTGTATCCAGTTCAAACCAAAACTCAACTCCGTCAACCTTGTTATCAACTCCGCAGCTACCGTCATACTTCTGAATAATAGCCTTAACTATTGACAATCCAATACCATTTCCGCCATATTCTCTGGTATGTGCTTTGTCGACTTTATAGAATTTCTCCCATATGAAGTCCAAATCTTCTTCCGGAATCTGAGCTCCTGTATTAAACACAGACACTCTTACTATATCATCTTTTGGAGTAATTTGCACTCTAATTATATTAGGATCTTTTATATGATTAAACGCGTTACTGATATAATTTGTAATTACTTCTTCAATCTGGAATTCATCTGCCCATACAAACACATCATCCGCGCCTATAATTTCTATATTGACACCTGTCTGTTCTGCCCTTAAGCGCTGTGCATTAACAACATCTTTCACAAGTTCGGTCAGGTTAAATCTGTCAACATTATATGGTGTATCTCCAAACTCAATCTGATTAAGAGTAAGCAGATTCTTTACCATTTTATTCATTTTGGATGCTTCATCAATAATTACATCACAATAAAAGGCCATACTGTCAGGATCATCTGTAATTCCATCCTTCAAGCCTTCAGCATATCCCTGAATCAAGGCTATAGGAGTCTTTAATTCATGAGACACATTATCAAGGAAGTCCGTACGCATCTTGTCAATTTCATTTTTCTTTTTTATGTCATTCTGAAGTTCCATATTGGCATACTTCAATTCACGAATAGCCTTTTCAAGTTCTTCCGACATCTCATTCATATTCTTACCAAGGACACCTATTTCGTCTTCTCTTTTTTCATCGTACTTAATATCAAAATTCAAAGATGCCATCTTCTTGGATATATCAGCAAGTTCAAGAATTGGTCGAGTATATCTGTTAGTAATGAAATACATTGCCAACAACACGGCACAAATCATAAGAATTCCCACCATGGCATAAAACTTGGATGCAATCACTATGGACTCTCTGATATTTTCAACGTCCACTCTGATAACAAATTTATAAATATCATTGATTGTTCCTGACATTACAAGGTGAGTTGCATTTTTATTTTTTTCGTTAGACGCCCTATCAATCTCTTCTCCGTCTTCCTGAAGTTGTTTTTCAATCTTGCTCTTAAGATTCTCAATAGCCTGTTCAGAATCAGGCACCATCATAATTGTAAAATTACTGTTTTGCTGTAATACAGTGTTCTCTCCGCTTATTCGCCCGATAATATCATCTGTTATATATTCTCTCATCTCCTTTTCGGAACCATAATTATAGAGCGATTCATAACCTTCCTGAACCTGAAGAGATACTCCGTATTTCTCGCAGTAATTATCAAGAAGTTCACTGTACACCTGAAGACTCGGATCTTCTTTTAGTATTGAACGAAGTTCATTATATACAGAAATAAGCGAATTCTGTTTATGTTGCAGATAATAATCTTCAATAACAGTCTTACCCAAAACTGTACCCAGTAATGTAACTATCCCCATTACAAGCGTAATAGCAACTGTCAGTTTATGTCTAATAGATGTTTTCAATCTTCTTCCACCTCAAACTTATATCCCATGCCCCAAATAGTCTTAATATAGGAGCCACACTCGCCCATCTTACTTCTAAGTTTCTTTACATGAGTATCAATGGTTCTGGCATCTCCGAAATAATCATAATTCCAAACATTATTCAGAATCTTCTCTCTGGAAAGTGCAAGTCCTGCATTCTCAACAAAATAAGTTAACAGTTCAAATTCCTTGTAACTCAGATCAATATTCTTGTCGCCAACTGACACAATATGGGCATCCTTATTGATTACAAGCTTACCTGCCTCAATAACTGCATCCTTTGAAATATTAGAAGTTCTTCTCAATATTGCGTCTACTCTCGCAACTAAAATCTTAGGGCTAAATGGTTTTGTAATGTACTCATCAACACCAAGATTAAAGCCAAGCAGTTCGTCACTCTCAGTACTCTTAGCAGTAAGCATAATAACAGGTACCTTTGACAACTTTCTAATCTCCTTGCAAGTCTCCCACCCATCCATTCTAGGCATCATAACGTCCAAAATAACAAGCGCTATATTCTTTGTGGAAACAAAGATTTCCAATGCTTTCTCTCCGTCCTCGGCTTCGATGACATCATATTCCTGCTTTACAAGGAAATCCTTTACAAGTTTTCTCATTCTGGCCTCATCATCAACAACTAGTATTTTTAATTTTTCCATAACTGCCTCCTTATTAAAAACGAGAATAAACATCTCTGATTAATAAACACTTTTGATTATATTTATACAATTATTTTACCAAATATATTATGTAATTTCTATGAACCTATAATATCTTTCATAAAAAAAACATAATTTAAAAAGAAGGCTCTCGAATTAAACATCCAAAAGCCTCCTTTATAATTATGCAAACACACGAAGAACTCCAAGTCAGTCCCAAGCCCGTGTGCTAATATCATCAACACTTCTTATACAAGTCAAGATCACCAAGATACTCCTTTATAGCATCAATACCCTCTGCCAATATGCAGTCATCTCTGTCTGCAAGGAAATATCTGTCGGTATCAAACCCATACCCTTTGTAAAGAAAAATACATTCTTTTGACTCGTAAATCTCCTCTTCTTCTTCAGTTAAGCCAATCTCTTTTCCATCAATACCTGTGACATTGATATACTTGTCAACACTGTCAGGATTACCTTTTATCAATCTCTTCATCAATGCACCCTCCTTTAATTATTATTCCGCTCAAACAGAGAACTCATTCAACTAAAAGCGAAAATCGTTAACTTATAGAAACCGTTCTCTTTTATACTATTATTATACTCCTCAAAGGGTGAATCCTCAACTAAAAATTAATAAAAGATGAGCCTAAATTGATTGAATTATATGGCTATTAGTTATCTTCTTCTATCGATGGTGTAATAAGTTTATCGCCATTAAATAAATCAACTGATTTTTTAACCCCAATGCAAAACATATCCACATCACCTTCAACAGTCTGTTCAACTGTATCTCTGTCATATCTGATTTCCACACTTATACCTTTAAAAACAACTGAGGCATCTTCTCTTATAGCCTTAACACTGGAAACACCTTTTATTTTCACCGTGAATAATTGTCTGTATTGTTCTTCAAGAGTATCTTTCCATGCATAAGTAATATTGTCCGTCTTTAAATCATCTCCGCTTCCTGAAACCGGCAAATAAAACATAAAGCCTTCAAAATTACTATAATCTCCCTCTTCAGCTGAACTAACCCTTCCACTTGAAGGGAATGCATATCCACAATAATAATAGAATTGTCCATCTATTTCCACCAGTTCTGATTTTACATTCTCAGGCAATTCTTCAACATTAGCAACATCAATATCTTTCACAATAAAATTATCACGTTTGTACGACTCAAATATTTTCAAACCATAGTCTTCAAACTTAAGATTCTCCTGACATATCATTCTTCCAAACACGTATGTAATATCGCCATTTACAATTTTAGAAGTAACAAATCTATGTTGCATATGAACTCCATCAAAGTCATTATCTTTTCTGGTCAGGTAAAAGCTAACATTGTTAATAATAGCAGTTGGAATTTCAACCAAAAAATTCACTTCGCGTTCAGGTTTCTCATCTACCTCGTCAAAATAACCATAATCATATTTTAGTTCTCCGGTATAAACTGTTTTAACCTTGATAACATCTTCATAGTTTGCAAAATTAATACCGTCTTCTGTTATTTCTTCAGGTGTTGTAGACTCTTCTTTAACTTCATTTTCTACCTTTTCATCCTTTTCATTCTTAGCAGCCTCTGTAGTTGTAACTGCTTTATCTGCTTTTTTTTCATCCTTACCACATCCGGATACTGCGATTGCAACAAGAGTTGCAAACATTAATATTTTTAATTTTTTCATAACAATCTCCTTTTATATAAAAATATCCTAAAAGATATTACCATAAATTAAATATAATTACAAAAAATACGAATCATGCAATAGTGTAGATTTACTGTCTGCCAGAAAAGTTCGAAGAACTAATCATCTCTCTTCTGCTATATATCTTTTATAAAGAGAATACGACGCCAGCGAAAAACCGTCATCAAAGAATATATTCTGTCCTTTATTATTTTGATGTATTAAATTTTCAATCTCTTTCTGACTATACGCTACAACATCCAATATTCCTTCTGTATTAACTTTTCTATAAGTTTCAACATCAACTAAATATACACTTACACAAGAACTTGTGAGTCCACTATCCGGAGCAATACTACCAATAAAAATAGGTTCACTACTAATTTTTGCACACATTTCCTCAGATAATTCTTTTTTTGCATTTTCAACAGATAAAATATCTTTCTCTCCAAATCCACGTGGAAATGCAATTTGCATTTTACGCGGAGCATGGCGAAATTGTCTCAACATGAGTAATTTATCATTATGCCGAGTCACCATAACAACGCCGTTTCCATATGTTGGAACAATACGTTCATATGGAAAGAATTTATTTGCAGTTTTACTTTGTGAAATAATCGGATCAACCACCAGCGTATTATATTTGCTAGAATATTGTAATCCAAAGTGATAGTCAAACATCTCCTCAAGTCTTACTATTTCCTTTAATGTTTCCGTTTTTTTGTCAGTTAATGCAATTGGATACACCTCTGAATCAGCAAAGTAACCGGGATTAAGAGTCATGAATTTCATGTACTTCTTTAATGAACTTGAACTTATGAAATCAATCGGCACACCCACTGAATACTCTTCAACTGATGTAACACTTTGGCAATTGTTATTGGTATATGTGTTAATTTTACAAATAAGTGAAGTTCCCGCATCAGTAACCAGTTTTCCCATTTCACTTAAGGCTTCTGCAAAAGATAAGAATTCAATATCAAATAGTTTTTTTACAATCTTAGAAAAGAATGTGGATATTATTTCAGTTGCGCTTATAAAAAACAATGTTTCTATGGCAATCCACCATAAAGCTCCGATTTCCACCCTGTCATCAAGTCCATTTTGTATTATTTGGAAAACCACTTCAACAGCAAACGCAATCAAAAAACACCCAAAAGAAAATAGAATCTTCTTTCCGATTTTGCTCAAAATCAGACTCTTTTGTTTCTTCTGTTGTTTATTCAAATTAAATTCATAGCGTAAAACATCACTCGGCTGATCCTCCATTTTTTGCTTTGTATATTCAACAATTCTAACTGCTTTGGTGAAATCCGGAATTTTAATCGGCTCTGTAATATTAGAATAATCATTGGTTTCATTAACAAGAAAACGTTTATCAAGCTCGCCTATTTCCCAATATTGCCTCAATCTTGCCATGAAATCCGCCTCAAACGTTGGCTTTGCACCCTGTTTATTAACCAGTTCATCAACATTATAGTGCTTTGAAATATTGCATATGCTTATCTCACAAGCATAATTATATGCCAGATTAATTATTGCTTCTGCGTACTGACAAGTTTGTTTGTCAATTTTAGAATTAGCATTGCTATAATCCAGCAATTCCAATAGATACTCTGATCTCTTGTCACTGCCCACGCATGGTAACTGATTGATAATCATTAAAGCCTTACTAAACTCTTTGTTTGTGTTTAAGCATTGAAAATCTTGTAAACAGCTAATAATATTGCTAAGTTTAAGATTTTCATATTCGCTAGTCTTTTTAGGAGAAACATAGATAGTATGAATAAAGCTTAATCGTAATACCGTTTTCAAAAGACAGTACAGTTTTTCAAGAATATTGATGCACTCGTCCTTGTCAAATGAAGTTTCTGAAACATTTCCATTTTTATCAACCTCTATAAATAAATCGAGGATTTCATTCTCTGTTTTGTTTTCTGATTTGTAATCGTATATTTCCGACAAATCAGAATACATCAAGCATCTTTTTATTAGCGCTAATAAGCGTCTTTGAGTAGACTTAAGCGGCCATCCCGAAAAAATAAAATCTTTACTATAATCAAATGCGTCCATTAAATATTGTGAAATAGTTCGTATATCTCCATATTGAGAAATACAAATTGCACCTTTTTCAAAAAGTGTTACAAGGTTTTCATAATATTCTTCATTTTCTAACAAATTGAAAAAGCCTTTAGAATCAACCAGTTGGTTATATGTTAATACAACAATGTTTCCATTGCCAACAATCTCTTCATATAATGCTTTTTGCCCAATTTCAATTTCTTTATCAGAATTACGAACAGAGTCCAATTCAAAAAGATATACATACTTTGGCATTATTCCTTCACTACCTTTCCATAATTTATGTTCATTATAGCATATACTTCTTGGCTCGTCGTGTAAATCGAGTAGGCTGCCTCCTACTCGACATCCACTCGCTGCAATCACTTCGAATACACTTCGCTGCTCGTCGTGGATAATAAAAAATAGGCTTCGCCTATTCAACTCCCCTGCCCCTCATTCATGAGGGGTGGGGTTTATTTTTTTATTATCTTCATTCATAATAGTCATATGAATATTTTACAAAGAATCTTTACGGACTATTATGAAGAAATAGAATACACTCTCAATCCCAGAAAAACTGAGCTTGATAACATCAACAAAATGATTAACTGCGGCAACCCCGCTTTTGGTGGTGCCATGTATGGCTGTCCTCACTGTGGCAAACTCAAGTTTGTTCCTTTTCGATGCCATAGCAGATTTTGTCCCACATGCGGAAACAAATATGCCATGGAACGCACTACCTCCATGTCTTTCAAACTTGACCTCCTTCATTACATCATACACACTACATACACACTTATCAATGACAAATACACATTATTTACACATTATCACAACTGTCAATATTAAGTTTTCAATGTACGTCGTTTATTATCGATTAAAAAACTCAACTGCGTGATTGGAACATCCTCCCATCTTACTCCAATGTAATCAAGAACACGCCCCCATCCGTACTTTTCGCCTGTTTCTTTATCAGTACAGCACTCATACATCCAAAAATGTCACTCCTTCGGATTCTCTTCTCTTAATCTTCAACCACGTTGCTTCAAGTTGCATTCTGGATATTTCTTCAAATGTCTGAACAATCTCCTCACGCGTTACCGCACCCACCTGAATGGACTCGCTTAAACTAACCACCTGCTTAATAAATTCAGGCATCTTCTTTTTAGCTGATCTATGCCAATAGTCGAATGCCGAGACTGCACAAGGAACGATTAACATATCAACAAATGCTGTTCTCAATTTCTCTTTGATTGTTTCTGCCAACGTCATAAGATCACTCCTCTCTGTTTCATCTCACTCACTATACTAATTCCCACAGCATCTGAACAATCAGAGCATTTACAGGAATACCTTTCTTCTTTGCTATTGCCTTGACTTTTACCATCAGTTCGTCTGGTACTCTTATTGTTGTTACCACTTAATCACCTCCTTTCTTGCTGATATAAAACCATATCAAAAACATAGCGGATTACCGGCTACCGATAGGTAGCGGATTGTCAAGTGATTTGCGCTATATTTTATTTACGACTTTATCGTAATCTAAAGGTAAAACAATAAATCTGTCATAAGGTATTCCATACAAACTTTCAATCTTCCTCAATATTGGAACGTCAGGATATGATTTTCCTCTTTCATAATTACCTAAAGTATCAACACTTATTCCTAGCACTTTTGCTGCCTCAGCCTGATTAAGTTTTTTTGCTTCTCTTGCCTGTTTAAGAGAAAGCATCGCAATTTTCTCCAAATTTTACCACCTCTTTCATTTTTTGAACACTATTCCCAGTATTATTCATGTTCTGTCCCTTATGCGATTACTGACAGGAACTGATACCATCATCAGCTAAATGTGGTTAAATTGGAATACAAAGGAATAACTTACAGTGTCCATCTTATCAAACTGTCCGGCAAAACAAATGAATGCGTTACCAGGAACTCTAATGACAGCTACTCTATATTCATTGATGTTAATCTCAATCACGAGCTGCAACGCAAAGCTTTTATTTACGCTATGAAACACATTATCGGGAATGATTTTGATAAGACTGATGCTGATAATATAGAACTTGTTGCTCATGGCAACTGAAAGAACATTGAATTATAAATAGTGGTTTTACCCAGGGAACCGAAGGGGCGGTTGGTTAGCTTCTGAGACATCTGGCAAATGGCTGGGTGTTATTTTTGTACAAAAAAATAGAAAGGATGATGAAATATGGCAAAAGCAAAGAAACTTCCATCAGGAAATTGGAGAGTCCGAGTATTTGATTATACAGACTCTAACGGAAAGGATCATGTTAAGTCTTTCACTGCTCCTACAAAAAAAGAAGCTGAATATTTGGCTACCCAATATAAACTAACTAAAAGAAAAATTACTCAATCAATCACTGTTTATGAACTCATAAATAATTACATTAGCATTAAGAGCAATTCTCTAAGTCCTACTTCTCTGAGTGGCTACAGATGTGATTTGAGAAATCATTTTGATTTAATAAAAGATATATATACAGACAAATTAACATCAGACAAGCTGCAAATGTGGATTGACGGACTTGCTCTGAGACTCAGTCCAAAGACTGTTTCTAATTCATGGGGATTGCTTATGGCTGCACTGGATCACTATCATCAAAAACAAAGATATGACGTAAAACTACCACAAAGACATCAAAAGCAGCTCTATACTCCCACTGATGAAGAAGTTCTTAGTGTTATATCCTATTTCAAGGAAAAAGGCGATACTGACATGGTTATTGCTATCTATCTGGGTGCTTACGGTTCTTTAAGACGTTCAGAGATATGCGGATTAACCACTAAAGATGTGAAAGGAAATACAATTATCGTTAATAAAGCTCTTGTTGAACTTCCAGATGGAAGTACTGTCCTAAAAACAACCAAAACTACTTCCTCTACAAGAACAATTCAATTACCTAAATTTGTTGTAGAAACATTTCCGTCAAAAGGAAATATAGTTAACCTTTCTCCGAATGTTATATCCAAAAGATTTATTGATGCAATTAAAAAGTTGGATGTTAATCATTTTAGATTCCATGACCTTAGAGCTTACTCTGTCAGCATAATGCACATGAAGAACATTCCTGACGTCATCCTGCAGCAACGTGGTGGCTGGGCTTCTGATAGAGTATTAAAACAGATATACAGACGTTCTATTTCAGACTTTGCGCAGAAATATACGGATGAAATAAACGGTTACTTTGAGCAGATAAACGAAAAAACTTGACACAAAACTTGACACAAAAGAAAAAGAACCCCTTAAAATAAGGAGTTCTTCTATGGAGTAGACGGGAGTCGAACCCGTGTCCAAAAACCAATTCCCTGTACTTCTACGAGTGTAGTCTGTTGATTAACATTCCCTCCACTACCCGGTAACAGACAACCTGACAGCTTTAGTAGCTTCATAATACGCCCGATAGCTCAAAGCTTTGCTAACGTCGTTTCCTACATAATCGAAGCCCGGGTCCTAATGTGTAGGTGCACTAGGTCGGACTGCTGCCGCAATTAGGCAGCGTATGCTAAATTATCTTCAGCGTTTATTATTAGTTTGCCATTTAACGCATTGCATACGACTCGCTTCTCCAGCTGCATAGCCCCTGTCGAAACCTTTACTACCCCTTAATCAGAGGTTCTGTTCTTAGAATTGAAACCAACTCCAACAACCTTTGGTCCTGCATTAATTGCAACTGCAGCACCTATCTGAAACTCATAAACAGGTGGATATCCCAACTCATTTGTGAGTCTTTCAGCTAATTCATCAGCAACTGTTTTGTCGTTTCCATAGATAACAGTGTAAGGAGATCCTTCTTCCATCTCCTCTATAGCCATGGATACTATGTTACTCATAAGTTTCTTCTCACCACGAACTTTTCCTGCAGTGATTATCTCATGATCCCATATCTTCATAACAGGCTTTAACCCTATAGTCTCACCAACAAATGCTGCTGCACTAGGTATTCTACCTGACTTTGCTGCATACGTCAATGAATACATTCCAAAATATATGCTGGTCTTAGTGAGTTTCTCCTTGACCGTATCAAGTATATCCTCAATTTCTTTTCCTTCCTGAACCATCTTTGCAGCTTCAATTACTGCCCAACCATATCCACAGTTGTAAGACTTTCCGTCAAAAGTATGAATATTCATCTTACCTTCTGCTTCAGGATGTTCTTCGAAAAAGTTCTCTCTTGCCATTATCGAATTGTTATATGTGGCTGATCCCTGAGAATTAATCAATACCAACACAATATCAGTATAACCTTCTTCAAACTTTTTATTATAAAATTCCTCAAATTCAAATGGTGTTATCTGTGATGTTGTAGGAATTCCATCATATGACTCCATAATATTGTAGAATCCTTCATTGTCAAAGTCCTCGTTGCTGACATACGACTTATCACCAACTACAACTTTGAAAGGAATCACTTCAATATCGTACTCTTTTATGTATTTATCTAAAATATCACTGGCTGAGTCTGTGACAATTTTGATCTTGCTCATAAATACCTCACTTATCCCTAAATAGTTATATACCATTCAATTATATACTATTATTAAATTATTGCAACAGATGTTTGTTACACTGCAATTATAAAAACAGTTCCCTTATCAACATATTTAGAGCGAGCTGATCCTTAATACCCATAAGTTCTCTGGCTGAATGCATTGCAAGTATCGGAACTCCCACATCCACAGTTCTCATAGGTAAAGATTTGGAAATAATAGATCCAAGAGTACTGCCGCCTGTAGCATCAGATCTGTTTGAAAACAACTGACAGCTAGCTCCTGCGCTTTCACACAGATTCTTAACTATAGCAACTCCCTCACTGTCATTTGCATATTTTTGTGAGGAATCTTTTTTTATAACAACACCTTTATTAAGCATGGCTTTCTGAGTAATGTCATTCTTTTCAGTATAATTTGGATGAAGACAATGAGCCACATCAGCAGATAATATCAATCCTTCCGAAACATCAGTAAGAAACTCTTCTCTGCTTCTTCCAAGTGAAAGATATAATCTCTCAAGAATCATATTTAAAATAAGAGAAGCCGCTCCCTGCTTTGTTCCACTTCCGATTTCTTCATTATCAAACATAGCTATCATGTTGATTCCATTCTCTCGTTGTGCATTCTCCATTCCAAACAGACAGGCTTCAACAGATGTAATATTGTCGAGTCTTGGTGATGAAATCATGGTCTGATTTGCACCTGCAAAACAGCCTTCCTCATACTGATATGCAACAAGTTCCACATCAAGTATATCTTCGGGATTCACATCAATCTCTTTTGAAATATATTTAATCAGATAATCCTCCTCATTTATTTCACCGTCAATAACATCAATAATAGGAAGCATATCTTTTTGTTTATTATATTCATAGCCTTTGTTTATATCTCTGTTAATGTGAGGTGCCAGATTTGGGACAACAAGAACAGGCTTTCCTGCATCAAAAAATCTTACTTCCGGGGAAAAAGCAGTTCCCCCTTTTACCACAACCTTTCCTGCAACAGATAGCGGTCTGTCTAACCAGGTATTCAGAATAGCTCCGCCATAGACCTCGACATTCAGTTTTAAATAATCGCCTTCCTTTATCTCACATTTGGGTTTGATTCTAAGACAAGGGAAATCATTATGTGCCGTTGCAATTCTGATTTTCTTTTCGCCTTCCAGTCTTGCACCAACAGTAAACGCAACAAAAGAAGTATCATATACATTTATATAATACTTCCCATTGTAAGAAATATTCCATTTCTCATTCAGACTAAGTTTTGTAAATCCCGCTTTTTCTAATCTTTCTTCAGCCATCTTTACAACGTGAAAAGGTGACACGCACCTTTTCACTGTATTTAACAAACTTCTTGCAGCTTCAATATATTCCATATCATTTGTTCCTCTGCTTCTATATTATTATTGCAAATTTATCTCTTTTTTACTTTAACAGTCATCTTGAGCTTCAATCCGCTTTTCAAAGTAACGGTAATAGTCGCTTTACCTTTCTTCTTTGCGGTTATTACTCCTCTGCTTGATATTGTTGCAACTTTTTTATTTGACGATTTGTATTTTACAACATAATCACCTGCAGTCATTTTCTTAACCTTCAGCTTTTTATATCGCTTTCTTACTTTTAGAGTAATTGATTTCTTGTTTAATTTTCCTGTAGGCTTTAACTTTGCAATACGTTCGATTTTTGTACACAGACCACATTTGTTACATATATATCTCTTCTCTCCGTATTCAAACAATGTAGGCTTCTTTTTAGTAATCCATTTACCTCCGGAATGAGTTGTACAATACGAATTGTAGTAGAAGTTTGCATCAACGTTTCCGTTTATACCATTGAATTTTGCTGTGGACGTATACTGCCACATCTGATATAAGCCTTTATATCCACACGCCGAATTGTACTGTGCCACCCATCTGTACCATTGGTTAAGCACAGGATCAGTCAGTTTGTATGTCCACCAACTGAGATTTGCATATACTCCTGCATCATATCCTGCCATCTTTATACTCTTGCAATAATAATCCGCCAACTCACACAGTTTCTTATTTGCGACTTTAAATGTTGAGTTATCTTCCATATCAAGATAAACCGGAAGCTGCGGTTTTGCCTTCACGCTCTTAAGAAGTCTTAAAGTGTGATCAACTTCACTCTTTATCATCTTCTCATTTACTGCATAAGAATACAGATAAACGCCATATGGTATCTTGTATTTTTCACAAGCCTCTACGTACTTTTTAAAATTAGGATCATCCTGGGATTTGATATCAGATCCATATCCGCATCTGATAATCACAAAAGAAACATCTTCCTTTAATAACTTTTCCCAATTAATAGTGCCCTGGTACTTACTTATGTCAATACCTTTTGAAACAGCACCCTCAATCACGATTTTTTTGTCATTGTAATACTTTCCATCATACTTTTCCCAGGCCTTAATTTTTCCTTTAGTTGTAGTCTCAACCTGAGTAGTAACAATCTCGGTTGTTACTACTTCGCTAACTGTTTCAGAAGCTGTCTCACTAACCGTTTCGCTGACTGTCTCACTAACTGTCTCACTGACCGTTTCGCTGACTGTTTCACTGACTGTTTCACTTATAGTTTCTTTATTATAAAATGAAGTTGTCTCATCCTTTTTCTCTACTAAGGACTTGCCTTCAAGTCCGGTTTTCTCAACTGTGTATTTGTCTGCCTTATTACTATCATTTCCACCTGCAGTTTCTTCCTGAGCATAAACTCTGTTATTTACATTGCCTGTTGCTCCAAATACATTTCTGTCACTTCCAACAATATTTATATTTGAACACATTATAGCCGTAGCACATAATAGTGAAATTATCTTTTTATTCATCGTACTCTCCATATATTATTTATTTGTTGTTCAACAAAACCATATCTTCATCACTAATCACAAAATCCACTTTTGCGTTGTCAATTATTCTCTGTTCTTTTGTAGATTTCGGTATGACAATTGCATTGTTTTGTATACAATATCTTATGCACAACTGTGCCGGTGTGACACCATATTTGCCTGCCATTTCAACAATTGTTTCGTCACCGATAATTCTCCCCGTTGCAAGAGGTGAATATGCCATAAGCTGAATATTCTTCTCTTTTAACAATGCTACTGTCTCTTTTTGACTGTTTCCAATATGGAAGCAAATCTGATCAACCATAGGAACAACATTGCACATTTCAAGTATAGGATTAAGATGTTGTGGCTCAAAGTTAGATACACCAATTGCTCTTGCCTTTCCTGTTGCATATATTTCCTCAAACGCCTTCCAGATTTCAATATTTTCTTTTGTGCAATCCTTTCCCCACTGATCCCAAGGCCATGGTGCATGAATCAGATACAAATCAATATATCCCAAATCAAGTGCTTCCATTGATTTTTCAAAGCATTCTTTTGCTATATCATACCCTTTGTGCTCAGCAGGTAATTTTGTGGTAACAAACACTTTCTCTCTTGCAATACCGAAATCTCTGATTGCCTTACCAACGCTTGCCTCATTTCCGTATGCCATTGCAGTATCAATGTGTCTGTATCCGTTTTTTAATGCCCACATGACTGAATTGTATGTTTCTTCACCGTCTGGAATCTGCCATGTTCCAAGTCCCATCTTTGGTACCTTAACTCCGTTTGCCAATGTGTAAGTTTCATTTAATATCATTTGTTTTGTCTCCTCTTCATAAATCATAATCAAAAAAAATAATAAATAACTGCGTTGCAAAATCATACCCTGAAATACTTTTTATTCCAGGGTGATTTTATTCAAACGCCACAAATGACGTTTGAATAGTTATTGGTATTAAATATTTACTGAGCTATAAATTCTAAAATTTCCGATTTTGAAATAACTCCTATTGATGTTGCTACCACTTCTCCATTTCTGAACAATGCAAGAGTCGGAATACTCATAATGTTATACTTTCTTGCAATATTAAGATTATCATCCACATTAATCTTGCAAACTTTTACATCTCCCTGTTCCTCTGCCACACTATCAACTATCGGTGACAACATCTTACAGGGACCACACCATGCAGCCCAAAAATCAACTAAAACAGGAATATCACTTTCAAGAACTTCTTTTTCAAAATTTGACTCCGTAACTTCAATAACTGCCATAGCAATTCTCCTTTCATGTTTATGAAACACTGTACATTTAAAAGTATATCCGTTATCTCTTGTCTTTATCTGATTTCAGGAAAATCCTCAACACAATAAACGGAATAAATACAATAAATACAGTTGCGTATCCGATATACGTATAACCTGTGCTAACGATATTTGAAATTCCTATTTCTGAAATAAGTATTGCTACCATAACAAATATTAACGAAATCATAATATAAAAAATAGTACTTTTTGCAGCAGGAACATTGCATTTTCTATCGATAAGCCAAATGAAACGCTCAACAACTCCCGCTAACAGGTTAACGCCTGTTGTAAATGCAGCAATAAACACAATTAACAAAATAAGATTACCTATAATAGCCTGATTCTGTCCCATGGCAAGATCAAGAATCGGAACCGTATCGTATTTACCGTTTCCTATTGCACCTGCAATAATAAGTCCTACAACAATCAGTTCTGTAACTATAGTATTGATAAAGAACATCTCTACCATAGCACCATTAACTTCTTTCTCATCTGTGACATCCCTTACATGTGGAAACATAAATCCAATCGTACCAATCTGGAACATTGCAAAAATAAATGCTGACTTAAATGCCAGGATAAATGTGCCCATTTTGGTTGCATTATCCTGATTAACGAACTCTTTCATAAGCCCGCTTGCTTCTTCCATAAACACATCTCTGGCTGAAAAAATTGCAGGTCCTAAAACTAACGCCAGTGCAAATATAATAATAACTGTAATTACTGAAGAATAATTCATTATAAAGTCACTTCCAAAAATAGTCATAATGAACAGAAGCACTCCAACGATCAGGATACAAGTCATCTTGTCTAATTTAAATAAACTACCCAAAATAGCTGTACCTGTTGCAAAAGTAACAGCTGAAATCAGACATACAATAATAACATATTCAATCTCGTATAAATTCGACATTACGACTTTATATTTTCCAAAAACACTGTCTGAAAATTCTCTGTAATTGAAAGTCCTGTATTTATGGGCAAGTTTCAAGCCAACTCCAAATACAAACGCTATAAGAAGCTGTGCTATTACCGGCATAATAAAAGCCCAAATACCATACTTCATAAAAAACTCTCTAATCTGAACTCCGCTTGCAAAGCCTCCTCCAAACTGAGTAATAAAACCTACTGATGCAATACCTAGAATTAAATCACTTTTATTTTTCATCTAAACACTCCTTAACAAAGTCATATTTTTTCTATTACTCGTTCTTCCCTTTTCTACTCCAAATGCCGTCAGACTCCATTCTGTCCCAATCTGCGTACAGAACTTTCATCTTCTTGCCTCTATAGCCTGTAACCTGTTTTTCATTGATATATTTTTGCTTAATCAGGTTATCCAAAGCATTCTTCACTTTGTCTTCCTGTACATGATTACGTTCAGCAACATTCTTGACAGTCTTCCAATATGTAACAAACTTTCTCTTATTCTTTGAGCTTCTGATTTTCGATAAGCTCTCTAAAATCAGATCATTATAATGATTCTTCTCCTGAGACTGTCTTGGCATCTCCACATAACTGGTTGCCTCTGATTTTAATCTGTTGCTAAAACCAAATTTCACACCATAAATTACAACTTTTTTCCCAAGTTCTTTGAGATACTTCACAACCATTGTAAAATGAGCATCTCCCGTAAAAATAATATAAACTTTTTCTTTTCCTTTTTTTGCTGCACTCCTGTATATTGCGTCCAGCATTATCACATCTGTAAAATCCTTATCAATACCATCTTTCTCACTTGCGGTGTGGACGATGTTCTTTGATATCCCCCTTAATCTTTTTAAATCATTACCAATATTGTTCTCAGAAAAATCTCCAAAAATACTGAGTTTTTCAATATCATACTCACCTCTGAGCTCCTCGAGCCATTCCTCAACGTTCGGCTTCATCTGGTATCGGTTTCTGTATCCGTAATACCAATGCTCATAATCAACAAATACGGTAGCCTTTGGTTTTTTGTCGCCACCAAACCCAAACAAAACATTACCTCCTCTCCTTGTATTTTTTCATCTCTCATCCCATACATATATAATAACGCTTTTTTATTATTTTTACTAGCAATTTCTTACATAAATGTACTATTTTTTGCAATATTTATTCATCAATTTATACAAATTGTAAAAGTTAGTCCATAAAGAATTCAAACCTGTATAAACAAAATCCAAAACTCGCCTGTAATCGGCATTTTAATTGACATACAATACTAATTATGATAACTTTGTTGATGGAATAAAATTACTTAAAGAAGAAGGTTTAAGTAATCTAATATATACGGAGGATTTTATTTATGGGAAAGATTATATTAACCGGAGACAGACCTACCGGAAGACTTCATGTCGGTCACTATGTTGGTTCCCTCAAAAGAAGAGTTGAATTACAGAATTCCGGTGATTTTGAAAAGATATTTATTATGATTGCAGACGCTCAGGCACTGACAGACAACTTTGACAATCCTGAGAAGATCAGACAGAACATTATCGAGGTTGCACTTGATTATTTATCTTGCGGTCTTGACCCTGCAAAATCAACTTTATTTGTACAGTCACAGATTTCAGAACTTACAGAACTCACATTTTTCTACATGAATCTTGTTACAGTTTCAAGACTTCAGAGAAACCCTACTGTTAAGTCTGAAATCCAGATGAGAAATTTTGAAGCAAGCATTCCTGTTGGATTTTTCAACTATCCAATCAGTCAGGCTGCTGACATCACAGCTTTCAAAGCAGACACAGTTCCGGTTGGAGATGACCAGCTTCCAATGATTGAACAGACTCGTGAGATTGTAAGAAAGTTCAACTCAATATATGATGAAGTTTTAGTTGAGCCTGAAGCTCTTCTTCCGTCAAACGACGCATGTATGAGACTTCCAGGAACTGACGGAAAAGCAAAGATGAGCAAGTCTCTTGGAAACTGTATCTATCTTGCAGATACTGAAAAGGACGTTAAGACAAAGATTATGAGCATGTACACAGATCCTACTCATATTCAGATTTCTGATCCCGGACACATCGAAGGAAATACAGTATTTACATATCTTGATGCTTTTTCTAATCAGAAGCACTTCGAGGAATACCTTCCTGAATATGCAAACCTTGACGAACTCAAGGAACACTACCAGAGAGGCGGTCTCGGAGACGTAAAGATAAAGAAGTTCCTCAACAATGTCATCCAGGAAGAACTCTCACCAATCAGAGCAAGACGTGCTGAATTTGAGAAAGACATCCCTGCAGTATATGAGATTTTGAGACAGGGAAGCGATGTCGCAAGAGAGGTGGCTGCACAGACACTTTCAGAAGTTAAGAAAGCAATGCAGATTGACTACTTTAACGATGCAGCACTTATTGCAAGCCACGCTGAAAAATATAAAAAATAATTATAAATGCAGTCTGGGATTATTTACTGCATATTTACGACAAAAAATACCGAAATCCGATATTCACTTGTCAGATTTCGGTATTTTTTTATCTAATTACCTCAAAAATTTTTAACCTGTGATTTATTGACATTTCTTTCCATTATTCTTTATTTGATTTTGTATTGATTGCTTTGATGATTTCCGGTTTAATTTTGTAGTTTCTCTCTTCATCCAGAAGTCCGTTAATCTCCTGCTGCACATCAGACACCTGCGTGTAGCAGAATCCGCAGACATACGGAAGTTTCTTAATGGCACCTGTTATGCTGTCAAATCTTGCAACAAAGTCTGCTTCATCCTTAACTTTGTTGCCGTAACCCCAACCTCCGTCTTCATTAAATGCAATTCCACCAAACTCACTGATAATAACCGGCTGACCTTTGTACTCAAATCCCTTTGCAAATGCAGAGCGGAATCCGCAATGGAACATATCACCGGCTAAAATTTCATCTTTATGTTCTGTGTATCTCTTGAAAAATACTTCGCCACTCTCCTCATAATCATGAAGGGTTATAATATCTGAGCAGGTATGCTCCCAACCGTCATTTACTATAACCGGTCTGTATGGGTCAAAACATTTTGTGAGATGATATACAGCCTCTGTAAAATGCTGGTGTGTTCTGTCATTCTTAACCGCACCTATGCCCCAGGACTCATTGAAAGGAGTCCATGTGATAATAGATGGATGTGAATAATTTTGTCTCACTATCTCCATCCACTGATTTGTAAAATCCTCAACTGCATCATCATCAAATCTGTATGCAGCTCCCACTTCACTCCAAACCAAAAGTCCTTTGTGATCACACCAGTATAAGAATCTCTCATCTTCTGTTTTCTGATGTTTTCTGACACCGTTGTATCCCATTGCAAGGACTGCATCAATATCTTTTATAAGTGCTTCCTCATCAGGTGGTGTAAGATGAGACTCCTTCCAATATCCCTGGTCAAGAATCAGCCTCTGATAAAGCGGTTCGCCATTTAAAAGTACTTTGTCCCCCTCTATTTTGATTTCTCTCATTCCAAAATATGAATACACATCATCAATTATCAGGTCATCTTTTTTTAGTTTGAATTCAACATCATAAAGATCCGGATGATCACAGTTCCATGTAAAAAGTCCCCACTCAAATAAATCCATACGTTCAAGGAATATCTCCATATGGGCATTGCCGGTTGCAACAATGCAAGATGACGAATTGATATACATATCTTTATACTTCACAACTGCTTCTAATGTGTATCCTTCCTGCCATATATCTCCGGCTGTCAGAATATCAAATATTACTTTTTTATTCTGCATATCCGGTGTTGTTTTTATCTCTTTTATGTATGTTTTCTCAACACACTCAATCCAAACACTCTTCCAGATTCCGGTTGTCTGAACATACCAGCAGCCAAAGTTCTCATCTTTCCATCTCTGCTTGCCTCTTGGCTGTCCCGGGCTGAAAGAATCTTCTGCTTTTACAACTAATGTATTCTCTCCTTTTCTGATATATGGTGAAATATCAAAAGAGAATCTCGCATATGCTCCTTTGTGAGTTCCAACCATTACTCCGTTGACAAATACTTTTGCAATATAATCTACCCCCTCAAAATGAAGCAATATCTTCTTTTGTGCTTTTTCCTCGGAAACATCAAACTTTCTCTCATACCATACAAAGTCATGTCGCTTTTCTTCGCCGATACCACTCATCTTTGTCTCATATGTAAACGGAACAGTTATATTTTTTGAATTGTCTGCAATCCCTCTATTCCAGCCATTTTGCTCTCCCATATTTTCGTCATCAAAACAGAACTTCCATTCTCCGTTTAACAGTTCCCATTCATTCCTCATAAGCTGAGGTCTTGGATAATCTTTTTTGTACATATCTTCCCTCCCAATTTATCTCTGTTAGTCCCATGCCGACCAATAATCATCAATACGACAATCACATACTTGTAGTATAAATAAATATTTTGATTGATACAACTATTTTCATCTCAGATTATTTATTACATTATTTAAGCACAATGCTCCAAATCCGGCTATTTTGTTTGGATATTCAGAATATGCATTAAGTTTTCTTGTACCTTTAATAAGATATGCCTTAACTTTTTCTCCATACATAAATCTGTCATTATTTCTTACAATCCCCCACTCCATCAGTAGCAAAACGCTTCCTGTAACAAAAGGTGTCGCCATGGATGTTCCCGTTCGCTCTTCAATTGTACCGTTAGCTGCCGCAGAAACCACACCGACCCCGGGGGCGACAAGATCAGGTTTTATCATATTCAGCTCCCTGGTATACCCTCTTCCCGAAAAAGGAGCAACAGTATCATTTAAAGTATTATATGCTCCCACAGTAATAACTTTATTGGCTGTTGACGGAATGGTTAATGTAGTGTCAGGACTTGGATTTAAAAAGCCTGTTACTGCATTCAAAAGTGCTTGCGAATTCATCCATATATCCATGTTTCCCCGAACAATATTTTCACCGGTTATTTCAATCTGCCATATTCCCTGAGTAAGATACTCTCCAACAGGTATTAATTCAATGTAGATTTCCTGAAACCTGCTGTAAGGTTTTGGAGTACCAAAATAAATAAAAAAAATGTGCTCTCCCACTTCCAGTTCTACCGCTTCGTTTCTGACCTTTGGTATTACAATTTCCTCAAAAGCCGGAGTTATTATTTTCAGAGAAATATCATCCACATAATCTTTCCAAATCTGCAGTCCCAAAGATTTCTCATAGTCTCCAACCGAAAAATCACTCATAACCTGTTCTTTGTTTCGTGTCCTTACAAATGTATGTCCAAATTTATCTCCTTCATTTCCGCTTCCGACTACAATACTGATTTTCTCTCTGTCACACATATAATCAATATATGTTTCCAACAATGAGGTACCATCGTGAGAACCGTAGTTATTTCCAAAACTGATATTTATCGCCATTGGCATGTTGTAGTACTCTGCTCTGTTTGTAAGATACTCTATGGCAAGCATCAGTTCCGTAGTTCGAAAGAATCCGTTTTTTGAATCATCCAGTTTCACAGCTATAATTTCACTTTTTGTGGCAATCCCAATATTGTTCTTTTTATCTTTTGCAAAATTTCCGGCCATTATTCCTGCCACATGTGTGCCATGTCCTGATGAATCAACAGTTATGGCCTTTTGTCTGTTATTCTCAGCAATCGATTCATTTATTTGTTCCTGCGTGATTATAGTACCAAGACCTAAAAATCCCAAGTTGCCTTTCCCATTAATATCTTTCTCATTATTATTTCGGGTCTGATCCCAGATTTCCAGTATTCTGCTTTTGCCATTTTCATTTATAAATGCATTGTTATAATAATCAATGCCGCTATCTATTATTCCTGCAATTGTTCCTTGCCCATATAACCCGAAATTGTTTTGTACCGGTGGAACGCAGGATACTCTTACACCATTTGTCACTTCATAAAAAAGTGCTTTTGGTTTTTCAATAAACAAAATCTGCTTTTCACTTGCCAGTTCATCAATTCTATTTTCCTTAATGTTAACTATTGCATATCCGCCGGACAGTATTTTTACATCAGCATCATATTCAGATAGGAACACTTCATTTCCTCTGTATCGTAAAATCAAATCCCATGTTTTGTCAGTCCGGTTGTAACCCACCTGCAATTCTCTGCATTTGTTCATCATTTCATTGTCAACCGCCATCGACAAATTTAGAATATTTTCTATCTTTTCGTTCATGCATACCCGCTTTTTGATTATTCCCAGTTATTATATGTGCCAATACCTTTCATTAATACATATTATTTCTATTTTTGATTGATTCCCCCCTACAAAAAATGGTATAATGCAACTATATAAATGGGAAAATCATTCTTTCCTCAGAACGTGAAACAGCAGTTCTTGAATTGGAGGTTTTATATATGACACTGGCAGGTTATTTAGAAGAACATTATGGATTGTTAGTCTTATTATTAGGCTTATTTGTAATTAGTATTTCAGACGCTCATTTAGAGCGTGGCATAATTCGACGCATTATTACAGCTAATTTTATGCTGTTTGTTTATTCTGTCGTATGCTACTTGGAAGAATATCTGGGCGACCAGAATTATTACTCGCCATTGAGAGCTTTTTTATCCGCTGTTTGTTACAGTCTTATCGTCTTCACCCTTGTACATATAATCATAATAGTATATCCTAAAAGGCCTTTCATTTTTTGGATTCCGGCGGTAACTAATTCAGTTCTGTGTTTCCTCTCATTAAAAACAGGAATTGTATTTACGATTTCTAAAGATAATCATTTTTTTCGTGGACCTCTTGGATATCTGACTTATATTATTACAGGTCTTTATTTAATCTATTTTATATACTTAGTCTGTCACTCAAAAACTGTTCGACGTATAGAGGATTTTTCAATACCTCTATTTATGATTTTCAATTCCCTAATCTGCATTTTTATGCCTCTGTATTGGGACACTATGACTCGCCATTGGTTCAACGTAACCATCTCAATTGATATTATATTTTATTATATATACCTGTTACAGCAATATACAAAAAGAGATCCTCTCACAAGACTTTTGAACCGACAGTCATACTATTCCGATGCAGATAGATTTGCCAATACACTCACTGCAATTGTAGCAATGGATATGAATGGCTTAAAAGCAATAAACGACAAATATGGGCATGCAGCCGGAGATATTGCATTAAGAACTATTGCTGATTGTTTTTGGAATGCAGTAAATCACAATCAACGTATATACCGAGTGGGCGGAGACGAATATGTCATTTTGTGCAACTCAACTTCTGAAGATGAAGTCAAGGATTTAATCAAACGAATAAACGACGAGCTCAAAAAAACTACCTACTCATGTTCCATTGGTTATGCCATGAAACACGAAGACAGTACCCTTGATTCTCTATATAAGGCTGCAGACAAAATGATGTATGAAGAAAAGAAATTCTATTATGAACAAAAAAATCGAGACAGAAGGAAACGTTAGTTTTTCCCACACCAACTACTTATAAAAACAAGATTCTTATCTGCCAAAGATAATCTTATAATTAAAGAATGGGCTGTTAATCTAATATTTTCATTAGCATAACAGCCCATTCTTATTATTTTAAACTTTTATTTAATAATTGCCTTATGGAATTTCTTTTTACCTTTTTTAATCTTAACTCCTGTGGCAAGCATATCTTTTGTAACAACAAAACCGATATCTGATACCTTTTCATCATTTACTGATACACCGCCCTGCTGGATAAGTCTTCTAGCCTCACCCTTTGAAGGTACGAGTCCACATGCCATCATAAGATCCATGATTGCAATCTGTCCGTCTGTAAGCTCTGCATCTGTAAGTTCTGTTGTAGGCATGTTAGAGTCATCCCCGCCACCTGCAAATAAAGCCTTTGAAGCTTCCTCTGCTTTCTTAGCTTCCTCTTCGCCGTGAACAAGTTTTGTGAGTTCAAATGCAAGAATCTCTTTTGCTTTGTTAAGTTCTGCGCCTTCCCAAGAATCCATTTTTTCTATTTCTTCCAATGGAAGGAATGTGAGCATTCTGATACATTTTAATACATCGTCATCTCCAACATTTCTCCAGTACTGGTAGAACTCGAATGGTGATGTCTTGTTTGGATCAAGCCAAACAGCACCGTTTGCTGTCTTACCCATCTTCTTTCCTTCTGAGTTGAGAAGAAGTGTAATAGTCATCGCATGTGCATCCTTACCAAGTTTTCTTCTGATAAGTTCTGTACCACCAAGCATGTTTGACCACTGATCATCTCCACCAAACTGCATATTACATCCGTATTCTTTGAATAAGTGATAGAAATCATATGACTGCATGATCATGTAGTTGAATTCAAGGAATGTAAGTCCTTTTTCCATACGCTGTTTGTAACACTCAGCTCTGAGCATGTTATTAACTGAGAAATGTGGTCCTACTTCTCTGAGTACATCAACGTAGTTAAGTTTCAGTAACCAGTCTGCATTATTTACGACAATCGCCTTGTCATCTCCAAAATCGATGAACTTCTCCATCTGAGCCTTGAAGCATTCGCAGTTATGCTCGATAGTCTCAGGTGTGAGCATCTGTCTCAAATCATTTCTTCCTGATGGATCACCGATGTATCCTGTACCACCACCTAAAAGTACTACAGGCTTGTTTCCTGCCATCTGCAATCTCTTCATAAGACAAAGTGCCATGAAATGTCCAACATGCAACGAATCAGCAGTAGGATCAAATCCGATATAGAATTTCGCCTTTCCTTCATTTACAAGTTTTTTAATTTCTTCTTCATTTGTTACCTGAGCAATAAGACCTCTGGCAACCAATTCATCATAAATTTTCATGATTAATCAATCCTCCTGATTTGTTTAATTTCTATCATTTTTCCTAAAGGTGTGTCTTTTTTTATTTACATTGATATTATTATCACTCTTATTAAAAATCCAGACACACATTATAAAAGCCCTCTGTGCAAAGCACAGAGGGCAATAAATGCGGTACCACCTCTTAGTCAAAAGTCTCTCACGAAACCTTCCTCAGTGAGTATATATGAAGATGATTACAACCCTGAATGAAGTTCAAATCACAACTCATATACTCCTGCGCTGTAACGGGCGCTCCGTCTTCCCTACACTGTAGACCAAATCATATGGCATAACGTTCTTCTGTCACATTCCATGGACACACCATACTAATCATCCAACATTTCAGGTTGCAACTCCGGGATGTACTTCATCTTTATGATTTAGAGCCTCTCACCAACCGGCTCCTCTCTGAAAAACTCTATAAAGACTACTCTTCCCTTCAAAGTCTTTTTCAATCTTTCTAAAGTATATAATAACCTTTTATAAATGTAAAGTTAAAATTGCTTATTCTACCACAGGTAAAGTAACTATTCAGCCTTTCAATTGGAACTTATCCGGCAAAGATAAATTACTCTGTCAGATATATATTTGATGCGAGTACATTTCTTGCACAATATCTCAGATCGTTTATGTCTAACTCACCGTCTTCAACTGCTTTTCTTATTCTGTCTAAATCCTTTTCAAAGCCCGGCATTATTATGTCATTTCCCGCTTTGATACATTCAATCGGATCTGAGTAATCATAACGTGTTGCTTTTTTGCTTGTATCTTCCATCATTATGGCAAATCCCGTAGTTCCCCAGTCAGACATAACCATTCCGTCAAATCCCCACTCTGCTCTTAAAATATCCTTTATCAGTTCTCTGCTTGCAGCTGTATGTACTCCATTAATAAGATTGTATGAAGTCATTATTGATTTTGGTTTTGACTCTCTTACGCAGATTTCAAAAGCTTTAAGATAGATTTCTCTGATTGTTCTCTCTGAGGCATTTGAATTGCTGAGCAATCTGTTATCCTCCTGGTTATTCATGGCAAAATGCTTGATTGTTGTAGTTGCACCCTTATGACTTTGCACACCCATCGTCATTGCTGCCGCACATTTACCTGCGATAAGAGGGTCCTCAGAATAATACTCAAAGTTTCTTCCGCAGAGAACATTTCTGTGAATATTCATTCCCGGAGCCAACCAGTAATTGATTCCAAACTCTGCCATTTCGTCACCAATCATGTATCCAAGTTTCTTAATAGCTTCCATATTCCAGGTTTGTGCAAGCATTGTTGCAATAGGAATGGCTGTGCAATACTGATAATAATATTTGTCCACTTTATCAGACGGTGCCGGCTCAAAACCAAGAATCTCATTCATATACGGAATGGCCAATCCTGCTTCAATCAATTCGCCTTCCTTATCTACCCCAAATTTATCTACAAGTCGAAGCCCTGCAGGTCCGTCTGCCATAACAAGATTTTCCACTCCTTTGTCTTTAAGTCGTGATGTTATTTCTCCTGCTGCACCGGGAACCTTCTTTGCGGCATTTCCGATAATACTTTCATCTTCCTTTTTCTCTACGTCCCATCCTGTTCCATTGCAAAGGTAGAGAAGTTCATCAACAGACAGTTCGGTTACAAACTGTTCAAGTGTAATGTTGCCTTTCCTTACATCATCCAGAGAATACTCATTTGTCATTGACTCATTATTTTCCGAACCATTTGCTTTTGTTTCATTAACATGTAATTCATCCGGAGCAAACTTTTCTCTTTCATAATCAGGTACAACAGTTTCAAACCATGTATGAGACATTTGTATGGTATTCTCTTCTGAAATATCTGACTCTGCTATGTTATCTGAACCATTTATACTCTTTTCGGCATCTGCTCTGTTTTGCTTCAACTCCTCAAAAGGTTCTATCTGTTTCAACAGGTTCTTTGCCTTCATCACTGTCACATCATCATCGAGGCTGATTGATGCAACAAGCCTTGTATTCTCCACGCTATTACCTAAAAGCACCTTGTAATTACCTTTTTCCAGAATATATGATGCACTCTCCTCATCAAAGGAACAAAAATCTCGCAAATCAAAAACTATGTCTACAATTTCTTTATCCCCGGGAGCCAGTTCCTGAGTCTTTGCAAATCCCACAAGAATTTTCTTTGGCTGCTCCAGTTTGCCATTTGGTTTTCCAAGGTATAACTGTACAACTTCTTTTCCCGGATATTTCTTTCCGGTGTTCTTTACCAGTGCCTTACATTTCACCTTGGTTTTGTCATTTGAAATACCCCTGTACTCTACGTCAAATGTGGTATAAGAAAGACCATAACCAAAACAGAATGCCGGCTTTACATTGAAAGTTTCAAAATATCTGTATCCAACATATATTCCTTCTCTGTAATAAGAATCATCCAAATTACCATCCAAATGACTAAACTCATCACCAAATGGATATTGAGAATAATTTAAAGCCCAGGTTGTAGTAAGCTTTCCTGATGGGTATGTCTTTCCAAGAATCACATCAGCTACTATGTTGCCCACAAAATTGCCCGGCTGACTGATAAGAATAATCGATTGGACTCCCTCTATGTCCATGAGTTTTTCCGTTTCAACCGCTCCACCGATGTTGAGAGCA
Source organism: Lachnospiraceae bacterium (assembly GCA_016282745.1). Taxonomy (GTDB): domain Bacteria; phylum Bacillota; class Clostridia; order Lachnospirales; family Lachnospiraceae; genus SIG293. The sequence continues at coordinate 53,434 of JAEELL010000022.1, forward strand.
ACAATAACCTTACCATATACTTTTGCGAGATTTTCAATTGATTCTATTTCATTTCCGGCTAACAGGTAATCATTCTCTTCATTATCCCTGTCTGTTCCTTCACCGGAATTTCTTGAAATAACATACATCGCAATATCGGCTTTGTATTTTGAGGCTTCCTTGGCTGAAATGACATCATGAACTGGGCTTTTAAGTCCCTTACTCAGCATAACATCAATAAAATTCTTTCCTGTTGCAAGCATAGCCTTTTTCTCATTAATGTAATCCTCAATGGCTTTATCATTCTTTTTGTCATAGGCATCAAGCCATGCCTTAGTAACAACTTCCACTCCTGCATTTTCAAATCCCTGTTCAATATTGACGGTACTTCTGGTGTTTACATCTCCCGATCCTGTTCCGCCCTTAATGGTATGCCTTATCCCTGCACCGTAAAGAGCAATCTTCTTACACTCTTCAATTGGCAATAGTCCGTCATTTTTCAATAAAACTATTCCTTCCGGGGCAATCTTTCTGACAAGTTCATTGTGATTTCTTTCTCTCTCTGTTTCCTTTGGATCTGTAGTTGCTTTATACTTCATAGGCATTTCCTCCGATCATTAATATATTTATCCTTTTTTTATCATTTATCCGATAGAATCTACTGTATAATCTTTTGCTTCAACTGCATTTTTTAATTCTTCATCACCAATTGCCTCTGATAATTCAACAACAGCCGTTCCCTGCTCATGACTTACAACTGCTTCCTTGACCTGTGGCAACTCTTCTAAAGCTTTCTTAACCGCTGCCTCACAGTGTCCACACATCATTCCGGTAATCTTCATTGTCTTTTTCATTTTCAAATTCTCCTTTTTATTATCCTTATTATTCGCTTTATTATTATTTACTTTAATTTTGCTAACATCTGTTTTTTCACTTATATCTGTTTGGCTATTTATCAATGTGGTTTCATCATTTTCCTTCTTACCATTTTCATCAGCACAAGCTTTTGTCTTATAAATGTCAACCATGTTAAGTCTCAATGCATTTGTCACAACACATACACTTGACAAACTCATTGCCAGTGCCCCAAGCATAGGATTCAATTTTATTCCCCATATCGGGTAAAGCGCTCCTGCTGCAACAGGAATTCCAATTACATTATAGAAAAATGCCCAAAACAGATTCTGATGAATGTTATTTATAACCTTCCTGCTAAGTCTTATTGCAGCCGGAACATCCTTAAGTTCGCTCTTCATCAAAACTATATCTGCAGCCTCAATTGCAACATCCGTTCCTGCTCCGATTGCAATTCCGATATTCGCTCTTGTCAGTGCCGGTGCATCGTTAATTCCGTCACCAACCATTGCAGTGACAACACCTCTGTCTGTCTCATTTTTAATAATCTTTTCTTTTCCGTCCGGCAACAGCTTGGCAACCACACTTGTAACTCCGGCTTTAGTCCCAATTGCCTGTGCTGTCTGTTCATTATCTCCTGTAAGCATTATAACATTAATGCCCATACTTTTTAAATCATTTATTGCTTTTTTCGAATCTTTTTTCAAAGTATCTGCAACCGCAATGACTCCCATGATTTTTTCTGAATCTGATACAAAAACTGTTGTTTTCCCCTCTCTTGCAAGGTCAATTTCCTCTTTTGAGAGTCCTGCGATAATTTCAGATACATCCGTATCATCACTTTTGGATGAAATAGCATTTATCTTAGATGAAATGTAATTAATATTACCAATAAAATATTTCTTATCAATTACACCTGTAATTCCATTTCCGGTTGATGATGCAAATTCTGTACATTCTTTGTACTCAACATTATTTTTTTCACAGTAATCCACAATTGCCTTTGCTATTGGATGCTCACTTTTCTTCTCAAGACTGTATGCAATCTGAAGTAATTTTGATCTATCATCTTCATATTCCGTCTTATTATCATCATATTTTGTCTTATTATCATCCACAATTGTTTTCAATTTTTCATATTGTTTTTGGGATGTATTTACTTCTCTTTTTACGATAACATCTGTCACAACAGGTCTTCCCTCTGTTATTGTTCCTGTTTTATCAAGGGCAAGACTTTTTACTTTTCCTGCATTTTCAAGAGCAATGGCATTTTTAAACAATATGCCGTGTTTTGCCCCCACACCGCTTCCAACCATAATTGCAACCGGTGTTGCAAGACCCAGAGCACAAGGACAACTAATAACCAGAACTGAGATTCCTCTGGCAATTGCAAATGACATGTCCTTTCCGGCAACAATCCATATTATAAATGTCAAGACGGCAATTCCAACCACTGTTGGAACAAACACAGCTGACACTTTGTCAGCAATAGCAGCTATCGGTGCTTTTCCGGATGCTGCATCACTAACCAACTGAATAATCTGCGCTAATGTTGTGTCATCTCCAATTCTTGTTGCTTCGCACTTTAAATACCCCTGCGTATTTGTTGTTGCTCCGGTAACTTTGTTTCCGGGAATTTTATCAACAGGAATACTCTCACCCGTAATTGCCGATTCATCCACAGCACTCTCACCAAAGACAACTATTCCGTCCACAGGAATCGAGGCTCCGGGCTTAACAGCAAATAAATCACCAACTTCTATTTCATCGATAGGCACTTCAACCTCAATCTCATTTCCGGATTCATCCTCAATCAGTTTAATTGCTGTCTTTGGTTTAAGTTTCATAAGGGACTTAAGTTCATTTGTGGTCTTTCCCTTGGAATATGATTCCAAAGTCTTTCCAACCGTGATAAGAGTAACTATCATAGCCGCCGATTCAAAATATAAATCATGCATATATTCCAATACCTGAGTACCATTTTGAACACTCTGTGCCCCGCTCATTAACAGCAAAACTACAAAGCTGTAAATGAAAGAGACTCCGGATCCCATTGCCACCAGTGTGTCCATATTTGGACCACCATGTAACAAACTCACTGTTCCGCTCACAAAGAACTTTTGATTAATAACCATAACAATCATTGCAAGGAGCATTTCCACAATTACAATGCCAACAGGATTTTCCTCAAAAAACGTAGGGAGAGGCCATCCAAACATTATATGTCCCATTGAAATATACATAAGGGGAAGCAAAAATATAATAGAGGATACCAGTCTCTTAATCATCTTAGAAGTTTCCCTGTCGGCAAAAATCGGTTCGGTCTCGTTTTCTAATTCTGTTTTATTTACTGCTTCAGATTCATTTCCTACTGAATAGTTTTTGACCCCGGCATTTTTAGATAAATTTCCTGTTCCTCCTGTTTTCTTCGCTCCGTAACCCGCTTTAATCACAGCTTCTATTATTTCTCTTTCACCGGCTTTGCCTTCAACCTGCATAGTGTTAGTTAAAAGATTGACAGCAACACTGTCAACACCATCAAGCTTTGCAACAGCCTTTTCGACTCGTGCCTGACACGCAGCACAACTCATCCCTGTAATTTCATATCTATCCATAGAGATTCTCCTTAAACAATTTATAAATATATGAATTATACAGCATCAATTTGATCACATACTGTTAGATTTTTATTTTTCAACAGTTTTCTATTCTTCAAAAGTCGTGATATTTTTTTCTAAACTATAGATTTCAACTCATTACCTTTACTTCATTAGTTTTGCCAGTACATTGACAAGTTCATCCACTACTTCATCATTTCCATTTTTAATATTGTCCGCAACACATGTTTTTATGTGATTAGACAATAAAACTTTATTAAAACTGTTTAGGGCTGCAGTGATTGCTGATACCTGAACTAAAACATCTGTACAATAGGCATCACTCTCAATCATTTTTTTTACACCTCTAACCTGGCCTTCTATCCTGTTCAATCTATTTATGAGATCTTTGTATTCTTTTTCACTTCTCTCTTTAGTCTTCTCTGACTCATGACAGCATTTCTTTTCACTCATATTATTACCACTCGATATTCTTTATAAACCAAATAATTTACTTTAATATCGTCCTTTCTGATTAATTACTTATGCTTTTATATTATACCCCCATGGGGTATATGTCAATTGTGATGGTATGTTTTTCATTAATTATTCACAAAAGTAAAACAGAGCGGGTAACCGCTCTGCTCTAACGTTTCATTTTCCCCTCAAAATCAAAACTGTTATTAATCACTCTAAGATGAGGGTGTCCTGTCCAAGCTGATATTAATTTGTCATCAAGTATTGCTGCCTCTTCCAAATTTTCAGTTCTTGCCGAATTATTAGCTGTTGTATAAAACTCTTCTGCTCCTTTTGCTGCTGTAACAAGGTGAAAAACCGCATCATAATTATCTCTCAACTCTACTTCATTTTTTTCAAGTTTCCGGAGCACTTCTGAAAATTTCTCTGAATTCATATACGCTTTGTTATCCAGAACTCCACGATCACACACAATCAATACTTTTTTACTATTCATTGTTTTTGCTTATTATTAATTCAAAACAATTTATTTTTTTGGATTAACATATTTTCCAATAAATAATATCTCTCCCGATTTGTTGTCATTAATCATATATGCAAAAGGTCTGTCAAGGTAAACTGTTTTAGGATCAAAAGTCTCCAGCGCAATTGAATTTGTTTTCATCATCCCAGTAACTGCTGCTGCCTTGGTTCCTTTTTCGTTAACTATGATTTTTGTTTTTTGAAACAGTGTTCCGACTTTTTCAAAGGGACAATTCTCAAGCATTTTACATTTCTTTACACTTGAAAGATTCAGTTCATCAAGAACAGAATCCAATGTTTTTTCATTTACGCTTAAATCATCTGAACTCCATTCATATTCAAACTTTGGAAGTTTTATCAACACGGTATCATAACTCTTTGATTTCATGAATGAGTTAATATTAAGGTCAGAAATATTAAACTCGCCTTCTTTTTTAGGAAGAATCGCAATGAATGAGTAATCTCTTTCTTTGCCATATGTTTTTTCAAATCCGGTGGCATATTCATTTTCATAATAAACAGACTCCTTTGAATTGAGCATTGAAACCTGTATTTTTGAGCCGTCAGACAATGTAAAGTCTTCGATTTCTGTATCAGACTCCTCAAACTCTTTTGTCCATTTTCCATCAAACAGCGACGCATTAAATGCAGCAAAGTAAAGTGGGAGGCACGAACTGTCAACTACCTGCTTAATCATTCCATCAGTGTTTTTATCTGCCCAATTATTAATCTTATCAATAGTTGATGAATTCATAGGCTCTTTGTACACTTTTGCTCCATAATACTTTTTAACTTTTTTTATGTAACTGTCACTCAGTTTGTATTTTTCATCGTACCATACTGAGTTTGCAATATTTAAAGTATCATCACTTTTTGTAGTTTCAATCAGCGTATTAATATATTCATTATAGGCATCAACACCAGTTCCAAAGTAATTGCCAACTTCTTTTTTCACCTGCTTATCTGAACTGTTCGCTGCCATTCCAAGAACACAATTTAAAGATATAGGACTTACAAGAATATTGCTCTTTGACTCAAATGAATCAACAAGTTCTGCTGCTCTGTTTAAATTTGCCGTGACATACTTATTATCTTCCGCTCTTGAATTAACGTTAATCTTACATTTGTATTTTTTATACAAAATCGTTCCCTTAATTTTGACTTTTGCGGTTATAATAACCTGTCCTTCTTTTTTTGCAATAACATTCCCTTTTTTACTCACAACGGCAACTTTTTTATTGCTGCTTATCCATTTGACCTTTTTTATTTTTTTGCCTTTTATCTTCAGTTTCTGACTCTGACCTGCATACATGTTTTTCTTACGCACAATCTTAACAATGCTCTTCCCGTATACCTGTCTGTAGGATGTTATTGCTCCAAATGAACAAACGCCAACAACACATGCCAAAGCAAAACTAATAAATCTTATGTTTTTTTTCATATAGCATTTCCTCCCAAATCATAGCCGCCTACTTCTTCAAAAAAATCTCTTTGCCTTAAAATTTGCAAAACTGTTTCATGTTTTCAAATAAAACAGCTCCCATATGTTTATTATACACATGGGAGCTAAAAAAATCATTATTTTAAAAATCCGTTTACAATCTGTTCTTCAGCTTCCTCAGCCGTAAGTCCAAGAGTCATAAGTTTAATAATCTGATCTCCGGCAATCTTTCCGATTGCAGCCTCATGAATCAGAGCCGCATCAAGATCATTTGCTGTTATCTCAGGGATGGCACTAATCTTTGCATTTCCCATAATAATGGCATCGCATTCTGAATGACCCTGACACTTGTTATTTCCATTTATCTTTGAGAGGAATAACTGCTTTGAATCATCCTTCGCAACTGATCTTGAGATAACATTTGCGCTGGAATTCTCACCGTTTAAATCAACATCAAATTCACTTTCCGCGTACTGCTTGCCGTGAGTCATAAGACGCTCTGTGATAATAATCTTTGCATTGTCCGCAAGTTTGGCTCTGGTAACACGCTTTGTTGAGTCAATTCCCTTAATCTGAACACTTTCCATCTCGAGGAATCCACCCTCATCGATTTCAACGACAGTCTCCGGATTCATAATTCTCTCACCCATACCATCACCTGCACCGTAGTGCTTTTCAACATATTTAACCTTTGCATTCTTACCAATGTGGAATGTATGAATACCGTCATGCTTTGACTTGGCATCACCACCATTATGAATTCCGCATCCCGCAACAATAGTTACATCCGCATTATCACCCACAAAGAAATCGTTGTACACAACTTCTTCCAAACCGCTCTTACTGATTACAACAGGAATGTGTACACTCTCATTTTTTGTTCCCGGCTTGATGTAAATATTGATTCCCATATTGTCATCTCTTGTGACAATGTCAATATTTGCAGTAGTATTTCTTCCTGCTTTCTCGCCGTTTGCCCTTATATTGTATGCACCTGCAGGTACTTCATGCAAACCTGCAATCTGCTCTAATAATGTCATCTGTATCTGATCTACTTTCAACAAATCCTTATTTGATTTATTATCCATCATTACCTCCAAATCTATCTCTCACACAACTGATAAAAAAATCTCTACTCTGAAACCATAAATCTGCACTCGCCTGTTCCCTTTAAAAGATCCGGCAATATTTCATCCTTTGATCCCTTTTTGGAAATCTTTCCGTCTGCAAGCACAACCACTTCATCAGCTATATTAAGAATACGCTCCTGGTGTGAAATAATGATAATTGTACTCTCATTTTCGTTGTGAAGTTTTTCAAAAACTTTAATAAGATTCTTAAAACTCCAAAGATCAATTCCTGCCTCAGGCTCATCAAAAATAGATAAATCCGTAGCTCTTGCAAGAATTGTAGCTATCTCAATTCTCTTTAACTCTCCACCTGAAAGACTTGCGTCAACATCTCTGCTAATGTAATCTCTTGCGCAAAGCCCTACAGCCGCAAGATATTCGCAGGCTGTTGATGGAGATAACTTTTCTCCTGCCGCCAGTCTGATTAAATCAAGAACCTTAATCCCTTTAAATCTGACAGGCTGCTGAAATGCAAAACTCACTCCAAGTCTTGCCCTCTCAGTAATATTCATATCTGTAATATCTGTTCCATTGTAAATAATTTTACCTGATGTAGGCTTTGCAACGCCGGAAATAAGTCTTGCAAGCGTTGACTTTCCTCCACCGTTTGGTCCTGTTATTACAACAAATTTATTGTCATCGATAGTGAGATTAATACCATCAATAATAGTTTTCTTTACTCCGTCCTCTTCAATTTCATAATAAATATCCTTAAGTTCTAACATAAGTGATAACTCCTTTTCCATTCTCAGATTTCACCACGGCCTTTGCTCCGTTAATCATTGAAAACTGAGGTCCTTTATGTCCTATATCAGCGTCAAAGATAACAGGCACGTCCAATTCATCTAAAACAGACATAACTGCCTCCTCATAAGACTGCTCTATCCACGTATTATACATTAAAGGACGTCCAAATACAAACCCTGATGCATATTTAAAATATCCCATCTGCTTCATTTTCCATAATGTGGTGACAAGAACAGTATCATTCATATCGAAACTTTCCAGAAACCAAAGGATTCCATCTTCCTTATACTTTTCAGCAAACTCCAAAGTTCCATCGTATTTTGTTCCTGCTAAGAAGCTGATTACATCAAGACATCCCCCAAGCAACCTTCCTCTCATTGTGACAGGCTTATTATTGTAAGTTTTCCACATAACCGGTTTATCCGAAGAATAACCCTCAAGTCCGATATTGTCGGCGTTTTCAGTATTGCTGCCATTTTCGACACTTTCTTCATTACTTATATTTTTGTCATTGCAACCGTTATCCTCATTTAAAGCAACAATGTCTTTACTATCATTATCAGCAATATTTTCATTTTCCTCATTATCTTCATCTTCGTCAAATCCATGGAAATCTTCGTGAAATTCAAAAGACTCCTGTGACAATCTTGTTCCCTCTAATATTTCAAGACCACGCGTCACACTGCTCTGCCATTCTTTCATTCCAAAATCACTGAAATTGAATCCATAAATTGTTGCGACATCACACTTCGTAGTAATTGGATAAGTAAGTGTGGTAATATCCGAGTATCCCTGAATCCATTTTGGATTTTGCTTAATCAAATCAAAATCAAGATAATCAAGCATTTCCATAAGATAATCTCCTCCGGCCGCACAGACAACTGCATCGATATTTGGATTTGTCAAAAGCTCTGTGAACTCCTTAGCTCTGACCTGACCGCTGCTGCTGCATCCTCTTTTATCTGCTGTGAAAACATTATCCGTAAACAAAACATCATAGCCTCTGTCTTTAAGGTTATTTACTCCATTATGAAATCTCTTCACTTTCAATTCATCGACAATACCGCAGGACGGCGCCGTAACACCAATTGTACCGCCCTTTTCTATATATTTTGGAAATATCATATCATCCTCCATATTATTATTATTTGCTTTTTCAACATTACTTATCTATTTAGGACTACAGATGATTTTGTCATTTTTCTCATTTTCATCTGTAGCACTATGATTTACTCTACAGATGATTTTGCAACTTTTCTCATTTTCATCTGTAGCCCTATGATTTGCTCTACAGACGATTTTGTCATTTTTCTCATTTTCATCTGTAGCACTATGATTTACTCTACAGATGATTTTGCAACTTTTCTAATTTTCGTCCGTAGCCACAGAATTATTATATAATAATATATTTTTTCTATTTAATATAATTCTGAGATTAGTTGTTGAAATACCACTCAACACCTAATTTCTTCTCCCAGTTCAATTGAGTATATAATCTTCTCGGATACATTTACGTTATCAAGCTTGTTGATTGCATACTGGTAGCTGTCAAGCTGCGCCCTGTACTTATCAACCAGTTCAGACATTGTTCTTACTTTATCTGTCTTGTAATCTGCTATAACGTAATTTCCGTCTTCGATAAAGCACACATCGATAATACCCTGAACAAGAACTACTTCATCTAATTCAGGAAGACCTAGTGCCTTTATATCATTTGCCGGAATTCCCATTAGGAATCCTCTCTCTCTGAACAGCAGATTCTTATCATAAGCTCTCTTCATGCGTCCGTACAGATTGCTCTTTGAGAAAGTAAATAAATCTTCAACGTCAGTGCACTCCCCGGCAAGTTTGCTTATCTTTCCACATTCTATCAGATTTGAAAGCATGTTTGCAATGTTTTCTTTTGTAGGCTCCATATCAAAATCAAACAGTTCAAGAACCCTGTGATAAGCAGTTCCCCGCTTTGCACCGGTGAGTTTTTTATCTTCTTCTTTTTCCATCATAAATTCCGGCACAGATTCAACAGGTTCGAAGTGATAATGGCTTTTGGCATCTTCCTCACTTTCAACACTCATTTTTTTGATATCTGTAACACTTAGTTTTGTCGGAAGTTTGCTTTCCAATGCATATTTATATTCCCACTTCATTCTGTCTGTAATCATTTCTTTTAATGCCGGGGCATATTCAACCGAAGTATCAAAGCTCATCAATTGTTCTCTTTTAAGTCCGGTTAAAATAGTATCTTCAATTTCTTTTTCTTCCAACTCCTCGCTACTGATATATCTTGACTTAGTGCATGAACCGGTATTCATTTGCCCAACATTCATAGCCATACCAATCCAATCCACGAAAGAATCGGCCTGCATCAGTCTTGAATATTCCAGTTTGCCGTCAGCTGATTTGTGCATGCTTTTGTAATTATCCAATCGCGCTTCCATTTTTGAATCAGATGCAGTAAGATACATTTTTTCCTGTGCCCTCGTCATAGCCACATATAAAAATCTTATATACTCGGCATAGTTTTCTTCCCTAATGAGTTTTTTTATTACATTCTTGATAATTGTAGACTTTTTAAATCTCAATTTTTCATCGATGTATTCAACGCCTATTCCAATCGAGTCATGTGTTATTATCTCAGCTGCCGCATCCAAATTATTAAATTTCGACGCTAGTGAACTAACAAAAACTATTGGGAACTGCAAACCTTTACTCTTATGAAAAGTCATAATCCTAACAATATTATCCTGCTCATTGTAAGGAGATGCTTCTCCCTCCTCAATTCCAAGTTCCTTTATTTTCTCGATATATCTGACGAAATTGAAAATTCCTTTGAACACACCTGAGTCGAACTGCTTTGCCTTCTCTTTTAAAATATCAATATTCTTTACTCTTCTGATTCCGTTAGGCATTGCAAATACATATTCCTCATATCCGCTTCCGGCCAAAATAAGAGAAATCATGTCATACACTCCCATATATGACACCTGTGTACGCAAATAACCTATCTCATCAAGAAATTGTCTTACTTTATCTGCCAATGCTCCCTCATTATTTTCAAGATATAGTTTCATTGCATCGAAGTAATAATATACATCACTCTCTGCTTTTATTATTGCAAGTTCCTCTGAAGAAAATCTGAAAATATCCGATCTCAATACTGCTGCAAGAGGAATATCCTGCAATGGATTATCAATTATTCTCAAATAATCCAAAATAAGTTTTACTTCCATGGCATCGTAGAAACCGGTTCTTGATTCACAATATGCAGGAATGCCGTGTTTTCCCAATTCCTCAACGTACTCATCCCCCCTGTTTTTGACACTTCTTAAAAGAATAACTATATCATTATACTTTGGTGTTCTAAGTCCGCCTTCACCATCACTTACCATAAAACCTGTCGAAGGATCAACCAGTTTCCTAATCTCTCCGGCAATGGCGGCTATCTCATTTGTATTACCTTCACCTTCCACAAATAAAATCTCTGTGTCATTATCCTGATTATCCGGAACTTCCGGATAATATTTGGCTCCAAACGTCATGGCATTGCCATCTTCGTATTCTATCCCTCCCAGTTCTCTTCTCATAATCTTATCAAAAATAAAATTGACACTGTCTATTATATTACTTCTGCTTCTGAAATTACTGTCCAGTATAATCTTACACTCGTCGGCACTAAGATCCTCCCTGTATGTGTCATATTTATCAATAAACAACTGCGGATTTGCAAGTCTAAACTTATAAATGCTCTGCTTAACATCTCCAACCATAAATACATTATTAATCCCAAATCCTTTTGACACACTGGTAAGTATCTCTTCCTGAATTGCATTACTGTCCTGATACTCATCAATCATGATTTCCCTGAACTTTGTTCCTATCTCAAGTGCAACCTGTGAAGGAGTACCCACTCCGTTTTCATCATAATTTCTCAGAATTTCCAAAGCATAATGCTCCTGGTCTGCAAAATCCATTATACATTTTTCTTTTTTTGCATTAGAAAATGCATCACAGAACATAATAGTCAAATCAATTAATTCATTTACTGCATCCGAACTGTTAATAATATCTGACAGCATCTCATCCACATCCTGTGAAAAATAGTCTTTAATCAGCTTATCAGTCTTTTTCTTTATTGACTCCCTGATTGCCTTGTATCTGTCCCTTTCATCTTCGTCAAATTCCCCCTTAATTCTTGGAAGTCTTGCAAAAGACATGCCTAAGAATTCCTGTCTGATATCATCAAACTGTTTGTTGCAATCTATATTTTCAAACATTTTTTTTATCTCTGACATATCATTGAAATACGGAACAAATGCATCACAATATCTGACAATGTCTAATGCTTCTTCTATACTGAGATTTATATTTTCCAGTTCTTTGGATATATAAAATTTCATCATTTTCATCCATGAACTGCTCTCTATATCCTCAATTGATTCTACATTATAGCTCTCTCTGCATTTATCTAACCATCTCTTCGGATCGACATGACTCTCTGCATTCTTGTACAAAATACTGATAATCTCATTTATCTTATCAGTGCTTCTGTGATTGGAATACTTGTCCATCAGCCTGATAAATCCTTCATCACCCGCAGCAAATCTTTCCTCTAACATATCATTTAATATGTCATTTTGGAGCATTGTAATCTCTGCCTCATCAACAATTCTTGTATTTGGATCAAGTTCGATTCTGTCAAAATACTCTCTGACTATTTTTGCACAGAAACTGTCAATCGTAGTAATGCTTGCATTATGAATGTATGATTGCTGTCTCTGCAAATGTTCATTATCAGGATTGATTTTCAACTCACTGTCCAGTGCTTTCAAAACTCTCTCTCTCATCTCTGCAGCCGCTGCCTTTGTGAAAGTAACAACCAGCAATTCATCTACATTCACCGGATTATCTTTGTCGAGTATTTTTTGAATGATTCTCTCAACAAGGACCGCAGTCTTACCTGAGCCTGCCGCAGCAGACACAAGAATGTTTCTGTCGGTTGTGCGTATTACGTCTTTTTGTTTTTCTGTCCATTCAACTGCCATCCCTATTCTCCTTTCTCACTCTCTGATGAATTATTATCTGTTTCTTCTATTTTTTCAATAAACTCGTTCTGCTTTACTTTCTCTTTTATTCTGAATTTATCCCCAAGGAAAGTGTCAAATCTGCAAATACCTCTGTATTCACAATATCTGCAGGAATCTTCAAAAGGATTGACGCTTATACATCCGGCAAATATCTCATCCTTCATATATTCAGTAAGCTTACCGGCATAATCAAGTATTTTCTTAAAATCCTGTTCCTCGAAAACAACACTTGTAGAAGAAAGACTTCCATCCTTCTTAAAATCTACAGGCGCAACTTTTGATTTTGTCTTATTATCAAAAGCCTCTCTGTCTATTGCCCTCAGAGACTCCTCATCACTGTTTAGAATTCCACTGAGTTTGTATAATTCCTCTTTTTCACTGTCTGCAATATATTTTCTAAGTTCTGCATCTGTCATTGAACGGAATTCTTCCAAGTCTCTAAGTTTCTTTATTCCATTCTTGAAGTCAGGCTTTTCAATAAGAGGATCCTGAATACAATAGTAAAAAGCCCCACCCGGATGAACTGTCTTCCCGGGATTTCTGTTTTGTTCCTGCTTAATTACATCATCGGTGTATACAAGAAGTTGCAACTGAAGTCCGTAATAAACATCCGTAAAATCAATCTTCTTGTTTCCGGTTTTGTAATCAATTACCTTCACATACATATCCGTATTGTTATCGTACACATCCACTCTGTCAACTCTTCCGTGTCTGATACTGTACTCGTTGTAACGTGGATTATATTCACCCTTTTTCAGATGTTTAGTCAGCACATCTATGGTGCTCTCGGTAACAGTTTTCACCCTCTGTGCAAGATATTTATATCTGGCTGTACTAGTCAGAATATCAGTGTCAAATTCTTCAAAAACATCACTTACACTCTTCTCAATCAATTTTCTTTTTTTCTCTTCTGATATGTCACAAATACTTATATTTTCATCTCTGCATGCACTAAACACTCTGTCTATTGCTCCGTGATACAGATTTCCCAGATCATATGCTGCCAGTTCATACTGCCTTCTCTGATTGAGTTTCAGTCCGTTTTCAATAAAGTGAGCATAGGCACATGCCGCAAATCTCTCTATTCTGGTAATTCCAACATTATCTCTGATTCCATATAATTTGTTGGCAATCACCTCATCTAACTCATCATCGCTTCTGTGATAGAAAGCCGCATCCACCATTTCAAATAACTTTTTTCTGTACTCTTCATTGGTAATCATCAACGAATAAATCTGATAGAACTCATCATTTTCAGCTTCGACTGTTGATTTGTTCAGATAATGAGCAATATATTTGAGTGCATCCTTGCCATTTACAATATTATTTGCATTGTATTCATAACGGTCTTCATCTCTGAAATAAAGATTAGGCAACAATTCCTTTAGCGTATTAATAATATATGAGCTTCTTATTTCATCACCTTTTATATCAGACTTTGAGTAGGAAATAATAAGTTTGTCCGACGGTTTAGACAATGCCATATACAGATAGAGTCTTTGAGAGAATACATTTTCCCTTGCTGTCGGCGCAAGTTCAAATCTGTTTTCTGCCAGAAATTCTCTCTCGTGATCTGATATTATGCCAACTCCACCTCCGCTCTTTGGGATAATTCCATCATTTGCCCCAATAACAAATATAACCTTTTTAATATCTTTTAATCTTGTTCTTTCAATATCACCAACCATTACACTATCATAGGACGGAGGTACTATACCAACCTTAAGGTTTCCAAATCCGGTCTCCAAAAGACCTTTGTATTCTTTGAAAGAAATCACCTCACCTCCAAGCATGGCTACCATCTTGTCAAGCATATCCATAATTGCATCATAGACTCTTCCATATTCTAGGGATCTGCTCATCTCTCCCATCTCTTCAAATCTTTTTGCATCATTTTGAATCATGCCAAACATATTCAGTTCTTTTATAAAGTTATATACCGCAACTGTTCTTTCAAATACCGTGGTATTTTTCTTTTTAAGACTTGCCTTTAAAGGGGATATAAGCTCTACAATGCTCTCTCTTATTACATTAACAATCTTTAACTGTTCCTCTGAAATGCCTTTGTATACTTTCTCCCATTGCTTTGAATAACTGTTGATTCCTCTTCTTCCTGACATGAGAACATAGTTATCCATTCTGTCGAAAATATCCTGAATATCATAATCCTCCTGAGCATTCTTTTCATCTTGAACACTCTGATTTTCATAATTCTCCTGAGCATCCCGAGTCTCATGATTACTTATCAGTGCATCCTGTTTATCTTCTCTATATTTTTCACATTTTTTCCCGATATAAGTATTCATGACGCCCAGCGACAAAAAATGGAAAACACTGTCATATGTAAAATCCTTGTCTATGATTTCAAGAGCCGCAAGAACCGCCATTATATATGGATTTGAACTGACATCTCTCTTGTAATCTATAAAACCGGAAATATTGTAATCAGCAAATGCCTCTTCCATATAATGATAATAATTCTCCAAATCGCCACTGATTACTGCAAAATCCCTGAATTTATAATCATCATTTTCTTCCATCATGCGGACTATGGATTTTGCAACAAACTCGCATTCTTTTCTCGGATTTGAAACACTGTGCACTGAAATATCTGTTGTAAATGAATTATTATCAGTTATTATATTTAATCCCTGTACATTTTTGTATCTGAAAATATTCTGCTCTATAAAACTTAATTCTGCACTGTTTCTTAACCTGTAGGGACCTTTAAGTGAACTGTTGTCATCCTCTTTTACCACAACTTTTGAATTCTCAACAGTTGTAATCTCAACATTTGGAATTACAATATCCTGAAGCACTTCTACACCCGCAAAAGCACACTCATCTTTTATCTGCTTTATTGTTTTTTTACTGAGTAAAAACAAATCCTGCTCTGAAACATTTGAAAATCCTATTTCATCTTCCGGCAAATTGAAGGCAAAAGTAACGTTCTTTGCATATCTTATGAGAAGGAATACTACCTTTTTCTGAATTGGTGTAAATCCTGTGTAACCGTCAATAAAAAACTCACTGTCCACTATTCTCTTTGAACGTGGAATCGCAGTACAAAGTAAATCCAGTACTTCTTCTGAAGTTGCCAGTTTTTCATTCATGTATTTCTTGAATCCGTCATAAACTATCGTCACATCCCCAAGCTTGGTTTTAAGAGATTGCTTCTTTTCAGACGCATTCATCATATCCTCAAGTTCTTTCACCCCGATACCATACTGTTCAAATTCGGAAATTGTAGATTTAATCTTATCGACAAATCCCGGCATTGTTATTTTGTTAGCATATATCTTCAGTTCATTCTTGTGCTCTTCTAAAACCTTTCTAATGATAAGAAGCTTGCCCATCTCATCTATAACTGTCATATCATCCATTCCAAGTTCCTCAAAAGTCCTGAGAGCAAGACGATTAAAGCTTACAACTTCAGTGTTGAAAGCTCCCCTGTTCTTATGAATTGACACAATCTCCTTCTGACTCTCCAAAGAATACTGCTCCGGCACCAAAGCAACATATTCTGTCTGAGGATTGTTCAATGACCTGTCTGTCATTATGGTATATAGTCTGTGGGATTTTCCCGAACCCGCACTTCCTAAAATAAATTGTACTGCCATATTTACTCCTTCTTTTGCCCTTTTTTGATTAGAATCTTATGCATATTACGAATTATCACTTAATATAATGTTATAAATAATTATTATGGAGCAAAAATGAATAAAGCCCCCAAATTTATGGTATTTCGCATGTCTGAACTCATTTATACTTTTATTATTATAGTTCTTCTGACCGTGCTGATATTTCTACTCTACAATTTCTTTCAAAAAACTGATTCAAAACAAACTGAAGAAACAATGTACATACCCGGAGTATACACTTCTGAAATATCTCTAAACAATGCCAATTTTGAAATAAAAATGACATTTGATGACAATCACATAAATGATATTTCCATTCAAAATGTCAGCGATTCTGTCTCAGCAATGTATCCTCTCATTATGCCAACTTTTGAGACTATAACCTCTCAAATAATTACTAACGGATCTACTGAAAACATTAACTGTCCCGACTCGTCAAAATATACCGGGCAGCTACTTTTAAACAATATAATTGCTCTGGAAGATCAGGCAAAACGTTAGTATAAGCCTTAAATTTCCATAGCAATTCATGTATTTAGCAAAGGCTGTAAAATGAGATTGCTCTCTTTTTACAGCCTATATAGTCATTCTCATCTTAGTTTTCTAAATCTGACAACCACTCTCTGACGCATGCATCACTTGGCATACGCAAGTCACCTCTTGGTGATACCGCAACTGAACCAACCTTAGGTCCGTCAGGAAGACATGAGCGTTTGAACTGTTGAGCAAAAAATCTGCGATAGAACACTTTGAGCCACTTGAGTATGGTCTCTTTATCATATTCTCCCTCAAAAGCACGCTCTGCCAAATACAACACCTTCTTTGGTCTAAATCCGAATCTCAAAATGTAATACAGGAAAAAGTCATGCAATTCATACGGTCCCACCAAATCTTCAGTCTTCTGGGATATTTTTCCGTTATCAGAAGGTGGAAGAAGTTCAGGACTTACAGGTGTATCAAGAACATCATATAATACATTCTTCAATGTCTCACTCTCACAGGTATCTCCGAAATATCTTACCAGATGTCTTACCAATGTCTTTGGAACTCCGCCGTTAACACCATACATAGACATGTGGTCGCCGTTATATGTTGCCCATCCAAGTGCAAGTTCAGAGAGATCTCCGGTTCCGATAACCATACCATTCATTTCATTTGCAAAATCCATAAGAAGATATGTTCTCTGTCTTGCCTGAGCATTCTCATAAGTAACATCTTTTACATTTATATCATGCCCAATCTGTTTGAAGTGCAGTTCAACTGCCTCACTGATATTCACTTCCTTGAGAGTACATCCAAGTTCTTCTATTAATTTTAACGCGTTTGTATATGTTCTGTCAGTTGTTCCAAAACCAGGCATTGTTACAGCGACAATATTCTTTCTGTCAATTCCAAGCATATCAAATGATTTTACAGTTACCAGCAATGCCAATGTAGAATCAAGCCCACCGGATATTCCAATAACTGCGCATTTACAACCAGTATGGTCAAGTCTCTTCTTTAGTCCCATAGCCTGAATTGTCAGTATCTCATTACATCTATCGTCTCTGTCTCCTTTGTCAGCAGGAACGAATGGCGCATTATTAATCTTTCTTGTTATGTCGTCATCAGTATTATCAACATAAACATCAACGATTTCATATTCATCATTCTTTTCAGGTACAAATGTTGTAAGTCTTCTTCTGTCAGCAGAAATTCTGTCAAGATCAATCTCACCATATGTTATTCCTGTACTGAATCTCTCTGCTCTGCCTATTATTTTTCCATTCTCTGCAATAATATTATGTCCTGAGAAAACCAAATCTGTTGAAGACTCTCCCTCTCCACAATCAGCATAAACATATGCAGCAACACATCTTGCCGACTGATTCTTTACAAGTGATTCTCTGTATGCAGCCTTTCCGGTAATCTCATCAGATGCAGAAAGATTGATGAGAAGTGTTGCTCCGTTCATGGCATGTCTTGAACTTGGAGGATTTGGCACCCACAAATCTTCGCAGATTTCCACCGCAAAACTTAAGTTTGGAATATCTGTACATTTAAAGAGAATATCGGTACCAAATGGAATAAACTCAAAATCATCCTCAAAATCATCGTCATCATCATCATCGTCATCATCAAAATCATCGTCATCGTCGTCATCATCTTCTTCATCGTTTAGATAGAGCTGATAATTAAATCCATCGGAATAATCAAACTCATCCTCATCTACCACAATGTCCACTTCCCCGGAAATGCCCACTCCTGATGCGAAATGTCTTGCCTCATAGAATTCAGAGTAATTTGGAATAAATGACTTTGGAACTATTCCAAGAATCTCACCATCATAAATAACCGCAGCAACATTGTAAAGTTTCCCCTCAAATTCAAAAGGTAATCCTACAATTGCCACTATTTCTCTGTCTGTTGTCTGTCTTGCTATCTTTACAAGATTTTCTTTTGCTTTTTTTATAAGACTCTCCTGCCAGAATAAATCTTCACATGTATAACCTGTAATACTTAGTTCAGGAAAAACAATAATTGATGCACCGTTTTTCTCTGCTTCTTTTATCATATTAATAATCTGTCCTGCATTGTGTCCGCAATCTCCAACTTTGACAGACGGTGTTGCAGCTGCAACTTTTACAAATCCATGTTTCATACGAATCCTCCTGTATAGTATTTTCTCTCATCTATTATAATTCTATATCCTCTTTAATAATCACCGGATAAATATGATTATACCATATTTTTGACTATAATAAATTAGAAAAAGAAAACGGCGCAGAAATGCTTTCCACAAATCTACACCGTATATTAATTGATACTATTTTGTTTACATCACGTAACCATATGTGATTAAAAACGGGCACCATATCCCATCTGATATATAATTAGTTCATCAGATTAATTAACCACTCTGATATATGCGTCATAACCTAATTCTTTTATTTTTTTCTCTGCATCTGCCGCATTATCCAAACTGCTGTATTTTCCAACCCACACTTTAAATAAGCCTTTCTCATTTACCAAAATAGCCGGATAACCTGAATTAATAAGTCTTCGTGCCTGATTCTCCGCTAATAGCCTGTTTCTGAAAGCTCCTACCTGTACAACGTAAGTCAAAGCCTGATTCAAATTTGATTGATTTTCATTTATCTGATTTCCACTCATCTGAGATTCACTTATCTGCGTCTCATTTATCAATGTTTCATTCATTTGAGTTTCATTTATTTGAGTTCTGTTCATCTGAGTTCCATTCATCTGAGTTCCATTCATCTGAGTTCCGTTCATTTGAGTTCCATTCATCCGAGTTTCGTTCATTTGAGTTCCATTCATCCGGTTTCCGTACATTTGAGTTCCATTCATTTGAGTTCCATTCATTTGAGTTCCATTCATTTGACTTTCGCTCATTTGACTCTCACTCATTTGACTCTCACTCATTTGAATTCTATCAATCTGATTTGAATCAGCGTCATACTCCCATTCTTCGTTTTGTACTTTTGACATCATACTCGCTCTGTAGGTATTTTCATATCCTGTTCCAACGGTACTGATTATTCCATTTGCAATTGCTGATGCAACGTTTGTAAATTGCCCATCAAATATCTGATTATCTTTTGATGAATTGATAAATCCCACTTCAACTAAAACTGCAGGCATCTTTGTTCTTTTTAAAACAACCAGATTAGGTCTCTCAACCACTCCCTGATTTTCAAATCCAAGCTGTACCAGATTCTGATTAATATTTCTTGCAAGATTTGCTCTAATTCCATTATTACTGTACACTAACGTCTGTACTCCATTAAACATATCCGCCACAGGTGACGAATTTCTATGGATAGATACAAACAAATCTGCGTTTTCTTCATTTGCTATGGTTGCTTTTTCAAAGGGAGTATCATATTCATCATTTGTCCTTGTATAAATCACATTATAACCGTTATTTGACAGTATTTTCCCGACCTCCATTGTCAGTCTCAAACTATCATCTTTTTCCTGTCTTCCGTTGTAAACAGCACCAGAATCACTGCCTCCATGTCCTGCATCTAATACAATTGTATACGCCATTAATTGCTCCATTAATCATTTCTATACATTGTATTATGTCAGCACCCAATTTATAACTTATTTCATAATATTTCTCATTTCATTTTTCTTTTTTTCTTTTCATTGTTTCTTTTCTTTTTTATTATCTTCTTTTCTTATATTTTCTTCTCACTTATTAACATTTGTCTTCTATTATTTACTATCTTTTATTATTATCTGATTCTACATTTTTCTCAAACTCATCAACTTTGCTTTCAACGTCGTCTATCCCTTTTTTCACATCATTCACACCGTCTTCAACTCCATCAGCAATGTCATCAGCCACATCTCCGACTACTCCTTCATCATTAACTCCTTCATCATTTTTAACTACTCCATCGTCATTTACTATTCCATCATTGTCAATTACTCCGCCATCGTTTACTATTCCATCATTGTTTAACTCTCTGTCGTCGTTTACCACTCCGTCATTTCTTTCAACTTCATCATCTTCAACAACTGATTCATTGTTAACGTTTTCATCATAATCTCCCATTCCACAGCCTGTAAATGAAGTCAAAACCATTATTGCCATAAGTAAAATCACTATTATTTTCATAATAAAAAAACTCCTTTAGATATATTAATTTGCTTCTGATTTATAACTTTTCAGAAGTGCTTTTCATAATATAACCAAAGGAGTTATTATTTATTCATTTTTTAAATTTGTTTACCCAAGAACATCCGCCATATTGTACATTCCAGGTGCTTTTCCGGCAAGGAATTTTGCAGCTTCCACAGAACCTTTTGCAAAAATAGCTTTTGAGTATGCTGTGTGTTTGATTTCTATAACTTCATCTGTTCCTGCAAAAATAACCTCATGCTCACCGACAATTGTTCCACCTCTTACAGCAGAAATACCAATTTCTTTTTTTGGTCTTTTTTCTCTCTTTGTACTTCTGTCGAAGGTATAATCATATTCATTACCAAGAACTTCATTAATACTGTCTGCAAGAGCTAATGCTGTTCCGCTTGGTGCATCAACTTTCTGATTATGGTGCTTCTCAACAATCTCGATATCATAGCCTCTATCACCAATAAGTTCTGTAACAAGTTTCAAAACTTTCATGAGTGAATTAACGCCAAGTGACATGTTAGCAGAACGAAGAATTGCCACCTTTTTGCTTGTCTCTTCAACTTTTGTCAACTGCTCTGCTGATAATCCTGTAGTACAGAGAACAACAGGTGTGTTTGTGTTTACACAATAATCAAGTAATTTGTCAATTGCAGCAGTAACGGAAAAATCAATAATTACATCTGCTTTTATATCACATTCTTCAATTGAACTAAATACAGGATAATCATTTGCGATTCCTGTATAAGCATCTATTCCGGCAACGATATTTACGTTCTCATCTTCTTTTACTATATCTGTAATTACTCTTCCCATTTTGCCATTGCATCCATGCATAATTACATTTACCATAATATACCTCCATCTTTTTCCTGAGTTATCTGAGTTTACTGCTCTTTTGATATATTAATCTAATAATCCAAAATCAGCTAATGCTTTTCTGAGTTTTTCCTTGTTAGCATCTTCCATTTCTGTAAGCGGTGCACGAAGAATACCTGCATTAAATCCTAACATGTTCATAGCAGCCTTTACAGGGATTGGATTTACCTCGCAGAAAAGAGCATTGATTAAGTTCATTGCCTCAAGCTGTATTTTTCTGCTTCCTTCAATATCACCTTCCATGAACTTAGCAACAATGTCATGTGTCTGCTTTGGTGCAACATTTGAGAGAACTGAAATAACTCCCTTTCCACCAAGTGATAACAATGGAACAATCTGATCATCATTTCCTGAATAAATATCAAGACATCCGTCTGCTAATGCTGCAAGTTCTGCAACCTGTTTGATATTTCCTGTTGCTTCCTTGATAGCTACTACATTTTTTACTTCCTTTGCAATCTTAACTGCTGTTGCAGGTAAGATGTTTGTACCTGTTCTTGAAGGTACATTGTACATAATAATTGGAATATTAACTGCATCAGAAATTGCTTCATAATATTTATATAAACCTGCCTGTGTAGCCTTGTTGTAGTATGGAGTAACACATAATAATCCGTCTGCGCCAACTTCTTCAGCTTTCTTTGAAAGGTTAATAGCCTCTGCTGTACTGTTTGATCCTGTTCCTGCAATTACCGGAATTCTTCCTGCAACTTTGTCTACCGCATATTTGATTGTTGCGATATGCTCTTCATCATTGAGTGTTGAAGATTCTCCTGTTGTTCCACAGATAATAATAGCATCTGTTTCTCCTGCTATCTGTGCTTCAAGAATCTCTCCTAAAGCATCAAAATTAACTGAACCATCCTGATTCATTGGAGTAACAACAGCCACTCCTGCTCCTGTAAAAATTGCCATAATCATTTTCCTCCTTATTAAAAAAAGCACGCCATAGACGGCATGCTCTAAAATCCTATGATTCTAAAAGTAGCACTCCATCTAAATAATAAAGATGACAGTCATATGAATATTCTTCATATGCCCAAGAATAAGCATCCGGTATACTTAATCTTTCGGCACCGCTTCCTTTCACATATCTTCGTCTACTTCCGGAGTATCCGATATCCTACTAATAAGTAGTGCAACCTCTACTGTTTATATAATCTTTTTCCATGATAACATTGTAATCAGTATATGTCAAGAAAAAAATCGGACCTCCAAGGAGATCCGATTTTAGAAAATGTACATGAAACATTAGTTTACATATGCACCCTTAACTTTGCTGTATTTCTTTGATAATACTTCATTTCCAAGTGAGTCTGTCTTGTAAGCTTTAACTCTTACATAGTACTTAACACCTGATTTAAGTTTAGAAATTGTGTATGTTGTCTTTGTTGTAGATTTCTTCTTAACAGCTTTTTTAAATTTCTTATCTGTTGAGTAGAACACCTTGTATCCTGTTGCTCCACTTACTTTCTTGATTGTAACTGTAAGCTTCTTGCTCTTGTTACTCTTAAGTTTCTTGATTGTAGCTTTCTTTGGAGCTTTTGTCTTAATCCATTTAGCTGTAAGAGTGAGATCAGAGTTAACTGCTGAGTTAAAGTTGAATGCGCTGCTTCCGTTGTACCATCCGCCAAAAGTATATCCTTTCTTTGTCTGGCTAACTTCTTTAACTTTTTCACCGTTATTTACATAAACACTCTTAACTGTCTTTCCGTCAGAAACGAAATTTACTGTGTTCTGGTGATTTGCCTTAATAGCAAAATTTCTGATTCTTAACTGTCCTGTCATAGCAATCTCATCAGGATATGATTTCAAGAATGCACCAAATGCAAATTTAAATCCGATTCCGTTAGGAGTCTGTCTGTAATCTTCAGGAATAGTAAATACTGCCTTTACGTGTGTAAGCTTACCATACTGAAGAGCAATCATACCATCAGCTGTGATGTTCTGTGTCTCAGAAAGTTCATATGCAGCATCACCAAATCCAATCTGATGAGCCTTAGCTGATACGTGCTTAACCTGCTGCTTCGTTTCTTTGTCTATGATAGTACTCATAGCATCAAACTCGATTGTATAAGAACGACCTGCTTCTACCTGAATACCTGTCATAGAAGCTGTAAGTCCCCATGGGTTATCTCCAATAAGATCTCCTGAAACCTTGTCGTATTCACCGTCCCATCCTGAGTTAACTACGTTAAAATCGAAATTACTAGAAGTAGCTGTTGTCTTATCAATGCTACCCTCTGTTGCGAAGTCAACACCGTATGTCATGTATCTCTCTTCGCCTGTCTTTTCATCTTTAATCTTCTCAGCTTCAAGAGCATGTTTCCAGCAAAGCTTCTTCTCACCGTCAACATGATCCTCATTTGTGCATACTGAGAATGATGTCCAAGCACCTGTTGCAATATTAGTATCGTCTGCAACTCTTGCAGAAATAACACCTGCTGCTCCTACTGTCATTACTGTTGCTAAAGATAAAGCAACTGATTTCTTAAATAAATTTCTCACTTTAATTCCTCCAATTCTATTTGTAACATTTTCAAATATTAGTCTAAATAATAATTACAATATATTGTTATATTCTTAATAATTCTTTTATAATCAATTATATTATTTTGTAACTTTAACTTTCTTGGCTTTACTCCACTTACCATATCCGGCTGCGTTCTTTGCACGAACCTTAATTTTGTATGACTTGCCAACTTTAAGTTTCTTAGCAACATAAGATGTCTTCTTTGCTGTATAACTCTTATTTCCAACTTTAACCTGATATGATTTTGCTCCGCTAACTTTCTTCCAAGTAATCTTAATCTTCTTACCCTTCTGGTTAACTGCTTTCTTGATTGTAACTTTTCCAGGTTTTGCAACAGATGGTGCTTTAGTAGTTGTTGGCTGTGTAGGCACTACTGCTGTAGTTGGTGCTTCCTTTGTAGGGGCAACTGTTGGTAAATCAGGCATTGCTTCAGTCGTTGGAACTGTTGCGTCCAAATCACAGTCTGTAACTTTCAAATCTGTAACAATAACTTTTCCTGCCCACTTATTCTCAGTTTCAACTTTAGGTGAATCTGCTACCTTTACCCAATCCTTATCGTAAACACCATCAAGAGGTACACCTGCCTGATCATATGCTCCATCAAAAGCACCAAGCATGAAGTTAATAGCGATTGTGTCACCGTCAACCCAGTTTGTAAACTGGAATGTATATTCTTTTTCTTTTGTTCCAAGTTCGATAATATTATTGTGTTCGAACATTAAGTTCTGTCCTAAGATTGGATCTCCGCCGTTAGCAGCACCTGCATCACCACATGTAAATGCTACCTGAGCATATTTCTTCTTTGAAGCTTTTGCCTTGAATGATACTGTATATACATGCTTATGTTCTGCGCTAAATGATGTGCTAGCCTGAACAGACCATGGATTAATTCCTACAACGTGAACTTCTTTTCCTTCTTTAGAAAGTATATCCTGCGCGATTACTCCCTTTGTAGCAACTCCGCTCCCATCATCTTCTGTCCATATAGCATCCCATCCTGTATTGAGAATACTCATTGTAAATCCATTTGATGCCTTAGTAGCTGAAAAAGACTGTTCAACCGAATCAGCAATCTGCTTATCAGGATGCTCAGCAATATTGTCATCATTAAGCCAATCTGCCAACTCCTCATCTGTCCCCTGCATCTTTACATTTCCAATGTAGCCTTCGTTTCCAGGTTCATTTGGATTATACTTTCCTCCTTGCATAAATGACCAGTTATTGATGCTTACATCCTTCTTAACTGCATCAGTTCTGATAGTACTTCCGAGATATGTACCTGCAAACATTGTTGTAACTAAAGCACCTGTAGTAAGTGCTACCAATGCTCTGTCTAATTTTTTTCTCATCACTTAATTCCTCCTCATTATTTTCATAAAAGAAAAAAACTCATCGTTATTTAATTCTAACATAAACGTTTTTATATTACAATTGTAAATGTGATATTTACACAAATAAAAATGTTTTTTCACATTTCCCGATGTGCAAATTTTACACAGCAAAAATCTATTATATCAATTCGGTTGTAACGTTTTCATATATTATTTTATCTTTAACCCTCCCACACTATCTATTTCTCCCTTATATTATTATCACTTATCATAATTTGCCCAAATAATAAAACGCAAATATCACTGATTATTTTCCAAACAGTAATATTTGCGCTAATATTATCTTTTCTAAAAACTATTTTACTATTTATTTAACATTTTTAACTTTTTTAACTTTAGACCAGGCACCTGCTGTTCCGTCAGCTGCGATTGCTCTTACTTTGATGTAGTATACTTTCTTAGCAATCTTCTTAAGTGTTACTTTAACCTTTGTTGTCTTAAGAGTCTTAGTACCTTTTTTGAATTTCTTGCTTGTTCCGTATTTAATTTCGTATGTCTTAGCGTTTGCTACTTTCTTGATTGTAAGTTTAATCTTCTTTCCACTCTTCTTAGCTGAAGCAATCTTAGCCTTTGCAACTGTTGTAGCAGCTGTTGTTGTCTCCGGAGCCTTTGTTGTTGGTGCTACTGTAGTTGGTGCTACTGTAGTTGGTGCTACTGTTGTTGGTGGTGGTGTCTGACTTGAAGTTGTTGGCGGAATATATCCCGGTTCCTCACTAACAACTAAATCTGAAATAATAACTTTGCCCATCCATTTGCTTTCAAAATCAACTTTAGGTGAATCTGCTACCTTTACCCAATCCTGATCGTAAACACCATCAAGAGGTACACCTGCCTGATCATATGATGCGTTAAATGCTCCAAGCATAATGTTAATATCGATTGTGTCACCACCTACCCAGTTAATAAACCTGAATGTGTATTCTTTTTCTTTTGTTCCAAGTTCGATAATATTATTATTATCAAACAAAAGATTCTGTCCTGAGATTAAATCATCTCCATAAGCAGCTCCTAAATCACCACATGTGAATGTTACCTGAGCGTATTTTTTCTGTGAAGCTTTTGCCTTGAATGATACTGTATAACCATACTTATCTTTTGCAAAAAAGGATGTCTTTGCCTGAACAGACCATGGATTGATTCCATTAACGTGAAATTCGTTTCCTTCCTTTGAAAGAATATCCTGAGCAATTACTCCCTTTGTAGCCACCCCCTCTACATCTTCTGTCCATATTGCATCCCATCCTGTATTGAGAATACTCATTGTAAATCCATTTGATGCCTTTGTAGCTGAAAAAGTCTGTCTAACAGAATCCGAAATATCTTTATCAGAATGCTCAGCAATATTGTCATCATTAAGCCAATCTGCCAACTCCTCATCTGTCCCCTGCATCTTTACATTACCGATATAACCTTCATTACCGGGTTCTTCAGGACAATACTTTCCTCCCTGTACAAATGTCCAGTTTCCAATTTCAACATTTTGGTTGATTTGTTTTCGTTCAGTACTTCCAAAAAACGGTTCTGTAAACATTGTCGTAATCAATATTCCTGCAACTGCAGTCGCAATTACTTTTTTCTTCATCATCTTCATATCTCCCCTTTTCTAATTATTATGTACTACAATGTCGCACCACTTCATTATAGCACATTATTAATCTGAATTAAACAAAATAATAAATCAAAAATACTGTAGAAATCTTATTTTCCCCAAATATAACTAAAAAGCTCAGATTAAGCATTGAAAATCACTGCAAAATCAAAGAGCACAAATAACTTCGATTATAAAATCAATAGTTATCTGTGCTCGTATATCAGCATTTTAATGCCTTGAAACAATAAATGTATTCAATTATTTTTTAATTTTTTTAGTTTTAGACCAAGCACCTGCTGTTCCGTCAGCTGCAATTGCTCTTACTTTGATGTAGTATACTTTCTTAGCAATCTTCTTAAGTGTTACTTTAACTTTTGTTGTTTTAACAGTCTTAGTAGCTTTTTTGAACTTCTTGTCTGTTCCGTATTTTACTTCGTATGTCTTAGCGTTTGCTACTTTCTTGATTGTGAGTTTAATCTTCTTTCCGCTCTTCTTAGCTGACGCGATCTTAGCCTTTGCAACCTTTGTAACTGCTTTTGTTGTTTCTGGAGCCTTAGTTGTTGGTGCTACTGTAGTTGGTGCAACTGTTGTTGGTGCAACTGTTGTTGGCGCAACTGTTGTTGGTGCAACTGTTGTTGGTTCCTGTGTTGTAACTTCTGTTGGAGCCTCTGTTGTTTCAACTGCAGGTGCTTCTGTTGTTTCAACTGCAGGTGCTTCTGTTGTTTCAACTGCAGGTGCTTCTGTTGTTTCAGCATTAGGATCAACCTCTCCTAAATCCTCAATTGTAAAGTTAGAAATAATAACCTTACCTTCCCAACAGTTCTCAACACCGGTAATAACACTACTGATATCTACTCCGTTTGCATCTGCCTGTGCATCAAAAGCTCCTAAAAGGAAGTTAACATTGATTTCGTCAAAACCTTCTGTGTTAACAAATGTATGTGTAAACGTAGACTTCTTTGATGCAATTGAATATACGAGATTATCTTTAAGAATATCACCATATGGAACTACTACATCTTCGTCTTCCTCATTTTCACCTGGTTTAACACCAAAAATAGAAATCATACCATATTTCTTTGAAGATGCCTGTGCTGTATAAGAAATTGTATACTTATGATTAAGCTGTGCTTCAAATTTAGTGTTTGCCTGAATACTCCACGGATTGATTCTATTCTCTTCATAACCCGTAACCGCACTCCAATAACAATCCCATCCTGTATTCTGAATTGCAAGTGTAAAGCCATTAGATGCTTCACTTGCTGTCATTGTCTGTCTTACAGAATCTTCAGAAGCAGGCTTTTCTTCAAGTTCAGCATTATCATAAATATCTTTATTTAACCAGCCTGTCAATTCCTCATTTGTTCCTGCCATCTTAACACTTCCAATGTAACCTTCATTTCCAGGTTCATGTGGATTGTACATTCCTCCCTGAACAAATGTCCAATTTGCATACTGTACTGAAGTTCCTTCTGCTCCTTCCTCTTCTGCTCCTACTCCAACAGCAGTAATAGAAGTTGCAATCAAAGCTAATGATGTTACTACTGCCAATGTTTTGCTTGTTTTCATTTTTTAACTCCTCCTAAAAAACATAAATTATTGCTCCCCCAGCATACGAATCCCCCAAGAGTTCCATATACTGTTTCGATATTCAATTATCCGACATGAGCTTTTTTCATTTTAACATATTGAACTGTTTTTAACAATTATCAATATTATCAAAACAATAAAAACTACATAAATTGCAAAAGAGGGAGCAGATTATCTCCACTCCCTCTTTTTCATCACAACGATGTTTATTATTTTTTTATTTTACTTTCTTAGCTTTTGACCAAGCACCGTAATTCTTCTTTCCGCTTACAGTCTTGTATGCTCTAACACTGATGTAGTATGCTTTCTTTTCCTTCAGCTTTTTAAGTGTATATTTTACTTTCTTTGTGCTTACTACTTTTGCCTTTTTAAATTTCTTATTAGTTGAGTACTTGATTTCGTATCCTGTTGCACCTGAAACTTTCTTGATAGTAAGTTTAATCTTCTTTTTGTCTTTTGTTCTTGATACTTTAGATACTTTTGTACTTCCAACCTTAACTGTAGCTACTGTTGTCTCAGGAGCTTTTGTTGTCTGAGGCTGTGCTGTTGTCTCAGGAGCTTTTGTTGTCTGAGGCTGTGCTGCTGTTGTTGCAACAGCATTATCACCGGATGGAGTTGTAGTTTCCTCAACAGCAGGTGTATACTGATACCACTCACTTGGCTCATACATCTCTTCAGCTGCAATGCTCTCAGCCTTGTATCCAACCGGATTTCCTAAATCTGAATATATTTTTCCAAGTTTTGTGTACTTACCTGTTGCATATTCAAACATACATGTTCCGCCGGAACCATCAAACTTATCAATATCGTTTGTACTGTCAATATCATATGAGAACCAGCAATATCTCTCAACATATGGAATCTCATCAAGAGCTTTTACACAATCAGCTGCATACTGTTCAACCATACGTCTTCTTTCAAGATTCTCATAACTGAAATCAAAGTCAGGGTTTGATTTCATTCCGAAAAGTGAAAGCTCTGTAACCCATACAGGTTTGTGATATTTGTCCCAAAGTGTCTTAACCGCGTCTTTAAGTCCCTGAACATCTAAAACATTTCTGTAATAATGTAATGTTACAGCATCAACATCATCACCAACACCTTCAACCCATGTCTTTGAATCTTCATCTTCGAAATCTTCATAAATTCCCCATGAACCGTCATTTTCAAAATTGTCAAGACAAATATAGTGTCCGTTCATAAAATAATCCAACCATGGTGACGAACCAAACGGATGTGATGGTGCAGGAGAAACCTTTCTCATATCAAGTGGCGTAATATACTGTTTCCAAACTGCAACTGCATCAGAGAACAATGTCATATTAGCCTGTGCTTCAAGATCCGGCTCATTAAAACCTAATATATAATTAGACTTTGTTGACAAATTGCCCATTGCTTCAATTACATCATCACCGTTACCCCACATCATAGGAACATGCTCAACACCTTCATCAACATGGTTGTTGCAAGCTTCTGTTCCCCAGCTGTAGTACCATGAACAGTTAAGTTTCTTAAGCTGAATCTTATCTGTCATGTCTGTTCCAAGAGCCAAACCTTTCTTTGAAACATAAAATGTTCTTGGTGCAGAAACTATCTCGTTCTTTCCATCTGTTGCCTTAACTGTAATCTGATGTTTTTTAACTTCTGTTGTATAAACTTCAGTCTTACCCAAATCCTCAGATGTGAATGTCTTTACAGCTGATGATGAACTCTTTGTATCGCCTAATTCGGTCTTTACGATATTCTTTCCGTCCCAGTAAACTTCTTTTCCATCGAGAAGAACAGTATATGTATATCCTTCCAATGAATTGTCAAACTCTACAGGAATATATCCTGCTCCTACAAGCGTACCCTCTGCAGGTAATACAACTGCATTATTCTGCCATGATTCCACAGTAACAGCCGCCTTAACACTTGTTGTAAAAGTCACACCGCTTACAGCCATTGCTGCAACAAGTGTCACCGATACAACGTCTTTGAAAATCTTTTTCATAGTACCTCTCCTTTGTTTTCGTTTTTTTCTTCTTTTATCTTACGCTACTATATAAAAAATGTCAAAATAATTTTCAATTCCCGACATTTTTTTGTCATTTTTGCACATTTTTATTACACTTTACCATCCAGATTCTCAAATTTCACTTTGCTCTTATTTCTTACAGGATATAAAATAATCATCCATTACTCCACATATTCCAGTTTGCTGACAGACACTTCGTAAGCCACATGTCTCTCACTCTCTTCCTCATTAATTCTTTTAATGTATTCTCTGCTCTGAACTCTTCCCCATATCTGAATTCTGCTACCTATTTCAAATGATGATGCATATCTTGCATTTCTCCCCCAGGCAATGCATGGAATATAATCTGATTTTCCATATGGTCTGTTTACAGCTATAAGTAAATCTGCAATTTCTCTCCCAAGAGGAGTTTTTCTGTATATAGGATTCTTACATACATAACCATCCATAAAAATCTGATTTGTCCTTCCCGAGTCAGGATTGTCATCCACTTCTTCCCATTCTCTCACAAATATTGATAAAACCAGTCTGTTTTTCTCACCCTCATGTTTATTGTAAGACCTGAACTGACCGGACACCTCAACCAACTGACCAATACTGTTTTCATTAACATCAACCAGTCTTTCCGACACCATTAGCGGTATGGTATCTGTTAGTTCACTAAGTCTGTCAACCTTGATATCTACAAGATAAAACCCCTCTCCAAACACTTCATGACTGTATCTGAAATCAGATACAATCTCACCTACAATACTAACCTTGTTATTTTCGATAACTTTTTCAACCATTGTATATTTCTCCTTTCTCTACCAAAATTGGTTTCTTATTTTTTTCATCTATACAAGTATACTCATTATTTCCCTTTTTATAACAAAAACAGTTCGACCGAAATCGTCCTGCATCGCCCTGTTTTACAGCATCCAAGACCATTCGTCATCGGATTTCAACTTTTCATTCATCAAAGATTCAAATATGACATATTTTTTCTATTTATATGTCTGTAAAAGTCGATAAAAAACTCCGGAACAGATAATACATTTAAACTATCTGCTCCGGAGTTATAAATTCACCTATGATTTTTATATAATTATTAATTTATTTTTATTCATATCAATAATTCATTCTATTGATATCAACGATTCATTTATTATTTTGCTTCACTTTTAATCTTTTACTAATATTTTACTCAGTCACAACATTAACAGGTGTTCCTTTTAAAAACATGTCAATATTGTCCTCTACGATATCTAAAAGTCTGCTTCTTGTCTCTAGTGGAGCCCATGCCGCATGCGGTGTAATAACAAGATTCTTTACACCTCTTAATACACAGTCCTCTGTCATTGGTTCAACGGCAATTACATCGAGTGCAGCACCTGAAATCTCATCATTTTCAAGTGCACTGACAAGCGCCTGTTCATCAACAACTCCACCTCTTGAAGTATTGACAAAATAAGCACTGTTTTTCATTTTTTTGAAGAATTCACTGTTGCACATTTTATCCGACTCTTCATTGAGAGGACAATGAATTGTAACTATATCTGATTTTGCAAGCAGTTCATCCATAGGAACAAAAATTACACCTTCATCGTCTTTTTTGCTGCGGTTATATGCAAGAACTTTCATTCCAAATACTTTTGCAATATCTGCAACTTTCTTTCCTATTGAACCGTAACCAATTATTCCGATAGTCTTTCCGTACAACTCAGACATTTGTATGAAAGGTGAGAATACCCTGCTCTTTGTCCATTGTCCTTCCTGTACAAAATCATTGTATTCTGACACTCTGTTATACCTGTTCAGAATAAGTGCAAATGTGTGCTGGGCTACAGCTTCTGTTGAATACGCCGCTGCGTTGCATACTGTTATTCCACGCTTATTTGTATATTTCAAATCAACATTATTGTAACCTGTTGCAAAAAGTCCAATATACTTTACATTTGGAGCCTGCGACAGATTATGTTCATCCATTGCAGCTTTGTTACAAAGAATAATATCTGCATCTTTAATTCTGTCCGCAACTTCTTCGTACTTTGTCAATTCATATACTGTTACATCTCCGTATTTTTCAAACCTCTTCATATCCAGATCACCTCTGGTTACAGTGGCTGAATCCATAATTACTACTTTCATTCTATTTAATATGATGTTCTCCTTTTAAATTTAAATAAAAAGAAAAAGCCTTCTCAGGCTTTTTCTTAAATATGTATCAAATTAAACTCTTGATAAGTACTCTCCGGTTCTTGTATCAATCTTGATTGTCTCACCCTGGTTAACGAATAATGGTACTAATACCTGAGCTCCTGTCTCAACAATAGCAGGCTTTGTAGCACCTGTTGCTGTATCACCCTTAAATCCAGGCTCTGTCTCAGTAATCTCAAGTTCAACAAACAATGGTGGCTCTACTGAGAATACTTCACCGTTGTGTGAACAAATCTTAACCATCTCATTTTCTTTTACAAACTTAAGAGCATCACCAATCTGATCTGCATTCAATGCAATCTGTTCAAATGTCTCTGTGTCCATGAAATGGAATAATTCTCCATCATTATATAAGTACTGCATGTCAGCTCTGTCAATATGAGCTTTTGGACATTTTTCAGTAGGTCTGAATGTTTTTTCAACAACTCCGCCACTCTTAATATTTTTTAATTTAGTTCTAACAAAGGCTGCACCTTTACCTGGTTTAACATGCTGAAATTCGATAATCTGATAAATCTGTCCTTCAACTTCGATTGTTACACCGTTTCTAAAATCTCCAGCTGATATCATAATATTTCCTCCTAATGATTTATGCTTTTTCTATTCTATACTAAAACTCGTTGTATTTCAAGAATTTTTTTTGATAATGTCATAGCACACCAGGACTCTGTCATTAGAATCAGTATCAATAAAGTAATCTGCCGCAGCCTCATACTTTTCTCGTCTTTTTTCCATAAGTTCCACGATATGTTCAACACTCATATTATCTTTCAAGAGTGGTCTTTGATCATCGTCCTTTACTCTGTCAAAAATAACTTCCGGCGAAGCAGTCAAAAGGAATATGTCACCGTTTGTTTTTAATATTTCAACATTCTCCTGTTTCAGTACGGCACCACCTCCGCATGATATTATTCTTCCTGATGTTTTCTGAATTTCTTCCAGAGCCTTTGTTTCTCTGTCTCTGAAGCCCTTCTCACCAAATTTTTCAAAAATCTCAGGAATACTCATTTCTTCTTTTTCCACTATATATTTGTCCACATCCACTTCTTCAAGCCCCGTTATTCTGTGGAGAGTTTTTGAAACAGTTGTCTTTCCGGTTCCCATAAATCCAATCAGAACAATATTTTTATCTATTCTGTAATCTTTTGTCTTTTCCAGCAAATCTCTCAGTATACAACATTCAATCTGCCCCGGTGCAGAAGCATTTACACCTTTTGCAAAAGTAACCGCTGAGCCGGTAAGATTCGTACACACTCTTGTGACAGCCCCCATCTCACCCATAGACATTGTAATTATCGGTTTTTCAAGCACTTCTGATACTTTCTTCGATGCTGTAATAAGCATTTCTACATCTTCCTCACAAGTTGGCATCACCGCAATTTTACAAATATCTCCTCCGAGTCTGCTCATTTCTCCCATAATGTTTTCTATCACTTGAGCCTCCGGAGTCTTTTCAAAGTCATGATATGAAGAAACAACAACAGCTCCCTCATTGTGAAGTTTCTCAATCAATTCAGCTGAATATTCTTTTTTCGAAAAAGTTTCCACATCAATCAAATCTGCCAAGCCTGTTTTTGCAACCATAATATTAAGTTTCTTATAGTCATCATCAGATATCGCTTTGTTTCCTCCCTCATTTAGGGTTCTGAATGTAAAAATCAATGGAATATTTCCAGCAACTGTTCGCAAGTCTTTCAAAACAGACTGAATAATTTCAAAATCTGCGTCACTATAATCTGTTTTGTCTTTGCCGTTCACATCAAAATCGTCACATCTCCACTCCACTATATCCGGATTCATTGCAACAACTTTTTCTGCCTCTTCAATAATTGTCGCTCTGTTTTTACCACCAACAGGCACACATATTTTAGCCATTTTGCTTCCTATCTCAACGCCTCTTACTACAATTTTTCTTTCCATTTCAAGCTCCTTGTATCTAATCAATTTCTACTTTTTCCACCATCGTTTTAGCTTCTTTGTTATACCAATGCTGCACTTCCAATAATGCTCTGTCATTTTATCATATATTAATATGCATTTCCACAAAACTATTACATAACCTCATCTTCTGTAACCTCTTCCAACTCCATACCTCACTCCTCTTCAAACTCAATACCTCACTCTTGCCATTTTCATTTTACAAACTTATAATATAAACATTGGAATTTATTATTTCAATAGTAAAAAATAAAAACGGACTGGATGGTATTTATATGGAAGAAAAGAAAATAACAGGTCACACAAGACTCCTGGGACTTCTCGGAAGTCCTGTGGCGCACAGCATCTCACCCCTTATGCATAACGAATCATTCAAAATGCTTGATCTTGATTATGTATATTTGTGTTTCGATGTTGGAGAAGATAATCTGGAAACTGTATTCAACGGATTAAAACTAATGAACGTTAAAGGTTTTAACTGTACAATGCCTTTAAAGAACAAAATTGTTGAATATCTTGACGAACTTTCACCTGCAGCTTCAATGATTGGTGCAGTAAACACTGTCGTAAATGAAAACGGCAAATTTATAGGTCACAATACTGACGGTGTAGGATATATGCGTTCTGTAAAAGATGCAGGTTACGATATTATCGGAAAGAATATGACATTGCTTGGTGCCGGTGGTGCCGCATCTTCTATTTTTGTTCAGGCTGCTCTTGACGGTGTCAAAAATATAAATGTATTCAGCATTAGAGACCGATACTTTGAGCGAGCCGAAAACATGGTTAAAATGGTAAATGAAAACACTGACTGCCACGCCACTTTATTTGAACTTGGTGATGACAAAGTCCTTGCAGAATCCATTGCAGCTAGCGACATCTTAACAAATGCTACTTCTGTTGGAATGGCACCAAATATTGACAACTGTATTATCTCTAACCCGGATATGTTAAGACCTGAACTGATTGTCTCAGATGTCATTTACAATCCTGCAGAAACCAAGTTACTAAGAATGGCAAAAGAAAAAGGCTGTAGCACATTCAACGGAATGTACATGTTACTCTATCAGGGAGCTAAGGCTTTTGAAATTTGGACAGGAAAAGAAATGCCTGTAGAGCATATTAAGAAAATGTTTTTCTAAATAAAATACCCACCGACGGTGGGTATTTTTCATTGTGCTTTATTATTTAATTTTCAGTAATTACGAAAGTACCATCTGTACCATTATTTTTTCAACATTATCAACTCTATTAGGTATGTTTAATTTATTTTTGATAAACGAACGTGCCATTCTCACATCAAATCTGTTGTTTAGAAGTTTTGTTTTTTCTTTCTTTTTCTCATGTGCAAGCAACACTAACAATGCAAGATTTTCATCATCAAGTTCTGTGTATCTCATTGCAATTGCTTCTCTCACGTATCCCAAATATCTTTCCCTGTCGACACCTCTGAGACATGTGCATACATTATGAACCAGAGCAGCATTCTTTTTATCTCCGGTTGCTATTGCCTTAAAGAGAACAAAAGCCCAGTATTTTTCTATCATCTCCACATCAACAATTCTTGAATCTTCAATACTACTCTTAATATCTATGAGTATTCCAAAAATAGACATTTTATCCTCTATTGAAGATGCTTTGTCCATTAGTTTGATGATATTTGATGCGCTCAACACTCCTGTGCTCTCAAGCTTCGCTACTACTCTTGTTACACTCACCAGTTCCGCAAGATATCCGTTTTCAATCTTGCTGACATGTTCCATAATCTCAACAATCTGTTTTCTGTATGCGCTTGAAACAAATTCATCCACTTCTGCTGTAAGACTTGAAATTCCTTTTGCAGCTGTATGAATAGAAATAACTTTGTTATCCGACAGCACATTCATATTTCCAAACAAAATATTGAAATCGTTTGTGGCTGTTTCACCATCTGTCACAACAGACAAATCGCATATAAAATTAGCTGGGAAAAACTCAAACATTACTCTTATTGCATCTGACGGATCAACTTCCGCAAACATAAATTTCTTAGTCTTATCTACCATGCCAAGAGAAATAATAATGTCAGCCAGATCCGCATGTGATAGTTTCTGAGAAACAGATGAATCCTTTATAAAAGAAACTTCTTCAACTTCTTTTCCATAATCCTGTCTGAGATGTTCTCTGAACGATGCTATTACAGCATTATGATTTCTATATCCTTTTACAACATCAACAAATGAGTGCATGTTCATAAAGTAACAGTGTGTAATCTTTAATTTTATATCACCGTATTCCTCACTTGTAATGTGCTTTGCCCTTCCTATTACCATCTTCCCAAGACTTTGAGTAACAAAATAACTTTCTTCTGAATCGAACTGTACACTGTCCATTCTCTTACACATTGCATCAAAGTCTTTTGGATTCAAACTCTCAAATGCTTTTGATTTATATAATACCTGATGACCGTTTCCTGCTGAGGCCAATATTAATGACGGTAATTTCATCTTTATCCTCCTATTGTCAATACAGCGACTGCTCGCAGTATGTTATCTTTTTCGTATCTCTTTTTTAACATTTATTATGCATTATTATTTTGCATTCTAATTTTCAAATATATTGCTTTACATCTACAATTATGATTATTTATTTATCCCAGATATTACTGTTTCTCCATTTGTTAAGTACTATCTTTTCCAGATATCTCTTAAGAACAATCTGGATTTCTTCTTTTTTGTCAATCTGTTTAACAAGATAAGAAGGAATTCCTGTTCTGTTAGCTCCGTAAACATCTGTAAAAATCTGATCTCCAACAAATATTGTATTATTCTTATCTGTCCCCATTATTTCCATCGCTTTGATATAATTCTTTTTGGATGGTTTTTTTGCATCATAAACAAATGGAGTGTGCATTGCATATCCAAAAGGCGCAACTCGCGGTTCATCATTATTTGAAATAAGGCAGGTCTTAATTCCTATTTCATGTATCTTTTCAAAAAGTTCAACCGACTCCTTAGTTGCCGGCATGTCATGAGGAACCAATGTATTATCTATGTCAAAAATAATTCCTCTGACTCCGTTGATAAAGAGTAATTCAAAATCTATATCCCATACGGAATCATAGTACTTCGTAGGGTAAAATCTCTCTAACATGTCACACCTCTTATTTGAGAAGCTTTGTCAGCTCGTCCATGAAAGTATTAACATCTTTGAATTCTCTGTAAATAGATGCAAACCTTACATATGCAACCTGATCAAGATCTTTTAATTTTTCCATAACAATCTCACCAATTTCGTTACTGGTAACTTCTCTTTTATCCTTATTAAAAATGATATTTTCAATTGAATCAACGACTGCCTGAATCTTATCGTATGACACAGGTCTTTTGTGACACGAACGAACAATTCCCGACTCAAGTTTTGCCCTGTCATAAGGCTCTCTTGTGTCATCTTTCTTTACAACAAAAAGAGGAATCGTGTCACTCTCAACTTTCTCGTAAGTAGTAAATCTCTTGCCACAAACAACACATTCCCTACGTCTTCTGATTGCAGTACTGTCATCAGCAGGTCTTGAATCAATAACTTTTGTATTTTCTTCTCCACAAAACGGACACTTCATATATACCTCCGAATAATGGGATTATCCCTTGTCTTCTTAGTTATTCACCAAAGATTATTATAAAAAAATATTCTTATATGGTCAAGTTATTCCGACCTTTGTGGTATTTTTTGAAGCCATTAATTCAAGAACACTCTTGTCATTATTTATAAGAGTTTCTTACCTCCGCCTTCACTTTTTTATAGGAAGGGGTATCTGCTTCTCAGTTATATCATTTTACAATTATGCTTTACATCTTCTTCCTTTACTCTAACGATAATAATGTCATCTCCAACCTGCACAATGCATTGAAATGGAATAATATACTCAAAGTCAGAACATATCAGGCTGAAAAATCTGCTTGGACCGGGAACTATTATATCCTTAACACATCCTGTCTTCATATCAAGATTAACATCATCGACATACCCCATTTTTTTGCAATCACAAGTATTTATCACCTCTTTTTGTTTCAAATCACACATTCTCATTTTAATCAGCCCCTTTCAGATAGTTTCTCATGGTCTTTAATGCGCTCTTTTCAAGCCTGCTTACCTGTGCCTGTGAAATTCCAAGTTCACAGGCAACCTCCATCTGGGTTTTCCCCGCAAAGAAGCGCATCTCGATTATTTCCCTCTCTCTCATCTGCAAACTTCTCAGCGCTTCCTTCAGTGCAATATTTTCAACCCATTTTTCTTCACTGTTATTCTTATCCTTGACCTGATCCATTATATAAAGAGTATCACCGCCCTGATCATATACCGGATCGTATAAAGAGACCGGACTTTGGATTGCATCCAGGGCAAAGGCTACATCTTCAGCAGTTGCTCCTATTTCATCCGCCACTTCATTGACAGTGGGCTCAATACTCCTTTGTTTCATCATCTTTTCTCTTGTATAAATCGCCTTGTATGCAGTATCTCTTACAGACCTTGAGACTCTTATTGAATTATTATCTCTGAGATACCTTCTTACCTCGCCGATTATCATAGGTACTGCATAAGTTGAAAACTTAACATTGTGGGACTCGTCAAAATTATCGATTGCTTTTATCAGTCCAACACATCCAATCTGAAACAAATCATCCATGTTCTCCTCATTTCCGGAAAATCTCTGGACAATGCTAAGCACAAGTCTTAAGTTACCTTTAATATATTCATCTCTTGCATCTTTGTCACCACTTTTTATTCTCGAGAACAAATTTTTCTTATCTTCCTCTGAAAGAAGCGGTAATTTTGCTGTATTTACTCCACATATCTCCACCTTATAAAGTGCCATTTTACTTTTTCCTTTCGCAGTTCCTGCATTATGCACATATTTTTTACACTCCTCTTTTTTTCAACCGAGTGTATGTACAAATTGGAATGCGGAGTAATCATTTTACTCAAACCTGAGTATTTCTTTTTTCAGTCTCTTTATTATCTTTTTCTCCAGTCTTGAAATGTAGGACTGTGAAATTCCCATAACATCTGCGACCTCTTTCTGCGTCATTTCTTCACCCTCGAGAGTGCATAATCCGTATCTTAGTTCAACTATATTTCTCTCTCGTTCACTGAGAGTTTCAAGTGCCCGCTTTAGCAGTTTTATTTCAACCTCATTTTCTATCCCCCTGTATATTATGTCCTCATCCGTACCAAGAATATCCGACAACAGTAATTCATTTCCATCCCAGTCAACATTTAAAGGTTCATCAATTGATACCTCCAGTTTATTTTTACTGTTTCTTCTCAAATACATTAATATCTCATTTTCAATACATCTGGATGCATAAGTTGCCAGTTTAATATTTTTATCGGTATTAAATGTATTTATTCCCTTTATAAGTCCTATGGTTCCTATTGAAATCATATCTTCCACACCTACTCCGGTGTTTTCAAATTTTTTTGCTATATATACAACCAGTCTCAAATTATGCTCAATAAGAGTTGTCCTGGCGTATTCATCCTTCTCTTCAATCATCCGTTTTATCATTTCTGCCTCATTGTCACTTTCAAGAGGAGGTGGAAGTACTTCAGTTCCTCCAATATAATGAATCTCATTCTGTTTCCCACAAAATACGCTTTTTAATCTCTCAAACATTATTCTCTCCCTCTGTTATTATTTTTGGATGTAAAATCATATCATATTCATTTCTTTCAGAAAAAAATCCTTTGTATATTGCAAGAATCGGATTATTTATATCAATCCCTTTATCTTTTTTGTAAACTGTCATTCTGTCTATCTTACAGCCTGTAAGCACCCCCTTTTCCTTTCCAACACTTTTAAACGGAATCACATATAACCTTCCATTTTTAAAACACTCAATATCAATAACATTTTCTCTAATTAACGATACAGGTTTTCCGGTTATCGGTTCACATAAAAAGTTTCCTGTATCAATCAATGCCCTGACTACTCTGGTTTCCTCTCCTGTAAACAGTTCGACATTTACTATATTTTCATCGGCCAGTTTGTTATTACTGAGATATTTAGTAATCATAATCATCATTGCTGCAATTAAAGTAGCAAATATCAGCAGGCTGAAATTGCTTGTAATAATATTTTTAGAATAAATACCGTTAATTATCCCACAAAAAATAAAAGCAACCATAAAAATGCAAATTATATTTTTGATAAAACTTTCCGGATTTATGTAACCAAACGCCCCTAACGTTATAAGCACGCTCATTACAATATATGTGAATATCATTTCCAAAATACCATTGTCCACTCGCATTATCAGTATAAGTACTGAATACGCCGCTGCAAAAAATGAAGTCATAGTAATTCTAAAAACAGTTCTCTTATAATTACGGATTTTCAAACTGATTAGGATAATCAAAAAATCCATGTAGAAATTTATAAGAAAATACTCATCAATATAAATAACCATTTCTTAATTCCCTGTGCAAATAACCTGTAATAAAGCAAATCTATACGCTGGTACAAATCATATAATAACCTACTCGCAAAAAATAAAATGTCAAAACTATGAAACTGCACAAAAAAAGAGAACCTGCAAAATGCAGATTCTCTTTTTTATTGTCAAAATATAAAGAATGACTTGTCCTTATCAGTCAAGAACACTCTCGCTAAAAATTAATTTCTTCTAAGGAAGTCAGGAATATTAATCTTCTTCTCCTCAACAGTGCTCTGAGGCTGTGTAGCAACATTCTTTGCATACTCTGTCTTAGGTGCGAAAGAAGATACAGGATTCACCTGTGGTGGTGTTGTGTTGAAAGATGTCTGAGGTCTTGTAACATGTGTGTTCGCTCTAGACATATCAAATGGATTAGCATTCTTCTTTGCACTCTGCTCAAGTCCTGTAGCCATAACTGTAATAGTACACTCATCAGGATAAGCATCATCATATCTTGCACCAAAGATAATGTTTGCATCATCGCCTGCAAGTCCTTCAACAAAGCTTGCTGCCTCGTTTGCTTCGAAGAGACTTATGTCACCTGTGATGTTGATGATAACATGAGTAGCTCCCTCAATTGTTGTCTCAAGAAGAGGTGATGTAACAGCCATCTGAACTGCTTCACTTGCTTTTTCATCTCCACTTGCTGAACCAATACCGATATGAGCAATTCCCTTGTCTCTCATAACTGTCTGAACATCAGCGAAGTCAAGATTGATAAGTGATGGTACATTGATAAGATCAGTAATACCCTGTACTGACTGCTGTAATACTTCATCAGCTTTCTTCAAAGCTTCAGGCATTGTAGTTCTTCTGTCCACAATCTCAAGTAACTTATCATTTGGAATAACAATAAGTGTATCAACGCTTTCTTTTAATCTTTCTATACCTGCAAGGGCATTGTTCATACGTGTCTTTGCTTCAAATCTGAAAGGTTTTGTAACAACACCAACTGTAAGAATACCCATCTCTTTTGCAATCTTAGCAACAACAGGAGCGGCACCCGTACCAGTACCACCACCCATGCCACATGTTACGAATACCATGTCGGCACCCTTTAATAACTGTGATAACTCTTCCACGTTTTCCTCAGCTGCCTGCTCGCCAACTTCAGGTTTGGCACCCGCACCGAGTCCTTTTGTAACTTTTTCTCCAATCTGTATAGTTGTAGGAGCCTTACATCTCTTAAGTGCCTGAGCATCAGTGTTGATACCGATAAACTCAACTCCTCCAATATTTTCATCTATCATTCTATTAACTGCATTATTACCTGCTCCACCTACGCCGGCAACAATAATCTTTGCAACTGATTCTACTTCGTTTGTTTTAATTTCTAACAAGAGTATATCCTCCTTCATCCTTGTTTTAATATTTTATGTCAAATAAGCATAATGGTAGACATAAAAATTCCCGTATAGTTTATATAATATAATTAATTATAAAAAATATCAATACAATTTTTTCTTAAAATATAAAACTTTTACATATATTTTGCACTATTGGTCGGTTTTTATATGATATCCCACTCCTTCCCTGTCAAGTTTTGACATATCAAGCGTTCCCGAGTATTCTTCCAATTCCTTTTGCATATCACTCAGTGTAGCTATTTTTTCACTCAGATCTTTATCTGTTCCAAAATATACTTTTACATTTTTTTTGTAAACCGTAATCTCAAGATTTTCGGAAATATATATTTTTTTCACTGAAAGATTATATTTTTGAAGTGTCTGAGTAACATTCAAAATCAAATCAAACACCTGATCATTTTCAACAGGAAGACGTTCATATAATATTACATAGTCGAAATTAATTCCTGTTATCTTTGGAATACCTTTTATCTTTCTGTCACTTGTCTCTACTACTATTCCGTCCTTGTCGAAATACATGTATGTTCCAAGATAGTCAACGTATCCAACAATCTTTTTTTCGTAGATTGTTATTTTTATTTTATTCATTGAAAGAATATCAATATCATATTTCTCAACAAAGGGAATTTCTACTTTTTTACCGAGTTTTCTCTTGAGCCATACAACAGCAACATTGTTTCCCAATCCATCTCCCAGTATGGACTGTCTTATCTGCTGTTCTTTACACTGCTCATTTCCCTCTATTACTACACTGTCAATTCTCATATTAGCAACAACAATAATCATTATTGCCATCAAAAAAGCCAGAATACTGACGATAATAATTATCTTCTTTTTCATATAGTTCACATCTCCAAATCGGGTCAGTTAATTCTCCTAATAGTTCTTGAAACCCCCAAAACAATACCAATCTCAAACATTAAAAACAATACGGAAGTTCCACCGTAACTGATAAACGGAAGCGTAACTCCGGTATTTGGCAACGCTTTGGTAACAACTGCAATGTTAAGTAATACCTGAACAGCAATCTGAGTCATAACTCCCACAACCATCATTGATGCGAACAGATTTGGTGCATTAGATGCTATTATAAACATTCTGTAAATAATAAA
The DNA here is from genome assembly GCA_016282745.1 of Lachnospiraceae bacterium. Classification (GTDB taxonomy): domain Bacteria; phylum Bacillota; class Clostridia; order Lachnospirales; family Lachnospiraceae; genus SIG293. Next base: position 97,642 of record JAEELL010000022.1, read on the forward strand.
CATGAACATGAAAATAACAGCAAAAGCTCCCACAAGTCCAAGTTCCTCACATATGATTGCAAACACGTAATCATTCTGCGCCTCAGGAATATAACCTAATTTCTGTACGCTCTGTCCTAATCCTTTTCCAAGAATTCCTCCGGAACCAATTGCATATAATCCCTGAAGTATCTGATAGCCGCCCTTTGACGAATACTTTACAGGGTGCAGCCACACTTTAAATCTTTCCGCTCTGAATGCCGCAAGAAAAACACCTGCAATACCAACCGGTATCATTGCCAATCCCATCATAAAAAATTCTTTCCAATTATTGCTGGCAACAAATACCATAATAAATGTAATCGCCATTATGATAATGGCAGAGCTCATGTTTCTGGTAACAACACCTACCCAGATTGCTCCAAAAATACCAAATCCCATTGCTTTTAATACTTCCACGAAACTATTCAGTTGCCTGTAGTGTATCGTCAGGTAGTGGGCTGTTATTATGATTACTGTAAGTTTTACAAATTCCGCCGGTTGGAATGACATTCCCAAAAAGCCAATCCATCTTCTGGCCCCATTAACCTTTATTCCAATCGGAGACCAAACCAACAATACCATAATAATAGAAGATACATACATTATCACCGAAAACTTTTTCAGCAAATTATAATTGATAATCATACATCCAACCATAACAAATAAACCTAAGAAACTCGCTTTTAGCTGCTTATTAAGGAAGTATCTTGAATCTCCGTATTTCATAGTTCCGCTAAAGGAACTTGCACTATACATCATAAGAAATCCAAAACAGATCAGGAAAATAATCACAAACAGAAGGCTGTAATCAAAATAACTGATTTTTCTTCTTTCCCTGGAAGGATTATTTATTTGATTTTCATTATTTCTGTCATCCTGTCGACCTTCATTTCTACTCATCAATAATTCCTCTTTGATAATTTCTAAAGATTTTTTACGTAATGTTTAAACAATTCACCACGCTGTTCATAACTGTCAAACATATCCCAGCTTGCACATGCAGGTGATAATAAAACAGCATAATTAGGTTCTGCATTTTGTGCGCTCACCTTTACAGCCTCCTCAAGTGACTGCGTCATAATAATATTATCAAAACCATGTCTCTTTGCTGTCTCGGCAATCTTTTCTGCTGTTTCGCCCAAGAGCACCAAAGTCTTTATTTTGTCTCCAAAAGCTTCAACCCATTCGTCAAATTCTGATTTTTTATCATAACCACCTGCAATAAGAATTGTTGGTCTGCTCATAGCCTCTATTGCTTTGATTGAAGCATCAGTATTTGTGCCTTTAGAATCATTATAGTAAATAACATCGTCCTTTGTTGTTACATACTCTATTCTGTGTTCAACAGCCTTAAAATCATGAATTGACTGTCTGATAACATCCTTTGGCACTCCCATATTAATAGATATGCCGATTGCAGCCATTATATTTTCAATGTTATGAATTCCTACAAGGCTTGTGTCAAAAACAGTTGTGATTATTTCCTGCTTTCCATCTGCACTGTAAACAATATTATCACCGTCAAGGAATATCCCCTCATCTAATTTATTCTTACTGCTAAAGTAAACAATCTTGTTTTTTAACATAGAAGCTTTTTCTCTGATAATCTCGTCTTCATAGTTAAGTACAATAACCTGATTCTCATCCTGGTTCTTTGCAATGCTCATCTTAACATTAGCATAATTATCCATTGTATAATGTCTGTTCAAATGATCAGGTGTAATGTTAAGGACTGCAGACACATCAGGTTTAAAATCATGAATTGTCTCTAACTGAAAACTGCTTATCTCTGCAACTGTTACTGTATCTTCATCAGATTCAAAAGCAGTTGTTGTGTAAGGATTTCCAATATTTCCCACAACATCAACTTTCTTATAGTAATTTGCCATTATTTCTCCTACAAGAGAAGTTGTCGTTGTCTTTCCGTTTGTACCTGTTATGGCAATGAGTTTTCCCTTTGCTGCGTTATATGCAAGTTCTATCTCACCCCAGATAGGAACACCTGCGTCTCTTACTTCATTAACAAAAGGTGCGTCTATTGCAATACCCGGGCTCAAAACCATTAAATCAGTATTTTTAATAACTTCTGCAGGGAGTTCTCCAAATACAAACTTAACTCCCTCTGAATTATCAAGTTTCTCTTTTACAATTTCTTCAGTCAGAGCTGAATTGCCATCATATAATGTAATATCAGCTCCTGTTTTCTGTAATAAAGAAACCGCTCCTATTCCGCTCTTTCCAGATCCTGCAACAAGTACTTTTTTATTCTTCAGTTCCATAACACTCTCCTTTTAACAATTAACTATGTATTTTAATGAGCAGATTTCAAACTGCATCATTATTATCTTTAGAAAAATATTACTGCTTTTAAATTCCCCCTAACAGGTACGGCAATATATTCTCATTAAGTTTTTTCATCAGAGGTCCAACAACTGTTCCTCCGTAATACATCCCTTTCGGTTCATCTACTATTATAATAGAAATAACCTGCGGGTTATCTGCAGGAGCAAAGGACATAAATGAAGATATATATTTCCCGGAATTTCTGGGAAGTTTTTGCGAGGTAGCAGTCTTTCCTCCAATCCTCATTTCTTCTATGTAGGCCTTATTACCTGTTCCTTCGGAAACCACTTTTTCAAGAATATATTTCATATCTTCCGACCTATCCTTTGATAATACACCATTTTGTATAGGATAGTCAAAGTTTTTAATATTTTTTCCTTCCTGACTGCTCACTGAAACTGCAATATGAGGCGTCACGAGCTTTCCTCCGTTAATTATTGCGCTGGCCGTTGTCAGAAATCTAATTGGCGAAATCTGAAAGGACTGTCCAAAAGACATTGTTGCAAGTTCTACATTTCCTACATTCTGCTCCTTATGAATTATGGTACCTGCCTCCCCCGGCAAATCAATTCCTGTTTTTTCAGTCACGCCAAAGCGCCTGAGATATTTATAAAATCTCTCTGTACCCAGTCTCATTCCTGCTTCAATAAAAACCGGATTACAGGAATTCATGGTTCCCTGAACAAAATCTTCGCTTCCGTGTCCGGAAACTTTATGGCATCTTATTCTTCTGTCGTCAACAATCTTATATCCCGGGCAGAAAAAACTGTCCTGAAGTTTTACCACGCCTTCTTCAAGAGCAGCCGCTGCCGTTACAATTTTAAATGTGGAGCCCGGCTCATAAGTATCATTGATGCACTGGTTTCTCCACATTTTATTTAACTCATTCTGATATTTTTTTGTTCCTCTTTTAATTTTGCTCTCATAATTCAGTTTAAAAGGATTATTAAGATCAAACTCCGGAGCATTCACCATTGCGATTATTTCACCATTGTTTGGATTCATAACTACAATCGAAACATAATTTGCCTGTTTTGACTTCAATGTATCGTTAGCAATCTGTTCAGCATACATTTGAACATTCACATCAATTCCTGTCCACAAATTATTTCCGGCTTTTGGTTCCTCTCTGATTTCCAAAGCATCTTCATCCTCAATTCCCCTGGCATCTGTCAGAGTCAGTATCCTCCCATCAATGCCCATCATGTATGAATCATACTTTGCTTCAAGTCCGAGTATTCCCTGATTATCACTTCCGGTAAATCCCATCACCTTTGAAGCAAGACTCCCGTAAGGATAATATCTTCTATAATCCTCGTCAATTTTAACACCTTCCAGGTTATATTTTCTGATTCTGTCCCCAACTTCCTTTGGAACATTAGTTTTTATTATTTCCCTGACAGATATCTTTCGAACTTTCTTTTCAATAACATTCTTATCAATTTCAAGTTCTTCTGTCAGTACTTTTATCACTTTGTTTTCATCTTTAATCTGACTGTGAATAACTGAAACGGAACATACTGTTTTGTTTGATGCGATTATTTTTCCGTTTCGGTCATATATCAGACCTCTTGCTGCTTTTATAAGTCTCTCTCTTTGTTGAACTTCGCTTGCCATCTCAGTATACATATCCGCTTTTATTACCATCAGATACACTACACGCCCTATAAGTGTAACAAACATAATCATAATAACTGAAATATAAAGCAGTAATTTTCTTCTTATCGATGAACTGACTCCAATCATAAATACAATATACTTTTTTGTTATATTGTATTACAGGAATTAATCGGGTATTCATCATAAATAATGATTACAACAAATAACAGTCTTCTGCATTGGATTGTTCTGAATCAGATTACTCTACATTGGATTGTTCTGAATCAGCCTCATCTGAATTTGCTCCATCCGAACCAGACTCTTCTGACTCAGGTGCTTCAGTTCCTTCGTTGATTATTCCACCCTGATAGTGTTCCTGAACATCTTCTTTTTTTGTGTTTTTAAGTTCAGGATCTTTTCCATTATCTTCTGTTTTTTCTATATGCATATAAGGAAGAACCTCTTCCATTATTGCTCGCCAGAATTCTGTATTAAAAGCTGTTGAATCCGGCTGTTCTTTTGGAGAATCCATCAATGTATAACAAACAACCTTAGGATTTTCTGCCGGAACACATCCAAGGAAAGAAATAATATATTCTCCTGCAATTCTACCCTTTCCTTTTCCGGAAGTATCTACTTTTTCCGCAGTACCTGTCTTACCGGCAATTGTATATCCGTCAATTGCAGTGTTTGTTCCTGTACCGTCAGTAACTACGGCTCTCAGACATTCTCTGATATATTCTGAAGTATCTTCAGTAATGGTCTGTCTTACTATTGCCTTTGAATAATTCTCCACGAGATTTCCGTCAGCTGTTCTTACTTCCTTAACAACATGCGGCTCATAATAATATCCTCCGTTTACAAGTGAAGAAAATGCTGAAACCATCTGAACCATATTAACTGTAAAGTTCTGCCCAAAAGAGTTAGTAGCTAAATCAGTTACGCCCATTTTATCAGCATCGTAAACAAGACCTCTTGTCTCTCCAGGCAAATCAATTCCTGTCTTAAATCCCAGTCCAAATCTTGTCTGATACTGTGTGAAAGTATCTGCTCCAAGTTTAGCACCTATCTGCATCAATGCATCATTACATGAATAAGCCACTGCCTGTTTTGCATTAATTGTACCGTGACCTGTCACTTTATGACATCTGATATAAAATCCCGGCAGCTGCTGTCCTCCGTCACATACAAAGGTAGTCTTGTCATCAATCAGCCCCTCCTCATATGCTGCCGCAACCGTAAATGGTTTCGCAGTTGAACCCGGCTCATATGAATCGCTCACACAATAGTTTCTCCAGATAAGATTCAATTTCTCCTGCATTTTTTCTTCTGACATCTTGTCAATCTTGCTCTGTGTGAAATATGCGCTCAAGTCTCTTGGCTTGTTAAGATTGAAAGTTGTATTATCCGCCATAGAAAGAATCTCACCGGTATTTGGATCTGCTATAACTACAGCCATACGTTTTGGTTGGAACTTCTTCATGTATTCCTTGATTTTTTTCTGGACAATTCTCTGAATATTGACATCGATTGTGGAAATAACCGTATCACCGTTCTCAGGCTGCTTTACAACACTTTCCATATTGCTGTCCGAATTAACGTATCCATACTCTCTTCCGTTTGTTCCAATAAGATAATCGTTATAATAAGCTTCAATACCTATATCCGCAGACTCATTGTCGCCGTTGGTAAAACCGATAACGCTACAGGCAAGGTTGTCAAAAGGATACATTCGTTTGTATTCTTCCTCAAACCACACACCTTTAACATTCTCTTCGTCTTTAATGAATTTCTGAAAATCTTTTATTTCATCATATTCAAGTTCTTCAATTACAACCCAGTAATTGCTGTCTGCTCTGTCTTCAATGCCCGATGTTAGTTTTTGAACATCAATATTGTCAGACTGTGTAAATATATCTTTGTTTATCCTGTCCTCATCAATATTACTGAAATACTGATCAATAGCATCAACAGTCGGTTCAAGGCAAATCGGATTCTTATTGTCATCTTTTTCCTCGAGTATTATCTTCGAGTCAACCACAAGATTATACACCTTAATACTTGTTGCAAGAGAGTTACCGTTTCTGTCTGTGATTTCACCTCTCTTGTAAGGTATGGTCTTACTTCTGTATTCCTGCTGACTTAAAACTCTGATTGTATAACTGTCGTTCTTTTCCAATGCATAATATGCCGTAACTCCACCTAACGCAAATAAAGCTAGTACAATTATCACTAAAATTGCAACTAGCCTATTATGCATATATCTTTTAAATATTGGTACTCTTCTCTTTCTTCTCATAACACATCGCTTCCCTACTTCGTTGGAATATCTTTATACTGTACAGTATACTCGCTATCTGTACTATTGTAAAATACAACATGATCTGAATCTGCTTCAACCATTCCAAGTTCCTTTGTAGCAACTTTAATGACATGCTCAGATGAGATGTATGTGTTAATAGAATAATCTATTGCCTCATTTTTGGCAACCATTGTATTTATATCATTTTTCAAATTAGTAATATCTCTTCTTGCTGCCTTGATGTCTGCCTGAACACCAAGATACATAACTGCCACAGAGAGACAAAATATAGATACAACGGCAAGAAAAAGTGCATAAGCACCATTCATCTTTAATGCTCTTTCTCTGTATGCCATTTCTCTACGGCTAACTTTTACTCTCTCGCCGTTATTGTAAACCCGCTCTTCTCTTCTCGAGTCATTTTTTCTGACAGTATTGCCGTACACATATGTGTCTCTTCTTTCCATATCTATCCGTTTCCTCCAAATATTAAATAACCGTCCACGTCCATCTGTTAATTATGTTCAAATATTCTCAACTTTGAACTTTTTGATCTCTTGTTATTCTCAATTTCCTCGTCAGAAGGTACAATTGGTTTCCTTGTAACAACCTTTCCCTTCGGTTTATTTCCACATACGCAAACCGGAAAATCAGGTGGGCATGTACATGGATTTTCATTGTTTTTAAATTTAGTCTTAACTATCCTGTCTTCAAGGGAATGAAATGTAATAATACATAACCTTCCACCTTCATTAAGTCTGTCAATCATTGTGTCTATCGACTTGTTAAGCACTTCGAGTTCCCTGTTAACCTCAATTCGTATCGCCTGAAAAGTCTTCTTTGCAGGATGTCCTCCCTTCGCCTGCACTTTCATAGGAATTGAAGCTCTGATAATATCACTCAATTGCTTTGTAGTTGTAATTTCACCCTTCTCTCTCTCAGCAACTATATGCTTTGCAATATTCTTTGCGAACTTGTCCTCACCGTAATCACGGATTATCCTGTACAAATCAAATTCACTGTACTCATTCACAACTGTTGCTGCTGTTTTAGTCTGTCGGCTGTCCATTCTCATATCAAGCGGTGCGTCTTCTTTGTAAGAGAAACCTCTCTCAATTGTATCGAGTTGGTAAGAAGAAACCCCAAGATCGAGAACTATACCGTCAACCTTATCAATTCCCAAATCATTTAAAATAGTATCTATCTCACTGTAGTTACTTCTGACAAATGAGGTAATGTCAGAAAATTCACTAAGTCTTTCTTTTGCTGCTTCAAGAGCATCTCCATCCTGATCTATTCCGATGAATCTGCCCTTACCTGAAAGTCTCCTGCACACTTCGTATGCATGTCCTCCACCACCAAGAGTTCCGTCAACATATACCCCATCAGGTTTGATATTTAATCCTTCTACTGTCTCATTCAGAAGTACTGATATATGTTTAAAACTCATGTGTTGTTCCTTTCCCAATTCGGATGAAACTAATTAGATACCGAGGCCTGCCATGTAATCAGCAACCTCATCCATTTCATCCTCATCAAATTCTGTATTTTCAATAAGTTTGTCCGGATTCCAAATTTCCAATCTAGAGCCTGCCCCAATCCAGATAACATCTTTATCAAGTGAGGCGAACTCCCTCAAGCCCTGAGGAATAAGTACTCTTCCCTGCTTGTCAGTCTCGAGGGTTGCTGCCCCTGCGAGGAAAAATCGAATGAACTTTCTTACCTTTTTGTCTGACATAGATAAACTGCTAAGCTTCTCTGTAAGTTCTTCCCATTTCGATAGTGGAAAGCCAAAAATACAATCATCGAGCCCTTTTGTAATAACAAACTGCTCCCCGAGTTCTTCCCTAAATTTGGCTGGAACAATAGCTCTGCCTTTTGTATCAACTTTTTGATTGTATTGTCCCATGAACATAACCAAATCCTCCTAAGTCGTCGACTACCTATGGAAGTTAAACTTGTATCGCCTGCAGTCAAATGGTAATGGGTGCATTCCTGAAAATTTACCACTTTCCACCACTTTTCACCCTCAATCACCACTTGTAATGAAATTTTATACCATTTTTGCATAAATTTCAATAGTTTTTAAGCAAAAAAAATGAAACCCGCGAAAATTTTTCCAAAAACTTTCGCGGGTTTCATTTCCCTATTTTTTCCCATAAAATAAGGGGTTTAAGACGTTATATATTCAATTGTTTATCCACATTTTTTCTTCAAAGTGGTAGATTTTCCCACTTTTTAATCAAAAGTGGAGGATTATCCCACATTTTTATCATCGGTGGTGGGATTTTCCAATTTTTCTTCACCAATTATAACTTTCTCATCACTTTTTTTAACCAATTTGGCAATCATAATCACCAAAGATACTACAACCAACAACAGTGATAACGCTCTCGACACTGGATAATTAACAACCGGCATCATAAGCTGATCAGTTCTAAGACCTTCAATATAAAATCTTCCGATTCCATACCCCATCAAATACAGCAATAGTATCTGACCGTCAAACTTCTTTCTCGTTGTCATAAACAAAAGAATTCCAAGAATCAGTAAATTCCAGCAGCTTTCATACAGGAAAGTAGGTTCAACCTGAATATATCCAAGCGTCTCAACAGTTTTTCCTGTCATTTTCTCCATACCCTCAACAACTGCCTGTGGAACATCTTCTATTCCAAAATAATCATCAAAATATATTCTCATTGCCAGTGGATTTGTATCTTTTGCAACTCCTCCAAATGCCTCTCTATTGAAAAAGTTTCCCCACCTTCCAATTATCTGACCGGTTATAAGACCGGTTATTGCAGTATCTGCAATTCTTCCAAACTCGAGTTTTTTGATTCTTGTATATATAAAAGCTCCTACCACACCTGTGATAACTGCTCCATATATTGCAAGACCACCTTTTCTCAGATTTATTATCTCTGAAATATTATCCTTGTAATAATCCCATTGGAAAACAACATAATAGATTCTTGCCCCAATGATACAGGCAATAATAATATACATTGCAAAATCTAAATAATCATCTGCATTCTGACCTGTTCTCTTTGCCTGAAAACAAACCATCATTATTCCTGCAAAAATGCCAAATGCAATAATCATTCCGTAGAAAGCAATTTCTAAGCCACCTATTGAAATCCCCTTTCCAAGATTTTCAAGTTTTATTCCCAGATTAAAAAACTCAATTCCCGTATTTGCCAACAACATACAAGCAACTCCTGTTCCGTCACAAAACTTTTATACATTAAATCTGAATAATATTACATCGCCATCTTTAACAACGTATTCTTTTCCTTCAAGTCCAACAAGACCTTTTTCCTTTGCAGCTGACAGAGAACCGCAATCAAGCAAATCCTGATAATTAACCACTTCTGCTCTGATAAATCCTCTCTCAAAATCTGTATGTATCTTTCCTGCAGCCTGAGGTGCTTTTGTTCCCTTTGTAATTGTCCATGCCCTTGTCTCATCCTCTCCTGATGTAAGGTAGCTGATAAGACCAAGCAACGAGTAACTTGCCTTTATAAGTTTATCAAGTCCTGACTCTGACAATCCAAGTTCTGATAAGAACATCTCTTTTTCATCATCATCAAGTTCTGCAATCTCCTGTTCAATCTGAGCACTTATGACAAACACTTCACTGTCATGTTTTGCAGCAAAATCTCTAACTGCACTTACATATTCATTTGAATTACCGTCATCTGCCAAATCATCTTCAGATACGTTTGCAGCAAATATAACCGGTTTTGCAGTGAGGAGATTATATTCTTTCATCCATTTTTCTTCATCTTCATTTTCAAGTTCAAAACTGATTGCAAGGTTTCCTTCGTCAAGATAAGCTTTTAATCTCTCCTGAAAATCAAGTTCCTTGGCAAGTTCCTTATCATTTCTTGCACCTCTTGTTGTTTTTGCAATACGTCTCTCTAATACTTCCGCATCGGCAAAAACAAGTTCAAGGTTAATCGTCTCTATATCTCTGATAGGATCAACACTTCCCTCAACATGGATAACGTTTGTATTCTCAAAACATCTTACAACATGTACGATGGCATCTACTTCTCTGATATTTGAAAGGAACTGATTTCCAAGTCCCTCACCCTTTGATGCTCCCTTAACAAGACCTGCAATATCAACAAATTCAATAACAGCAGGTGTAACCTTTGCAGAGTTATACAAAGCTGCAAGTTTATTAAGTCTCTCATCAGGTACTGTAACAATACCAACGTTAGGATCTATAGTACAGAATGGATAGTTTGCCGATTCTGCTCCTGCCTTTGTAAGCGAATTAAAAAGTGTGCTCTTTCCGACATTCGGAAGACCGATTATTCCTAATTTCATTTTGCTTATATCCTCCTTGAAAACCCTTGGTATTACCCTCAAGGTTTTTTCTTTCTATTA
>JAEELL010000023.1 GCA_016282745.1 Lachnospiraceae bacterium
AAGATGGTTTATGCTCAGAAATCTGATTTCCCGGAAGTTATTGAAGAATTGAAAAAATGGGGAGATGTTTCTTCAATAGAGCAGATGCAGGAAAAATACTCAAAGGATAATAGAGAATTTATGTACACAAATGGAATGGTTGCATTGATTTTCTTCGTGTTAACAGTTATTGGTATTGGTGGAATTAATTTTATTCAAGGTGAGAATAATATGAAAACATATACAATTATGTATATGCTTGGAATGACAAGAAGAAAATGTATGTTCATAGAAGCGTTAAACACATTTTCTGTTATTGGAATATCATTTGCCGCCTTTGTGCTTTTGAGTAAGAAGATAATACCGGTGGCAACAGATAATAATTCTGAAACCGATTGGAGAATATATATTTTTATACTATTATTTTATGTGTTTATTTATGCTATTTCATCGTTGCCTGCAATCATTAGAGCAGGAAAATATAATATTATTGAATTATATAAAAAAGGCAAAGAGTAGAGAGGCATGAGTATTTACATAATTATAGAGGCGGGAGCAAAGAAGGCATGGCGATAATTATTAATGATATATGTAAAGAATATAAAATAAAGGACGCAGACAATAAGCAGGTAGTTCTTGATAATGTTAAGTTAGAAATAGCAGATGGCGATATGGTTGCTATTAAGGGAAAGTCCGGAGCTGGAAAGTCGACGTTACTTCACATCATTGGATTATTGGATGTGTGGGATAGTGGATCATATGAGTTAGATGGGCAGAATATTGTTTCGGCAAACAGTAAATTAAAAGCAAAATATCGTAATGAAAAAATAGGATATGTGCTTCAGGATTTTGGACTGATAGAAGATGAAACTGTTTTGGAAAATGTGTGTCTTCCACTTATGCTTGGGAAAAAGCCGATTAAGGAGATTAGAGAAATAGCAAAAAATAAATTGGAAAAGGTTGGGGTGTCACACCTTGCGAGTAAGAAAGTTTCTGTTTTATCAGGAGGTGAAAAACAGAGGGTTGCCATTGCAAGAGCACTTGTAAATGAACCAAATTATATTTTGGCAGATGAGCCTACGGGTGCATTAGATTCAGGTAATGCGGAAAAAATTATGGAACTGCTCTTAGAACTAAACAAAGAAGGAAAGACAGTTGTTATTGTTACGCATGACGATGAAGTTGCTAGGAAGTGTAAAAGAATTATCTATATAAAAGACGGAAAGATAGAAGAATTAGATAATTAATATAAATAGAAAGAATAGAAATTAAACTATCGATAAAGAGAAAATTGGAGAAAATACAGTTGAAAATGAAAGACCTAATTAGATTAAGCAAAAACTTAATTTAATTAGGTTTTATCTATTTGTATCTTTACATTTTTAAATCTTGATGGTATAGTTTGCGTGGATGGTATTCAGAAAGAAACTATACCGTGATTTTATTTTATTCTTCGTACAATACCTAATGAAAGTAGGTGATTATATGAGGATAGGATTTATAGGAGCCGGCAAAGTTGGTTTCACATTAGGAAGGTATTTTTCGGAACGTAACATGTATGTATCCGGATATTTCAGCAGAAACCCAGAATCGGCAAAAGAAGCAGCAAACTTTACAGCGTCCTCATATTACGAGGACATAGAAGATTTGGTTGCAAATAGCGATATTATTTTTATTACGGTTCCGGACGGAACAATCAGTACAATTTGGGAACATTTAAAGACGTTGTCAGAAATCGGGAATAAAATAATATGTCACTGTAGCGGCGCGTTATCTTCCGCCGTGTTTTCTGAAAGTAATCAAGTGGGGGCATTTGGTTATTCAATTCATCCAATGTACGCAGTTAATGACAAGCTGACGTCTTATCAGGAAATTTCAAAAGCATTTTTTACAATTGAAGGAGATGAAAAGTACTTAGGGTACTTCAAGGAACTGTTCGAGTCATGGGGACATGATGTGCAGGTTATTGATGCCGAGTGCAAGATTAAGTATCACAGTGCAGCAGTTTTTGCCAGCAATTATGTAGTGGCACTTATGGGAGTTGCGCAGAAACTTCTTGTCGAATGTGGATTTGATGAGAAACTGGCAAAGAAGGCATTATCACCGATAGCAATTAACAATGTAGGTAACATTGCAAAAGTAGGAGTGGTTGATGCGCTGACAGGTCCGGTTGAGCGATGTGATGTGGGGACTATATCAAAGCACATTTCAGAACTTGACGGAGAAATGAAAATGACATACATCGTACTGGCAAAACAACTTATAGATATTGCACAGACCAAGAATCCGGGAAGGGATTACTCAGAACTGATTGAGTTGCTGAATACACAGTTGAAACAAATCATTGATCAGTAATTGTAATGAGTAATTGAAGTAAAAAATTGTAATAAATAATTGCAGTAAGTAATTGTAATAATGTAATGAATGATTCAAAAGGATTAATTATCGTTTCTGAGACGATATTAATTAATAAAAGAGTTAATAATTAATTAATAATAGAATGGGAGTTACACATTGGATTTTAATAGCAAAGGAATATGCTGTTAAAAAAGAGTCAGAGAAGACTCTAACTGAGTTCAAAGGAGGGCACGGTTATGAAGGTTACAGTAAACACATTTAAAGAAGCAAAAGCAAATAATAAGAAAGTTACAATGATTACAGCATATGATTATTCAACAGCGAAACTTATTGATGAATCAGGAATTGATTCAATTCTTGTTGGAGATTCACTTGGAAATGTAATGCTTGGATACGAAGATACAATTTCAGTTACTATGGAAGATATGATTCACCATGGTGCGGCAGTTGCAAGAGGTGCAAAAAATGCACTTGTTGTAGTGGATATGCCATTTATGTCATACCAGACATCAGTATATGATGCAGTAGTAAATGCAGGAAGACTTATGAAAGAGGCTCGTGCAAATGCTGTCAAGCTTGAGGGCGGCGCAGAGGTTTGCCCACAAATCAAAGCAATCACAGATGCAGGAATTCCGGTATGTGCACACCTTGGACTTACACCACAGTCAATTAATGCATTTGGCGGTTTCAAAGTACAGGGTAAGACAGAGATGGCAGCGAGAAAACTTATCGAAGATGCAAAGGCAGTTGAAGCTGCAGGAGCATTTGCAGTAGTACTTGAGTGTGTACCTGAGAAACTTGCAACACTCGTAACTAACAGCATCGGAATTCCGACAATCGGAATCGGCGCCGGAGCAGGATGTGACGGACAGGTGTTAGTTTATGCGGATGCAGTTGGAATGTTCTCAGATTTCACACCAAAGTTTGTAAAGAAATTTGCAAATGTGGGTGAGATGATGAAGCAGGCATTTGCCGATTATGATAGGGAAGTAAAGGAAGGCACATTCCCAACAGCAGAGCAGACATACAAGATCGACGAGAGTATCATCGAAAAACTTTATTGATGAGAAATAATTGCTAATTGTTATCAGTGTAAGATGATTGTAATAATATTTTATGATAAAATGCCGGGTGCTTCTCAACTTTGAAGTATTGGGCACCCGGTTAAAAAAATAAAATTGAAAACAAAGTTAAAAGTATAATTGAAAAAGAATAGAAGGAGATTAGAAATGAAAGTAGTACATACAGTTAAAGAAACAAGAGATCAGGTAAGAGAATGGAGAAAACAGGGATTAACAGTAGGACTTGTACCAACAATGGGATTCCTTCATGAAGGACATCAGAGTCTTATTGCAAAGGCAGTAGAAGAAAATGACAAAGTAGTAGTAAGCGTATTTGTAAATCCAATTCAGTTTGCACCAAATGAAGATTTAGAAGCATATCCAAGAGATTTAGAAGCAGATACAAGACTTTGTGAGGCAACTGGAGCAGACCTCATATTCAATCCGGAACCGGAAGAAATGTATGCACCTGACTTCTCAACACATGTGGATATGGAGCAGGTTTCAGAACAGCTTTGCGGAAAGAGCAGGCCAATTCACTTTAGAGGAGTTTGTACAGTAGTAAGTAAGTTATTCAACATCGTATGTCCTGACAAAGCATACTTTGGACAGAAAGATGCACAGCAGCTTGCGGTAATCAAGAGAATGGTCAGAGACTTAAACTTCGGAATCGAAATCGTTGGATGTCCAATCATCAGAGAGGAAGACGGACTTGCAAAGAGCTCAAGAAACACATACCTTTCAGAAGAAGAAAGAAAAGCTGCACTAATCCTCAGCAAGACAATCAAACTCGGACAGGAAATGGTAGAAGCAGGGGAGAGAGACAGCAAAAAAGTAGTCGATGCAATGATTAAAAACATCGAGACAGAGCCAATGGCAAAAATAGATTACGTACAGGCAGTAGACGCAGTAACATGCCAGGAAATCGACACACTCAAAGGCGAAGTATTAGTAGCAATGGCAGTCTACATCGGCAAGACAAGACTAATCGACAACTTTATAGCAACAGTTTAGCCATACTTACTACTTGTGCACGAAAAAGTGCTTGCATTTTTTCGTGTACATAGGAGTAAGTATGAGCGAAGCGCCCCAAAAATGAGCAAAAGGAAGCTGCGAAGCAGCTGCCAGTGTCGAAGACACGATTTTGCGAATTATTGGGCGAAACTGTTGCTATAAAGTTAGCAATAAAAGAAGCGCCCCAAAAATGAGCAAAAGTATACTTGGGCAGCTGTTGACTAATATTAATTATTTATATACCATATGAAATGGAAAAGAACCGGGTTAGACACACCCAAAAAAACAAATAAGAAACTATAAGTGAGCATAGGTAAGGAGAAATGAAATGTTAGTATCAATGTTAAAAGGTAAAATTCACAGAGCTACAGTTGTTCAGGCAGCGCTTGACTACGTTGGGAGCATCACAGTAGACGAGGATTTACTTGATGCTGCAGGAATATATGAGTATGAGAAGGTTGCAATTGTTGATGTAAATAACGGCAACCGTTTTGAGACATACACAATAGCAGGAGAGAGAGGAAGCGGAATGATCTGCTTGAACGGTGCGGCTGCAAGATGTGTATCAGTTGGGGATAAGATCATTATCATGTGCTATGCCCAGATGGATGAAAAAGAGATAAAAGATAATCCACCAAAAGTTGTTTTTGTTGATGATGACAATAAGATTGCAAGAACAACAAGATATGAGAAACATGGATTGTTGGAAGATATGTAATTACACGTGTAAAATACATGGATTAAATATAAAGCAGGAGGTACACATTATGCTTAAAGGAAAGACAGTTCTTATAGGTGTATCAGGCGGAATTGCAGCATACAAGATGGTCAATGTTGCAAGTATGCTTGTGAAACTCGGTGCAGAAGTGCATGTAATAATGACAGAGAATGCAAAGAATTTTATTAATCCTATTGCATTTGAGACAATCACAAAGACAAAATGTCTCATAGATACATTTGATAGAAATTTCCAGTTTAATGTAGCGCATGTATCTGTTGGACAGAAAGCAGATGTTATGCTTATTGCTCCGGCAACTGCAAACATTATCGGAAAGATGGCGAATGGAATTGCAGATGATATGCTTAGCACTGTTGCTATTTCAGCTACATGCAAAAGAATTGTGTCACCTGCCATGAATACATACATGTTCAGAAATGCAATTGTTCAGGATAATATAGAAAAACTCAAGAGATTTGGATTTGAGATAATAGAACCTGCTTCAGGAATGCTTGCATGCGGCGATGTTGGCGAAGGAAGACTTCCGGAAGAGTCAGTTCTTGTGGATTACGTTATCAGAGAAATCGCATATGAGAAGGATCTTGCCGGAAAGAAGGTTCTGATTACTGCAGGACCAACAAGAGAAGCAATTGATCCGGTAAGATATATCACAAATCATTCTTCAGGAAAGATGGGATGCGCCCTTGCAAAGATTGCAATGCTTAGAGGTGCGGATGTTACTTTGGTGGCAGGTCCGATTACTGCAAAGATTCCACCATTTGTAAATGTGGTAGACATTGTCAGCGCAAAAGACATGTTCGAAGCAGTAACATCCCGTGCAGATGAACAGGATATCATCATCAAAGCTGCAGCAGTTGCAGACTATAGACCTAAGAATGTTGCAGATGAAAAAATGAAGAAGAAAGATGATGATATGTCTATCGAGATGGAGAGAACAGATGATATTCTTGCATATCTTGGTGCACACAAAAAATCAGGACAGGTATTGTGCGGATTTTCAATGGAAACACAGTCATTAATTGAAAATTCAACAAAGAAGCTTGAAAAGAAAAATGCAGATATGATTGTTGCTAACAGCCTGAAAGATGCCGGCGCAGGATTTGGAACAGATACAAATATCGTCACACTCATTACAAGAGAGGGAAATGAACAACTCCCAATTATGAGTAAGGAAGAGGTGGCAAGTAACATATTAGATAAGCTCGTAAGTATGTTATAAGTACACAATACAGTATTCCTCGGCAATCTGATTGTCGGGGAATTTATTGTTAGGGCAAGGCCCTGTTTATGAAGATGGGTTCTTCCTGTTGGAAGAACGAAACTTTAATTTAAAAAGAAAGAAAAAGGTGAGAAAATGATATTAGCATTAGATGTTGGAAATACAAATATCGTTGTCGGAATGGTAGAAGATGAAAAAATAGTTTGTTCATGCAGACTTGGAACTGATCTTAAGAAGACTCAGGACGAATATGCCATTCATTTAAAGATGCTTCTTGATGTTTATAAGGAGTATGTAAATAACGTTGAGGGAGCAATTATTTCATCAGTTGTTCCAAACATTACTGCAACACTTCAGGGAGCGGTTGAGATAATAACAGGGAAAAAACCGCTGGTAGTTGGAGCAGGTATTAAAACAGGATTAAATATAATTGTGGATAATCCAAATACTCTTGGTAGTGATTTGGTAGTTGATGCAGTTGCAGCTATCGAGCAGTACGAGGGACCACTTATTGTTATTGATATGGGCACAGCAACAACATGTTCAGTTATTGACGCAAAGCACAATTATATTGGAGGAATCATTATTCCCGGAATGAAGATTTCCCAGGATGCACTTTCAGAGAGGGCTTCTCAGCTTCCATATATTAGTTACGATGCGCCAAAAAAAGTAGTTGGTAAAAACACTGTTGATTGCATGAAGAGCGGTGCAGTGTTTGGAAATGCGGCGATGCTTGACGGACTGATTGACAGAATTGAAGAAGAACTTGGTGCAAAAACAACAATTGTTGCAACAGGTGGACTTGCAAAAGTTATTGTGGAACATTGTAAACATGACATCATTTGTGATGATGAATTGTTGCTCAAGGGACTCTGGTGTATATACAAGAAGAATCAAAAATAAAAGAGAATGCTGAGCAGAATTTAGGCAAATATAGAAATAGGCGCCGATTGATACTCAAAACAAGCACAAAACAGACGCAAAACAGACACAAAACAAACGCAAAACAGATGCAAAACAGATGCAAAACAGACGCAAAGCAGATGCAAAACAGATGCAAAACAGACGCAAATATATGAAGTGTACCTCCCGAATGGAAAAAGTTGATTTGGGAGGTACTTTTTTTGTGAAACTAGATAACATAAAGCGAAGTGAAGACATGTGAAAAACAAAGAAACGTCCGCCCAAAAAGGAAAAGCGGATATGGTAGGTACATACCTATAACAACAAGTTAACATAATTGCAACTATAGGTAGGCGAAAAACAAAGTAATGTCCTCCCAAAAAGGAAAAAGCGGGTATGGGAGGTACATATTTGTGACTACGAGTTAACATAAAGCAAGTTGTAAACAAAGAAATGTACCTCTCAAAAAGGAAAAAGTGGATATGGGAGGTACGTATCTATAACAACAAGTTAACATAAAGCAAGTTGTAAACAAAGAAATGTACCTCCCAAAACAAGAAAAGAGCATCTGGGAGGTTAAATATAAAGTTTCCAAGTGGAAAATACCTGCTGAAAAAATAGAAGAGATTAGCACTGAAAAAATAGAAGAAATTAGCACTAGCATTTTTATGAATTAGATAGTATAATGTTATCTGGTTGTGCTATGCACTGTAGTGGGATAAAGTGTGAAAATGCTGGGATTACGCCGCAGATAAAAGAAAAGAAGCAACCGGCAACTCGCGGGTAAACCGCATTAACAAACGTACAGTTTAGGAGGATTCTAAATGGTAAGAGCAATAGTTGGCGCCAATTGGGGCGACGAAGGAAAAGGTAAGATTACAGATATGCTCGCTGAAAAATCTGACATTATTGTAAGATTTCAGGGCGGAAGTAATGCAGGTCATACTATTATCAATGACTATGGTAAGTTTGCATTACATTTACTTCCATCAGGAGTATTCTATAATCACACAACATGTATTATTGGAAATGGTGTTGCTTTCAATATTCCTTATCTTAAAAGAGAGCTAGACAGTCTCGTTGCAGAGGGAGTACCAATGCCACATATTCTTGTGTCAGACAGAGCACAGATTCTTATGCCTTATCATATTGATTTTGATGCATATGAAGAGGAAAGACTTGGAGGAAAGTCTTTTGGATCAACAAAGTCAGGTATTGCTCCTTTTTATTCAGATAAATATGCAAAGATTGGTTTCCAGGTTTCAGAATTATTTGACGAGGAAACATTAAAAGAAAAGGTTTACAGAGTTGCAGAGATGAAGAATGTCATCCTTGAGCACATGTACCACAAGCCACTTATCGATCCTGAAGAGTTACTCAAGACATTACACGAGTACAGAGATATGGTTGAGCCTTATGTTTGTGATACTTCATTGTACTTACACAACGCAATTAAGGAAGGTAAGACTATTCTTCTTGAAGGACAGCTTGGTTCTCTTAAGGATCCTGATTTTGGTATTTATCCTATGGTTACATCATCTTCAACACTTGCAGCTTATGGTGCAATTGGTGCAGGTATCGCTCCATATGAGATTAAGGATATTATCACAGTAGTTAAAGCTTACTCTAGTGCAGTTGGTGCTGGCGAGTTCGTCTCAGAAATCTTTGGTGATGAAGCAGAAGAACTCAGAAGACGTGGTGGTGATGGCGGAGAGTACGGTGCTACAACAGGACGTCCTAGAAGAATGGGATGGTTCGATGCAGTTGCTTCACGTTACGGAGTAAGAATGCAGGGTGCAACAGAGGTTGCACTTACAGTACTTGACGTACTTGGATACTTAGATGAGATTCCTGTTTGTGTAGGTTATGAGATTGACGGAGAAGTTACAAGAGACTTCCCTGTTACATCAAAACTCAAAAAGGCAAAACCTGTATATGAGATTCTTCCTGGTTGGAAAGAAGAAATCAGAGGAATTACTGAGTATGACAAACTTCCGGAGAAATGTAGAAATTATATCGAGTTCATCGAAAAGGAACTTGAGGTACCAATTACTATGGTATCTAACGGACCTAAGAGAAGCGAGATTATCTACAGAAACAAATAAATAATAATTCGAAAGAATTGATGGTATATTCAAAAATCTCAGTACTCAAAAAGTGCTGAGATTTTTGAACTTTCAGGAGTATAGATAAAATACATAGGAGAAAATGACATTATGAAAAACAAATGGTTAGTTATTGCAATTGCAATTGCGGTTACTGCAAGTAGTATTGA
This sequence comes from Lachnospiraceae bacterium, assembly GCA_016282745.1. Taxonomy (GTDB): domain Bacteria; phylum Bacillota; class Clostridia; order Lachnospirales; family Lachnospiraceae; genus SIG293. The sequence continues at coordinate 9,549 of JAEELL010000023.1, forward strand.
ACTGCAGTTTGTAGAAGAAAAGAATATTTATGCTAGTGACTCAATTTTATCCGAAGCAACAGAAAGTACAACAGGACAAATTAGAACAAAGGGAATAACTACAACTGAAACAGAACTAATAAGAATAGAATCAGAAACAACAGAACTAATAACAACAGAACCGGTAACAACAGAACTAATAACAACAGAACCGGTAACAACAGAACCGGTAACAACAGAGCCACCAACAACAGAGCAGATAACAAAAGAATCACCAACAACGAAAGGGCTGCCAACATCTGCAAAATCAGATAAGAAAACTTCGAATGAGCAGCCAACAACCGCAAATATACAGAAGGAGAAAGAAACTCTTCCGTATGTAATTGTAGTTCCAAAAAAGAAGATTAAGATGGAAACAAGAACTACTAAGAAACTGAGAGTGAAGATAAAAAAATCTGCAGGGTTTAAGAAAAAGGCAAATATTAAATATAAATCTTCTAACAAAAAGATTGCAACTGTATCAAAGAAAGGTGTTATTACCGCGGTTTCTCAGGGGAAATGTAAGATAATAATTACCGGTGCGGGAAAGCAGAAAAAAACAGTCAAAGTTTCCGTTAAAAATCCTAGTATGAAGAAGGTTATTTATCTGACTTTCGATGATGGCCCGGGATCAAATGTGACACCTAAAATTCTCACTGTACTCAAGAAGTATAATGCAAAGGCATCCTTCTTTTTGGTCGGAACTCAGGCGAATGCAAACATGAGTATAGTGAAGAGAGAAAAGAGAGAGGGACATACTCTTGCAATTCATACATACACTCATAATTATTCAAGTATTTATGCCAGCGATAAGGCCTATATAGACGATTTCAATAAAGTTGAAAAAATAATTAAGGGGGTGACCGGCAAAAAGCCGAGATACTGGAGATTCCCAGGAGGTGGAAATAATCACTATATTACATCGGATATTCAGAAATCAATTATTCAGAAATTGCATAAGAGAAACTATATCGAACTTGATTGGAGTGCGGCTACAAATGATGCAACAGGTGTATCATACACTGCCGAACAAATGATTAATTTTGGAATTTCATCAATTGAATCTGCCGTAAGATCCGGAAGAGTTCCTGTGGTTCTCATGCATGATACAAATGCTAAGGGAAGTAATCCACAGGTGACAGAAGCTATTCTCAAATATTTTACTGCAAAGGGTTATAAATTCAAGGGATTAGACGACTACTATGGATCAGACATTACTTTTAAAAAATAATCACGTAAAATAATTAATTTTGTTAAGAAAAGTGTAGAAAATAAATAATATTTTTTACACTTTTTTTATAAGATAATTGTTTTTTCCTAGAGATATTTTTATATTATTCTGTTATAATTAAAGTATCTATAGATAGGTGTTTGATCGACGAAAACATCTTGGTTTTGGTTCGTTATGGGAGTTTAGGGTGGCTCCCGAAATTGGAGGGGATTTTATGGATGTTGGCAAGATTAGGCAAGGTCTTGACCGACTGGTTGAGAATCACCAAATGGATAAGGTTGAGGCTTATCTGACGGGATTTTATAATCAGGCAGTCGAGGAGAAAAACATTAGTATTCAGTTTACTCTTCTTAATGATTTCATCGGATTTTACAAAACAGAGACTCGTTATGAGAAGATTGTGGATTGTGGTAACAAAGCCGCAGAATTGGCACTCGAACTGGGCCTTGAGAACAGTGAGGACTATGTGAATACTCTCATGAATATGGCGAATGCCTACAGAGAGGCAGGGGATTTTGATAATTCCATGGAGTGCTACAACAAGGTGCTTAATATATTTGAGCACAATTCTGCCGAGGATATCCGCTACGCAGATCTTTACAATAACGTTAGTTATCTCTATCAGAACGATGAACAGTATGATATGGCAGTAGAATGCCTTTCAGAAGCTATTCGTATTGTTGAGAGCTACAATAACAGGAGTCTTAAACTGGCAGGGATGAGTTTGCATTTGGGGGATATTCTCATCAAAAACAGCCAGCCTGACGAAGCACTCAGCAGCCTTATTAAGTCAAAAGTACTGTTTGAGATTAACGGATCTTTTGGAGAAGAGTACACAGATTGTGTCGCTACACTTGGAGAACTGTATTTTACTACAGGTCAGTATGAGAAAGCGGCAGAGTATTATGAGCGTGCACTTAAAGATATCAAAAATCAGAATGGAGTTAATGACGACTACAGATTTTTGGAGAGCGCACTTAAGAAGACTTATTCCCGTATGGGCATTGAATACGAGACAGATTCAACTGATGCGGATGAAGAAGTACAGGAGCAGATGGAAGAGATAACAGAGTATTCACTAAAGGATATTTCCTGGGAGTATTACAATACTTACATCAAGCCTATGATTAGCGGGAAGTTTGGGCAGTATGAAGACAGCATTGCTGTCGGTGTTGCGGGAGCCGGTGCGGAAATTTTTTCAATTGACGAAAAGCTTAGTGCCTCAGAATGTGCACCAATCAGGATATGTATGTGGATGAAGAAGAACATTTACGAGGAGATTGGTGAACAACTCAACGAAGCCTACAACAGTTTACCACATATGTTCAAGGGTTATAAGGTTGATAACACAGCTGACAGTGAGTTTGGTTGTGGAGCCATGAATATGGGAGTGTTCTTTAAAGAGGTTCTTGGAGTTACTTCTGTACCACTTACAGACAATGAATGGAAATATATTGACCAGTGGCGTCTTGAACAGGTGACTAATGGATTTATCATTAAGGATACACAGGGCACATTTACCAAAATCAGAGAAATGCTCAAAGCATATTATCCTGATAAGATTTGGCTTAGGAAGATTACAAATGCACTTGCCGGATGTTCAAAATCAGGACAGCATGACTATGCCGAGATGATGGCAAAGGGTGACTTCGTTTCAGCAAAGATTGCACTTTCGAGATATTTAGACCATATTATCGAACTTGCGTATCTGCTGGATCGAACTTACTGCCCACAGGATATGAAGATGCATGCTGGAATCAGATATTCCAAAGCGCTTCCGGAACTTTACAGCATGATAAAGACCCTGGTCAATTATCCTGAGCAGAGAGAAGCCTGGAAAGAATATGAGTACAACGGTGCTCCAAATCCTTACGACAATGTATCAATGATGATTGAGTCTATAGGAAGCATGGTATCTGACAAACTTATAGACATGGGATTGTCAGATGTTGACAGTCCAAGACTTCGGACACAGGCAGATTACATAAAGGATAACAGCGAGTATATACTGAGTAATATAGAATACATAAAGCAAAAGATGTAGTTAGTGTGTTTTATGTGGCTACCCCATGATTATAGAACAGTAACAAGAATACTTGAGCCGGTTCAATCGGTTAGAGTTAATCTTGTTTCAATAAATGTTCACACTGAATTGTTATAATGAATTTACAAAGGATTAGAAAGGGAGAAAATTATGAACAAATTAACTAAAAAATTAGGGGCAATTACTGTTGCCTCTATAATTGTTGTTTCTGAAATGGGTACGTTCGTGCCTCTTGCAAATGCATATGCCGCGGAAAACAGTGTTTCACTGGATTCACTTGTGGCTCCCAAAAAAGCATTTCTTTACAACTTTGTTGATGCAGGAAAAGGATATGAGGTTGTATTCACTGATTCAAATGATTATTCCACAGTAACCGGCGCGACTATCAGTTATGAGTTGTATGTTAATAACTCCAGCAACCCTGTTGCAACAGTAAGTTCAACAGGATCTTTTATCTCGGCATCGGTAATTGATTCTTTGAATCTCACAAACGGAAGACAGTATAATTTTTCTGTGAAGGCAGTGGCTGACTGGTCTGATGGAACAAGGACTGTTTCAGTTAATTCAGCTAATTCCACATTCTATTACACACAGGGAGCAAGTACATACGACACCGGAGTTTCAAAGGTTATTATCAATACATCAAGAGATTCATCTACAGAGAGCATTGATCTTTACACAGATACTTCAAAGACAAAGGTAGGTTCTGCAATTACTGTGATTAATAACAGCACAGGTAAGGTTGAGGCAAATGAATACGGAACAGTTAATGTCAGAGGTAATTCAACAGCCCTTGCTCAGAAGAAGCCTTACAACTTCAAGTTCAACAGTAAGAAGAATCTTTTTGGAATGGGAAAGGCAAAGAAGTGGAGTCTTCTTGCAAACATATTTGACAAGACTCTTATCAGAAATCAGATAGGTCTGGACTTCCAGAGAAGTCTCGAGGAGAGCAGAAATATCGGTCAGGTATATACCAGTGAATGTATCCCTGTGGATTTGTATGTGGACGGAAGATATCTTGGAAATTATCTTCTGGTAGAGTCAGTTGAGACAGGATCAACAAGAGTGGATATCGATGATTCCTATGTGGATGACAATGATGATGTTGCGGAAGGCGTTTCTGCAAAGCAGGTTACAATAGCGGGAACAACTTACAATACATATGACGTTCTTTTGGAACTTGCAAATGATGTTAAGGATATTCAGTCAAGATATGATGATGAGAGTTATTATTTCAAGACAAGCAGACTGAGCGAGTATTTTGCAACCAACTCACCTGAGAGAACAAATGAAGCCTACGGTTTGTATGTATGGGATACAAACAAGCCGTCATGGGTAAATGACACAAGAACATTCATAGAAGGATTTGAGAGTGTTCTCACAGGAAGTTACAGTGATGCACAGACACAGTATGATTTGCTTGCACAGTTTATAGACATTGATTCATTTGTGGATTTCTATATCACATCTGAATACTTTATGACAAAGGATATCAATTTCAGTTCTACAAGATTCTACATTAAGAACGGAAAGCTTTACGGCGGTCCTTTGTGGGATTTGGATTTGTCAAGCGGAAACAGCAATGAACATACAGGATACACAGATTTCTATGCTCAGGGTATGGCGTGGTTTGGCAGACTCATGAACAACCAGGTATTTGCTTCAAAAGTTAAGGAAAGATATCAGCAGTTACAGCCACAGATTCAGGCATTGTACAATGACAACGGAGTGGTTGACAGTCTTGTTGAAGAGATTCGTGGTTCTGTAAATGCCAACTATTCAAAGGCATATAATGCTCAGGATTATACAGGTTGGAAACTTACAACCAATTATGGTGCTTACAATTCACCTGTAATCTACAGCACATATGATGCATATGTAAATGAGTACAAGGCATGGCTTAAGAACAGAAATGAATGGCTGTGTGCACAGTGGAATATCGACATGAACAACGCTTTAGAGAGTGGAATAGAGTTGAACGGTTTCCAGATTAGCAACACAGTGGGAGGACTTAGAACTGTTTATTCAGTGGAAGATTATATTGATAACCAGAAGGTTACTGAAGTAGGTCTTGTATATGGACTTGCAAATTACACAACAGAGAATAATATGACAGTGGGAAGTAGCGATCAATATGTTAAATCATTCAAAGCTACATCTGTTGGAAAAGTAAGTACGCATTTCAGTGACTCACTTTCAGCTACAAGTTATGCAATGACCATGAAATTTGCAGTTGGAAACACTGCAGAATTTTCTGAGGATATGTATGTTCGCGCATATGCAAAACTCAGCAACGGCGAGTACGTTTATACAGATGTTTCAAGATATTCAGTTTACAATGTTGCTGATTATCTGTATCAGAATAAGAAAATGAACAGAGCAGATGCACATGAATATGTGTACAACAATATCTTAAAGGTAGTAAATCCTGACTATGCAGTCGTTGACTATACATGGTCAGACGAACTTGCACCCTAGACCGATTGAACTGTTCCGTTAATATAGTATAGAAAGAAATTATAAAACGGATGAACTGGTTAGTGAAAGCAGTTCAGGGAAATAAAAAACTGTCGAACCAAATGAAAAAATGGTTCGACAGTTTTTCTATTCTGAATCTACATATTTATTCCTGATCCTGATTATTGTGCTTTGGAGATAAAACTCTGGCAATTAATAACATGGCATATATAAATACAGGAACAACAAAAGTGCACCATGCAGATGCCATGAAAAGATTTTCTAACCCTTTTTTGTAAAAGATTGCTGAAATCAATGTAATCAAATACATTGATAGAATCAAAACAACTCCGATTATACATGCAATTCTTTTTAATTTATCCATATCAATCTCCGTTTCATTTAATAATTAACAGCTATATAACATAATTACAATTAACAGCTATATAACAAAAACACAATAAGCAACTATATAACAAAATTATAGTTAATCAGATTTATATCAAAAAATAACCTGAATGTCAGGAATTATCTTCCACAACAGAATTTATACTTCTTGCCGCTGCCACATGGACATGGCTCGTTTCTTCCGATCTTCTTTTCTTTTACAACTGTGTGAGAAGATTTCTGCTCTTTGTATAACTCTTTTCTTCTCTCAGGAGTGAGAAGCGCATCCCACTGCTCTAAGTTGTATAACCACTCAGCCTTAGCTTCAACCATGTTCTTGTAGAGTGATTCTTTATCGTAATCGAGATTAACTTCAGTATCCTCTGTCATTGTATCGATTGGGTTTTCAACCTTGAGACTTTCATTGATTCCATCAAGAAAACCAACCATAGTGAGTAATTCCATATTGTACTTTGCTGCGAGATCTTTTACAGTACCTTTTACAACAACGTCCGGATTACCTAAAATATCTTTGTAAACTTCAATTTCCTGAAGAAAATATGCATTCCAAAACTGATCGTACTGCTGCTGTGTCTGCTGCTGATTGTATGCTAATTCTCTCCATGTCTGCAATAATGTTTTTTCTTCCATTATCTTTTTCCTCCGAAATAGTATTTTTGTAACCGGTCAGATATTTGTTAAATTGATTCCGAACGGTTACTTCTTATAAAAGTCTATCCGTTACAGTATAATATTTTTTATAAGTAATTTCAAGATTATTATCTTATTTCCAAAATCAGTGCTTATCTTATTTCCAAAATCAGTGCTTACTCTGTTTCCAAAATTAATGCTTATACTGTTTTCAAAATCAATGCTTACTCTGCTGTATCAGCTGCTTTGCTGAAGCACTTTTTTCGTCAGTGTATCCGAGAATGATACCACTGTGCAATGAATGAAGAACAGACAGAAATTCATGTGAAGAATCGCCGCTTAATCCTTGGAATGTAACAGTTTTTCCACTTTTTAATGTGAGAATAAGACTGAATTTTGGTGTGTCTCTCTTAAATATATTTCTGTTTGGGGCTCCCATTCTGTACGCCCAAATGATGTAGGTAATTGGGAAGAAGAAAACCCTGTGGGAATTATCAAAAAACAGATAACTGTCTGTTAATATTATTTTTGCATCATCAAATAATATATTTTCAGACTTGCCCGTGGCTATATGATTTAGCGCATACTGTTTCTCAGCTATTGTTGCGCCCGGACAAAAGTTATAACGTTCAGGTACGATAAAATACAGAAGCAAAAGTATTATCATTATAAGTGATGCAATAATGCCTGACAGCAGAATGATAGCCGTACCCAGAAAAAAAAGAGGGTGGTACTCATTTGAACAAATCACATAATCAGGAGAATAGGTATACAATCCTGCAATGTTCCAATTTAGATCTGATGCAAGATTTTTTATCATTGGTGAATAAGACTCCACCTGACTTTTGTGAACGACTTTTCCGGAGAGTCTGTAATCGGTTAAAGATGTTGTCGGGGTATGACTAACCGGTATTAATACAAAGAAACACCTGTTGTCGTCAATTGCATAATAGTATCCAAATGTCTTGTTGAATGTGTGAGATACACTGTAACCTGTATAATATAATGAATCAACTTTAGTGGTGATTATTTTCTCTGAATAATTGGATGAGCAGTCCCAAATGCTACCCAGCGAAACCGGATTAAAAGTGTTATCGAAAGGAAGCAAAACAAATGCTAATACGGAAATAGCAATAACCAGTACGGGTCCAATCATTTTTCGTAAACACATTCTTCGGATGATTTTTTTAATACACAATTTTGAGGGTTCTCCTTGTAGTAAATTATATAATTGAAATAGCATTTAAATTAAGTTCGATGCCATCAAATACCAACATTTCAAATAAGTTTTATGTTGTTAATCGCCAATAACAAGTATAGTGGAATAGTCTTTATTAATCAAGGTTGCTTTTGACAAAAATAACTGATAAAATAAGGCATTGGGTTAGATAAAAAATGTCTCGGACAAAGAGGTGCTTATGGAATCATATACAAGTTTTGCCAAGGTGTACGATATGTTTATGGATAATATCGATTACGAGAGCTGGGGAACTTATCTTATAGAGTTATTAAAAGAGTATGGAGTGGAAGACGGAATCGTTGCTGATTTGGGATGCGGAACAGGCAATATTACCACTATATTGAGCAGGGCAGGATATGATATGATAGGTATAGATAATTCTGCTGAGATGCTGGCAATTGCCATGGATAAAGAGAAAAGTGGCGGGCAATATAATGATGGATTGGCAGAGGAGATTGTTGATGAAGAAGAGTTAAATGACAATTCAGCAGAGGAGATTGCAGATGAAGAAGAGTTAAATGACAATTCAGCAGAGGAGATTGCAGATGGTTCATATGACAATTCGGCAGATGAGCCGGAAGATAAAAGAGAAGTATTATATTTACTTCAGGATATGAGAGAGTTTGAATTATATGGAACAGTGGCAGCGGTAGTAAGCATATGTGATTCTATCAATTATATAACGGATTATGATGACTTGGTTACTGTATTCAAACTGGTCAATAATTATCTTGATCCGGGTGGAATTTTCATTTTTGATTTAAGTACCAAGTCAAAATATGAACAGATTGGTGAGAGTGTCATAGCTGAGGACAGAGAAGAGAGCAGCTTCATCTGGGATAACTACTATTATGAAGATGAGTGTATCAATGAATACCAGCTTTCCATCTTTATAAAAGGCGAGGATGGAAGATATGATAAGTTTTCAGAGACACATTATCAGAGAGCATATTCGTTGGAAGAAGTTAAGAGTGCGTTGGCTGAGGCTGGTCTTGAATTTGTTACGGCTTACGAGGCTTTCACACATGAAGATGTCAAAGAAGAAAATGAAAGAATCTATGTCATTGCAAGAGAAATTTCAAAATAAGTATTAAAAAACAATAATTAAAAAACAATAATTGCAAAATAAAAATTGCAAAATAAAAATTGCAAAATAAAAATTGCAAAACAATAATTGCAAAACAATAATTGCAAAACAATAATTGCAAAATAATAATTACAAAGTAATAATTACAAAATAAGAATTACAAAATGCTAAAAGACAATTATAATAGATATTATAGTAATAAATGAAATTAGAAGAGGAAATAATAATGAGTGATTATATAGTCAGAGCAACAGCAGCAAACAACCAGATCAGAGCATTTGCAATTACAGGAAGAGAGTTGGTTGAGGAGGCGAGAAAGCACCACAATACCAGCCCGGTTGCAACTGCAGCACTTGGACGTTTGCTCATGGGTGGAGACATGATGGGCGTGATGATGAAAGGTGAGAAGGATGTGCTCACACTTCAGATGAAAGGTGACGGTCCTATCAACGGAGTTTTGGTAACTGCAGATTCAAAAGGACACGTCAAAGGCTATGTTGGAAATCCAAATGTTGTAATACCACCAAACTACGCAGGTAAGTTAGATGTTGGAGCGGCTATCGGCTACGGAACACTCACAGTTATTAAAGATATGGGACTCAAGGAACCATATGCGAGTCAGGTTCCACTTGGAACCAGTGAAGTAGCAGAGGACCTTACATATTATTTTGCAAAGTCAGAGCAGGTGCCGTCGGCAGTTGCACTTGGAGTACTGATGGAGAAAAATAATACAGTCAAGCAGGCAGGTGGATTTATCGTTCAGCTTATGCCATTTGCCGAAGAAGAAGTTATTGCGGCATTGGAGCAGAAGATTTCCAAAATCACATCAGTGACTTCGTTATTAGAAAAAGGAATGTCACCGGAAGATATTTTGCAGGAAGTTTTAGGAGATCTTGGAGTTGAGTTTACAGACAAAATACCGACTGAATTTTACTGTGATTGTTCAAAGGAAAAGGTCAGCAAAGCATTAATCAGTGTTGGCAAGAAAGAATTGCAGGCAATGATTGACGAGGGAAAAGAGATAGAAGTAAATTGTCATTTCTGTAACACAAATTACGTTTACAGTGTGGAAGAATTGAAGGAAATAAAGAAGAGAAGTGTTTCTTAATATGTATATTTTGAAACAATACCTTCATAATTATTAAACCGGAGAAAACGGTTGTAAATGAAAAAAATGAAAAGTGACAGTATGGCAAAAGAGTTACGGATGAAAAACAGGAAAACAGGAAAATCATCTGTAGCGAAATAGACATAGTTACAGACGAAAAGCAGGAAAACTGAAAAATCATCTGTAGTGAAATAGACATAGTTACAGACAAAAAGCAAACGGGAGGTGAAAGATGAAAGATAAAGTACTGAATTTGGGAATTATCGGAACGGGAGCGATTGCCAGCACAATGGCGCAGACAGTAAATCAGATGGATGAAGTCAACCTATATGCGGTTGCGTCGAGAACAGAAAAAAAGGCAAGTGATTTTGCAACTCAATATGGTGCAGAGAAATATTATGCATCATATGCAAAACTGGCAGAGGATGATAACATTGATCTTGTTTATATTGCGACGCCACACTCGGAGCATTATGAGAACATGAAACTTTGTATTGAAAATGGTAGAAATGTTTTGTGTGAGAAAGCATTTACCATCAATGCAAAACAGGCAAAAGAGATTGCTGAACTTGCAAAGAAGAAAGATGTATTCCTGTCAGAAGCAATGTGGACAAGATACCAGCCACTTGCAAACAAACTTAAAGAACTCATCGACAGCAATAGCATAGGTCATATTACCATGATATCGTCCAATATGCATTTTCCAATGATGGGGAAAGAGAGATTGTGGAATCCAAGACTTGCAGGAGGAGCATTGCTCGATGTGGGTATTTACCCGCTCACAATCAGTTCCATGGTTATGGGAGATGATATTGAGGAGATAGTTGCGAAGGGTAAGATTACAGATCTTAAGATGGATGAATCCGCAGCTGCAATAGTCAGATATAAGAATGGGAAGATTGCCACAGCTACTTGGGGAATGAGCGCAATAAGTGATTGCAGAGCTGCAATTTATGGAAGCGGTGGAATTCTTGTTGTCACCGGAGTAAACAGAATTCATACTATTGAGCAGTATGATACTGAGTGGAATTGTGTCAGCAAGTATACTGCGGATGAATCTGAGATTACAGGATATGAGTTTGAAGTGAGAGCGTGCAGAGAGGCCATCTTGAACGGAAAGAAAGAAACCGATGTAATGCCGGTTGAAAAAACCGTTTTTATGATGGAGCTTATGGATGATATAAGGCAGCAGCTCGGAGTAGAATATCCTATGGAAAATAACTAAAAAAATTGAAAAAAAAGTACAAAACGGTTTCATTATTGAACGATTTTGCCAATTTTGGTAGAGGTTCTTGATGAAACCGTTTTTATCTGTTTAAATCGAATTAGAAAAAATGTAGGTGAAATATTATTAATCTTGTAAGAAAGGGAGAAAAAATGAGAAAAAATTTCACAAAATCAGTTGCTTATGTATCTGTATTTGCAATGTTGGTATCGGGTATCACATTCAGCAGTGTAAGCACAAAGAAAAATGTTAGCGCAGACGAGGCGTATCAGTTGGTATGGAGTGACGAATTTGAAGGAGACGCGCTCAACAGAGATTATTGGAACGTTGAGGTAAACGGCGACGGTGGCGGAAATAACGAATTGCAGTACTACCTTGATCGTAAAGAGAACATTAATGTCAGTGACGGTACACTGAAAATAACTGCCCTCAAGAAACCATACGGTGGAAAGCAGTACACATCAGGACGTATCACAACTCAGGGCAAATATTCATTTAAATACGGAAAGATTGAAGCAAAAATCAAGCTTCCAAGTCTCAGCGGAATCTGGCCTGCTTTCTGGATGTTAGGTGAAAACATCAAGACGGTTGGTTGGCCTGCATGTGGTGAGATGGATATTATGGAAGCAATCAATGAGAACAACAACGTATATGCTAACCTTCACTGGCAGTACAACGGTAACAATGCCGATACATCAGGAAGAGCAAAGAATGTTGGCGACAGAACAGACTGGCATATCTATGGAATGGAGTGGGATGAAAATACTGCAAAGTTCATGGTAGACGGAAAAGTATATGAGACATACAATATTACATCTGATGCACAGATGGAAGAATTCAGAAAGAAGCAGTTCATTATCCTTAATGTTGCAGTAGGTGGTAAATGGCCCGGATACACAATAGATGACACAAAGATACCTGCAACGATGGAAGTAGATTACGTTCGTGTATATCAGAAGAAAGCAATTCCTGTAAATTACGACGGTCCTTGGATTGAAGTTACAGAGGATTCAGTTGATGCATATACAGGTGACTGGTCTTCATGGTTTGGAGGAAATAACGGATGGCAGGGTTCTAAAGGAACAATCACACCAAACGGTGAGCGAATTTCTGACGGTGTCACAGTTAATCTTTCGACAGTAGGAACAGATGTTGGAAATGATTCAGAGTGGGGTGCTCAGGCACAGCTTCTCAATTTACATTTCTACACAGGAAGTAAATACACATACAAGTGTACGTTATTATCAAATGCAAACAAACGAATATTCGTTAAAATAGCAGATGATGCAGAAGGTGCAATTGTTGGAGAATGGGTAAATCTTCAGGCAAATGTTCCATACAATTTCAGCAAAGATTTCAATCTTGATGCAGACTTCGACGGAACAATAAGCATTAAATTTGGGCTTGGGAAGAATGGCGGTGATACTATCGCTGACAATTCAAGTGCCACAATAAAGATTAGTGATGTATCGCTCATCACAACAACATCAATACCTGATCCTGAGTATCTTAAATCACAGGAAACAACAACAGTTTCTAATAGTAATACAACAAATAACAATGGTCAGGGAACTTCAGGAAATGAGACAACAGGAAATAATGGTCAGGGAACTTCAAATAACAACGGTGCAGGTTCATCGGAAGTAAGCACAACAGTTGCTCAGGAAAATAATACTACTACAGTTGGTGCTCAGACAACAGTTGCAGATGATGCAGCAAATCAGGCAGCAGCAAAAGTTAAAAAAGCAAAAGTAAAGATTAAAAAAGTATCAAGAGCAAAGAACGGTAAGAAAGCAAAAGTAACGTACAAGAAAGTTACAGGAGCAACCGGATATGAAATCAGAATTTCAACATCAAAGAAATTTACAAAGAAAGCTACTGCAAAGAGTACAAGCTCAAAGACAAGCAAGACAATTAAGAAGCTTAAGGCAGGTACTAAGTACTATGTTAAAGTAAGAGCTTTTGTAAAGAAGGCAGATGGTACAAAATCTTACAGTAAATGGTCTAAGGTTAAAACAGTAAAATAATAAAAAAGTAATCAACCTAAAAAATACAAAACGATTAATATTGTAATTGTTTATTGAAAATGAGAATGATTGAAGACATTAACTGTAATTATGAATTAGCTAAGACTGGAATTAATTGGAATTACAAATAAAAGGGAAAAAGAAATGGACCGGCAGGAGAAACACCTGCCGGTTTTATAGTTCAATAATTTACCAATTCTAAAATATAAACTTGAACAGTTAATAATAACAATCAACCGGTTTTAAAATTGATATTTACTTTCAAACTTTAGAGTGGTAAAATGTTAAATAGCAAATCGGATTCGTAATTGAATATCCGAATAAGAGTCTGTTATTTAGAGAGGTGGAGACATGAGTAAATCTGTAAAAAAACCTGAAGTAGATCATTTATTTGATGCGATATTAACTTTGAAAACAAAAGAAGAATGTTACACATTTTTTGAGGATGTTTGCACAATCAATGAATTGCTGTCAATCTCACAGAGATATGAGGTTGCAAAGATGCTCAGAGAAAAGAAAAAGTACCTTGAGATTTCAGAAGCCACAGGTGCATCTACTGCTACGATCAGCAGAGTTAACCGTTCTCTTAATTACGGACAGGACGGATATGATATGGTGTTTGAGAGATTGAAAAAAGAAGGCAAGATTGATTAATAAAACAATAATTGAGCAAATGATATTATAAAAAAAGTGCTGTGCACTTGTGAACCGAGGTTAACCTCAAACTTCACAAGTGCGTCAGCACTTTTTCATTTATGCACTCCATAGCAAAAATGCTAAGAGTAAGTTTGAATCTATCAATTTATCACTATTATAGTGTCGGAGTTCTGAATGTCCTTCCGTATATGTCTTTGAAAACATACATTATCTTTGTAGAACCCTGAACGTCTGTATTACTAATCTGAATATTTGAAGGATTATCAACAACTAATGTGTTTCCGATTTTTATATCTTCCTTGAAGTTCTGATTGTAATCATAATAATCCGCAAGGAATTCTATCTGATCCCCTGAGTTTATTTCTGTGAGAGACTTAGCGATTGTCTCTGTAACGTCCGCTGTGTATTCAAATGTAGCACCTGCAATATAGCCGGCCTCATTTTCATCGTCAAATACAAGAATGAGATTTGCACGCTGTCCGTTTAATTTGACAGGAACATAACCTGTTATCTGGTATTTGTCATTTCCTTTTTCCAATGTTTCAACATGGTAGTAGGCAACAGGCTGACCGTTAATGGAGAGCCATGTGTTGTCTGTTGAAGGCAGCAGATTTCCGTCATCGTCTATATCAAATATATTATCAAGTCCAAGGTCGATATATCCGTTACCGTCGTCGAAGAACATTGACATATCGGCTGATTCAACAAGGCTCCATTTGTCCTCTGACATGCTGATAACTTTGTTTGAACCGACTTTCTTCCACTGGAAATCTTTGGCGTCAAGTGAGTTCTTCTCAAGATAATCAGCGGTAGCTGCAACGTCCACAGGTTCGTCTGTAAGGAAGGCTGTGTTTGATTTGTCGAGACCTGAAATTCCAAGACTTGAGAGGTCACTCATTTCTCCTGAGAATAACGAGGAGAGAAGTGTCTGGAGTGCCTGTCCGGCCAAGTCACTTCCGTTACCTGAATCACCCTGTCCGAATAATGAAGGAACAGGTGAAGTGGTATTTCCGCTTCCCATTGCGTGAGCGCCGACCTGCATCTGGGCAAAACTCTTGATGCAGGATGTATAACTGCTGTCCATTCCAATCTGACTGTAAGTGTTTGAAACACTGTCTACTTTGTTTAGCTTTTTGTATGGGAAGTAAATTGACAAGCCGTAAGAGTTTGTCATATTACTTGAAGTTCTGTTGTATTTGATTGCATTTAACAATGTAGATGCAAGTTCTTTGCTCTCCGATGTGTTAATGAGCTTTGCAAAATGAACAAGGTCAATCTGATCGATTCCCGAACTGCGGGCAAATTCACGTGAACCTGTTCTCGCATCAGCTACTGTCTGATAGTTTCCCTTCTTTATAAGAGAGGCGGCATTGTTTGAAAAGTCGTTTAGTGGGGCAGGCAGTGACTGAGATAATTCAGCCAGGTCTGTAATAGAGAGTGTAGTACTTTGTCCCGGACAACTTCTCTGACATGCACTTGTGTAATCATCAATGATAGTCTTTCCGATTTCCAAAGTTGACATTGAAGTGTTTGAAGATAATTGGTTGAGCCAGTTGGTATAGTACCAGCCAATACCAGGTTCAGTTTCTTCACTTGCAATCATGTAATCTGCATAATTATCAAGCATGAGAGCAGTTTCTGCTGTAGCCATAAGGCAGGCATCAAATCCTATGAAATCAAATTTTACGCCTGCGTTTTTCAATGCTTTATCGATTCCTGCCAATGTCATGGAACCGCTCATTTTGTTCTTTTCATCATATCCGTATCCGCTGATAGAACCGCTGCCGTGATCCCAGAAAATCAACTCCATACGGTTTGCAGGATATTTGTCGGCTGTCCACTTAATAAAAGAAGAAAGAGTGTTAGGATCTGTCATTGCTCCGTTGCCGGCATTTTTGTTAAGACATTCCAAACCGCCTTTTGCAACTCTGTATATCTGATTGTTTTTGTTGCTGATAACATTGTTGTTCCAACGTGAACATCCGCCGGTGTAAGCGATTATATTAACATTATCGGAAATATTGGCAGATAGCATTTCGTTCAAATCTTTTGTAGCCATTCCCGAACGTGATTCCAGGTCAGTACCGCAAATATAAACCATAATTGTTACGGTATCATTGCCACCGCCTTTGATGGTTGTAAATTTCTGACGTGCGTTTGAAGCAACGCTGGTGTTGAGCTTTCCGGTGTTTGATTCCATTGCCCAACCGGAAGAAACACCATTGCCTGAACTTAGCATCTGAGAAAGACCGGCAGGGCTTTGTCCGCTTCCGCCTCCAAGCAGTCCTGAAAGACCACCGTTACTAAACATCATAACTACAATGATTATTATGGTGAGAATTCCACCACCACCGGCTGCACGTGTCGGGAAAGCTGAACTGCCGCTTCCGAAAGAACTTCCCGGTCTGTTACCTGATGAATGCCCAACCGGACCGGTACCAATTCCCGAGCCGGAATTGTGGACTCCGCTTCCACCACCTGTTACTATTTTTTTTCTTGATCTGGGTCTGTTGTTATCCATGTATAATTCCCTCCAATTCGATAGTCAGTGACTTTAAAACTATTAAGGCGAAAGCCTTATTGAAACTTAAATCACATATGAAATGACTGTACTTGCACATTTTAACTCAAAAAGAATATTTGTGCAAATTATGACACAGAAAAGTTAAATTGTCGCTTTTTCTCCTGGAGAAACACCATACATCCCGTTTTAAAAAAAACTTCTAATGGGATGTCGGCTCTAACTTTATTCTCAGAAACACCATACATCCCGTTTTAAAAAAACTTCAGATGGGATGTCGTGGGAAACTTTTCTTTTATATAGTTCCGGCATCCCTCTTGGAAAAAACTTCTAATGGGATGCCGTGCCTAACTTCATTCTCAGAAACACCATACATCCCGTTTTAAAAAAACTTCAGATGGGATGCCGTGGGAAACTTTTCTTTTATATAGTTCCGGCATCCCTCTTGGAAAAAACTTCTAATGGGATGCCGTGCCTAACTTCATTCTCAGAAACTCTATACATCCCGTTTTAAAAAA
>JAEELL010000024.1 GCA_016282745.1 Lachnospiraceae bacterium
GATGCGGCATTCGCCGCATAAAACAAAGAAAAGGCGCCTGTTTCAGAAAGCAAGCTTTCTTCTCCAAGCACCTTTATCTTTGTTTATATGTGGACTCATTGCTTACGCACAAAAAAAATGCCGACCCTTGAGAATTTAATCTCATGAACCGACACTCTAGTGCGCGATCAGGGGCTCGAACCCTGGACACCCTGCGGGTCAAAAGCTTTTTTATCTGTTCTTATTTGACGTTATATTTTGTTATAAAAGTATCGTGAATCCCTTTGTTTATAAGGAATCCACGAGTTATAAGCTTTTATAATTTGTTACTGATTTTTATTAATTATTTTTAAAAAGTCGGTTGCTTTTGTGGGAAGAATTTTGAGTTTGGAAGGTAATTTATATATAAGATTTAGTATGACTGCCTTTAGTAATAATTCAACAATAAGTAAAAAAATTAAAGCCATGTCTTTCGACACGGCTCGTATAAAACACCTAGGTGTTTTTTCATGTGCTGTAATAATAATATCATTAAAACCAATTGTCAATACATTTTATTAAAAAACTAAATGTATTTTATTAAAAAACTAAATGTATAGTCACTATAATTTTATATTGATATTCTACTATCTAACTGCCACAATGCTATATCCCATGTCTCTTTAAACTTATTTTTTGACAGTCCTATATTATTTCTTAAGAGAAGGGGCTTTTTTACAAAATTGGTGTTTACATTAATCTGGAAGTCTGTTTATAATTTACTTTATTCTTCTCAACCTTCCTTTATCCATTTCACACACTGTATCACACAATATCTCAATATCTTCCTTTGAATGTGATGCAATTAATATTGTCTTCCCTTGTTTTTTCAGATTTAGAAGATAATTTCTCATATCCTTAACACCATCATTATCAAGTCCGTTCATAGGCTCATCCAGCATAAGTATTTCAGGATTTTCCATTATAGCCTGGGCAAGCCCTAATCTTTGTCTCATGCCAAGACTATACTTTCTTACCGGTATATCAAGATTCGGATCCAATCCTACATCAGCAATTGCTTTTCTAATTTCGTCCTTTCCAATTTTTTTATTAATATCTGCAAGAAGTTTAAGATTCTTATAACCTGAATAATAAGGAATAAATCCCGGAGTTTCTATTATCAATCCGATTGAATCCGGAAAGTCACAATCCTTTCCTATTACTGCATTATTAACTGTTATTTTGCCTGCTGTAGGCTTTATAAAACCACTTATACATTTCATCATCATTGACTTTCCACTTCCGTTCCTTCCAATGATGCCGTGTATTTTTCCTTTTTCAAAGTTAATGTTTATATTATCAAGTATTACTTTTTTATCGATCGTTAAATCAAGATTATCTATTTTAATCATTAATCCGTCCTCCGTTTTATATCAGCGTTTCTACCTTCTTACTATATACAGTTATGATTTTTCAGATATCTTATTGAAATAATGTATATAGTTGATAATCCTACAGCAAAATACAAATATGACCACAACAGTGATACTGACAATTCCCTATAAACAAAATTATTGTGCATTGCCAAAACCATATGGCAATATGGCGATATCCACATAACAGGTGAATGATAATCTCCAAACACAATCAGAAAAAACAGCAAAACTACATTCGTTACCACACCGATTATTTTCTTATGAACTACTGAACTAAAGAGTAAGACCATGCCAAGAAATAACATACAAAGAAACATAAGAATTACCGTATTAATAAAAGCTGTATACGGCATGTAATACTTGAACACCTGCTTATGGACGCTCAAATCGCTGCCTCCCAGAAGAGTTTTGTATTTTGCATCATAATCAACGGTAAAAAAACTCCAGATATTTCCAACAAATGCATGCTTAAAAGACATAGCGACCGTACCTGCAAACAATAACGTAAGGTATACTATTGACTGAATTGCGACTGCTGCAATCTCACCTAATAACCACCCATTCTTTCCGGCCCTGTATATCAAAAATATTTGTCCCTGATCAAGCCTTGGAGTATCCACGATAACAAACAAAAAACCAATCATAAAAGGAACCATATAATACCAGTTGTTACAGCACATTATGAATGGTTCAAAGATATTAACAGGTTGTGCTACTGAGACTGCATTATCAATATATGCTCTTACTCCATTATCAACAATAAAACCAATTATCAGCAGCATGACAATATTTTTTTTATCGACAATTCCTTTAATAAATGCTGTCCTTGCTACATTTATAACCTTTGTTATTTTCCCCACTTTCACCATAATATTTCCTTCTATCACTTTTTATTTATTACTATTTCATTACATATCCGGTAAGCAATTACTTTGCACACAAATCTTTCTGTCCGGAAAAATATAAATACGACAAAAAATACAAAAGGAACATAAGTGTAACCTCGATCATGACTGCAAGAATCTCTTTATCTTTATAAAAACCGTTCCTTCCCGCATAGTTTAAAAAGCTCGGGTCCACAATATTAGCTATGTTTCCTATCATTTCACTTTGGGTCTTTATATACTCTTTTATCAATCCTTCAAACAATCGCTGCTGTACATACACTATCAAAACTGTTGTTCCAAGGGTTATATACACATCTGAGCTTATAAGCGTAATAAACATAGCAAATGCTCCACATACATTAGCGAACAAAACAAAATAGCAGTTTGACTTTATTATTGCAAACCACAGACTCATATCAGATGCACCCTCTCCGACAAATATTGTCTTCACAAGCTCGCCATCTTCTCCCAGTTCGCTGATGGAATCGTAAAATATATACAATGTTGCATCGTATATCGCAATTGCTATAACAGTTATTACCGTACTTGTCACAACAGTAGCAATTATCTTTGATAACCAATACCTTTTGACTGTTGTTCGTACAAGTACAAACCTTTTATTTTGCGTTCTTACTTCGGTAATGTATTTGAATACAAAAGGAATTCCTGTGACAATTGGCAAAAGAACAGCAATATACATATTACTTGTCCAAATCTTCATCATCTGATTCGCAGCTGATGATGACATTCCGGCTTGCCAGTTCCCATTAAGTTTATTATATATTGCGTCTAATACTGTTGTGGATTTTCCACCCGGCAATACCTCCCCACTTTTACCTGTCATAAATAATACAAACATCAGCAGTATTGCGCACAGTGTTCCCATTGAAAATAACTGACTTTTTATTTCGCGTTTAATCATGTTCTTTCCCCTATTTCTAATAACTTGAAGTGGCTTCGTAGTAATATACCTCACCATCAAGAGCATCTACGAGAATACTTTCACCAAACACGTTTATATAACTGCTGTCTCTCTCATAATATGCAAACAGCCAATATGGACGTATACATAGGCTCTCATCCGGAACATGTAATTCTACATGACCTTGTTCTTTTTCTTTATTATCTTGTGTAACAATATAAACCAAATCACAGACAGAAAATGTCATTCCACCAATATGTGCAATTTTTTCATTCATTTCAGAAATTGCCCAATATGGTGATATAATTTTATCTCTCTTCTCAGATTTTGTAATATTTAAAGACGGTACCCCCGTATTTACATAAGAAATCTCGTTATTATTTGTCATTACCACCAGAATGAATTCCCCTATATGTGCTTTTTTGTTATATCTGTTAGATGATGTAAAATAAAAATCACTTTGTGTCACAATATCAACATTATCTATTACTTTTCCAACAATCATACTAATCTGATCATAACCATCATTTGATTTTATAATAAATATTTTCTGTACTTTATATGTGATATTTTTTTCAAGCTTGTTCTTTTTGTTTATTTCGGATTCAACAAAGTCAATTGCTTTTTTTACAGTTATACTTCCATCTTTTAACTTATATTCATCATCATATATTTCTTCCGGATGTTCCATTGTCTGAATGTCATATGCTGTTTTCGCATATCTCATATCAGGTGAGTCTTCCTCTAGACTGCTTCCCATAAAAAATCCATAATTGTCATATGAATATGCGTAATTGTTTTGATTATCTATTTGCGCATAAGCTTGATAGTTGGGAAAGCTTGGATTTGGATACTCTCTTGTCTCAACCTTCGTCCAATCGATATCATTATAGCCGCTCCATAAAGCACACGCTGTATTTTTCACATCATTAATATCATCCGTACAATATGTCCCGAGTTTCATCTCATATATATTTTCAATGTCGTTGATATTCGTATACTGAGGAAATTCGAAACCGTCTATTTTTTTTCCTGCAACAGTTGCTATTTCCTTTTTAGCTTCATCTATCGACACATATTTTTCTGACTTTGTTAGTGTGTCTCTTTCTTTTGCATTTTCAGAAAGAGTGGGTGCACTCTCACACCCACTCAGAAATACCAAAATGCAAGAAATAAGGCACAATATGTTTATTTCTTTTCTTTTCATATTTACCCCTTTACTGAAGCACTTATTGTAAATGATGTGCTGTACTGTGTAACCGTCCCCTTAAATCTGACTAGACTTCCATATATAGGAATCGCGTTTGTATATTTCATTTTTTTACCGGTAGTATTTGTTCCCGTAAAACTTGTTGAATTTGTTGGAAATCCTGTTTCAATTGAATCTACAGTCAATACTGGAGTGCTGCCGGTATAATTGAAAGTACTACATTTTGCATATGCATTTTGATCCGCATTTGCATATACAGATTTTTCTTGCGTTATATACCATAAATTTGATGGCATACCTATTGCATATGTAAATATATGAGGAAATCCGTAATATCCATATGCAAACACCTGAGACGTTGAAGCAACGGTCATTACCATAGCTACACCTAAAGCTAAAAACTTTTTCTTCATTTGAAAAACCTCCAATCTCTAATAGCAAAACATGCTACAACCTATTACAATTATTAACCGGTCATATGTAATACCTGTTGCAGAATAATGTTTTATTATCCAATATTAATATTTTTTCTTCGTACTACTTCGAAGCACTGTACAATATTAATGATACAGTGTATTTTTTCTCTTAACTGATTTGATCAATTTTTGTATATTGAATGTGCAGTTTTTTCACTTTCACTATTTTTTAATATATTTTCTAATATCAAACTTGACCTGAATTCACTGTTTCCCCAATCAGTTGATAAGTACCCTTTATATTTTTCTGCAGCCTTATTTATATTCTTTAACCCCCATCCATGCATTTCTTTTTCTTTCTTTATGGTCAATATATTTTCACCTTTTGCCTTGATTTCACCTGTATAAGAATTAACAATATTTATTATCGAAAAACAACCGTCATTCTGCATAAACATTTGGATTTTTATGTATTTCTCTGTTGATTTTGAAGCTGCTTCAAATGCATTTGACATCATATTTCCAAGCATCGTAACCAAATCAATTTCTTCCACATACTCAACATTAAACCCTCTCTCAACAAAGCAATCAAACTTTACTTCGTTTTCTTCCGCTAGTTCCTTATACTCTGTTAAGATTGTATTTAGAATCAGATTTTGACTATATTCTATATTGGCAACTTTTTCATATTCATCTGTAATTGATTTTGCTATTTCTTGTGCCATACCAGCTTCGTCTTTCTTTGTAAGATTGGTTATACTATTTATATAATGACTTACGTCATGCAACATAGACAAATACCTTTCATTTGCCTGTTTTTGCTGTTTATACCCTTCCAGTTTCAGTTCACTAATTACTATATTTCTCTTAATCTCTTCTTTTTCTCTAAGCATATCGGCATACTTTGTAAACTGGTAGAAAATGATTATATTTCCTACAATCATCATCACAAAATTAAAAATTAGTACATATACACCTTTATTGCCCGAGCTAAAATCTATTCCGGAATATACGATTGATATCATAATTCCAGTCGATGTAAACGGAATAATAAGATACAAAAGTGTTGTTTTGGCATCCATATCTTTATCTGTTATTATACATATCTTTTTTGCAATAGCAAATATGATAAGGGATATCATCTTTACAATAAGCGTTATTATCATCGCTGACTCTCTGTTAACCATGCTCTGATTCAGCATTTCTTCTGCTGTTATTTTCATAACACCAATCCCTATCAATTCAGATCCAATCAGTATTACTAAGGACATTATTCCTACAAATATTCGCTTATAGATATCCCCGATAAAAAATATAATCCCTATCGTAAGAAACAATACAGGCGCAAATATCAGATTAACCACAGTATTATCAAGCCTATTCACCAAAAATTCCAATGCTCCCGCAACACAAATAACGTAATTTCCTTTTTGATAAAATGTATCTTTTTCTTCAAAGAATGTGCAGTAAAAATCATACATCATATATATTTCGAACATGCAAATAAACATGTCAAAACAGCCTCTTAAAAACCACATATTTCCCCTCCCTACTCACAAGCCGGCGTTATTTATAATTTTCAGACATTTTTAGTCTTTATTCTTTCTTTTTATATTTATTTAACAAAAATATAGTCATCTTTTCTTTTAATTCTTTTGTTTTGGATCTAGATACAGTAAGAATATCACCTGTCACCATGAGTATTTCATCCCTGGTTCGACTCCTAACATATTTTATATTTACAATATAACTGTTGTGTGCATATACAAAATTATAATCTTTCAACATGTCATACAATTCACTCAGTTTTTCTTTTGAAAGAATTGTCCGTCCATTTTGTCTTATTTCGTCTGCAAGATGTATTTCACATCCTCTTCTTGCAATTGATATATACGCTATTTCATCCGAATCCAACACATATTGATCATATCCACAATATCCTATAACTATAGGATTACCTTTTCTGCTTTTTACGTAATCAACTATTTCTTTTAGTTCAGATACCATTTTTTCATCTGAAAACTCCTTTAATAGGAATCTAAATGGTGATACTTTAAATGAGTCCGGTGACGGTTGACATACTCCCGAGCAATAAATTAGTATTATATTAGAATATTTTTTTCTTAATTCTACCGCAACTTTATTACCGTCTGTTCCTTCCATATGAATATCCAGTATAAGCATATCTATATCAAGTCCCTGTTCAAGGTCTAATAAAAACGCATCTCCTGATTGATATTTCATTATATCTATATCACTCTGGAAAAAGCCTGCTTTAAATAGACTTTTTTCCATATATTCAATATAATTAATATCATCATCACATATTGCAACTTTATACATCGATTCCGCCCCCCCCTCATATCATTTGTTGCTTTTTTTCGAGGTCAATTCTGCTACTAACGCAATAATAACTATCATATGCGTGTACATAATAGTACCTGCCATTTCTCTGTTCTCATTTATAGCAAAATAAGTCATAACTACAATTTGCACAAACCACAATATCAACGCCATTTTTTTATATTTACAACGTTCTCTATTTTTTAATGGTTTATTTTCACTTTCTACTGGGCTTATTACCATTATTATACTAAATAACAACAATTCTGATAACCAGTATATACAAATACCTAACGGCTCAATTATTACTATTTTATCCACCACTAAAACAAGTATAATAAGAAGTGAATTTGTAACAATTGTGCATTTCCAGAATTTTTCTGCATGCCAACCACCCACGTAACTTCTAAGACTCATAAAGCAAATAAGAAATAATCCAACTTCTTTCCATTTTCCAGAAAAAAACGTGATAATAAATGCTATTACCACGTTGATTAACCTTTCTATTAAAATTAAATATCCGTATCTGTATAATTCTTTTTCATCTTTTTTCAAAATGCCACTTTCAACTAGCCAATCCACAATAAGATCTACAGCTCTAATCATCTATTTAATATATTTTTCTGCATCATCTGGAAACTTTGGCTGGTGAAATACCCATACACATGTTGAATTGGCACTTTGAAATACCATTAGCAGTGCAAACATATTTACCACCTTACCAAACTGAATAAATAACTTTTTTCCCATTTTTCTCTTTCCTTTTCTCTATTTATTACCGTTCAATACTCGCATAATATATGCATTCACATTGTAAATCTAATTTAATTCGCTCTTATCTATTGTAAATCACATATTATTTAGACTGCAAAAAGGATCAAACAGTTATACTGATTTTATAAAACAAGAGCATATTATTCTTACTTTGGTAATTTTTGTATGTTAAATGTGCAATTTTTGCACATTTAACACAATTATTCTATCTATACACTTTCAGCACCATAATTAATTAGCTAATCAAATCCGCTCCCCACACAATCACTGCCAATATTCCCAGCGCAATTGCTAGGCTCTTCAAGTCCCAAAATCTTCTGTAGAATCCTCTCCCAAGTCTAAAGCCTGCATATCCTATTGCCCCCAGCACACCACCAACAATAAGTACATATGCCACTGCTGATAGTATTCCTGCCACAATTACATTTAACCTTTCAATCTCAATTACGTTTCTAAGATTCCAAGCTGCATCTCCGGTCATCTTTGCAAAGTTTATTAACTTTACAAATAAATCCGCTATCATCGCTCCTGCTCTTGCTACATCACCTGTAAGTCTTTTGGAAGATGTTGCTTTAAGTATTGTCACTGCCAATCCATAAATACCAAATATTAAATTCAGAGTTTTTACCTTATTGATTTCATCCTGCAACACTTCAATAACCTTCACTTTAGCGGCTATGACCTCGCGATTTCTCTTCTCTTTCTCTTTCTTCAACTTGCTCTGGGCTTCTTCCAGATCTGATTTCAGTTCTTTCATTTCGGCTTCTATCTTCTTGTCGATTTCCTTCTGAACCAAATCTATCTTTTCCATCTGCATGTTTTTCGAAACTATCGTATCCGTTTTCTTCTGTAATTCGCTCATAAGCGTTGAGTTCTGCGATGAAAGATTCCAGTTCTCTGTTTGTAATTGTTCTATTATTTTCTGATTTTCTTCGTTCTGATCCTGAGCCTGTTCCAGCTCTGTCAGAAGCTCGTCTACGTTCAATGATTTTATTGTATCTGTCATATTGCTCTTTCTCCTTATCTTCTATTTGTTTTTTAATTTCTTCAATTCGTCGATCTGTTTCTGCAATCTGCTGTTCTGCTTCACTAACTGCTCGTTGATGCTCTGCGTTTCGTCCAATTCTTCTTTCAGCGATTGGTTCTCTGCTATCAGAATTTCTATTTCGTCCTGTTGCGTTTCCAGCAGCGCCATCATTTCGTCTTGCTTCTCCAATATCGACAATACGTCCTTTAAGTTTTCTAATTCGTTCATATATATCCCTCGCTTTCTCGGTAATATAATCTGTAATATCTTTTGCCAGTTCTTTAATCTGGTCTCTCAACTTGTTTCTTTCACGAATCTCCCGATTCATTTCGCAGCGGTCTGCAACTTTGCCCTCAGCTTCCATTTGCCTTGCAATAACACCTTCGTGAATTGTAGGTTCCATATCAAGCCCTTGCCTTTTATACGATCTGTGGTCTATCTTTTTATCTTCTTCAAGGTACTTGTTACATTCATCTGCCCAAGCTTTTCTCCAAACCTCTGCTTTATTGTGATCATTCCAATCATTCATTGGAATTGTAATTTTCTCCCATAATAATTCTCTGCCTTTGCCTTTTCTCACTCTAACTTTCTGCTCTCCATTTTCATCCAATACTGGAATTTTATACTGTGCAGTTTTATCTTTTTCTTTTGGATTATATGAAGGCAAGTCCGGGTTAAATATTGCTCTTCCCATTTCGTCCCTGGCATTGGCAAAGACTGTTTTTTGCTTTTTCTCCCAATGTTTTTCATCATCAAAACTTCGCATTGTGAGCATAATGTGTGCATGTGGATTGCCATCGCCTTTATCGTGAATTGAGAAATCTGCAATCATTCCCTCATCCACAAAATTCTTCTTTATATAATCTTTTACACATTTAACTTTTTCTTCATTTGTCATTTCTACCGGAAATGCTACTTCTATCTCTCTTGCGAATTGTGCATCCGATCTTTTCTCTTCTCTCTGTACATCATTCCAAAGAACTTCTCTATCTTTATACTTTTCAGGTGCGTTCTTTGGTAACATGATTTCTGTATAAGTGACTCCTGCCTTTTTTGTAAAATCGTGAGTCAAACCTGTTTCTTCATTGTGAAGTTTTTCACCTGAGCGGTACGCAGCCGATGCCACTGCTGAACGTCCGTCCGCTCTACTTATGATTTTTATTGAACAATGATAAATCGACATTTTGTAACACGTCCTTTCTGCTTTTTATTTTGCAAAGTGTTTCAAAATGGAGAAGCCGTCTGCAAGACTCGCCGACGAAACGCGCCCGGCAGCTTTAGCTGACCGGTTGGTGCTTGCACCAAACTTATACAATGTGGGCTCCGCCCACATATAAGTGCGCCCTTAAGAGACTTAAGGGATGTCGGCAAATCCCTTTTTGAAACTACTTATTTCATTCTGTCTCCTTTATTTCAACATTACGCTCTAAAGCTTTTGAA
This sequence comes from Lachnospiraceae bacterium, assembly GCA_016282745.1. Lineage (GTDB taxonomy): Bacteria > Bacillota > Clostridia > Lachnospirales > Lachnospiraceae > SIG293. The sequence goes on from JAEELL010000024.1 coordinate 10,414, forward strand.
AAATAGTTGCCTCTTTTTTCCTGATCATAGAGAAAGTTGATTAAATTAGTAAGTTTCTCATTTTCAATAGGCTTTCCATATACACTTTCAACTGATGCTCCAATTTCAATCAGTCTTTTTGTTCTTGCTTTTCTCTGTTCTTCTGCAAGTCTTTTTTCAAGCTGCTTTTTCTTAGCTTCATACTTATTCATTTTTTCTGTAAGATCGTCTAATCTTTCAGAAGTTGTTTTTCTCTTCGTCATATACACTCACCCCTTTCCATTTCTTTTTTTGCATTGTGAAAAACCGGAATAACTTCATCTTCAATTCTTAAATTGTTATTTTCATTTAACAAAATGAACTCTTCCAAAGTCTCTCTTTTGATGATTGTTTTTCTTCCTACCTTTAACACAGGAATTTTTTTCCAGTCCACCAACATTCTCATTGTGTTTCTACCTATTCCTGTATATTCAGAAGCCTCTTCAATTGTTAACGCTAATTTGTCTGTATGCATTCTACTCACATCCTTCCCAATTGCATTATGCAATTCTTGTTTTGTTCCTCATTCTAACACCTTTTGAAAATTTGTCAAGCGTTTTGCATTTTTATTTTTCTTTCTTGTTTGCATATTGCATTTTGTTTTATTTTGTGTTATATTCTATTTAGAACCTTTAGGAGGTGCTTCAATGAAAGATGTGAATTTAAGAAAAACAATTGGTAACCGTGCAAAACAAAGACGACAAGAATTAAAGTTAGACCAAAAGGATGTTGCACAAATGATGGATGTTAATGCATCGACTATTCAAAGATATGAAGCCGGCAAAATTGACAACACAAAGAAATTAGTTGTTGAAGGTTTGTCAAAAGCTTTACATGTATCCGTAGAATGGTTAAGAGGCGAAACTGATGAATATGAAACCGATGTTACGGATTCTCTATCATTACAAATTCGTGAAAAGATGAATTCTATTTTTCAAAATATTGATTTGAATATAGGAAAAGATGAAGATCTATTTGCAAAAAGCATTCTGCTATTAATGTTATGTAATTATGAATCATTTACTGACTCTTATAAGTTCGCTTGCAGTCAATATGCAACTGAATCTAAAGCAGATTCTTCTATCTATAAAACTGTTGGCTTTGCATCTGAAAATGAATTTAAGGAAGTAATGTTCTTGCGAGAAATAACTTCATCAATAAATACATTAAAAGAGATTGGTGATATTTTAACCGCATACCCTAAGAATTCTGAAGTTGCTGCAAACAGATTAAATGCATTATTAGATTTATATTTATGAAACTGATTAACATACATTTTCAAAGGAGGTTACATATGAGCACAAAAATAATAAGACTAAACATAAGACGATACTGACTAATTAATAAGTAGATATATTATTACCTTTCAAACTCTACTTCTCAGCTATCGACTTGGAAAGGAGCTTGAATGGACATATTAAATTCTTCACAAACAGGAAGTGTTCGTAAAAAAGGAAAACAATGGTATTACAGATTTAGAGTACAGGATTCTGATGGCAATTGGAAATTGCATGAATTCAAAGGTGGAAAAACCAAAGCTGAAACACAGCTTTTATTAAACCAAGCCATTATAGATTACAAAGATCACAATGCAATTTTCAACCCGGGATCAATAACTATTTCCGAACTTTGTTATCTGTGGTACGATTCTGAAATTGAAAATAGTGATTTAACCACAAATGGAAAAAAGAATTATAAAAATACTGTAAAGAACATTGCAACAAGTGATTTTGGAAAGCTACAGCTTAAGAACGTCACATGCGAAGATATTCAGCATTACGTTGACACTTTGTACTTTGGAAAATACGATGACGATGGCAAGCTGATACAAAAGGCTTACGCTACTTCTACAATGAGAAAATTCTTCCTTGTGCTTAATAACATTTTTAAATACGCTGTATATCCAAAGCATTTTCTCAGAGAGAATCTTATGCAGTATGTTAAGAAAAGAAAAAAGAAAAAGGAAGTATCATTATTTGGAGATGACCAGGGCACAAAGGTACCAACTATTACTAATGATGAATATTTAAAGATCATAGATTACCTTGAGTCAGATGAGCATAACAGTTTTTTCGCTCTTCCAATTCAGATTGCTTACTACACAGGCATGCGTGCCGGCGAAGTTTGTGGGTTAACCTGGGATGATATTGATTTTGATTCGAATTGTATATATGTGAGACGTTCAATGTATTATGACGTAGATAATAAGTGTTGGGAGCTTAAAGTACCAAAAAGCGGTAAACCAAGAACTATAGATTTTGGACCTACACTTGCATCTATTTTGAAACGTGCCCATACAGAGCAGTTAAAGGAGCGTTTTCACTATGGTAAGCTTTATCAATTACACTTCTACCATTTAAATGACATTAAAGGGAAAAGCCATTGCCAGATATATACAAGGTTTGAAGAAAACGGCATTGAGAACAAATCAAGATTTTGTCACGGTATTCCATATGAAGATGCTGACGACACAGTAACTCTTAATCCTGTATCTTTCGTTTGTACAAAGCCCGGTGGTGAACTATTAACTACTCAAACACTTAAATGGTTAAATAAGTTAATTCAAAAAAATTTACCTGATATATCACATTTTCATTTTCATTGCCTGCGACATACCTACGCAACAACATTAGTTGCAAATGGAGCCAATATAAAAGATGTGCAAGCACTTCTCGGGCATTCAGATATAAAAATAACACTGGATACCTACTCACACGTTACAGAACAGTCACGTAAAAAAGCGATAAATATTTTCGAAGCAGCTATACAATCTTCATAAGTTTTATGACTTAATTTGAGATTTAGCTCAAAACCTTCCCACAAGTTTGTGGGAAGATTTGTGGGAAGATCTGTATTTTTTCGAAAAAACAAAAAAAATATGAGAAAAGATTTTAACCTCTTTTTCTCATATCACATCTTTTAAAACAGCTCACAAAGCCTTATTATATAGGCTTTTTTATAAATAAAAAAATAACACCCAACGAGAATTAACTTCGTCAAGCGTTATTCGAAGTGCGCGATCAGGGGCTCGAACCCTGGACACCCTGATTAAGAGTCAGGTGCTCTACCAACTGAGCTAATCGCGCTTGTTGATTGACAACAAAAAGATTATAAATCATTTTCTCGATAAATGTCAAGTATTTTTTTAAAAAACTTTTTATAATATTAAAAAAAGGCAATTTTCCTAAATAATCTTTTTAACAAACAGCTGCATAAGCGCTCATGCTTATACAGCCGTTTTGTTCTAAGTCTATTCAATTATTTATTCTTCGACTTTTTATTATTTTTTTACGGTAACTGTCACTTTCTTGAATGCTCCGTTCTGAGCATATACAATTATTGTACATTTTCCCTTTTTCTTTGCAGTTACTTTTCCTGATGCATCTACTGTTGCAACTTTCTTATTTGTTGAAAGATATCTAACAGTTCTGTGTACAGGCACTTTAAGTTTCTTTGACTCAACTATTCCTTTTCCTTTAAGTTTGAATGTTTTGCCTTTTTTATCTAATGTAACTTTATTCTTCTTAGCATCTGTAGTTACTGATTTGAAGTTTCCATATTTGCCACCTTTTGTTGCAATATGAATTGTATTAGACATTCCAAGCAATTTGTTGTCTGAATCAAATGCTCCGATAAGGAACTTATAGTATGTACCTTTCTTCAAACCTGACTGTGTGAATGAAGTTGATGTTGCACTTCCGATTTTCACATAACGGTTCTTCTTTCCACATTTTGTTCCGTAGATAACGAAGTATGATGCTTTTGCAGGTTTCTTCCATGTAAGTGTGATTGCAGTATTTGTTGACTTCTTCTGTCTTCCAAACAGATAATCAAAAGATGTTCCTTTTGGATCTTTGTCATTTGAAAGGGAAGCCACGAAATTATCTACCTGTGTATTTGTAGCACCTGTTAATGCTGAGTAAATAGGTGCGTTGTCCACCTGCTTGTTATCACCGTTTGAATTAATAGTTGATTTATTTCCTGAATCTCCCGAACCCGGTGTTGTTGTTGGCTTTTCTGTTGACGGCTCAGCCGGTGTTTTGTCATAAACACTCTTTCCGGAACCAATCTGTACAGGTGTTGTCACAGTAAGTATTTTTGAGTACGGCGAGCGTATCTCCGGAAGTGCTTCTGCACCGTAATACGGATATTGGCAGCAGTTAAATCTGCATCTGAATTCCAATGTTGAACCTGCAGGAATCATTTGTCCCGCATCAACAAGATAAATCAATGGCTGCTCAAGTTCATTTGGCGATATATCTCTGTCTCCGACAATAAATCTCCATTCATCTGTACCCTGTGCTCGCATTTCTACTTCAAGATACATGTAACCGCCTCTCGCTGCGATTTGTGTAACTTTAGATGCCAACTCATCAGACACTTTTATTTTCACGCCTGCTACCGGATTATCATTAAAAGTCTTATCTGTGATGCGAAGGTCATATGGATCCGGAGTAGGTATGGTACTCTCTGTATACGGCACAAATCCGGTACCGTTTTTTCCGTATGAAGCAACATTTGACCAATCCGAGAATGTGTAACTAAATCCATTATTCATATCAACGATTTCCACACCGTAACGCACTCTTACATATACAGTATGCTCTTTGTAATCAATTGTAATATATGACGAATCTTCACCATTCACTATATTATACTGTCCCTCTTTCAACTGATTCTTAAGACCCGGATTCTCATTATCTCCATACCAATATGGATTTGTTGTATCACTTACATCACCATAGTCACCTCTCATAATCCATTCATAAGAAGTAGTATCCCCTGATGGCGTGCTCCTCATAACGTCCCAGCATCCGGCTCTAAAGGCACCTGTGACTTCATATCCCATGGTATCCCAGAAATCATTGTAATGCCATCCATTTTCAGGATCATCAATCGCCCAGTCAATCTGTGCAAATATATCAACTGAATCATATTTTTGAGCCGCAATAAGATCTCTATATGCATCATCATCATCTCTCTTTAACTTCATAAAATTGCACATATCTTCAGACATATTGTATGTAACCTGCATAGTTGTAGGGGAATCACCACCTCCTAACCAGTCAAGAGCTACATCCTTTGGTGCCTCGAGCGGGAATGGCAACCAGGGAGCTGTTGCTGCCGCTGTACTTGTCGGTGTCAAATTAATACTTGAAACAAGCATTGCACAGGAACACAGTCCTGCAATTAGTTTTTTTGCTTTCATAAACCGTACCTCCATTTTTAGTCTTTAATGACAGTCAATATTTAATTGTTCCGATCACATTAACTTCTACATTATATTTTATTACAATTAAATATTTGATTCAATCAAAAATCACATTTTTTATACCACTACATCTTCAAAATATGGTAACATTAATGTTGGATTGACTATCATCCAAAGTTTTATAGGAATTATAGTTTTATACCAAGTTATATATGCTTATATCTGTTTAAGGCTTATCCAAACTGAGATAAATTAAAAACCTGCAAGACGACCTTATTAAAAATCGGAGGAATATATGAACATCAAAGAAATACCGAAAAAAATAATATCAAACCAAATTATATTTTATTTTGCTTTATCTTTATTAACTTTTTTTGAAGTAGAAGTATTAAACTCAGATGCTACTTTTTTTAAAGTAAAAGTATCGAACTCAGATGCTACTTTTTTTGAGATAAAACATCGTCTCATTTACATCTTATTAGATTTAATTGTTTACTTTTCAATATATTTTCTCCTTGGTCTTTTTTCAAAGAAAATACTCAAAAACAGTTTAATCACTTTAATAATAATTAATATATTTGCGTGGATTAACAATGTTGTCAGTCAGTTCAGGGGATTAGCCTTCAGATTTACAGACATCCTTTCTGTCAGAACTGCCGCAAATGTTGCCGGAATGTATTCCTTTAAACTGAATATCTTCCATATCATATGGTTAGTTTTATTTATCACTTCATTTTTAATGATTTTTATTTGGAGTAAACACTTAAATGCAATTAGCGAATCCTTTCGTCTTAAGAAAAAGCTTATCTTTACCGCAATATGTGTATTTTTCATTGTTTACATTCCTTTTGAAACTTACCATTTTATGGGACTGAATAATTTTGACGGATGCTATGTTGGCGGATATAATCTCTATCTGCTGCATTCTGCGATTCCAAACACAATCAAAAAGCCTTCCGGCTACAATAAGACTGATTACAAAGAATTAACTAAAGTTGAGTGCAATTCTGAAAAACGCCCAAACATCATCGTAATAATGAACGAAAGTTTTTGCGATTTAAATAGAATTGTTGACATTCAGACATCAGAAGATGTTCTGCCTTTCTTCAACAAGTTCATAAAAGAAGAAAACATTATTGAAGGAAATGCTTACGTATCAGTATTTGGCGGAAACACTGCCAATTCGGAAATGGAATTTTTAACCGGCTCGGTTATGGGATTTTGGGGTGAACAAAATCTGTGTTATTCAATGGGATACTCTAAATACATGGACATTCTTCCGAACTGGCTAGAAAAAATAGGCTACGAAACTTATGCAATGCATCCTGCCACAGGAAATAATTACGGAAGAAGAGGTGTCTACAAATACATGAAATTTAATAACCTGTGGTTTATAGATGATTTTCTTGATAAGGGTGCCAAAACAACTCATTTTGATAACGCTACATATTTTCTTAAAGAAATAATTTCAGACTCTGAAAACTACAGAATAATAAATGAGGAAATTGAAAGAAACGATAAGCCTGTTTTTATGTTTAATACAACCATCCAAAATCACGGTGGCTATTCATGGCGTGGATATGATGACATAAAGCTTCTTAACAAAATAGATGACAAGGATCTTAATGTTGAAACAAACGAATATCTCACTTTGATAAGACAATCCGATCAGGCATTGGAAGAGTTAATAACATCTCTCAAAAATTCTGATGAGGATACAATAGTTCTTTTCTTTGGAGATCACCAGCCTGCGCTTTCACTTTCCCTTGCGCGCAGATGCGGAAAGGAACCAAAACGCAAGGAAATTTTTAACACACCTTTCTTTATCTGGGCTAATTTCGACATTGGGGAAATGCATGATGTTGATACAAGTTTAAACTACCTGCCAAATATCCTTTTACAACAGTCAGGAATCGGCTTGCTCAATCAATATCAGAATAATATAGAAAAGATTCGGGAAAAATATCCTGTTTTGTCTGTTAACAACACCGTAGACTCTTCGGGCAAAACAGTAGATTTCAACAAAGTATTCAAGAGTGATAACCTTCTGAAAGATTATCACAAACAATCTTATAATGTAATATATGATGCAGACTAATCTATATAGAAAAAAGCAGCCACCTGGCTGCTTTTTTCTATATAGATTTTATTTCTTATCCTTTAGTTTTTATCTATTTTTTAATCTTTTATGTTTTATCTTTTAGCAATCAACTTATTAATCGGATTTCCTTTTGCAGAAAATCTCTCCTCATACTCAGTCATAACATTTCCCTCGTTCATCTTAGGATCATTATGAAGGTCTCTTGTGCATTCCACAATCTCCCATCCTGCCATTGGAATCTGCTCTAACGAAAAATCAAATAACAGGTTGTTGTCAGTCTTAAACTCTACAACTCCGTCTTTCTTGAGGATCTTGTCATATCTTGCAAAAAACTCCTTAGATGTAAGACGTCTCTTTGCATGTCTGTCCTTTGGCCATGGGTCTGAGAAATTGAGATATATTTTATCAATCTCACCTTCTGCAAAACAGTCGGCTATTATCTCTGCATCCATCCTTATAAATAGAAGATTATCGATTTCAAGTTCTCTTCTCTTTTCAATTGCTCTGATAAGAACACTTGAGAACTTCTCTATTCCTATATAATTCACATCCGGATTATCAAGGGCAAGTTTTGTAATAAACTTTCCCTTTCCCATTCCAATCTCAATCCTGATTGGTTTGTCATTTCCAAATACCTCATTCCATTTTCCTTTGTATTCCTGAGGTTCATTTATTGTAAATTCACTCTCGGCTATTGCTTCTCTTGAGCCCGGTACGTTACGTAATCTCATTCTGTTTCTCCTACCTATTAATCATTATTTACCTTATTAGGATATATACTTATATATATCTTATATATGTCTTGTATATATCTTATATCATACTTAAATATACATCTTTTGTTATCTATATTAAATAAGAAGTCATCCACATTATTTTAATATATAAATCCATTTTTGAAAATATCCTTTTTATTTCGCTATCTCTCCACAAATAGAAGAGTATATTTTTTTCTCTCAACTTATTGAAAAATATATAAAAAGTGGTAGTCTAGTACTGAATAACAAAAAAAATGAAAAGGAGGCTATGTATGGTTAATAACATTAACGAAGTAATTGCCAACCTTGCAAAGATTGACTCTGCAACTTCCAAGATTATGGAAAGCACAAAAAAAGAACAGAGTGCTTACTCGGAAGAAATGAGACAAAAGACCACTTCTTTTGACAGGGAACTAGATGCAGAAGTCGACAAAAAAGTTGATGCAATAAGAACAGAGTTATTTGCATCCAATCAAGAACAAATAGATAAATTTATTGAAGAATCCACAGAAACTCACGACAAGCTTGATAAGCTTTTCACTGAGAAAAAAAACGAGTGGATTGAGACTATTTTCAACAATATAATAAAGGAGTGATTTTATGGCTAAAGGCAATGTGTTTGCTTACAGTGCCTTGACTACAAAGATTAAAGCCATGGGAAGTAATCTCTTCAAAGAAAAAGAATGGTCTGAACTTGCTAATTGCAGTTCTGTTGCAGAAGCATTTGCATACCTTCAAAAGCAACCTAACTACGTGCAGTTATTTGCAGATCTTGATCCTGCAAACGTTCACCGCGGTCAGATAGAGTGGTTGCTTAATTTTTCAACTTATGAGGACTTTACCAAAATTGTCCATTTCGCACAGAAACATCAGAGCGAATATCTCAGTCTCTACTTTATAAGATATGAGATACTTACACTCAAAAGATATATGCGTATCATTTTGGATCCGCGTCAGTCATCAACTGTTTCCGTTTTGGAAAACGACTTCGAACGCCATTCAAAAATAAATACAAAGCTTGTTGCTGAATCAACCAATCTTGAAGAATTCATCAACAAACTTTCAGGGACTAAATATTTTGATGTTCTTAGCAGAGTAAAGACAACTTTTCCTGATCCTACACTTTTTGATTACGAGATGGCTCTTGATATGTACTACTTCTCTTCTTTCTGGGAGCAAAAAGACAGGATTTTTTCAAAATCCGAAAATGAGTTCATCACAAGATCATACGGTATCAGGATTGACTTGCTTAATCTTTTGTGGATATACCGCTGCAAAGCATATTATACAGTTAGCAATGACGCAGTTTACACCTTCCTTCTTCCTATCAATTACAAATTGAAGAAGGATAATATAAAACAACTTGTTGAGGCTTCATCGGCAAAAGAGGTCATCGAACTGGCCAACAAAACCTACTACGGCAGGAAACATACTTTCACAACGGATTCAACACTGGAATCCCAATGTGAAAAGATTATCGATGATGTCATCAGAAAGGATTACAAAGATAATCCTTATTCCCTTGCATGTATTACCGCTTATTTCCATTTCAGGAATTCGGAATCTGCAAAAATCATTACAGCTTTAGAGTGTATAAGGTACGGTTACCCGCCTGATACTGTAATGGAATATATTAAGAGAAAGGGGAGTAGTGTTTAATGATTGTAAAAATGAGTTTCGTGACATTGGCAGGACCTAAATCCGACATTGACCGAATCATTGATACTTACTTATCAAAATATGAAATACAGCTTGAAAATGCATTGGTCGAACTCAATTCGTCAGGTGATTTACTTCCTTTTGTGGAAGCAAATCCATACAAAACTCTGCTTGACAACGCTCACGAATTAATTGATCTTGTAGGATCCGACACCAAAGAACCTCTTGCAGCACTTACAGTTCCCGAGGCTACTGACATTATAAATGACGTCAGTGGAAAGCTTGCAAAATACAAAGAGGATATCGAAGCCTTCAAACTTCAGAAAAAGCATCTCATGGAAGACTACGAAAAGATATCTCCTTTTAAGGACATTGAATATAATCTCAATGATGTCCTTAAGATGAATTACATCAAATACAAGTTTGGTAGAATTCCTAAAGATATGTACAGAAGTTTTGAAGAATTCATTGCCCCTGATATGGAGGCATTGTTTATTCAAGGTTATATGGATAATGACTATGTATACGGTGTTTACTTTGCACCGGAGTCATCCATTAAACAGATTGACTCATCATTTGACGCACTTCATTTTGAGACCATCGAGATTCCTGAAGAATATGAAGGAACTCCTTCAGATATTTGCCTTAACATCAGAAAGAAGATTGCGGTAATAGATGAAGATATTAATAATATCGAGTCAAAATTAGTTAATATCACTCAGTACAACAAGTTAGATATTTTAAGTGCTTACAAACGTATCGAGATTGCATATGGAAACTTTGATGTAAGAAAGTTGGCGGCTTGTACAAGACAGTCCAACATCGTTTTCCATGTACTTTGCGGATGGATGGCAACGGAAGATGCAAACAGACTTCTTGCAGAAACCGAAGACGATGACAATGTTGTCTGCATGATTGATGAGGAAGCTACTAAGAAAAAAGCTCCTCCTACCAAACTTAAGAATCCAAAGGTTTTTAAGCCATTCGAAATGTTTGTGGACATGTATGGCACACCGAAATACGGTGAGGTTGATCCTACATTGCTTGTTGCATTGACCTATCCATTACTATTTGGAATAATGTTTGGCGATGTTGGTCAGGGTCTTTGTCTTATGATTGGCGGTTTTCTTCTATATAAATTAAAAGGAATTAAACTTGCAGGAATCATTTCATATGCCGGATTAATTTCTACCATATTCGGTTTCCTGTATGGAAGCATATTTGGTTTTGAGGATTTAATAGAAGGTCTGTGGATTAACCCGAGAGAAAGTATGGTTAATCTTCCGGTTGTGGGCAATGTAAACATCGTATTCGTTGCCACAATTTTATTTGGTATATTTTTGATAATACTATCAATGATTCTCAATATGTACAATTGCATAAAAATGAAAAAATATACTGATTTACTCATAGGGCCAAACGGTCTGACAGGTTTCATTTTCTACGGTGTAGTCATAGGCTGCATTGTACTTGCCATGACAGGACACAAAGTGAAATATATGGCTCCCGTAATTGTAATATTAGTTATTACTTTATTGATTATCGCAATCAAAGAACCTATCGAGAATGCCCTTGAAAAGAAATCAAAGCTCATGGAAGAATCTGCACCAATTTTCGTTGTTAAACAGTTCTTTGAGCTTTTCGAGGTATTACTCTCTTACTTTACCAACACTCTTTCATTTATAAGGGTTGGTGCTTTCGCTATCAGTCACGGCATTATGATGGAAGTAGTTCTCATTCTTGCAGGTGTTGCTGATGGAAAAATCGGGTTAAAGACTGTTATCGTATTAATTCTAGGTAACCTGTTTGTATGTGGCCTTGAAGGACTTATAGTTGGAATTCAGTGTCTACGTCTTGAGTATTATGAGATGTTTGGACGTTTCTACAGTGGAACAGGTAAGAAATTTAATCCATATCAGCATTAAAATGGCTGAAGGGATTGAATAATTACTTTTATTTATTAAAAATATTTTTAACATTAGGAGGATATTTATTATGTTAGTTAATCTTATTTCATTATTTTTATTTGTACTTACAATTGCAATACCTGTTGCTTTTTACTACGCAGTTAGCGATAAGAGCAAGACAGCTGCAAAACATTCACTTTTAGGAAATGTTATTTCTTTCTCTTTGGTTTTTGCCGGCTCTTCAATTTTCTTATTTGCTAACACAGCATCAGCTGCAGAATCTATCAATCTCAGCACTGTACCACTTTCTGTTGGTCTTGGTTTTATCGGTGCTGCTCTCGCAGTTGGTCTTGGTTCAATCGGTTGTGGTATTGCAGTTGCAAATGCTGCAAGCGCAGCTCTTAGCGCAGTAAGCGAAGGAAGCCCATTCGGTACAGCACTTATCTTCGTAGCTCTTGGTGAAGGTGTTGCTATCTACGGATTCCTTATTGCATTCTTAATTCTAAGTAAACTTCCATCTCTTGCTTAATTTACACCATATGAAGTTTTAATATATCGAAGCAGGATTCGCGAGCGAGTCTTGAATCATAAACATATATTTAAGGAGGAACAATTTATGAGAATGTTTCTCATCAGCGACAACGTTGACACTCTTACAGGCATGAGACTTGCCGGTATTGAAGGTGTCGTTGTCCATGAAAAAAATGAAATTAAAGAGGCTGTTACCAATGTACTTTCAAACAAAGACATTGGTATCATCCTCATTACCGAAAAATGTAGCAATCTTATTCCGGAAGTTATGGATGATATCAAACTTAACAGAAAGTTCCCGCTTCTTCTTGAAATACCTGACCGTCACGGTTCCGGCCGTCGTTCAGATTTCATAACTGCATATATAAACGAAGCAATCGGTATCAAGATTTAACAGGGAATATGATATATTCCACTTCAAGAACAATTTAGATGTTCTCTAATAAGATAGTTTAGATATTCTCTAATAAGAGATAGAAAATAATTGAAATAATATAGAAAGGGTGTGAAGTTTTTGACTGTAGAAGAGAAAATGGAACATTTTAAAAATGTTTCCCTCGAAGATGCATCCAAAAAGAGTGATGAAATACTTACTACTTATAAAAGAGATTTAGATGAACAATTCAAAAAACATAAAATAGAATACGCCGAAAACTCAAAAGTAATTGAGGAGGCAAAGATTTCCGAAGCAAAATTAGAGGCAAAGAGAGCTTTGGCAAAGGCTCAGGCTGAGATTAAACGTGAAGTTTCTAATCATCATAATGAGATTAAGAACTACGTTTTTCAGGAAGTTAACAAAAAAATCGAAGCATTTAAAAAGACTTCTGAATACAAGGCAATGCTTATTTCTCAGATTACTGACATAAAAAAACAGTTTGACGGCGAAGATATAGTATTCCTTATTGATATTTCCGATAAGGAACTGTTAGATACATTGGCAAAAGAAACTTCAGTGAACATTGAGGTTTCAAAGACTTCTTTTGTTGGTGGCACAAAAGCCATAATCGAAGCCAGAAATATCCTTGTGGACAATTCTTTCAAAACCAAATTGTCTGAAGAACAGGATCATTTTACTATTTCACTTTAGGAGGCAATTATGGAAAAAGCATCTAAAATATACGGAATTAACGGACCTGTTGTATACATCAAGGGTAAGACTGATTTCCAGATGGGTGAAATGGTTTATGTCAGCGAAGAAAGACTTGTTGGTGAAGTAATCGGTCTTACATCTGAAATGACTACTATTCAGGTATATGAAGAAACCAGTGGACTTAAACCGGGTGAATTGGTTTACGGCACCGGAAGCGCTATTTTCGTAACACTGGCGCCTGGAATTCTTAATAATATTTTTGACGGTATTGAGAGACCTCTTAGCGAAATCAAGAGAGAATCAGGTGCCTTCATCAAAAGAGGTGTGTCTGTTGATTCACTTGACACCGACAGATTATGGGATACTCACATCACTATTAAAGAGGGTGATTACATTACCGGTGGCACTATCATTGCAGAGGTTCAGGAAACAAGAGCCATTGTACACAAATCAATGATTCCACCAGCTCTTTCAGGAACTGTTGTCAGTGTAATGAAAGATGGAAGATACACTATAAACGACACTATTGCAGTTTTGAAAAAAGATGACGGAACTGAGGTTGAGCTTACTCTTACACAGAAATGGCCTATCAGAACTCCAAGACCAATCGCAAAGCGTTATCCTTCTTCTATTCCGCTTATCACAGGACAGAGAATTCTTGATACTCTCTTCCCTATTGCCAAGGGTGGTACTGCTGCAATTCCCGGTGGTTTCGGTACAGGAAAGACAATGAGTCAGCATCAGATTGCAAAATGGTCTGACGCAGACATTATTATATACATCGGTTGCGGTGAGCGTGGAAATGAGATGACTCAGGTTCTTGAGGAGTTCTCAGAACTTATCGATCCCCGTTCAGGCAATCCGCTTATGGACAGAACAACACTTATTGCAAATACATCAAACATGCCTGTTGCTGCCCGTGAAGCCAGCATTTACACAGGTATAACGCTTGCAGAATACTACAGAGATATGGGTTACCATGTTGCTATTATGGCGGACTCAACATCAAGATGGGCTGAAGCTTTAAGAGAATTGTCAGGACGTCTCGAAGAGATGCCTGCCGAGGAAGGTTTCCCGGCTTATCTTGCCAGCAGACTTTCTGCATTTTACGAGAGAGCCGGTTACATGGAGAATCTCAACGGTACTGAAGGTTCAGTTTCAATTATCGGTGCCGTTTCACCACAGGGTGGAGATTTCTCAGAACCTGTAACTCAGAATACAAAGAGATTCGTTCGTTGTTTTTGGGGACTTGATAAATCACTTGCTTACGCAAGACATTACCCTGCTATTCACTGGCTTACAAGTTACAGTGAGTACATGACTGATTTGTCAAACTGGTACAACACACATGTTGATATTGACTTTGTTGAATGCAGAAACAAGATTCTTGCAATCCTCAACAAAGAAAGTGAGTTGATGGAAATTGTAAAACTTATCGGTAGTGACGTACTGCCGGATGACCAGAAACTTACACTTGAAATTGCACGTATTATCCGTCTTGGTTTCCTTCAGCAGAACGCCTTCCATCCGGAAGACACTTGCGTTCCACTTGAAAAACAGCTCAAGATGATGCGTACTATTCTCTATTTAAATGACAGATGTTCAGATATCATTTCACTTGGTATCCCTGTATCTGTTTTGAAAGAACAGAATTTATTTGAAAAAATAATCTCTATCAAATATGATGTTGCAAACAATGAATTGGAAAAATTCGATGATTACAAACAGTTAATCGACAATTTCCATGCCACAATTATGGCTAAACACGCATAAGGAGGTACCTAAATGGCTATTGAATATTTAGGTTTAAGCGAAATCAACGGTCCTCTTGTTGCACTTGAAGGTGTACAGGATGCCGCCTATGATGAAATAGTTGAATTTTCCATCAATGATGGTGAAGATAAAAAAATCGGAAGAATTATAGAAATCTATGGTGACAAAGCAGTCATTCAGGTATTCGAAGGTTCTGAGGGAATGTCACTTACAAACACTCACACAAAACTTACAGGACACCCAATGGAGGTTGCACTTTCAACCGATATTCTTGGACGTACTTTTAACGGTATAGGTGTTCCAATCGATGGTCTCGGACCAATTGATGCAGAGGAGAGACGTGATGTAAACGGAATGCCACTTAACCCTGTTTCAAGAGAATATCCAAGAAACTATATCAGAACCGGTATTTCTGCAATCGATTGTCTTACCACATTAATCAGAGGTCAGAAACTTCCAATTTTCTCAGGAAACGGACTTCCTCATGATCAGCTTGCAGCTCAGATTGTTAACCAGTCATCCCTGGGTGACGATACTGACGAAGAATTTGCTGTTGTATTTGCAGCCATGGGTGTAAAGCATGACGTTGCCGAATATTTCCAAAAAACATTTGAGGAGTCAGGTGCTTCAGAACACGTTGTTATGTTCCTCAACATGGCAAACGACCCTGTTGTTGAGCGACTCATCACACCAAAGGTTGCCCTCACAGTTGCAGAATACCTTGCCTACGAAAAGGGAATGCACATCCTTGTTGTCCTCACAGATATGACAACATATGCTGAGGCAATGCGTGAGGTTTCCTCATCAAAAGGTGAGATTCCTTCAAGAAAAGGTTATCCCGGTTATTTATATTCAGAACTTGCAACACTTTACGAACGTGCAGGAATTGTTGAAGGCGCGAGCGGTTCAGTTACACAGATTCCGATTTTGACAATGCCAAATGATGATATTACCCATCCTATTCCTGACCTTACAGGATATATTACTGAAGGTCAGATTGTTTTAGACAGAGGACTTAACGGACAGTCACTTTATCCGCCAATCAATGTCCTCCCTTCACTTTCCCGTCTTATGAAGGACGGTATCGGTGAAGGCTACACAAGAGAAGATCATCAGGACGTTGCAAATCAGCTTTTCTCTTCTTACGCAAAAGTTGGTGATGCCAGAGCTTTGGCTTCGGTAATCGGTGAAGACGAGTTATCACCAACTGACAAGAAATATCTTGAATTCGGTAGAGCGTTTGAATCAGAGTTTGTCGGTCAGGGACCAAATGTTAACCGTACAATTACCCAGACACTTGATCTTGGATGGAAGTTATTACATCTTCTTCCAAAGGAAGAGTTAGACAGAATTGACACCAAGATAATGGACAAATATTATGACATTACCGGCGGTTCAATTTCTACCGAAGAAGAAAACGAAACTGAAGAAAATTAATACTTTATAATTATATTTATTAATTCTAATAAGATTCATAATGTAACAATATATAATACAATCGTTCATATTAGAATTATTCATTAATGCAAATTTCACTATTATAATAAACATAATAAGATTACGAATTTACAATTATGTAGTGAAAAAAATACACAGTATATTAGATATTATATTAAGTATGGAGGTTTAGATAATGGATATAAAGGCAGCACCTACCAAGGGAAACCTGATTGCAGCAAAGAATTCACTTGCACTTGCAAAACAGGGTTTTGAGCTGATGGATAAAAAAAGAAATATTCTTGTCCGTGAAATAATGGATCTTAATCAGCGCGCCAAGGATATTCAAATAGAAATTGACAAAACCTTCACTGAGGCATACAGGGCTTTGGAAAAAGCCAACATAGACTTGGGAATTCAGAATGTCGAAGTATTTGCATTTAATGTTCCACTCATTGACGACATTAAAATCAAGAGCCGAAGTATTATGGGAACTGAGATTCCTTTGGTAACTCACAACGATGCAATACACAATCCTGTATATTCATTCTACGGCACAACCGAGTCCTTAGACCATGCAAAACAGTGTTTTGAAAATGTTGCTAACCTTAGTGTACGACTTGCAATGATTGAAAACTCTGCATACAGGCTTGCTTACAATATCAGAAAGACTCAGAAGCGTGCAAATGCTCTCAGAAATATTACTATTCCTACTTATGAGGAATTAGTTATTAACCTTACAAATGCTCTTGAAGAAAAAGAGCGTGAGGAATTCACGCGACTTAAAGTTATAAAGAAACGAAATGTTTAAATCAACTTCCCTACCCTTCAATCATGATGGGTAGGGATTTTTGTAGATATAATCAATACTGATGAAATAATCAGATATAGCATTTGAAATACACACCAAGATGAAATAAAGTAAATATTTTTAGTCCCCGGAGTATAAAAATATATTATCATTATAGTGGCCCACAAAGCATTCAAGCCAAATATAATTTTATACTCTCTTTTAAGTTTCTTAAAATCTATTTTTCCTTTTAAAATATCAGTGTTTTTTTTAATCATTCTATTCCTTTCTGCTAACTTTTATTGCTTTGTTCCATACGTTTTTACTATTGAATATTCATCTCTAACGTTTAGATAACTAATTCGCTCCTTTTTCTGTCTATAAGTTATACTCTTTAAATTTGGAATAAAAAATGAGCATTGTAAAACCCGCGAGCCCAACGTCAATTATTCTATATATATACATATCCTGTCAAGTTTTTTTAGTTAAATTCAGTTATTTTTATGTGCATGGCTGATTAGTTACATAGATTTAAACAATATGTGATAAAATACTTGATTTTTGTTACTAAAGACGTTAAAATTGATACATGCTATGTGTGTCATTTATTTAACTATATGATGACACTCGCATTAACGATACAGATAAATAAAGACTATAATAGTCTTCTATATACGGAGGAACACATGAAGAAATTTACTGCATTGCTACTGAGTGTCACTATGCTATTTGCAACACTTGGTGCTACAGTTATAGATATAGATACGAATGTTTACGCTGCAAAAAATGAAAAAGAAACTCCTGATAAGGATTGGCCAAAGGGACCTGATATTTTTGGTACAAGTGCCTGCCTCATCGAGGCTTCTACAGGTACTGTTCTTTATGATAAGAGTTGTCACAAGAAGATGTACCCTGCCAGTATTACAAAGATTATGACTGCTCTTCTCACTATTGAAAACGCCAACTTGGGAGATACCGTTACATTTTCGCAGAATGCAATCGATTCTCTGGAATACGATGCTGCCAATGTTGGTATGGTGGTTGGCGAAGAGATGTCAGTTGAGGATTGTCTTTATGCCCTTATGCTTCACAGTGCCAACGAAGTTGCAACTGCACTGGCCGAACACGTAGGTGGTTCAGTAGATGAATTTGCCAATATGATGAATGAACGTGCAAAAAAGGCAGGAGCCCAGGGCACTCATTTTGCAAACGCCAACGGACTTTTCAACGAGAATCATTACATTACAGCTTATGATATGGCTATGATTACAAAAGATGCTGTTGCAAATCCTGTATTTTTAAATATTTCCGGCACCAATAATTACACCCTTAGCAAAACCAACAAAAAGGATGCCTTTACCGTTTACAACAGACATAAGATGCTATACAAGAATAACGCATATTATTATGAAGGTATATTAGGAGGTAAGACCGGATATACAACTGAATCCGGAACTACACTTGTAACCTACGCCAGAAGGAACGGTATGACTCTTATCGCTGTAGTACTTAACTCCAACGGATATAACGTTTACAAAGATACAAAACTTCTGTTTGATTATGGATTTGAGAATTTCAAATTGGTTAATATTTCTGAAAATGAATCCAAATTTGACTTCGAGTCAGACTTTGATTTTACTGACAGTTTAGCTTCTCCTTTTGGATTCAAAACTGATAAAGCACTGTCGATTGCAGCTGACAGTTGTGTAGTACTTCCAAATAATAAGAATTTTGCAGATGTTACGTCTTCATTTGATTTCACCACCAGAGAGGACGCCCCTGCTTCTGCCATAGGTACCTACTCATATTACTTCAACGACAAACCTGTTGGTTATGCACCTTTGGTCTACAAAGATACTGAAAAAACAGCGCCAACAGATTCAGATTCAAATTCAACTGACAATACAGCTTCTTCTGAGAATTCTTCGAAAACTGACAATAATGATGACAGTAGTGTTGATAAAAACTCAGACAAAAATACTGATTCAAATTCCGTATCAGATTCAAAAAACAATAAGAACACAAAAGATACTAAAAGCCAAAAAACTAAATCTAAGAAGCACATTAAGATTAGTAAGAGATTTATTTCTATAATGGTTGTTGTAATTGTTATTCTCGCTATCGTTATCGCTGTAGTTTGTTACATCAGAAAGAAACTTCGCGAACTCAATGCAATCAGAGAAAGCAAGAGACACAGAAATAGAGATTTGAGATAATTAGGAGGTTATTTTATGAATTGGGTTGCACCTATCAAAGATGAAAAAACATTAGAAGCTTTTAAGGAAGCATTAAAGGAGAGAGACTACAAATACTACATTATGTTTGAGATTGGAGTTGGAACCGGACTTCAGCTTCAGGATATCCTGTTATTCAAGGTAAAAGATGTACTCAACAAAGACAGCATTTCTGTATCATATGGTACTAAGGGAATTTCTACAACTTTCAAATTCCCAAAAGAACTCCAGAAGATTATTGCTGAT
Organism: Lachnospiraceae bacterium; assembly: GCA_016282745.1. Lineage (GTDB taxonomy): Bacteria > Bacillota > Clostridia > Lachnospirales > Lachnospiraceae > SIG293. The sequence continues at coordinate 30,170 of JAEELL010000024.1, forward strand.
TATTGCAAAGGTAAAAAACCTGATTCTTATCTCATTCTCGGACATGCCGGAACAAATAAACCTGTTTCAAGAGAGCAGGCATACAGAGTGTTTAGAGCTATTGGAAAGAGTGTTGGTCTCAACTCTATCGGAGCACAGACAATGAGAAAGACTTTTGCTTGGAATTATTACAAAGAAACCGGGGATATCTATTATCTTCAGAACTTATTTAATCACGCTTCACCATCTATTACATATAGATTTATCGGTGAGAAGCCAAACATCGAAGTAGTTCTCAAGAAACTTACACCACAGGAAAATGAACGCAGCCGTTACTTCTTATACTTAAACGGCAGTGGAAAATCAAGACTCAACAACATTATCAACACACTTACTGAAATCAGAGATAATTTTGATTTACCAACAAACAACGATGCTTTCTACGGTAAAGTTGATTGTCTGTTAGAACAGCTTGATTCATTAATTGACAATTATAAAAATACAGATTGATTCACTTTTTGCGAATTATTATAAAAAACAACCTGCAAGTTCCCAAACTCGCAGGTTGTTTTTTAATCTTCGTCATCATTATTTTCTTCATCCCATATTTCATCGATGACGATTTCATGATCGAGCATCTTTTGTCTTCGCTCTCTTCGTTTTTCTCTTATAGCATCCTGTTTTTCATAAATACTGTTTGCGCCTTCTTCATCAGTTGATTTCATAATTTTTATTACGAAAAAGGCTTCGTCGTCAACTTTTTTAATTTTAATTTTTCCCCTTACATAGCCATGCTCTTCGCATTCACCCAAACAATAGTACATTCGTCCACCGTCTGAGAACCACTTCAATTTTGGTTTTAACATCTTATCACAGATGTTACATCTCATTTCCGATACATCTTTCTCCTCAAACATTTCTTCCTTTGAAAGAAACTCTCTTGATATATATTTTGTGTATGTATCGAATCTAACAAATACTTCTTCTTCCTTAATACGTGGTGAATAGAATGTATCAATAGACAATCTGTCTTTATATTTTTCAAAATCCATCTCTTTCATGACTCGGGCTGTATAGTACGCATCACTTAAGGCCCTGTGAAATGGAATTGTCTCCTCAATATTGAGGTACTCAACTGCATGTGATAGAGTTCGTTTTATATGACCGTCGTCATATCGCAAACTGAACATCTTCTGAAGATCTATATAAAACAATGGAAAATCCAATATTCTCTCCATTCCGTAATGTTTCATATTCTTCTGCAGTTCCGCTAAATCCATGGAACCCCATGTACAGAATATATAATCATCTCCACACCATTCTAGGAATTCGACAATCGCTCGTCTGAAATCCTTACCCTTATTAAGTTCTTCAGGTGTGAACTGCGTTATTTCCTTAATTTTATAGTGGAGCTTTTTGAAAATACGAGGCTTAATAATCTGCTGATATCTATCTTCGATTTCTCTGTCCTCGTTAACTTTTACTGCCCCAATTTCAATTATTTCAAAGGTAATATCGCTATGTATATGATCTTTTCCGTACGGATTTTGATTCCATTCCAAATCCATAACTATATAATCCATATACAACAACCTTTCTAAAATTTATAATCGAGTAGGCTAACACCTACTCGATTTCCACAAAGTGGATAATATCCCGATTCAACTTTCATACCAGGATGTATATTGGTACAATTATCAAATCCGATTTACTTTTCTGGCGTCCCTGACTGGAGTCGAACCAGCGGCCTTTCGCTTAGGAGGCGAACGCTCTATCCTACTGAGCTACAGAGACTAATTATATTTTCAAATTTTAAACAACTCTAGAATTACAAATTTGTGAGTTGCCAAACTTATAATCAACTAAATCTACTTAACTTCGATTTTCTCCATTCCACCCATATATGGTCTGAGTGCTTCAGGAATATTAACACTGCCATCTGCATTAAGGTTGTTCTCTAAGAATGCGATGAGCATACGTGGTGGAGCAACTACTGTATTGTTAAGAGTATGTGCGAAGTAATTTCCATTCTCTCCGCGAACTCTGATTGACAATCTTCTTGCCTGAGCGTCACCTAAGTTAGAACAGCTACCTACCTCGAAGTACTTCTGCTGTCTTGGTGACCACGCCTCAACGTCAACAGACTTAACCTTGAGATCAGCCAAGTCTCCTGAACAACATTCCAATGTACGAACCGGAATATCAAGACTTCTGAATAAATCTACTGTATTCTTCCAAAGCTTATCGTACCATTCCATACTGTCTTCAGGCTTACAGATAACAATCATTTCCTGCTTTTCAAACTGGTGGATACGATAAACTCCTCTTTCCTCTATACCGTGTGCACCCTTTTCTTTTCTGAAACATGGTGAGTAACTTGTGAGTGTGTATGGAAGATCTTCTTCGTTTGCAAATGTGTCGATGAACTTACCAATCATTGAGTGTTCACTTGTTCCGATAAGGTATAAATCCTCACCCTCAATCTTGTACATCATTGAGTCCATCTCGTCAAAACTCATAACACCTGTAACTACGTTACTTCTAATCATAAAAGGTGGTACACAATATGTGAAACCTCTGTTAATCATAAAATCTCTTGCATAAGAAATAACTGCTGAGTGAAGTCTTGCAATGTCACCCATCAAATAGTAGAAACCATTTCCTGCTACTTTTCTTGCAGCATCTAAATCAATTCCTGCAAACTTTTCCATGATTTCTGTATGATATGGAATCTCAAAATCAGGAACAACCGGCTCGCCGAACTTCTCTAATTCAACATTCTCACTGTCATCTTTTCCGATAGGAACAGAAGGATCGATAATGTTTGGAATAACCATCATCTTAGTCTTGATGTCTTCCATAACTTTCTTTTCTTCTTCTGAAAGTTCATCTATTCTGGCATTTCCGGCAGCAACCTTTGCCATGATTTCCTGAGCTTCCTCTTTCTTGCCGTCTTTCATAAGTCCACCAATCATCTTTGATAACTTATTCTTCTCAGCACGAAGAGCCTCAACCTCTCCCTTGATTTCTCTGTTACGTAAATCAAGTTCAATAACTTCATCTACCAATGGAAGCTTGTGATCCTGAAACTTATTCTTAATATTCTGCTTTACGATATCAGGATTTTCTCTTAAAAACTTTATATCTAACATATATTACTCCTCAAATACGTTATAAATTTGCGCACTCACAATATTAATACTATTTTGTTACTCGCCACCTAACACATATGTGTCTGAGGTGAAATTTATTTCACTTCTTATATAATCACTAATATCCGTACAAATGCACATAAATATCCAACATTGATTATAACCCTAGAAGCCTTATTTTGCAATAACTAAGTAATTTAGCGTATATCAAATGGCATAAGTTTGATTTTGAACTCAAATTGATTTTCAGCAAATCTATATTTATCCAAAACTGCCGGTCCGCAACTGTTTGACCCTATACCGTTTTGTGCATAATCAAGACACAACACTGTATAATCTGATTTTTTCAATTCATAATTATGTTTCGCATCCTCCAGCTGTTCCTGTGTAAAGTGTGAAACATTAAATGAAAATTTATCGTCTGAAATCGCAATCAAACCATATTTTTTGCTGCTTGATTCTACTTCTTTGTCAGTATTTATTTTGCTGCTTGATTTATATTCATTTTTTTCATCCGGTTTTATATTTAGCTTATCTTCATCGAAATCAGAGTTTTGTAAAATTAAATATTCACAGTCTCCTCTGCTTTCGTTTTCCTGAGGCCTAATATAGTCCTCATGCATATCTTCAACTTTAGAACTATACAAACCATGCATCGATGCCCTGCACTTATCCGAATAATTTTCATAAGGTCCAAGTCCGTAGTACATTACATTTTCAATATTCTTATCCAGGAATAATCTGAGTCCAAATCTTGGAAGTTCCGGAAACTGCTCGTTCTTGTTTATCAACATTTTTGCGGAAATTTTTCCATGGTTATCAACAATCCACTCTGTTTCAATGTTCATAATACGTTGAATACTGTCGGCAACAATTCCCATTTTACAGATTATTTTTTTATAAATAGATTTCTCATTATACTTTTGTTCATCATCCAATTTGCATCTTTCATAATTATGCATAACTTCCACTTCGTAAGTTCGTGAATATGCTCTGTCGTATCCTGCTCTTCTCCACTCATTTTTGATATACATATCATTGTCTGTCGGAGCTCTCCAAATATTTATCTCCATAGGTTTCGACAATATTTTTCGCCCGTTATATTCAAGACTGTCAAAAGTTCCACTGCATTTATTGAAAATATAAACAAAATTATTACCTGCAAATTTAATATACTTTTCAGATTCTTCCACCTCAAAATCAAAGTTATTACTATCAAGTTTATCCACTATTTTATCGACTACTAACTTTTGGTTTCTGCAATCTTCATTTTTCCATTTTATCTCTTCATATCCCAGGAGATATCCTTTTTCGATTAATTCAGTTTCTTTAATATTCCTATAATATAATCTTAGATACACCTCTCCTTTTTTAGGAACATCAAAATCCAATTTTAGCGTTTCTTCGCAATGGGGTTTCACTGAAATTGCAGGCAAAACTCCATTTTCTACACACATTCCATCACATGCTATTTCGTAACTTATTTCAACATAATCACGCAAATCACTAAAATCCATATAATTAATAAAAGTTATTTCTTTTGTTTTAATGTTGAATTTAGTTACTCTTACAGGTCGGTAAATGTTTTTGAATTCAAGCAATCCGGTATGTGGTTTTCTATCCGGATAAACCAACCCATCCACACAGAAATTATTATCATGAATCATTTCTCCGTGATCACCACCGTATGCAAATATACTTTTACCGGTTTTTGTGTCACCTTTTTTGATTGCGTGGTCGCACCATTCCCAGACAAATCCACCACATAATCGATCGTCGCTGTGGAAGATTTCAAAATAATCTTCCAAATCTCCCGGACCATTTCCCATTGCATGACAATATTCACACAGTATCAACGGTTTATCCGGATTGTTTTTTAAATATTGTTCCACTTCACCGATTGAAGGATACATTCGACTGTACAAATCAAGTTCTGAAAAATCATTATCTCTTTCCTTATTTGCATAAAATGCTCCCTCGTAGTGAGTAAGTCTGTTTCCTTTATAATCTTTTATACTCAAAAGAGCTTTTTCAAAATTTGTACCGTAGCCACTTTCATTTCCTAATGACCAGATAATTACTGAAGGACGATTCTTATCTCTTTGCACACAGAGCTCTATTCTATCAATTATTGATTTTTCCCAGTCTTCATTGTTTGCAAAATAGCTGCTCCAATGACTTAATTTATTTTCATAGTTTCCATCTTTGTAATACAGTTCCATTGGACCATGGCATTCAATATCTGCTTCGTCAATAACCATGAAACCATACTTATCACACAGTTGATAAAAAATCGGAGAGTCAGGATAATGGCTTGTTCTTATTGAATTGATATTGTGCTGCTTCATTAATTTCAGATCTTTTATCATATGATTCTTATCAATTGCATACCCTGTTGTCGGATCAAATTCGTGTCTATTGACTCCCCTAAACTTTATTTTTTCTCCGTTCAGATAAACTACACTATCTTCGATTTTTATTTTGCGAATTCCAACAAATTCATTAATAACTTCGTTTTGTGTTTTAATGCATAATGAATAAAGATAAGGGTGTTCCGCATTCCACAATTTTGGATTTTTGATTCTTAATTTTATATTATTTTCTAAATCATTTAATTTTTCTACATTGCCAGGCTGATCTATATTATCTTCATTATTATTTCTATCGATTTGCTTCCCATCATTATCATACAATTCAATCTCTGTTGGAATTACATTTTCAAAATACTCAAGCTTAATATTAATTTCTGCTTCATCTCCAATTAGTTTTGTTGTAACTAAGTAATCTCGTACTGCATTTTTCGGTCTTTTCAAAATATAAACGTCTCTGAAAATTCCACTCATTCTGAATTTATCCTGGTCTTCTAAATAGCTTCCGTCACACCATTTTAAAACAAGTACTGCAATTCTGTTTTTACCATTTTTTATAAAATCAGTAATATCAAATTCGCTTGTTGCATGCGATACCTGACTATACCCGACATACTCTCCGTTAATCCACAGATAAAAACATGAATCTACCCCTTCAAACAGAATGTATGCCTTTTCCGTTTCTTTATCATTTCCATCTTCATCTTTTCTATATTCAAAATCTCTTACATAAATTCCACATGGATTTTCATAAGGAACATATGGTGGATCAAAGGGAAAAGGATATCTGATATTTGTATATTGATTGATATCGTAACCTTGAGTCTGCCAAGTTCCAGGAACTTTTATTTTATCAAAACCGCTAATATCAAAATCTGTCTCATATATTCTATCTTTGATATCATGTATACTTTTATAATATTTAAAATTCCACACTCCACTTAGCATTTGAATTCTGTCTGATAATTCTCTGTTTTCAACCAAATCTGTCATTCGTTTTGATGCCGGAATATAATACGCTCTTGGTTTCATAGTATTATTATGTAGAATGTTTAAATTTTCAAAATAATTATCAACAATCATTCATGCGCCTCCCTGCTTCATCTTTCGCTCGACTTTCGTGATTTTCGCCATTCGGCTTCAAATCACTTTCGTCAATCATAAAAATGCTTAACATTTTTATGATTTTATTTGCTCCGCAAATACATAGAAATAAAAATACGCAGCTTGAATGCAAGCATTCCTTCTGCTCTTTTCTTTTTTCCTTTCGTCATGCCAGCTCGATTTCGCTTTGCTTCATCTCGCTGTTTTGCTCCGCAAATACATAGAAATAAAAATACGCAGCTTGAATGCAAGCATTCCTTCTGCGTATTTTTATTTCTATGTGCATGACTCCGCCTTACATGTTTAAGGCTTTGTCCAGTGCTTCGTTTTCTTCTTCACCTAATGTTGAGTACGCCTCACCGTTTACTATTTCTTTGATATATGTGTAGCTACTTTCTCTACCGTGCATTGTATTTAAAATGAATCCGTTGTTGTCACTGTTTAACATTGCAAGTGCAAAACTTAGATTTCCACCCATTTCTTTAAACGCATCATATTTAACAATTCCTGATTTTTTATATGTTGAACCAATGCTGTTTAACGCTTCTTCTAATTTGATCATTGCTCTCTGGTTTGACAACTCAATTTTGTCCATTTTATCTAATGTATCATGAAGAATGTCATCAAGATCTTCAGCATTTTTTCCTTTCATGAATCTTTCATATTTTTTTGTCATTCTTTTTACTCTCATAGACAGTACAACATTGTTTATTAATAATATCAATACTAATATAAAGAGTGCCAATATATAATAAAGTGGATCTATTCTCGTTAAAAACTTCATTTTTTTCTCCTTCTGTTATCTCATGGTCTTTTATTTTATTATTATATCTGTTATTTTACTAGTAATTCTTATTTTTGTATACTCTCAAATAATTCCATGATTCTCTCAAGGTCATCATTTGAATAGTAATCAATTTCGATTCGACCTTTTCCACCGGACTTTCTGTTGATAGAAACTTTTGAACCTGTAATCGCTGACAATCTTTCCTGTATCTGATTAAATACAATTTTTTCCTCAGGATTGATGTTATCTTCTTTTTCTTTTTTAGGTTTCAGATAACTTTTTACAAGCTTTTCTGTTTCACGAACGCTCAAGTTCTTTCCTATTATAATGTCTGCAATTTCTTTTTGTATATTTTCATCTTCCAATGATAAGAGTGCTCTGGCATGTCCCATCTGAAGCTGCTCGTCAATTAACATTGTCTGAATAGTTTCAGGAAGTTTCAAAAGTCTCATTGAGTTTGCAATTGTACTTCTGCTCTTTGATACTTTTTGAGCAACTTCTTCCTGAAGAAGTGAATACTCATCAATCAGCCTTTTATATGCCTGTGCTTCTTCAATTGCATTTAAGTCCTGTCTCTGTATATTTTCAATTAACGCAATTTCCATTACTTCCTGTGGTGAATAATCTTTTATTACAACAGGAACTTCTTTTAATTTTGCAAGTTTAGCTGCTCTCCATCTTCTCTCACCGGCGATTATTTCATAATAACCTTCTTTTTTCTGAACAACAAGCGGCTGAACAATTCCATACTGCTTAATAGAATCTGCTAATTCCTTTAATTGTTCTTCATTAAATTTCTTTCTTGGCTGTTCCCTATTTGGTTCTATTTCAGATACTTTTAAATATGTGTCAGTTGGTACTTCTTTAACAACTTCCTTTATTACTTCAACTTCTTTTATTACTTCCTTCACTTCTTTTTTCTTTTTTACAGTATTTTTATCTGAAGAAGGTATCAGTGAATCAAGTCCTTTTCCGAGTCCTTTTTTTGCCATCAGAATTCTCCTTTTTTCTTTTAAATTAACATAATTATATTTACTATTCAAAGTAAACGAGCGGAATACATGTAAGCTAGTTTACATAACATCTCATTGTTATTTATATTCGTTTTGCAACAATTTTCTTATATTTTTTTCTTTTTTTATTTATAATTTTGTATATATTTTTTGTAAAATCGTTATTTACATACTATTTTTTTATCTATTTTTCTATTAATTAATATTTTATTAAATATTTTTTATTAGATTTTTTTATTAAATATTTTATATTTTTATGGTTATTTTATATCTTTTATTGCTTTTTTACTATCTTTTATGCTTTATTACTTCTTCCGCAAGTTTTCTGTATGCATCTGCACCTGCTGACTTCGAATCATACATATGTATTGGCAATCCATGACTTGGCGCTTCAGCAAGCCTTACATTTCTTGGGATAATTGTCTTATATATATTCTCATGCAAATTGTTTTTTACATTTTCAACTACCTGTAGTGATAAATTCGTTCTTGCGTCAAACATTGTAAATACTACACCTTCAATTTCAAGATTATCATTTAATCTTTCCTGAATAAGATTGATTGTGTGCATCAACTGTGATAATCCTTCCAGCGCATAATACTCACACTGAATTGGAACTATTACTGAATCTGCAGCTGTCATCGCATTTACTGTTAATATATTTAATGAAGGTGGACAATCAATAATTATATAATCGTATAATCCTTTGATTGGCTCTAAACATTTTTTCAAAATGTATTCTCTTGAATTCTGTCCAATCAACTCAATTTCTGCTCCGGCCAAGTTCTCATTTGACGGAATCACATTTAAATTATCAACTACACTGTCTACCAAACATTCTGATAAAGAGCACGCTCCTAAAAACATTTGGTATGCGTTATTCTCTACTTCTTCTTTTCTTACTCCAACTCCACTTGTTGCATTTCCCTGTGGATCTATATCTACTAATAATACTTTCTTTTTTGCTTCTGCTAAGCATGATGCCAAATTTATTGATGTTGTTGTCTTACCAACACCACCCTTTTGATTGGCTATTGCTATAATTCTTCCCATTAGCTTGTGTCCTTTCCTAGTGTCTTTATTCTTTTTCTTTCTGCATTCTCTAGTTTATCACAATTCCATTATTCTTTCTATATGATTTTAGTTCCTTTTCTTTTTGAAATTGATATATTTTACCTTTTTCTTCCTATTATATATAAACTAATTTCTTCTTTACTTCTTTTTTTACATACAATTTTTTACTACCATTTGAATTTTCACACTTTACATCTATTATTTTTTATTAGTAATGTTTCACGTGAAACATTATCTGTTTATAATTATATTCAAATTAATAATTTACTAACAATTATTATATTATTATCATTTTTGATTTTATTATTTATAGAATTACTATTTATATTTATATTTACATTTATAATATATTTATACATATTTTCACTAGTTTTCAAAACATATATACATACAAGTCCATAATACTGGAAATCAAAATAGGAATAATTTTTTCTACAAATAAAATACTACTAATAATAACAAAATCCAAACCTTATCATACAAGAATGTGATTATTTACATTTATATTACCGATATAATCAACCGGATGAATCTTTCAAGTTATCTATTGCAAATTTTTAATAAGCTATAAGCTTTAATCTATAATCTATAGGATATAAGATATAAGATATAAGATATAAGTTATAAGATTATAAACCATATATTATAAATAATATATTATATTATTACCTATTAACTATGAACTATGAACTATTAACTATTAACTATGAACTATTGACTTTAATCTAATAACAATTATCGTAACTATTCATCCTTTCAGCAATACCAAATCTAATCCGCAGATAAATTTGCTAAACTTTCCTGATTTTCATCCATTGGATATCAAATCACTTTCGCTCGCGACAAAAAAAGTTTTGTCGCGTATCTCGCTGATTTAGGTTCGCCAAAAAACAAAAGAATAGTTACCAATTACCTATTATCTATTATCTATTAGCTATTAACTTTTATTTATTATCTATTTCATACTATCAATCATATAATTTCTACTACCTGTATTTAGCGCAGATTTATTTATCTTATAAATCACTAGAATAATACAAAACTATAATCACAAAATCAAAAATCACTGAGCCTATATCATAATTATTCTAATCGCCAAATTAATCATCTAATCCGTTTTGACATCTTCAAATGTTTCACGTGAAACATTTATTCATTTTATTATCACTAACAATATATTTCTTTACCACTCCAACAATCAACAACTATTATATTACTGATTCAATTCATTTCATTTTTTACAACATTTCTATTCTTAAAAATCGACATATATATATCATTCAAATTTATTAGTATTATCTTATGTGTGACATTATTTCACGAATTCATAATTTTTTTACTTATATCAGATTCATTAACTAACTAAAAAATATTCAATATAATTTTTATATTAAAATAGGTATAATGTTTCACGTGAAACATTATACCTATTTTTCTTTTTTCAACTTATTAATCAGTTTTTGAATTTCCAGTTTTGTGCGTTGTGAATCACTGTCAATTATAGACAAACAAAACTCAAGACTTTTAATTAATGAAGAAACATCAACAGATTTAGTTTTACTTCTATCAAAAGATGAAATAATCAATATTTCTTTTTGAATATCATCAATTTGCTTCTTTATTTCATTATTATTATCAGATAAAACAACTAATTTTACCTGAAGATCTTTTATTTCTTGTTTATTGAAAACATCTTCCTCAGCAGCTATTGGAGAAAACATAAAGAATCCTTCATCTTCTACTGTTTTAATTTCTTTTATTTTTGAATTTATTTCTTTTATAGAAATAGTGTTAGATTTATATTGTTGCTTCAAATCCAACAATTCGTTATTCAAAATAAGAAGACGGTAATCAATATAATCAAATACACCATTTATTTTCATATATTCACCATATTAATATTTTTATTTTAACGGTTCTCTTGAAGGAGTACCTGCTTTTCTCGGATATTTTTTACTCATTGGTTTCACTTTTTCAATTTTAAGTAAAGTTCTGCTAAAATCACTGTTTGGAAGTACAAAATCAACCCTATCCTCAATAACACTTGATAAAATATCTAATGCTTTTTGAGCAGATTTAATTTCATCATCAGATTCACCTGATTTATAACAAATAAAATTACCACCAACTTTTACAAATGGAAGGCAATATTCAGATAAAGTTGATAAATTAGCTACTGCGCGTGAAACACATACATCAAATTGTTCCCTATACTTTACATTTCTTCCAAGTTCTTCAGCTCTACCATGAACAAAATTAATGTTATGTAAACCAATTTGTTCACAAGATTCCTCTAAGAATTTTATTCTTTTATTTAAAGAATCCATTAGAACAACATTTAAGTCAGGATACATTATTTTAATTGGAACACCAGGGAAACCTGCACCGGTTCCAACATCTATCAAACTGTCCACACTACTAAGATCGAAAATCTTAGCAATTGATAAACTATCAATAAAATGTTTTATAATTACATCATCTATTTCAGTAATTGATGTAAGATTCATAACTTTATTTTTTTCTATTAATAAATCATAAAACTGATAAAATTGATTAATCTGCTCATCTGAAGCTGTAAGATTCAATTCATCAAGACATTTTATAAATAATTCCTTATTATAATTCATAAAAACAATAATCTCCTGACATTTTCGAGAATAATGTGTAACTATTCTTTTATGTATTTGGGGAACCCAAATCAGCGAGACACGCGACAAAGCATTTTTTGTCGCGAGCGAAAGTGATTTGATATCCGAAGGATGAAAATCACGAAAGCTAAGCAGATTTATCTGCGGATTCGAGCTGGCATTGCTAAAAGACTGAATAGTTACAATAATTTATGTAAAAACTAAAATACATACAAAGCACATACAATGATTAATATAATGATTAGTTATAATAATTAGTTTTAACAACTAGTCTGCATAACTAATTTAATCTATTTACATCCCATATATACGAGCAAAACAGATATATCAGCAGGCGAAACTCCGGATATTCTCGATGCCTGACCTATAGACAACGGTTTATAGAAAGAAAGCTTCTGTACTGCTTCCTTCCTCAAACTTCCAACTTTTGTATAATCAAAATCCTCAGGTATTTTTTTATTTTCGAGTTTCTTGAACTGCTCAACCTGTTTCATCTGCCTCTCAATATAACCTGAATACTTGATATGAATATTAACCTGCTCTATTACATCATATGAAAGATTAGGTCTTTCAGGATCAATCTCAGCAAGCATATCATATTCAATCTCAGGTCTTCTAATAAGTTCAGCAAGAGTACTTCCTGTTTTTAAAGTAGTACTTCCAAGTCTTTCCAAAAGATTCTGAACTTTTGAATTTGCTCCAACCGGAACATTTTCAAGTCTCTCAACTTCTTCTTTTATCAACTTAATCTTATTCTGAACATATTCATATCGTTCCTTTGGAACAAGACCTACCTTATATCCTATTTCAGATAATCTGATATCAGCATTATCCTGTCTGAGTAACAATCTGTACTCAGCTCTGGAAGTCATCATTCTATATGGCTCATGACTCTCTTTTGTAACAAGATCATCAATCAAAACTCCAATATAAGCCTGTGATCTGTCAAGAATAATCTGCTCTTTTCCCTGAACCATGAGTGCAGCGTTAATTCCCGCAATAATTCCCTGGGCAGCTGCCTCCTCATAACCTGAACTTCCATTGAACTGTCCGGCACTGAATAATCCTTTGATATATTTAAACTCTAAAGTTGGCAGCAACTGGCCATATTCTATACAATCATATTCAATTGCGTATGCATTTCTAACAATCTTTGCATTTTCAAGACCCGGAACTGTACGATACATAGCATACTGAACATCTTCAGGCAAGGAACTGGACATTCCACCAAGATACATTTCATTAGTATAAAGACCTTCCGGTTCAATAAATACCTGATGTCTGTTCTTATCTGCAAACTTTACAACTTTGTCTTCAATCGAAGGACAATATCTAGGACCTGTTCCCTCTATCATACCTGAAAATAAAGGAGATCTGTCAATATTATCACGAATAATCTTATGAGTTTCTTCATTAGTGTAAGTTAACCAACATGAAACCTGTTCTTTCTGTACACTTTCAATATCTGTAGAAAATGAAAAAGGAACAATTCTCTTATCACCAAATTGTTCTTCCATCTTTGAAAAATCAATGCTTCTCTTATCAACACGTGCAGGTGTTCCTGTTTTAAATCTGCGCATTTTAATTCCGTTATCAATAAGAGACTGTGTAAGATGTTTTGCCGACTGTAATCCATTAGGACCAGTCTCATTACTAACATCACCGTAAATACATCTTGCATTAAGATAAGTTCCACTTGCAAGAATAACAGCTTTTGCTAAATAAGTAGCTCCGGAAAATGTCTTAACACCCTTAATAACATTATCATCAACTATAATTTCACAAACTTCACCCTGTCTTACTGTAAGATTATCAGTATTTTCTAATGTTCTTCTCATTGAACGGGTATAATCCTGCTTATCAGCCTGAGCTCTGAGAGAATGAACTGCAGGACCTTTAGATTTATTTAACATCTTAGACTGAATAAAAGTCTTATCTATATTTTTTCCCATTTCTCCACCGAGAGCATCAATTTCACGAACCAAATGTCCCTTGGAAGTTCCACCAATATTTGGATTACATGGCATAAGTGCAATACTGTCAACACTAACAGTAAATACAATTGTATTCAAACCTAATCTGGCAGAAGCAAGTGCCGCTTCACAACCAGCATGTCCTGCACCAACAACTACAACATCATATTCTTCAACAATATTTGGCATTGTTTTATCCTTCTTTCAAAAAACTTTTTACTTATCTATTTTCCCATACAAAACTTAGAAAAAATTTCATTAACAAGATCATCTTCAACACTCTCACCGATAATCAATCCTAAACTCTCATATGCATCCATCAAATCAATGGAAAAGAAATCTTCAGGCATGCAATCTTTGATTGAATTTTCAACCTGACATAAGCTCTTAAAAGAATTATCAAGAACTTCTTTATGTCTTTCATTAGTAATATAAACTTCATTATTATAAGAAATATCACCTGAATAGAACATATTTTTAATCTCTTCTATCAAATCATCAAAACCTGTTCTTTCTTTTGCTGAGATAACAATAACTTTTTTTCCGGTAATTTCTTCGAGTTTATCTTTGGAAACAACCATATCTTTATCAGCTTTATTAATTAAAACAACCGCTTTTTTATTTTTAATCAAATCAATAATCTGCATATCATTGTTATCAAGTTCAACCAAACCGTCAACAACATAAATAATCAAATCACAGTCTGAAGAAATATCAATAGCTTTTTTAACACCAATTTTTTCAACAACATCTTCAGTATCTCGGATTCCTGCAGTATCTATGACATTGAGACTGATATCTCCAATTCTAATATTTTCAGAAAGAGTATCTCTTGTAGTACCTGCAATCTCAGTAACAATTGCACGCTCTTCTCCCACAAGCAAATTCATCAAAGAAGATTTTCCTGCATTTGGTTTTCCAAGAATAGCCGTCTTTACCCCTTCCCTGATTATCTTTCCATTATCAAAAGATGAAATAAGTTTACTCACTTCATTCTTACATTCAATGACAACTTCAAGTAACTGATCACTATATCCTTCAAGACTTATGTGTTCAGGATCATCTAGTGCAGACTCTATATAAGCAATCTGATAAATAATCTTATCTCTCAAACTCTTAATCTTATCGTGAATATTTCCATTTAACTGATTTAGAGAACTCTTAAGAGCAAGATCACTCTGAGAATTAATAACATCCATAACTGCTTCTGCCTGTGACAAATCAATTCTTCCGTTAAGAAATGCTCTCTTTGTAAATTCTCCCGGCTCTGCAGTTCTTGCACCATACTTAATAACAGTTCTCAAAATCTTTCTTATTACTAAAGATCCACCATGACAATCAATCTCAACTGTATCTTCCGTAGTATAAGAATTCGGTGCTTTCATAATAAGAACCATAACTTCATCTATTATTTCATCACCATCAACAATGTGACCATAATGAAGAGTATGGCTGTCAACTTCCAACATCTTCTTTTCTTTGTTGGCAGGTCTGAAAATTTTATCTATTATTTTTAATGAATCATCACCACTAATTCTGACAATTCCAATCCCCGAATTGCCGGCTGCACTTGCAATCGCAGCAATAGTATCTGTAACTTTCATTCAAACACTCCTCACAATGCACATTCTAAATCCATTATATTATAGCACATATAAACCACTTTTATAAATAAATTTCAAAATGTATACTTTATGAAAAAAACTGCTTGTCGGTGACAAGCAGTTTTTAATCAATTATTATTTTTTTAATACAACTACTACATGTCTGTAAGGTTCATCACCTTCACTTCTTGTAGTAACAAATTTATCATTCTGAAGAGCTGAATGAATAATTCTTCTCTCGTATGGATTCATTGGCTCTAAAGCAACAGACTTTTTAGTTCTCTTTACTTTGAAAGCAATGTTCTTTGCAAGATTTTCAAGAGTAGCTTTTCTTCTCTCTCTGTAATTTTCTGTATCAAGCTTAACTCTCAAATACTTTTCATTATTTTTATTGATAACAAGACTTACAAGATACTGTAAAGAATCAAGTGTCTGACCTCTCTTGCCAATAAGAACTCCCATGTCATCACCGATAAGATCAATGTTGACAATTCCTTCTTCTTCGTTAACCTGGATATTTAACTTAACAGCTAAATCCATAGCATCAAATACTTTTTTTAAGAATTCTGTAGCGATATCTTCAACAGATGCATTTTTTCTGGCACGAATAATTGCCGGCTTACTTCCGATTCCTAAGAATCCTGAACTTCCTTCTTCAACAACTTCATATTCTAATTTATCTCTTGTTAATTCTAATTCAACC
Source organism: Lachnospiraceae bacterium (assembly GCA_016282745.1). Lineage (GTDB taxonomy): Bacteria > Bacillota > Clostridia > Lachnospirales > Lachnospiraceae > SIG293. Next base: position 46,576 of record JAEELL010000024.1, read on the forward strand.
AATGCATTTGTAATAGCATCATCTACATTTTTACCTGTAAATTCCTTAAATTCCATATTAACCTCTATTTCTTTTTATTATCAAATTCCCTTACCATGTTTGCTCTGGCCGAAATACTATTCTTGTCAGAACTAATAGAATTATTATGTTTCTCCATAGCTTTTTCATACTGTTCTTCTTTCTGCTTTCTAGTAAGTGAAGCATTTGAAGAATTATTTGAATTATTATTATCATTCAATGTTGCGTTCATTGCCGCAGCATTTGAAATCATATTTGCGGTAAAACCTCTCTTTTCACGCTTTTTCTCAGCTTTAGCTTTACTCTCAGCAATCAGATCATCAACAGATACTTTATTAAAATATAAGTTAAGTCCAACCTGTTGTATCAACATAACAGTACTACTTACAACCCAGTAAATACCAAGAGCTGAAGGAAACTGCCAACACATAAATGCAGACATGAATGGAAATACATAATTCATTGTCTTCATTGAACTCATCATTGGATTTTCTTCAGCACCTTTTGTCTGAGTGTTGCTTTTATTCATGCTCATTGTAATCTGAGAAACAACAAACTGTGAAAGAGCTGCAAGTATAGGAATTATAACTGCAATCTTTGTTCCGTTATGATACATATAACCAGGTGATAACTGCAAGTCAAACATAAAAAAGTGATTAATCTTATTTATATTTTTTAATGCAGCCTCTGCCTTATCAGTACCAACTGCTTCAACCACAGTTGCCAAGTCAATACCTTCAGGAAGTTTTACCTTTGCTCTTGTATATCCGTAAAGAGCGTCAATAATATTATTAGTATCAACACCGGATAATTTACTAACAGAATCAACTTTAATCTTAAAATATTCCGAAATCTGAGCAGGTGTCATATCATTAATGATATTCATGTAATAATTTTTAACCTGACCTACATAAGCAGGAACATTATATATAACTCTGTACAATGCAAAAAGAATAGGCATCTGAATAACAATCTGAAGACAACTTCCCGCAGGAGAAACTCCATACTTATCATAAACAGCCTGGATTTCTGCATTCATATTCATCTGAGACTGCTGGTCTTTTTTTCCTTTGTATTTATTTTGAATCGCTGTAATTTCAGGACTCATGACTGCGTTTAACTTGGTAAATTTCTGTTGTTTTATAGACATAGGAAGCAAAAACAATCTTACGATTATTGTAAATACAATAATACAAAGACCGATACTCTCTATTCCAACCATATCCAGTGCAGAATAGATTACTTCGAATATCTTTCCTAATGCCCATGCGAAAGGTTTTAGAATTCCACCTTGCTGTGTTAATAAAATATAGTTCACTTATTACCTCCCTAAGGAACCGGATCATAACCACCTTTTGAAAAATGATTACATCTGAGTATCCTCTTAACTGATAAAAAAGAACCTTTAACAGCTCCATATTTTTTTAAAGCTTCAAGTGCATATTCGGAACAGGTCGGAAAATATCTGCAACATGGAGTCATTTTCATTGGAGAAAGATAACCTCTGTAAAACTTAACCGAACCTATTAGAAAACTATTAACAAAATTAATACTATAATTTTTCTTCTTCATATTTTAATTACTCTTTAAAATATCTATATGCAAAAAACTTTATTTTCCATTTTAGTTACAATCATTAGAAATAATGTTATTCAATTTTGATAGATGCATAAAAGCACTTTCTATCTCTTTAAAACTTTTGTCTTTAGCGGTATTTCTTGCGATAACCACAATGTCCAAACTACTATTGAACATGTTCCTATTTAGTCTGTAACTTTCACGAATAAGGCGTGTCAGTCGATGTCTTACTACGCTATTTCCTACTTTTTTACTAACTGATATTCCTAAACGGTTCTTGTCTAAATCATTTTCAAGAACATACATGACTAAATATTTGTTTGCTTTCGACTTTCCATTGGCATACACCTTCTGGAAATCCCTGTTCTTTTTCAGTGAATCTTTCATAAATCACCTCACGAAAAGAAAAAGGCCACATTGCTGCGGCCTAAGCTGATAATTTTTTTCTTCCTTTTGCTCTTCTTGCAGCAAGAACTTTTCTGCCACCTGCAGTACTCATTCTTGATCTAAATCCATGAACTTTTGATCTCTGTCTTTTCTTTGGCTGAAATGTCATCTTCATATTAAGGCACCTCCTTTTACTCCATAGTAAAACATCTCTTCCATTATATAGGCACATTTAATAATAGTCAAGAAAAATTTTATTGAAATAAATTTCCCATTTAACATAACAATATTCATAGATTTACATAAAGTTATACACATTTTGTGAACCGTTTGTGGATAACTTTATATGTGATTTCATAAAAATGCCCATTTTTTACGTTTTTATCTATTTCAAAATGTGGATAATTTATCTTTATCCACATTTTGTTGACTAAAAATATGCATAAAAATAATTTTAATATCTATTTATGTAAATTTATATAAATATATATAAATATAATACTCTATTTCAAATCTGCATATATATTTTTTATTGTCTTATTATTCAATATCCAAACTGCTTAAACTATATTCCTAAGGCATTAAGTAATCTTAAAGTATTAAAACAGGCATATAGAAAGAATCTAAAATAGACATATTATAAAACACAAAAATTACATAAAAAATATCTTAAAAATATTCATATAAAAAACCAAAAAATCCCCTTATAATTCAAGTTTTTTTGGTTCAAAAATGCATTTTTGTAACGAGTTTCTTCTTTATTATATATGTATTGAAAAATAGACCTATTTTTGATATTATATTATTGTGTTGCTATGCACTTTTTTTTATGTGATTATAATGAATAAATGACACTAATTATATACGTGTTCATTTATTCTGATATAAGAGCAAATAACAGACAATACATAACAAATAATTGATTATATAGATTCAATACTCACTAAGACAGAATGGAGACAAAATGTACGACGTTTTAAAAAGCAATTGGGACAATATATTATCAAAAATGAAAAATGACTATGAGATTACAGATGTAGCCTTCAGAACGTGGATTATTCCACTCTCGCTTCATTCTATCGACAATGATACTATCACTCTCGTATTCAATGGAGAAGCTCCTAATATGGCCATAGGCATCATCAAGAACAAATATATGATTCCTCTTAAGGTCGTTATAGAAGAATTGACAGGAAAAGAATTCAACAGGATTACCATATTAGAACCAAATGCAGTAAGCAATGCACTTGAAGAACCTGATATTCCAACTCCGTCAAAGATTATTCAGAGACAGAATGAAGCTAATCTTAATCCTATATATAACTTCGATTCATTTATCGTAGGTTCTAACAATAATATGGCTCACGCAGTTGCTTTGGCAGTAGCTGAACAGCCGGGTACATATAATCCACTGTTTATTTACGGAGGTGTTGGACTTGGTAAGACTCATCTGATGCACGCCATCGGTAACTACATTATCGAGAACAATGATCAGCTTAAGGTTTTATACACTACAAGCGAATCATTTACCAATGAACTTATTGATATTATGCGAAACGGAAAGAAAGACAACACTGACTTTTCAGAATTCAGAAATAAATATAGAAACGTTGACGTATTTATGATCGATGATATTCAGTTCATTATCGGAAAGGATAGAACTCAGGAAGAGTTCTTCCACACCTTCAATGATTTATACATGAATCAGAAGCAGATTATTATTACTTCCGATAAACCACCAAAAGATTTCCTTTTACTTGAGGATAGATTGAAATCCAGATTTTCCGAAGGTATCACAGTAGACATCAAGAGTCCTGAATATGAGACCCGTGTTGCCATCCTTCAAAAGCGTGCTGAACTGAAGCACTACGATATAGAGGATTCAGTATTCGAATATATTGCAGACAATATTGTGTCAAACGTAAGAGAGTTAGAAGGTGCTCTTAAGAAGATTACTCTTTTTGCAAGTCTTTCCAACAGTAAGATTACTCTTCCTCTTGCCCAGGACGTACTTAAGGATCTCATCAACCCGGACTCAACCATTGAAGTTGACTGCAATAGGATTATCGAGATTGTATCTGAGCACTTTGGTATTTCAGTTACAGATTTATTATCTAATAAGAAGACAAAGAATATTGCTTACACAAGACAGGTATGTATGTATCTTTGTAAGCAACTCACAGAAGAGACATATGCAGGCATAGGAAAGGCTCTTAACAGAAAGGATCACTCTACTATCATTCACGGCGTTAACAAAATTGCTGAAGAGATAGAGGAAAATGCCTCAACAAAGAATAATATCGACGTTTTAATCAAAAAAATCAATCCTGAATAGGAGTTATCCACATTTTTATCCACAAATCACCCTAAAAATGTGTTTAATTAATGTGAAAATGTAGTGATTTTATTGTTTATAACCGGATACCAGTCGACAAGCCACTTTTTATTATCACATATTTTATTTTTTGATTTTTACCATGATGTGGATATGACATGTGATTTGTTTATAGAGATTTAAGCATATCTACAACTTATTAACAGCTTAAACCTTAGTATTTTAAGGTACTTGAAGTACTTATACACATATTCACATCTTATAATATGACTACTACTATCTAAATTTAATATATTTATATATATGAACCGGTTACATTTTTTATCAGTATTTTTAATATTTGAAATTACATTAATAACTAATAAACTTGAAAGGAGTTTTCACAATGAAACTTATATGTAAAAAATCAGACTTACTGGCAGGAGTAAATATTGTATCAAAAGCTGTTCCTTCAAAGACTACAATGTCCATTCTTGAATGTATCTTAATAGATGCAAGTGAAGGCGTAATCAAACTTATCGCAAATGATATGGAACTTGGAATCGAAACAAAAGTTGAAGGAGAGATTATTGTTGCCGGAAGAGTTGCTATTGACGCAAAGATATTTTCAGAGATCGTTAGAAAATTACCTGATAACGACGTAATGATTGAAGTTGATAATGATTTTACAGCTAATATCACTTGTGAAAATGCCAAATTCAATATTCTGGGAAAATCAGGTGAAGATTTTGCATATCTTCCTGAGATAGAAAAAAATAAGAGCATTAACCTTTCTCAGTTTGCATTGAGAGAAGTTATAAGACAGACAATCTTCTCTATTGGTGATGACAGAAATAATAAAATTCTTACAGGAGAACTTTTTGAAGTAAGTGGAAATAATCTAAAAGTAGTTGCTCTTGACGGTCACAGAATTGCAATGAGAAATATTGAACTTGAAGATTCTTATGAAGATATGAGTGTTATCGTTCCGGGAAAAACTCTTAATGAAATAAGTAAGATAGTAACAGGCGGAACAGAAGATGAGATGACTATCTTCTTTAAGGATAATCATATTATGTTTGAGTTTGATGATACAGTTGTAGTTTCAAGACTTATTGAAGGTGAATACTACCGTGTCAGCCAGATGGTTTCAAAAGATTATGAAACAAAAGTAACAATTAACAAAAAAGAGATGCTTGAATGTTTAGACAGAGCAACTCTTCTTATAAAAGAAGGAAATAAGAGACCTATTATTATAACTATAGGTGATTCAGATATGCAGTTTAAGATGAATTCATTTATCGGAACTATGGATGAAACTATCTACATCAAAAAAGAAGGTAAAGATATGATGATAGGATTTGATCCTAAGTTCTTAATTGATGCACTTAAAGTTATTGATGATGAGGAGATAGATATATATTTAGTTAATCCAAAGGCACCATGCTTTATCAGAGATGAAAATGAAAATTATATTTATCTCATTCTTCCTGTTAACTTTACAGTGGCAAATAACTAGTCATATAAAATAATAGTCTTTTGTACATTACAAAACTAATAAATATAAAAGAAGGATTATCTATGGAAACAATCAAAATTAAAGATGAATATATAAAACTTGGTCAGGCCATGAAACTTGCAGGACTTGTGAGTTCAGGTATAGAGGCCAAGATAGTTATCCAGGAAGGACAGGTTACTGTCAATGGAGAAGTGGATACAAGAAGAGGTAAGAAATTAGTTCCGGGAGATACATTTGCATACAACGGAACTGAAGTAACAGTAGAATAATGAAAGTTAAAAAGATTGAATTAAGTAATTACAGAAATTACGAAAGTCTTCTTCTTGAACCTGATGAGGATACCAATATTTTATATGGTGACAATGCCCAGGGAAAGACAAATATTCTGGAATCTATATATTTGTGCAGCACCGGAAAGTCACACAGAGGAAATAAAGATAAGGAGATTATCAGATTCGGAGAAGATGAAGCTCATATTAAGATGTTTGTGGAAAAGAAGGAAAAGAATTTTCGAATAGATATGCATCTTAAAAAGAACAGAGCAAAGGGAATTGCGGTAAATGGAATTCCTGTAAAAAAAGTCAGCGAACTTTTTGGAATAGTGAATGTAGTTTTTTTCTCTCCTGAGGATCTGAGTATTATAAAGAATGGTCCTGCTGAGCGAAGAAGATTCATAGATTTGGAATTGTGTCAGCTTGATAAGTTATATGTGTATAACCTGACAAATTACAGCAAGGTTTTATTACAGAGAAACAAACTTCTAAAGGATTCATATTACAGTCAGGATATCAATGATATGCTTGATATCTGGGATATGCAACTTGCAGAATACGGTTCAAAGCTAATTGAACGCAGAAGAAAGTTTGTGAATGAGATAAACGAAATAATAAAACCGATACACAGAAAGCTTACCGATTTCAAAGAAAACATAGAGATAAAGTACAATTACAATGTAAGTGAAGAAGCATTTTATGATGTACTAAAACACAACAGAGAGCGTGACATCAGAACAAAGACTACAAACTCCGGTCCTCACAGAGATGATATAAGTTTTTATAACGGAGATGTGGATTTGAGAGTATATGGAAGTCAGGGACAGCAGAGAACTGCAGCGCTTTCACTCAAACTTGCAGAGATAGAGTTAGTAAAAAAGATAATCAATGACACACCTATATTATTACTTGATGATGTATTATCTGAACTTGATTCAAACAGACAGAATCATTTGCTTTCAAGTTTGAACGATATTCAGACTGTAATAACATGTACAGGACTTGATGAGTTTATAGAAAACAGATTTAAGATTAATAAAGTATTTAAGGTTACTGATGGAACTATAGAAAGTAAAACAGTTTAATCGAAAGGAGTTCATGTAATGAGCAACAATGATGCAGCAAATCAATATGATGCCAATCAAATCCAGATATTAGAGGGACTTGAGGCAGTTAGAAAAAGACCCGGTATGTACATAGGAAGTACATCAGCAAGAGGTCTTCACCATCTTGTATACGAGATTGTTGACAATGCGGTAGATGAGGCATTGGCAGGATTTTGTAGCACAATAGACGTTCAGATTAACAAAGATAATTCAATTACAGTAAAAGATAACGGTAGAGGAATACCTGTCGATATAAATGAAAAAGCCGGAATACCTGCTGTTGAAGTAGTATTTACAATTCTCCATGCAGGAGGAAAGTTTGGCGGTGGAGGATACAAAGTATCCGGTGGACTTCATGGTGTAGGTGCATCAGTTGTTAATGCATTATCTAATTGGCTTGAAGTTAAGGTATGCAGAGATGGTAAGATTCATTATCAGAGATATGAGCGTGGACATGTAATGGCTCCACTCAAAGTAATTGGTGAATGTGATGCAGATTTTACAGGAACAGAAGTTACTTTCTTACCTGATGATACTATTTTTGAAGAGACTGTTTATGAATATAAGATTTTAGAGCAGAGACTTAGAGAAACTGCTTTCCTTACAAAGAATCTCAAGATTATTTTAAGAGATGTCAGAGAAGGACAGGAAGTAGAGAAAACTTTCCATTATGAAGGTGGTATCAAAGAGTTTGTTACTTACCTCAACAAAGGAAAGAAACAGTTATACGACAGTGTTATCTACTGTGAAGGAACAGTAAACGGAGTAAATGTCGAGGTTGCATTGCAGCACAACGATGGATTTACAGAAAACACACTTAGTTTTGTTAATAATATTAATACACCGGAAGGCGGTACACAGGTTGAAGGATTTAAGAGAGCACTCACAAAGACTCTCAATCTTTATGCCCGTGAGAAGAAGATATTAAAAGAAAAAGAAGAGAATCTTTCAGGTGAGGATTTCAGAGAAGGTCTTACTACAATTATCAGTGTCAAGATTGAAGATCCTCAGTTTGAAGGTCAGACAAAGCAGAAACTTGGAAATAGTGAAGCAAGAAATGCAGTAGAGAGTGTTCTCACAGAGAATCTCACATACTTCCTTGAGCAGAATCCATCTGTTGGAAAGGTTATGTGTGAAAAAGCTGTACTTGCATGCAGAGCAAGAAATGCTGCTAGAAAAGCCAGAGAGACAACTCGTAAAGATGCATTATCAGTATCATCACTTCCGGGAAAACTTGCAGATTGTTCAGACAAGGATCCAAAGAAGTGTGAGATATTTATAGTAGAGGGAGATTCTGCGGGCGGTTCTGCAAAGAAAGCCAGAGTCAGAGCTACCCAGGCTATCCTCCCACTTAGAGGAAAGATTTTAAATGTTCAGAAAGCAAGAATTGACAAAGTAATGGGAAATGAAGAAATCAGATCAATGATTACTGCATTTGGTACAGGTATTGGTCAGGATTTCGATATCTCAAAACTTCGTTATGACAAGATTATTATCATGACTGATGCCGACGTTGACGGTGCTCATATTGATACACTTATGCTTACATTCTTCTACACATATATGAGAGAGCTTATAACAGACGGACATGTTTATCTTGCTATGCCACCACTTTATCAGGTGAGCAGAAACAAAAAGAATTATTATGCATATAGCGATGATGAGTTAAATCAGATTCTTTCAGAAATTGGACGTGATAATCAGAATAAGATTCAGCGATACAAAGGACTTGGAGAAATGGATGCCTCACAGCTTTGGGAGACAACAATGGATCCAAATACCAGAATATTAAAGCAGGTTAAGATTGATGATGAGACAATAACAGAAATCAATCAGACATTCACTACACTTATGGGTGAGGAAGTAGAACCTAGAAGAAACTTTATCGAAGCAAATGCCAAATTCGTTAAGAACTTAGATATTTAGGAGGAATGTTAACAAATGGATGACAAGATATTTGATAGAATTACAGAAGTTGATCTGAAGCAGACAATGGAAAATTCATATATCGATTATGCTATGAGTGTTATCGCAGCCAGAGCATTACCTGATGTACGAGACGGACTTAAGCCTGTTCAGCGAAGAGTTTTATACTCAATGGTTGAACTTAACAATGGTCCTGATAAGCCACATAGAAAATGTGCCCGTATCGTCGGTGATACAATGGGTAAGTTCCACCCTCATGGTGACAGTTCAATATATGGTGCACTTGTTAACATGGCTCAGGAATGGAATACAAGATATCCATTAGTAGACGGACATGGAAACTTTGGTTCAGAAGACGGTGACGGTGCTGCGGCAATGCGTTACACTGAGGCAAGACTCAGCAAGATTTCCATGGAGATGATTGCTGATATCAACAAAGATACAGTTGAGTTTACTCCAAACTTTGACGATACAGAGAAGGAACCTACAGTATTACCTTCAAGATATCCAAACCTTTTAGTTAATGGAACAAACGGTATTGCAGTTGGTATGGCAACTAATATTCCGCCACACAATTTAGGTGAAACAATAGGTGCCATTGTCAAAATTATTGATAACAAAGTTGATGAAGACAGAGATACAACTATCGAAGAGATAATGGATATAGTTAAGGGACCTGATTTTCCAACAGGAGCAACAATTCTCGGAAGAAGAGGAATTGAAGAAGCTTACAGAACAGGTAGAGGAAAGATAAAGGTTCGCGCAAAGACAGAAATCGAGACAATGGAAAATGGAAAGAACAAGATTATCGTTTCCGAACTTCCATACATGGTTAACAAAGCAAAACTTGTTGAAAAGATTGCAGAGCTTAGCCGTGAAAAGAAAATAGATGGTATTACTGCACTTCGTGATGAATCAGATCAGGAAGGTACACGAGTTGTTATCGAACTTAGAAGAGATGTTAGTGCAAATGTAGTACTTAATCTATTGTACAAGCATACACAGATGCAGGATACATTCGGCGTAATAATGCTTGCACTTGTAAATGGTGAGCCAAAGGTACTCAATCTCAAGGAGATGTTAAATGAATACCTTGAGCACCAGAAAGATGTTGTAACAAGAAGAACAAAATTCGAATTAAACAAGGCGGAAGAGAGAGCGCACATTATCAAAGGTCTCCTTATTGCACTTGACAATATAGACGAAGTAATAAAGATAATCAGAGGATCAAGAACAACAGCCGATGCAAAAGCAAACTTAATGGAGAGATTTGGATTAAGTGAAGCACAGTCACAGGCTATAGTTGATATGAGACTTCGTCAGTTAACAGGATTAGCAAGAGAAGATCTCGAAAATGAGTATGCAGAACTCATGGAAAAAATTGCATACTACAAGAGTATTCTTGCTGATGAGAAGAAGCTTCTCGGAGTAATCAAAGAAGAAATACTTCTTATCTCAGAAAAATTCGCTGATGAGAGAAGAACAGAGATAGGAATAGATATGGATGACTTCTCTATTGAAGATTTGATTCCAAACGATGACTGTGTAATTACAATGACAGAGCTTGGATACATCAAGAGAATGACTTCAGACAATTTCAAAGTTCAGCATCGTGGAGGAAAAGGAATTAAGGGAATGAACACCATAAACGATGATAAGATTAAGAAGTTGTTTATGATGAAAGCCCATGACACAATTCTTTTCTTCACAAATAAAGGTAGAGTATTTAAGTTGAGATGTTTTGAAATTCCTGAAGCAAGCAGAAATGCCAGAGGAACAGCAATTATCAATTTACTTGAGTTACAGCCTGAAGAGAGAATAACATCAACAATAAAGGTTGATGATCTCAATTCAGAATCAACTTATCTAGTAATGGCTACAAAGAATGGTATTGTTAAAAAGACACCTGTAAAAGCATATGCAAATATCAGAAAATCAGGTATTCAGGCAATAACATTCAGAGATGATGACGAATTAATAGAGGCAAAAGAAACAGATAATACAAAAGAAATAATACTTATTACCAAAAAAGGTCAGTGTATTATGTTTGATGAAAATCAAATCAGAATAACAGGCCGTTCATCAATGGGTGTAAAAGGTATTACACTTTCAAAAGATGATAATGTAGTAGCAATGCAGCTTAATACACAAGGAATTTACTTATTAGTTATTTCAGAAAATGGTATGGGTAAGAGAACACTTATTTCAGAATTCAAGAACCAGAACAGAGGTGGTAAGGGAGTTAAGTGTTACCATATCACAGAAAAGACAGGAGACGTAATGGGATGTAAAGCAGTAAGAGACGACCATGAAGTACTCCTTATTACAAATGAAGGAATAATAATAAGAGTTCCTGTTGAAGGAATATCAGTACTCAAGAGAGTAACATCCGGAGTTAAGATAATGGATACAGGAAAAGATGACAATATAAAAGTTGCAAGCGTAACAAAAGTATTATCAGGAGCAATAAAGTATTCTGAAGATGACGAAGATGATGAAGAATCAGAGGATGTAGAAAGCACAGAAAATTCAGAGGCAATTGAAAATGCAGAAGATGTAGAGAATGCAGAAACTGATGATAATGAAGATGAATCAGAAAATGCAGAGGCTACTGAAACTGATGATGAATAAGTAGATAATACTGAAAAAGGCGACTTAAAGTCGCCTTTTTCGAAATATTAACTTTATCATAAATATTTTCGGGAATATAATGTCAGTACTACAGACGAAAAACAGGAAAATATAAAAATCATCTGAAGCAATAACAAGAGTACTACAGATGAAAAACAAATATAAACAATAAATATAAAAGAAAAGGAAGTTATACACATATGAGAACGATAAATGTGGATGAAATTACAAAAAACATTAAAGAAATGTGCATAGAAGCAAATCATTATCTTTCACCGGATATGCAGAGAGTATTTGACAATGCACTTAAGAGCGAAGAATCTCCATTGGGACATCAGATTCTTGATCAGCTGAATGAAAACTTAGAGATTGCAAAAAGTGATATGATACCAATTTGTCAGGATACGGGAATGGCCGTTGTATTTATAAAAGTTGGTCAGGAAGTACATTTCGAAAACGGATTGTTAGAAGATGCAATCAACGAAGGTGTCAGACAGGGATATGTTGAGGGATACTTGAGAAAGTCAGTAGTTAAGGATCCAATAATTAGAGAAAATACAAAAGATAACACACCTGCAATTATTCATTATGAGATAGTTGAGGGAGATAAAGTTACAATTACAGTAGCGCCAAAGGGATTCGGTAGCGAAAACATGAGCAGAGTATTTATGTTAAAGCCGGCTGATGGAATAGAAGGAGTAAAGAATGCAGTACTTCAGGCAGTAAGAGATGCAGGACCAAATGCCTGCCCTCCTATGGTTGTGGGAGTCGGAATAGGTGGTACATTTGAAAAATGTGCAATTATGGCAAAAAAGGCACTTGCCAGAGAAGCCGATAGCGAATCTGATATTGAATATGTAAGAGAACTTGAGAAAGAACTTCTTGAGAAAATAAACAAGATGGGAATCGGACCTGGTGGACTTGGAGGAACACAGACTGCACTTGCAGTAAATGTGGAAACATATCCAACACACATTGCAGGACTTCCGGTTGGAATCAATATTTGCTGTCATGTAAACAGACACGTAACCAGAATAATTTAAGTTAGAAAGATAGTTAAAATAACTATAAATAATTTAGAATATAGAGACACTAAATATTGAAATAGAAGACAACAATATCAATATATAGTATTAAAAGTCAGATTATAATAGGAAGAAACTGGTAACAAATTATAGAATTTGATATTAAATTAGAAATTAGTTACTAATATAAAAGTAACAATTAACAAAAGAGTAATTAACAAAAGAAAAATTAACAAAGGAGTAGTTATGAATAAAAATATTAAAGCACCAATAAGCAATGAAGATGCAAAATCTTTGAGAGCAGGTGATTATGTTAATATTACTGGAATTATATACACCGCAAGAGATGCTGCACATAAAAGAATGTACGAAGCGTTGCAGAAAAATGAAGAATTACCAATAGATATGGAAAACAATATTATTTATTACATGGGACCATCTCCTGCAAGAGAGGGAAGACCGATTGGTTCAGCAGGTCCAACAACTGCCAGCAGAATGGATAAATACGCACCATCATTACTTGACCTTGGTCTTAAGGGAATGATAGGAAAAGGAAAAAGATCAGGGGAAGTAAAAGATGCCATCGTAAGAAATGGGGCAGTGTATTTTGCTGCCATAGGTGGAGCAGGTGCATTACTCTCTCAGAGAATCAAAAAGTCAGAAGTGGTTGCATATGATGACCTTGGAACAGAGGCAATCAGAAAATTGTATGTTGAAGATTTTCCTGTGATTGTTGTAATTGACAGCGAGGGAAACAACTTGTATGAGACAGCTATAAAAGAATATAACAGAGAGTAACGAAATAATATAGCTAAGATGTAGATGTCCCCCTCCTCTAAACAAAGTAATTGTGTTATCTGGTGGATTGAAGAAATACGCATAAGTTAAGAAGACTGTCAGTAAAAAAACTGTCAGTCTTTTTTTGTTTATGGGAAAGTTCTCTGAACTTCCATTTAAAATAAAACTAAAAAATAAAACTAAAAAATAAATACTAAAAAATAAATACTAAATTGAAAAATAATTGCAATAAAATTTGAAATACAATCGTTTAATAGGTATACAACAAAAAAACATAAATAATAAAATAAGAAAGATAATCTTTTATAACAAGTCAAATGGAGGAGAGAATTATGAGAAGAGAAACTTACACAAAATTTTTAGCAGTTGCAATTGCATCTGCGACAACAGTTGGGATGGTTGGGGTACCTGGAAATGAAAATGTAAATGTGAAGGCAGAAGAGGTAACAACAACTGCAAACGAAACAACGACAAAATCGGAACAGACAACAACATCAGATGCAACAAATAATAAAAATATCATTACAGGAAAATGTGGTAATGAAGTAAAGTATGCATACGATGAAAAAACTAAGGAAGTACGTGTCACAGGAAAAGGTGAAATGTGGGATGGAATGTATATTCAAGACATTGAAGACGCAAATAAAGTAATCATTGAGGATGGAGTAACAAGCATAGGTGGATACAATTTTCTTGAATGTCATAACAAAATTGAATTGGAAATTCCTGCATCAGTAAAAGAAATTCACAGTGATGCATTTCGTGATGTAACAAAAGTAGTATTTAACACAACAATGAAAGAAGTACATCCTTATGCGTTTAGATATATCGATACGGTAGAGTTTAAAGCAGATGTAGTTGGATTTGATGATCATTCAATTTATGCGAATAAAGCAATCATTCATGGAGAAGCACAGGATTTAGCAAAAGCGACATTTGGAAGTATTTCTTGTGATTATGTAATAGCTGATGATAACAATAAAGTAAATATTAAATCAAAAATGCTCATCTCAGCTGATGAAAAAGTAGTTTATTCATTATCTGAAAGAGAGAGCAAAGATCAAATGATAATTCCTGATAAAGTAGTTAAAATTCAGCCTTATGCATTTAGTAATGTTGATATAAATGAAATTAAGTTTGGAGCAAATGTTGAAGAAATTGGAGCAAACGCATTTTACAATTGTAATATAAATAAACTGACATTAAATAAGAAAATTAAATCAATTGGTGATTTAGCCTTTGCTTATAATCAATTTAAGAACGTAACAGTTTATACAGGGACAAAATTTGGAGATAATGTATTTGATACAAAAGTTACTTTAAAATATACAGGTAAATTAAAGAAAATGAAAACATTATTAAATTCAAATATTAATAATGGAACAGTAAAAGCTAATTTTAATAAAATTTCAGATGTTAAGAATTATGAAATTACAATTAAACAGGGAAAGAAGACTGTTAAATACAAAACAACAAAGAATAATTACAAGTTTAAGATTCCGGCAAGTTTTAAGAGTGGAAACTTTAAAGTAAGTGTGAGAGGTTATAAGACTGTAAAAAACAAAAAAGTTTACACAAAATCAAGCAATACAGTTATCTTAGAAAAGGAATAAATAGTTGCAATTATAAAAAATAAATAAATGATGTAGTTAAGCAATAAAATGAAAACAATATTCGTTTAAAGAGTAAAGAAAAAATGCTTAAATTGAATTGAGGAGGAATTAAAAATGAAAAAGACAATATATACAAAAATGATTGCTGCAGCTATTGCAGCAGCTACAACAATTGGAACAGTTGGGGCAACAGCATATGTGCCGGTGAATGTAATGGCTGATGCGGTAGCACAGGAAACGACAGTAAATCAGTCAACAACTGTCACAGGAAAAATCGGAAATGAAGTAAAATATTCATACGATACAGTAAAAAAAGAACTGACAATCTCAGGAAAAGGTGAGATGTGGGATGGAGCCAAAATAAAAGGTGTGCTAGATGCGGAAAAGGTTGTTATTGAAGAGGGAATAACAAGTGTTGGAGGAGAAAATTTTATTGATTTTCAAAATGAATTAGATGTAACATTACCTTCAACATTAACTACAATTAATGAAAAGGCCTTCAATCAGGTAAAGAAAATTGCATTTACAAATAATATAAAGAAAGTTTGTACAAATGCATTTAATAGTATTGAGATTGCAGAGTTTATGGGAGATGTAGTTGGATTTGATTACGAATCCATTGTAGTCAAAAAAGTAATACTTCACGGTGCAGCCCAGGAATTAGCAAAAGCAACTGGTGGAGTAATTGATGGTGTGGTAATAGCTGAAGATAATGAAAAGGTACAGATAAAAGATTTACTGGTCCTTTCCAGAGATGGAAAGACATTGTATTGTTCAACAAATTACGCGCGTATGGGTGATGATATTGAAAAAGTAACAATACCTGATACAGTGGAAACAATAGTTCCTTACGCATTAACAGGAAGTAGAATTAGTTATTTGATCTTGGGAGCCAATGTAGAAAATATTGGCGAAAGTGCATTTGAAAGTTCTGTAATTAAAAAGATAACAGTAAATAAAAAATTAAAAACAATTGAGTCTTATGCTTTCAATAATACCAGATTGAAAAAAATAAAAATAAATAAGAATACAGTAGTAAAGCCGGCAGCATTTGATTCTAATGTAGTAATTGAACACAATACAAAGTTTAAAAAGATGCAGGCTCCAATCTACAGTGCAACTCTCAAAAAGAATACAATCAATGTAGTATTTAACAAATTAACAGGAGTAAAAAATTACGAAGTAACAGTTAAAAAGGGAAAAACAGTAGAAAAGTACACAACAACTAAGAATTCTATTTCAAAGAAATTGTCTGCCAAATTAAAAAAGGGTAACAAGAAAATTACAGTAACTGTTAGAGGATATAAGTTAGTAAATAAAAAGAAAGTATTTACAAAGGCAAGTATTCCTGTAACTGTTGAAAACATGGAATAATTATATCAGATGTGATATGACTCCTGATTCAAGTACACAGCGATAGCGATTATAAATAATCGTTATCGCTGTCGATAACTTTATTTGTAAGTTATTTCATTGGGGAGTAAAAACAAACATGTCTCAGTGTGATAAATTTAAAATGTATAGTCTCAGTGTGATAAATATAAAATGTATTTGACAAAGATATAGACATTTAGTATAATTAATTTTGCGTTGAACACGCATGAATAGATAATAAGGAAAAGATGTTAACTACAGTCTGGAGAAATACTCAAGTGGCTGAAGAGGCGCCCCTGCTAAGGGTGTAGGCCGTTTGCGCGGCGCGAGGGTTCAAATCCCTCTTTCTCCGTTTCATTTTCCTTATTATCTTTTTTTTGTTTATACGACGAGGAAAATGTGGAAACAAGCGTAACAGTTTCAGTGATTTGGCGACGAGTAGGATTTATCCTACTCGTTTTTTTTTTTTTTGCAATAAAAATGAAATAACCTTCGTTTAATATGTAAAGAGTAAAAAAATGTTGAGAATTCTAAAAGGAGAAGTAAACTAATATGAAAAAAATTGGTGCACTAACAATAGTAATAGGTGTAGTTGCGTTAGCGTCAGTTGGCTGTTGTCAATATAAAAATAATGAGAGCATTAAGACATCTCATAATAATCAAAAAGCAAATATTGAAGAGAGTCAGGAGGAAACAACACAGGAAGCTATTGATAAAGAAATACTAGAACTGTATGGTGACTGGGGTGAGAAGTTTGAGAATGAAGGAATGGATCTCACAAAAAAAATTGGGTCATTAAAAGAAGTGGATGGAAAAAGAGTTGATATCCCTATTTCAACAACCAGTGAGGTAAATGAAGAAGGAAAAACAATATACCATCCAAAGTATGAAAATGGTGGAAATGGCGAGGTATGTGAAGACTACATAATAGAAGAAGGTGCAAAATACAGCGTGGATGGAAAGAAATTATTATCAGCACCATTATTCGACAGAGATTTCACAATAATGGAAGGTGTTGAAACAATAAACATTTCAGCATTAACCCATTATCCGGATATAAATTTTGGAATTGAGCCGGATCCTTATGTGATTATCCGGAGTATCACATTACCTGAATCTGTAAAGGAAATAGTTTTTGATATTGATTGGTATGATTATCTGGCAGATTACTACCAAGTCAGCTATATAGAAAAAATAAATATAAAGAGCAGCAAATTATCAGTTGATAATATATCTGAGTTACTACATACATGTGGAAAAGTTGATGCGGACAATATAATTCTTCCATCTGATACAGTAAAGTACGAGGATGGAATGTGTATTTATAAAGATTACATTGTAAAATACAGTGGCGAAGATACAGAAATAGAAATCCCTGAGGGAGTGAAGGGAATTGGCGATTTCGCATTCACATCGTTTGGATTATACGAAGAAGAAGGTAGTAGTGATATCAGCCGTTATAAAAAGAATAATTATTTAGAAAAAATAATAATACCGGGCAGTGTGCAAACAATAGGAAGGGGAGCATTCTATAACTGCAAAAAATTAAAGACTATAGAAATAAAAGACGGATGCAAAATAAAAACAATTGGTGAAAAAGCATTTAAAGGAACAAAAGTAAAAGAAGATAAAATTATTGGGAGGTAGTAACAATGAGAAAGATGAATTACACAAAATTAATGGCAATAGCACTTGCAGCGGTAACAACATTTGGAACGGTTACAGTTTCGGATATTGCCGTTACAAATGTATATGCAGACGAGGCAGCAGGAACTGCAAACAATAACACGAAAGAAAGCGAAACCAAAACTTCAAACAATAGTGTAGCGGTAAAAGAAAATGAAACCGGAAAATGCGGAGATAATGCAACATATACAATTGACAGAAAAAATAAGAAAATAACAATTTCCGGAAAAGGTGCAATGTGGGATGATCCAAAAATTCCGATTTCAGAAAATGATGACATCGAAGAAATTGTTGTGGAAGAAGGCATAACA
>JAEELL010000025.1 GCA_016282745.1 Lachnospiraceae bacterium
CTATGGCACACTCGGAATGACCCGAGAATGGCTCCTTAACGATAACATCACCCCTGCGGAAACCGCTGTTAAAATGATGTTTGACTCCATGCCGGACTCGCTTAAAAATATACTCTTTGGCTAAGCCCTTCGTACAATTATCTTCCGATATAATTATATATCAATTTTATCATAATTCTTGACGAAATCAATGGGATTAGGTATAGTCAAAACGAGCTGGACAACGGTAATCTTACCGCCATACAGCTCGTCTATTATCTTAGGATATCTTATTTACAGAAAATCTTTCACACACTCGCAATTGACGTTGCCTCCTTTTATTTAACAACTGCATACAATCCCGAAACAAGCTCAGCGGTTTCGTCGGAGATTATCTTCCCATGGCAAAAATCTTAGTAAGTTCCTCCATCATTCCGGCGTTACCTCCCACTGATATCTCTCCAACCTGCTCACAGATTTTCTCTAAATATTCAAGCTCCTTGAGTTTGTACAAAGTCTTGTTCTCATCCATAAGCTTTGCAGTATTGAGCAGTGATCTTGTTGAAGCAACCTCCTCTCTTCTCGCAATTACATTTGCCTGTGCGCTTTTCTCAGCCACAAGAACTGTATTCATGATGTCCTTTATTTCACCCGGAAGTATGATGTCCTTTATACCCGCTGATACAAACTCAACAAATAATGCCTTCTCGCCCTCCTTCATCTTCGCAAATATTTCCTTTGAAATCTGCTCCTTCATCTCGAGAATCTCATCCAGCTTATAGTTTCCTGTCATTTCTCTTATGACGAGCTGCGTAAATGAATAAAGCTGATTTGCAAGATTATTAATATTCTTTGCAACTCCCTCTGCATCAACAATTCTGTAAACACATGAGAGATTCATTCTGATACCGATCTTGTCCTTTGTAAGAATCTCCTGACCAACTATGTTGAGTTCTGTCTGCTTAAGATCAATCACCTCTGCAGTCACATTATTCTTGTGATTCCAGAATCTGTACTCACCTGCTGCAAGTCTCTTGACCAGAGTATTGTTGTAATACAACAATCCCTCCTGGCCCTCTCTTACAATAACAGTTGTATAATACTTCATTGGAATCATTGATAACATTTGCTTAGTAACGTCATTGCCCATCTCTGTATTTTCCATTGAAATGAGCTTCATCTCATACTTATCAAATTCATTCCAGAATACATACTCCTCCTTCACGGCAAACGCCTTTAATACTCCATTTACATAAATAAGTCCTAAATATCCGTCCGGAATATTGAAGTGAACAGTCGCATTCTTAAACTCCTCATTCTTCTCAAGAATCTGAACCGGTGTTTCATTATAAGAAACTTCACCCTTCATTTCTTCAATCACTACCTTATATCCAAGCATTGCTGCAAAATGGTATGTCCCAGCCTTAACAACTTTCTCGAACTTACCGTTCTTTGTAACAAAACCTATTTCATTATCCTTAATTATTGTTCTCATAACTATCCTCCTGTTTGTAAATTGCTATATTTTTTTACATCTTGTTATGCTCTTATTTTATTTCTACGCATCTGTATTTCTATACTTATTCTTTTTTCAATTCACTTCTTACCGACTTTTCGACACTTTTCTGGTTTGCGCGGTCAGCTTCTTTAACTTGCTTTTTTTCTGTGTACCGACCTTTCGGCAAAACTTTGGTTTGCGCGGTCAGCTTCTTTAACGGATAACGACTACATATATTTCATGTCGTACACGGAAACTAAATTTAGTAAATGTAATCAAGTCGGATTTAATTCTTCCGATACAGCGAAGAATTAGGTACTCCGGCTTTTCTCTCCACATCACAACTAGTGTATTACACCACAACTGATGCATTACACTACATTTGATGCTTTTAGAAAAGACTTTTCCCATCAACTTTTCTGCAATTATCATTTACGGTATCCTCGAGTTTCAAGTGTATGGTTTGATTCACCCAATAACGCTTTCGCGATTTTGAATTATCTCACCTGCGAACATTTTTCCTGCCATATTCATACAAGAATGTACCAGACATTCTTGCTTGGGAATTAGCATTGCCTATCTAGCATTGCCTATTCCTAATGGTGTCGGAAATATATGTAATCCATTATCCGGAACCTTGGTTTTGAGATGGATTCGAACCATCGGACTTTCAAAGTCTGCCATTAGATGTATGCTATACCACTTAGCTACCGTTTGCACGGGGTGGATTCGAACCACCGCAAATACATTCTTCCTTTTCCAACAAAAGGTTTCCGATAAAAAATGCAGGTATACCGCAAATCAATGATACCGGCACCGTCGGGCAGGGGCTTAGCCCCGATACCCTGACATATGCACTTTCTATAATAATCCTGACAAAATCAGGTATTATCCACATTACTTTCTCAATTACCCGGATTGCTTTTTTTCTCAATACCCCGGATTGATTTTTTCTCAATTACCCGGATTGATTTTTTTCTGATAATCATCTTATGATGTTATCCCTTCACCACACCAACTGTTTTCAGTTTTCTGATTGGCTTAACAATATCCTCCTGCTGTTTCATAACCTCGTCAATGTCTTTATATGCAAATCTGCACTCCTCAGCAACGTCATTTTTCTTACGTTTACCAAGAACTACCCCCTGCTCTTTGAGATCCACCATAACCTGCTCTGTTGTGAAGGCATTCATGGCTCCACTTCTTGAGTAGCATCTTCCAGCACCATGTGATGATGTGCAAAATGACTCCGGGTTTCCCTTACCCTCAACAACATAGCTGTATGATCCCATAGCTCCAGGAATAACTGCAAGTTCGCCTTCTCTCACTCTTGTCGCACCTTTTCTGTGCACCCACACATTCTCACCATAGTGATTCTCAATTGCCGCGTAATTGTGGTGACAGTTAATGACACCTGAAAACTCAACCTTAAGGTCTGTATGTTTCTCAATCATCTCTTTCACAACGTCGCAAGTCTTCTCAAGCATGTGTGCTCTGTTTTCAAAAGCGTAATCCATAGCAAGCTGCATCCAGTTAATATACTGCTTGCCCGCCTCTGAATTAGTTGGAAGAAATGCTAATCCGTAATTATCCGGTACCTCACTGTACCACATAGCATTGAGTTCTCTTGCTTTATGATGGAAATAATCACAAATAGCTTTTCCCAAATGGCGGCTTCCTGAATGAATCATGATACAAAGATATCCCTCTTCATCCTCCTGAAGCTCAATGAAATGATTTCCACCACCAAGTGTACCCACCTGATAATATCCGTCATCAATTAAAGGAAGCAACTCCTCATTTGCACTGTACTTCTCAAGTTCCTCTTTAGCCTTATCCAAAACTTCAGAATTCTGAGGCTCTTTATATCTCTCAGTTCCAAGAGGAATTGCTCTCATAACACTTCCAACAATTGCCTGAATCATAGTTCCATTTCCTGTCATGACATCTTTGATATCTGCGACTTTAATATTTGTTGCCGCAAACACCATTCCACAACCGATATCAACACCGACTGCATTTGGAATAATTACATTCTTAGTTGCAATCACACCACCGATTGGCATTCCCTTACCGGCGTGAGTGTCGGGCATGAGACATACCCATTTATGTACAAATGGAAGATTCGCCAAATTATAAGCCTGTTCCATACAATTCTCTTCAATTTTATCTCTATCCTCCAGCCAAACCTTAACCGGAAATCTTGTCCTATCATCATAAATAACAAACATCTTTCTACCTCCCGAATCACTTGATTCTTAACTTTCTTTTTACTTTTGTTTTCCTGTTGAGCTAATTGTATAATAGTGTCAAAAAAAAATCATATCAAAAAAGGTGCGCGTTTCTACGAGCGTTGCGCAGATGAGACGAATTGCCTGTGGGGAGCTTGCTCACCAAAAGGCAAATTTCGGCGAAGATGCATAGCGCGACAGCGCGACATGAGTATGGAGCGAAGCGGAATACGAATGCGCAACGCGACATGAGTATGGAGCGAAGCGGAATACGAATGCGCAGCGCGACATGAGTATGGAGCGCAGCGGAATACGAATGCGCAACGCGTTATTGGATTTCGCGACAGCGCGACATGAGTTAGGAGATAATTCGCAAAGTGAATTATCGACTGCGAAAGCGATTTGCATAGCACAATCGCGAAAGCAAGC
>JAEELL010000026.1 GCA_016282745.1 Lachnospiraceae bacterium
AGGCTGATTCCTACTCGATACCCACTCTGTGTAATCACTTCGAATCCACTTCGCTACTTCTCAGTGATTACACGGTCGCCAAGTGAAAATCTCTGTGCAAGCACAGATTTTCGCTTGGCTCGTCGTGGATAACAAAAGAGAGTTGTTCCGACACAAGTCAGAATCAACTCTCTTATTTTACATCAAAATTATAAATTATTGAACACGCATATAAACTAATCTTATATAGTCCGGATTAACAAGGCTCAATATGTCATTATACAAATAATCGTGTCCTTCTTTGTTTGGCATCAAACAAGCTCTGTACAGATAATCCGCAACGCTATAGTATGAATACTCAAAGGCCTCCGAATAGATATAGCTTCCATCCGATAATTTTGCGTAGGCTTTAATTCTCCATTCATCTGTATATTCAAGCGGATTATTTGATTTGAATAACATTGTCATCGAATATGTGGAAGAATCAACTTCTTCACTCCAGCTTGAGTAACTCATTTTTCCCTTTGAAGTACTCTCATAACTTCTCACATAAGGATGTGTACTTCCTACATACAAGTCGCTCTCCTGTGCAAACTCCGTCAATGAATATACTAATCCCGAACTTACTACCTGTTTTCCGTCGATAACATCAGCAACTGTGTAAGTTGTTCTCAATCCTTTCGAATTTGCACTGATCTGGCATCCGTCAAGACTAATGGTATATATATCACCTGAAACATCTGTAGGCACTTCAGTTGGTGTTTCTGTAGGTGTTTCTGTTGGCACTTCTGTCGGTGCTTCTGTCGGTGCTTCTGTCGGCGCTTCTGTCGGTGTTTCTGTCGGTGCTTCTGTCGGTGCTTCTGTTTCCGGTTCTATATCAGAACTCTTTACAAAACTAAAGTAATCTATATTTGCAACATATCCTTTTCCGTTTGTTGTGACAAATTTAAGTGTAACCTTATGTCTGCCCGCACTTATTTCATTTTGTAATCTTCCAAATGTATCAACATAGTTAGACCAGTCATCACCTGTATTTGTAAGTTCAATCACACCAACAGGATTTGAATTGTCATCGATGTATATTTCAACATTTCCTGAAGCATCAGCAGTTTTACTTGAATAATTGATGCTCATGCCTCCGGCATTCTCAGAAAAGTCTACTTTGTCAAATGTAAGAGATACATTATTTGTTACACCGCCGATATTCTTTCCATTGCTTGCATTGCTGTTTGTATCAACAACTCCTCCAACTCTGCTTGAAAAGTCCTCAGCTTCTATTCTGTTATATGCATCAAATATTCTTGTTGTAGGAGCCTCAGTTGTTGGAGCCTGAGTTGTCTCGGCATCGTTATTTATAAGTTCAAATGACTTGATTGTAAATTTGATTCCCTGTGGTGCCTGCCCAAGATCAAAGAATATCTGTGCAGTTTCTAAGGATGTAAAATTCAAAGTAACTGTATTATCACCCTGAGATAATGAGAATCTGTTTCCTGTTCCACTCTTTTCATCTTTTATTAAAAGATTACTTGCTGCCATGTTGGAATTTACTGTCATCCTGCAAGTATATGATTTTGAACTCTGTACAGGAATCTCTTTTGTTTTTAACTGAATACCCCAGTCAACCCCACTTGCCTTGTCAACAATCACTGACATATCATTGTATGAATTACCCTTCTTGTACTCAACAGTAGGATCATTTGCCCAACCGCTTGCCTGATACAATGACCAGTAATCAAATTCATTCCAGTTCGCGCCTGCAAATGAATATCCTGCATTTGCCGGTGGTGCTGTTGTCGGCTGTGGTGTTGTTGCAACCTGTCCGCCTACGATAACCTCAGCTGCTACTCCTGATGTTTCTTTTCCGTTCTTGACACCGGTTATTTTAACTGTATGTTTTCCAGGAGTTGCCTCTATATCATAGCTTGCACAGGCAACTTCTCTTAATTTAATGTTACCGTCAACATATACGTTGAATGTCTGTCCATTATTTGGATTTCCCCAGACAACATTTATTATTCCATCTCTCGGCGAACTGATACCAGCTCCAAAGACTTCAACAGGTCCGTTGTTATCCGGCTGTGTCTCAGGAGCCTTTGTAGTTGTTACCTGAGTATTTCCTCCGGCTCTCTTTACAGCTTCTCCTGCATTTATAAGTCCATATGCAAAATAATAATCTCTTCCGCTGTCTCCAAGGTCCTGGGCTGTTTCTCTCAATATTGTGTGAACCTGATTCTTATTAAGGTTCATATTTACGCTATACATCATAGCTACTGCACCGGCAGCAATCGGTGAAGCCATTGAAGTTCCGTTTGTAAACCATGTCTCATCTCTTGCTCCGCCACATGCTATGTTAGTTCCCGGCGCACAGAAATCACATTCCCATCCAAAGTTACTTGTTCCTCTTCTGGCTTTGTTTTCATCTGTTGCGATAATAGAAATAACATTTGGATAATCTGAAGGATATCCGTCCAAGTCACCACCGTTATTTCCTGCTCCTGCAACTACAGTTCCTCCTGACTGTGTAAATCTGTTGATTGCCTGCTCCTCTGCAGCATAAGTTCCTGTGTGGAACAAACTCATATTAATAACCTTTGCTCCGATTCCGTTTGCATAATCTATGGCAAGTGCCATCTTATCAACATACAGAGGAATCGCAACATTTACCAATTCTGCGATACTGTTATCAGTACCTGCTGCAACGCCTGCAATCTGTGTACCGTTGTTTGACTGACCTGCAAGAAGTGATGACACATTAATCATATGCATATTTGAAGTTGTAAAATTAGTTCCAAGATTAGTCATTGGATAATAACTGTTGTCATCGTTATAAACAATTGACTGTGACTTGTTTGATACATTCTTAAGATCAGCATTCGTATTGATGTCTATTCCGTCACCGTCAATAACACATACTTTAACTTTTGAGTGTGCCCTTGAGTTGATATACTCCCATGCAGTTCCAACGTTGAGATGCTGCAGGAAATATTCGTTATATCTGTACGGATCATTAACATAATCCCAGGCTTCGCCTATCTGTTCAACTTTTCCGTTTATTTCTGCTGATTCCGTCTGTGTATATGTACTGTAAATATCCGCTGCCTTCCTCGCTGTAAGTCCCGGTGAATTTACCTTTACCAAATATGAACCGTCCGGACAGACATGAATATATTCGCATTCACCATACTGGTCAGATACAAGTTTATTTATCTCCTCTTCACTGAGTTCTTTGTCAAATGTCAATAATGTTGCGTTTGGTTCAAATGATAAATTCTTATCATTTTTTCTCTCTTCATCTGCTTCTTTATAGTTTGCAACAATAGTATCAGCTTCACTTTTTACTGACTTTTCAAATTCTGCCAGTCCCTCTTTGTTCTCTTCTTCATAGTATATTTTAAGGATTTTGTTTACAGCCGCCTCAAAGTCATTGCCACTGTATTTGTTGACTGCAATCGCTGCTTTCTTTCCGTCCTGCTTTGCTATATCAGTAATTTTTGAAAGTTTCTTCTCTGATACGCTGTAATGCTTAAATTCAGTTTCCCCTTTAACAATTCCGGCACTTTTTGATGTCACTGCAACAGGTCCTACAGTACCTGTAATCATTGCAATACCCAAAAAGAGCGCCAGATGCCCTCTTGATTGTTTCTTCATTTTCTTCTCCCTTCCAATTTGCATAACATACTATTACTCGAACTATGTTATAACCATTCTTATAGATTTTAACAGATAATCAACTATTACGATAGTATTTCCCCTGTTTTTTTCATATCAAGTCTACTCAAAAATATAAAATAACTATCAATTTATTTTTTATTTATCCTATCTTGTATTATAATAGTAATAATTCGACTATTATTACTCGTTTTTACACAATCAGATTTTTTTATCGCTATTGAAAGGAACTTACAATGAATTTAAAAAAACAAACTGATAATTCTTATAATTATTTACATTACACAATTTGTTTTATCATTATCATGCTAATTGTGTTTTCTCCATTTTTAATCAGGGGAACAACGCTTGTAGGATTCAACGACAGTTATTTACAGCATTATCCTTTTATTCTTAAAATCAAATATTTTTATGAAAATTTGTTATTTCATCACAAATTAAGTCTTGTAAATACTTATGACTATATGGGATTGGACATATTCAATCTTTATACTTATTACGGACTCGGGAATCCTTTTTCACTTTTGTTTATAGGTTGGAAAACTGATTTCATTCCTTACGTTTTTTCTTTCTCTGTTCTCCTGAAAATATACTTGGGTGGTATTGCCTTTCAGTACTTAGGGCATGAGCTGAACACTGAAAAGAAGACAACTTTTTTATGCTCTCTGCTTTACATTATCAATCCTTTTGTTTTTTCAGCTTTAGAACAATTTAACTTTTATGACATGCTCTATCAGTTTCCACTTCTGATAGCAGGTTTGCATCAGATTATCAAAAGAAAGAAAAGCAGGTTATTTGTTGCAGTCCTCACCCTCACATTTTCATGTGGTTTCTATTGGCTGTATGTTCAGACAATACTCTTAATAATATATGCCTTATTCCATATTCTGACTGAGCAAACTGACTTTAAGGAAAAAGCCACATTGGCATTAAAAACAATTATCAATACATCCGTACATTATATTATCGCATTTCTGCTGTCTGCCTGGATATTTATTCCAAGCATTTTTAACTTAACAAATATGTACAGACTTTCGTCAAAAAATACATATAACTTACTAATGTATCCAATTAGCACTTTAACAAAAATGTTTGTGCAATCATTTTTTTGCAACAGTTCTTATTGGGTGACCCTATGTCTGTACCTTATTCCACTAATTATTTTTATGGTAAGAAATATAAAAAAATACAAAGTCAATCTTGCAGTTATTATCTTACTCTATATAGTTTCATATATTCCTGCAATGGGATATATCGCCAACGGCTTTTCATATCCCGTTAACCGTTGGTTCGGTGGTGCATACTTATTTATTATTTTACTCATCATTGCCCCATTAAAAGAAATGATTTCCAAAGTAGAATTCTCAAAGAAAATATTTGCAGGTACTATTATTTTTCTGGGAATTTTACAGCCACTGTTATACACCTTTGTTTATTCACAATACTGTTTTAAAGCTAAGCAGCTAAATTCGATTCTTAACAACACTTTAACTACTAAAATTGAGCCAAATGAAAAGATTGATTACAATGGCAATGAATACGTAAATTCACTTAGTTTTAACACAAGATGTCAGATGAACATATATAACAGTTCTCTTCCTAAGCAGTTAATAAACAGTCATATAAATGTCGGCTTAAGCACGCTTCAAAACGCAAATATAATCTCCGGTCTTGACTTTAGAAGCGAATTAGAAGCGCTATACAACGTCGACAAATATTTAGCTTCAGCCGGTTCGCCTGTTCCTTATGGTTTTGAGGAAATATATAGAGACAACAACAATAATATCATTTACAAAAATTCACACCGTCTTCATTTCGGATATACTTATGATTCATTTATAAATGAATCCCATTCTGAAATTGAAGAGAGTCCTGCATACTCATGGAATTCATTAGACAGTTGTTTTATAGAAGATCAATACATCAAAGACGTTTTAGTTGCAGAAAAAGAAACAGACATTTCTGTACTTTCCGGTGTCAGTTTCAAAACAAACGAAACCTCTGAAGGTGAAAAGCAGTTTTCTTTCGATTCACTGACAAATTGTGAAGTGTATGCAAAAATCAAAGTAAATAACACCAAAATAGCCAACATTATAACTACAGCAAATAATTATTCCAGCAAACTCAAAATTAGTTCTCCTAATTCTTCCTGGATTGTTAACAGAAAATATTATTATTTAAACATTGGATATTTTGATGAAATATCATCTTTCTCTTTGGCTTCCAATGAAGATTTCACTGTAGAAGAAATTCTCTTCCACAGGATGGACAACTTCGAACAACAGGTTGCTCATTTAGACGAATATCATATGGAAAATATTACTTTTGATTCTGACACTGTCACCGGAACAATTGATATTCCTGATACCAGAATTCTTTGTCTTAGTATTCCATTCCAAAAAGGATGGAAAGCAACTGTCGATGGCAAAGAAACAGATATTTTCCCAATAAACGGTTGTTTTATGGGAATAAATCTGTCACCAGGGTATCACAACATTAAACTTCATTATATGAATCCATATCTTATTCCGGGATTTATTATTTCATTAATAACCTTACTAATAATTCTGATTTGCAAGATTATTAAATCAATTTACAAAAAAAGTAAAAAGTAATATGCAAAAAAAACAGCTATGGCAATAACCATAGCTGTTTTTATATATTTATATATATTTTAAAATATTATAACATATGTGCTCTTAACTCATCTGCAGACAATGGACTTAAGTATGCAGGTGCGATATCGAATACTGTCTTACATCCGCTAACACCTTCATTTGACAATCTGTTGATTGCACGTGCAAATGAAAGAATAACTGATGATGTAAATTCAGGATTTGAATCAAGCTTTAAGCTATATTCAATAACGTGCTTGTTCTCTTTGTTGAATCCTGTAACACCTGTTCTGAATACGAATCCACCGTGAGGAATTCCTGCGTGATCTCTCTGAAGTTCTTCCTCTGTGATGAAATGTACTGTTGTATCATACTGATCAAAGTAGTTTGGCATTGTCTTAATGTCATTCTCGATCTGCTTAAGGTCTGCGCCTTCCTCAGCTACAACGAAACACTCTCTTGTATGTTTCTGTCTTGTAGTAAGTTCAGGGTTAGATCCGCTTCTTACTGCCTCTAATGCTGACTCAACAGGAATTGTATACTGCTTTCCGTTCTTAACTCCTTTTACTCTACGGATAGCATCTGAATGTCCCTGGCTTACACCCTTGCCCCAGAATGTATAATCTTCACCTTCAGGAAGTACTGCACTTCCGTAAAGTCTCATAAGTGAGAACATACCAGGATCCCATCCACAAGAGATGAGAGCAACGTGACCGTTTTCTTTTGCAACCTTATCAACATTTGCAAAATGCTCAGGGATTCTTGCATGTGTATCAAAACTGTCGATTACGTTGAAGTACTTAGCATACTCAGGTGTCTGCTCAGGTAAATCTGTAGCTGAACCACCACAAAGTACTAAAACATCAATCTGTCCCTTTAACTGCTCGATGTCATCTACTGAATAAACCTTAACACCTTCTGTCTGTGGCTTAACATCAGCTGGGTTTCTTCTTGTTAAAATAGCTGTAAGTTCCATATCAGCATTCTGTCTGATAGCACTTTCCACGCCTCTTCCGAGGTTACCATAACCTAAAATACCAATTTTCATTTTGGTTCCTCCTAACATATCTTTTCGTCATTTGTTGCGGTCATAAAAGAATAATTACGGCCACAACCTTTTCTATAATATCACATTATTTTATGATTAGAAATATTTTTTGCAATTTTACTTAATAAAATTTAATTATTATATATCTTTTCTTTATAAAATTAAACTTACGATTGTTTTATAAATCCACTTGTAAGTATAATAGGTACAATCAACTTATTTCTCCATCCTCGATTTATACTTTCACCTCATAAAACAAATTTTATTGTATTTCATTTTTATCGGTCATACTCTCCATACTCACAACCGATATTCTTTACATCTATATCATCTATAAGTTTTTGTTCTTTACCATGCTTTTCAAACAACTGTATCCTACCGCAACCATTACCACCATTCCAAAGTCTGTTGTGTCTCTTTGTACCGTCAGGTGCTTCGTAGTTTACCCATAGCATATCTTCTTTCTTGCAGGTAATATCTGTAATCATTACAGCTTTTCCTGTTTCCTGTTTTACATGCCATACTATCTCTGTATCTGTCTCTTTGCAGTCAAACTCAGTCTTTGGCATTGTCCAGAACTTTGAAAAGTTGAACTCGTACCCTTTTCCCTCATACCAGAATGCACCAAGAAGTTTTCTGTTAAGGGGTACAAAATATATTTTCGGTTTGCCACCGCCTATGTCAAATACGCTGTTCTCTAATTTCTTTCCGGTAATTCTGCTGGTCATATTGCACGATGAAAGCCATACCCAAGGGCTTGTAAATCCTCTTCCCCAGTTCTTATCTGCATATCCAAAAGACTGTTCAGGTGTCACTATGTATTTTTCTCCATTACAGGTAATAGTTCCGGAATACAGTGATTTCATTCCCTCTGCATGCCAGTACATCTCAAAGGCTTTTATGGTTCTAAACAGTTTACTCGCACCGTATCCAACATTATATGCCACCTGTTTATCAATTGTAAGATTCCACTCAATCTCACCAAAATCACACATATACTCAGGATGCTTTTTGGATTCTTCCTCTGACAATTTTATACTTCCACTAAGTTTTGTATCACTTGAGAAACAATCTGCTGCCTCAACCGAATATGGTGCCTTGCCCTGAATCTTCACATCATCCCATCCGAAAAATCTGTGAAGCTGCATATGATCTTTTCCCCAACATCCTGCCTTTATCATGAGATAGCTAGGCTTAACATTATTCTTTTTGCTCTCAGGAAGCTGCCCAAACACCGGCTCTTTTCCACCAAGTGCAGGATTGCATACAAAGAACTCTATGAAAAACGGCTTCTCTTCCCCGGTCTTCTCATTTATTGCTGTAAATGAGTGCCACCACCAGTCATATCCTTTCTTCTTGAATGGCCCTGTCAGCATAAACTCATTTCTTGTATTATCTTTTTTATTAAACATTTTTCTTCTCCATACTTTCTTACTTGTCAGTCGACTCTTATATTCTACTATATTGATACATAAAAATACAAAAGATTTTTACACGTATAAATATCTTTTTAAGTAATATTACATAATCATATTTTTCCGAAACGACAATATAAAATATTATTACTTTGTTGTACAATAGTGTTAATAATTCAAAATCTTTTATAAGCAGGAGGCTTTTAATATGTTTAACAACAATTCCGAAGAAAATATAATTATTCAATCAACAAATAGAAAAGCAAAAATAAAAATAACAATTAAAGCGATTTCCATTATGTTATTTTCAATTCGTCCTCTTAGGAGTTTACGATTTCATAATGAAATGTCGAAAAAAATAATCACATTGTCGTTACCAATAAAAGATTATATGGATTCGCAGATGATTCAAATTTTGATTTTCCTTTGAATTCCATATCTGATGTTTTCTTAAATGACAAGGGAAACATTGCATTAAATGCATCAACCTCTGATATTGTTGAGATCACAAATATAGATAATTCAATGGAAATTTTCACAAAAATCAGAGAATTAATATCTTAATGAAAAAGGTTCGATTCCCTTATTTGTTTACATGAATCGAACCTTTTTACTATTCAAGACTTATATATTTCTTTTCTTTTCAAATACAAGCAACGAGGCAGATATAACTGCTACTGTTGCCACCAAAGTAATTATCAAATCCAAGCTATAATATTCTTTTATAAAAGATAACATACTTGGAATGAACTCTTTATCAACAGGTACTGATCCCGCCCATGAAATTGTATATTTATGTTTCAAACTGCCAATAAAATCCCATGATGATATTAACTTTACTACTGCAAGTACAAAGAAACTGATTTCTGATACAAACACTCTGTTATTCTTTGAGAATTGTCCAATAGCATATGCTAAAAAAATGATTGCCGTCCATAATAATACTTCGGCTAAAAATGCACCAATAGCAATTATTAAATATAAGTTTTCTACATTTATAAAAGTTCTTTTGTAATCATCTAAATGAGAAAAAATAATATCAACCAGCTTTGAGTAATATTATTCTCTCATCCTGTCCCGATTTTTCTACTTCGGTTTCATTTTTTATTCAACACCCAAATATTTTTTAAAATCACTTAACGCTTCATCATCATTAAACTTTTTATATGTCCCTACTACTTCTTCAGTAGTAAAAAATTCTCTTACAAATACATTAAGATTCAATTTTGAGTACATTGCGTATTCTTCGGATTCTTTAACCCTTTGCATTACTTTAATACAAACTTCTATTATTTTATCTCTATGTTCGCTCTGTGTCTGATTTTCAATAAAATCATCATCTGCTGCCCACTCTTCTATTGCTTCATAATGTTGTTTCAGCTGCTCAGACAAACTCCCGATGATTTCTCCACCTTCCCATTCTTCTTCACAATATTTATAGTAATAATAATCTTCCATGCCATCATTTGACTTTGTTTCCAAATTAGACATTGAGTTAAATACCACACCAATAAACGTAGTAAACTCAGGTTCATATTTTATTGAAAAAGCATAAATATCTTTTCTGTCACTGTGACTTTTCATAAAATGACACACTTCTTCATATAACTCATTTTCAAAAGCGTTATAATCAAAAAACAGCTTTTCTCCAGTCTCTTGAATCTCTTTACCTTCGTTATCTTCGTTATTTTTGTTATCTTCGCTAACTTTTTTTATTTTGTTGAATATTCCTAACAAACTCATTTGAATCTCCTTACCAATCACTCAATAGATTCATTATTTTTTTATACATCATCAAAAATGCAACCATCAATAAAACAGAACATATCAAAATAGCTCTCTCATTAATCAATTTAATAAATACACTTCCTACAATTGCACCGATTGCAAAGCATAAAATAATACCGTAATACAGTCCGCATTTTTTGATATATGTATTATCTCCAGAAATAATGTATTCGCACAGATTCTGGGTTCCGCTTCTGAGATTGCCTATGCACATGGTTGTTGCTATACCATTTCCTTTGATGGATCTGAAACTCTCCACCTGTATTCCACATGCAAGTGAAATAAGCGTGTTTGCAGGCAAACTGTAACCTCTTGGAATAAATGCCACTCCAAACAGTATCACTGCCTCAATCAGCACAACAATCTGTCTCCAGTGGATCTGTCTCTCAGGACTCACCTTAAATCTGATAAAATCCGCAATAATTATTCCTATTGTAAATGCCAACACCGGGCATAAATATCTGAGTGCAACTGTAAAATTACGTTCTACCAGATTGACTCCAAACAACAAAATGTTTCCTGTCTGGGCATTTGCAAAAACCTCATCTCTGCAAATATATGAATACGCATCCATAAATCCTCCCGACAGAGCCAGCACCATGCCAAGCCATATAGATTCTGACATTTGATTAGCTGATTTATTCATATTAACCTCTTAGAATTCTTCCTTTTTTTCTTTCTATTCTTGGAATATCAATTTCAACTCCAAGTATAAGTTTGAAAAGCCAAATATAGAATAAAAGAACAAATACCGGGATAATACACGACGTTACAAGTATAACTGCCAAAGCTTCAATAAATTTGTTAAGAACTCCCTCAAACTCAACTTGTGCATTTGACACAGTATCTTTCACCTTTGATATAACGCCTTCAAGTCCGCTCTTTTCTTCCTCTTCTTCAGCTTCTATTTCATCCACAGCATCTTTCGCATCATCTATGGTTTGCTGAATCGACGCCTTATATGTATCCTCAATCAAATTGGAAATATACACACTTGTAGGGACTACCATATAAATTGCAATGGCCAGCATTATCACCTTTTTTGCCAGCAGTTTCAACTGCCCCTTGTCCCCTAGAATGGCAAAAATCAAAACAATTCCTGCGATAGGAATAATCCACTTAAAGGCTGCCACCCCTGTAATTGTAAGCAAGTATTTTTCAAGATAAATTGCACATACTGCTATAAGAAAATATGTGGTCATATCAGCCAGTTGTTCTGCTATAGGTGTTGCTGTATCTCCGGGCAAAAGTGTAATTGCCGCGGAAGACGCTGTAGCTGCCGCTGTAAGATCAAGTACAGTATCCTTCTTTTCTTCTAATGCTTTAATAGTCTTTTCATGATGTTCAAATGTGGTCAGTCTGTTTGCCAACAAAAAGAAACTAATACATATTCCAACCATGATAATAAATATTTTTATGATTTTTTGATTCTTTTTACAAAAATCCATTATCGGCTCTAAATTGTCTGATATATTAGAAATAAAAACCTGTTGCATAAAATACCTCCACTAATAACATTATTAAATTAACACTACCTGTTTATTGTACTACATACTAATGTACATTTACAAAGGGAATATTAGTTAATATATGAAACTATTATTATGAAACTATTATTATGAAACTATTATTCAAAAGTATGTATTAAGAAATTAGTATTAAGAAGTTAATATTGCTATCAACTTTGATTTACAAAATTAAAAAAATTTAAAATCAAGTGTAACATTATAACAACAGGCAGGGTTTCTATATATGAAACATTTAAAAATTCAGATACAATATAGAAATGAGGAGATTAGTTATGAGCACAAATAACACAAGCGAAAAATTAAAGAAAATATTTGATATCAAGATTATTGCCACATGGATTATTATTATTTTAACTACGGGTGTGATGATTTATGACTTTTTTATCAACAACGACTCTTTTAGTCTCAAAACATATACAAACCTTACCGCATTATTTATATTTGCTTTTATATTTCAAAATATGTTTATTAAATCCGCTAAAATCAAAAAGAGAATTCAGGATATTGAGCAGGCCAATAGAATGAAAAAGAAATCAAGGATTATATTTGCTGTTTCCATTATTATTGCAACTTTACTTTATATTTTCTTTGCTACAGTTATGATTCCGAAAATAAATGCCCTATTTGAACCGGTTAAAAAACCGATAATCTATTTATATCCGCAAGATGACACAGATGTTACTGTATCATTGGGAAATAAGGATAATATTATAGTTTCCTATCCGGAATATTTCGATGGCTGGCATGTTCTTGCCAAACCAAACGGTGATTTGACTGATTTGAATACGGGAAAGCAATTGTATTCATTGTATTATGAAAATATAAGCGATTATAAATTCAGTGTTAAACAGGATGGATTTGTTGTGTCAGATGATGATGTAGACGAATTTCTTGATGAAAAGTTGGAAATTCTCGGTTTAAACTACAAAGAGCGAGAAGAATTCATTGTTTACTGGTTACCGGTGTTAAAAGAAAACAAATACAATTACATACGCTTTGCAACCGCAGAAGAAATTGAAAAGAATATGCCGCTTACTATAGCTCCTGCCCCGGATTCTGTCATCAGAGTTTTGCTGACTTTCAAGGGCTTAGATAAACCACTTGAAGTAAAAGAACAAAAACTAAGTAGTCCGCAAAGAAGCGGCTTTGTAGCTGTCGAGTGGGGCGGAACTGAATTAAAATAATATCATTTTACAAAAGAACACAATTCCGAAACCGCTACGCTTGTTTCGGAATCCACTCCGTGTAAATAAAAAAGAACATCAAACGATGTTCTTTTTTTTAACAGGGGCACTAGGAATCGAACCCAGCTCTGGAGTTTTGGAGACTCTAGTGGACACCGTGACTCCGCCCATTTTATGCACCTTTGCGGCACTGTTGCTTTATTTGACAACACTTTTTGACAACACTTTTCTTTTTTTCTCAAAATCCTCCGGATTGGTAAGCTCTGGCAATTACATATGAAGGCTCATAAAATGCACTGCAATTATAATTGTCTATTACATCACATATTTCATTGTTGTACACACGCATAATCCCATCCACGTAATTCTCATCAGACTGCAAAGTATCTTTTATTAATTTTGCATATACCTTTCCCATCTGAGTTGGAGATGGGACAATCTGTGCAAGTTGTCTGTCTACATCAGTAATGTCAAATTCTCCATTTTTCAATGAATACTCATCAATCCACTCTTGCTCAACCTGCAACGGATTCTCACAATGCAATGCTTTTGCACTAGTTATTGTTTCTAACTAATTTTCCATAAAAAACATCTGGTTTAATCTGCTGCAATCCTGATACCTGTCCATCGCCAAGTTCCATTACGATTAGGCGCCCATCTTCACAGCGCGCAATATCTATGGACACAAAATTGCTTTTTATTTTCTTTACCAAAGATTCTATCCATTTGAATTCTTCCTCAGAAAAGCTAACGCTCATATCTGCTTTCCAATAATCGTCGATAATAACTACTCTTCCTGCCAAAACAAATATTCTGTATTCTTCTGATATTGGCATTCCGCTTTTTTCGTGAAAACCAATAGATTTAAGATTCACAAACTGTCTTAGAACTACACCTCCGACAAGATTAGTCCCTTGTCTTTCCACAAAATTACTAATCACATTTTCTGTGTTTTCTTTGTTAGCTATATTGCTGATAAAGCATGCATCATACCACTCATGTTTTCTGCTCTTAACATAATCCTTGACTATATACGGACCTTCTAAATCTTTTGTCATTGCCAATGCTGACTCAACCGTTCCTTGATTTTCCCACACAGACTTTGCCGTATCCTCCGCAAAATCATCATACCATCCTGGTAGTGTATGGTATTTCTCATATTCCGTTGGAGAATTAATAAGCAATATTCCTTTTTCTTTTAATTTTTCATAAAATGTTCTATACATTTCGGGCTTCATCATCCATCCACGATAAATCGTTAGACCGCTTATTTCATCACCATACATGGACAGTTTTCCCATTTGCAGATCTTCATAACTAAATAATCCACAGGAATATTTCAATTTCGCCACATTATATTCTTCCTCATAATCTTCATCCACTTGCTTCTGATAAAGTGGATGATTACAAAATATAAAGTTGAGCTTATCTGGATTGCTTACCAAAATATTTCCTTGAACATCGATGTTATCAAGTAATTCTAACATTACATTAAGCGGCAATTCATCAATTTTTGTTTTAACTCTAGTAAAACTTTCAATCGCCTTTATTTTAAATCTATTACCTTGCAAATCATACAAAATATCTCCAACCCATATTTCATTTTCACACAATTTACCTATCGTATAAATAGTCCCAACATTGCTTACTGTAAAACGCTCTTCTACTCTATATACCTCTTGCATTTATTTTCCCCTCATATATTCATTTTTTTAATTCATCGAACCCTATATGACAACCATTATAATTTGTAATGTAATAACATTTTTCTCTTCACTTTAAATATAGCGCCATTATTATTTATATAATATAATTTGATTATACTATTTGTTTTTTCTTAATCAATTGTAAATAACTCTTTCGGGATTATATTTTTTATAGTAAGCAAATAGCAATATGATTATAAGATATGGAAATTCAAAAGAAATAGGTGATATTATGAGAGTTTGGATGAAAACAAAATATGATCGAGGTATGGATATGGACATACCACATAGCCCTAATATTGCTTGTGCAATGTATGGTTTTAGAGAACTAGGAGCGGAAATAATACCTTATCATTCCCTTGATGACATTTACAACAAAATAGAAAGGCAAGATATTGTTCTTGATTACATTCAACAATGCAATGAAGTTTTCAAAAAATTCGAAGTTTTTCCCCACATACCGGATTATCCTGAAATAATGAATAAATATCTGGGAAGAAAAGTTTGGGAAGATACGATAGATGCTATAAGTCGAGATGAGAAAAAGTGGTCCGCAGGTTGGTTTGTTAAACCCAAGAAAAACAAAATGTTTACCGGTAAAGTTATTAGAAATATTCATGATCTTGTTGGTTGTGGAAATCATTCAGAGAATTATGAAGTTATATGTAGCGAAGCTTTGGATATCAAAGCTGAATGGCGATGTTTCATCATGTATGACGAGTTGGTAGATGTTAGACCTTATGGCTTGATTCTTGATTCTACACGCGAAAGCTACTATTATCATTATGACGAAAATGTCCTCAAAGATATTATGAAAACTTTTGTCCAATGGGCGAACAGACCTATGGCATGTAGTATGGATATATGTGTAACAAGTGACGGAAGAACTCTATTGGTCGAATTCAATGATGCATATGCTCTAGGCAACTACGGTCTTCATGGTGTGCAATATGCCAAACTTATATCTGCAAGGTGGAGTCAGTTGTTGGAACGCGAAGATGAATATAGATTTTGATTAATTAATTTCTAAATGCAGATACTGCAAAAAATTATGTGTAAACTAAATATATATCCTCTTGGTTGAACGATACACCATTTTTGGAGTATCATTCAAGCGTAAAGAATTTCTTACAGGAGTTCTGCCGCATCAAAAATGAAGTATACGACGGCAATGCAGCTTTGCAGATTAGCATTAACACTACAGATTAAACACTTCGCAAAAAGATGTTTAAGAATTGTTCCATGTCACTTAACGAAATCGCAGAAATTGCAAATACACTACCGATGCCAAAAGGCAGAAAGTATGCACTGAACTTTGCTGTAACCAAGGATTCAGTCATTGATGCGACACTCATTGACAAACTCTTTGACAAGAATAAATTTTTGATTAAAATGACTCCAATCCATCAGACCTTCAATGCTCTTGACAACGGTTTTAATGTCACGACGGAATATCAGAGTTTCGAAGTTTTTGAAAGTTTTGAAAAAGAATTTATTAAACTTGGTTGGGACGTAATGGCATTTCTTGATTCTCATGAAGAGGATGATGATGCGCTAACCTGTGGTAATCTTCTTCTTTCTCACATTACCGAGAAGATTACACAGATTGCCTCTCGAAAGAAAAAAATTGGCTTGATTGTTGCCATCGAGATGGATGCAATTTTTGCACACTACCATACCTGGAAGGAATTGGAAGCACCTCCGGGATTCAATCTTTTCCTTGTGGAACGAGATACATATGATATCTACGTGTTACAGACCGGTATGGGTGAAATCGCCGCCTCCTCCGGAGTGCAGTATCTTATTGCCAAGTTTGGTGTAAGCTCCATTGTAAACTTTGGTGTTGTGGGCGGACTTACCCCAGACATGAAAAAGCAAAAAGGTTGCCTCGTTAATCGCGTGGTTCACTACAAATATGATTGTTCCGAATTTATGGATTTAGCGGTTGGTCAGGTAGATGGCTATGATTCGATCTTTCTTAAAACTAGTGAAAGCCTTGTTAAAAGTGCCCTTTCCATCATGGATGACCTTTCCCTTGCCACTTGTTGCTCAGGTGATAAATTCATCAGCACAGCAGAGGAAAAGCAGTATCTTCATGAGACCTTTGAAGGGGACATCTGCGACATGGAATCTGCCGGTATCGTCCTTACATGTGAAGCAAATGGTGTTCCTTGCCTTCTGTTAAAGGCTGTAGCCGATGGTCTTGCCGACGGTGCGGAAGGCTTCTTTGCAGAATTGCAAAGTGCTTCCCTCAAATGTCTAATAGCTGCGGATACTATAATGGAAAAACTGGCACAAATAGAGTCATAATAAAAAACCTCCAAAGCAGAATATGGTTATTTACCATATCTACTTTGGAGGTTTTCTTATTTTACACTACCAAATCCATACTTTCTTACCAAATGTATTACTTTCTCTATTTCCTCTGGAATGTATAAATGTCGTCCACATTCTTTCATACACTCCTGATGTGTACATTTCCTACAATGTTCATATGTCTGCTCTATGTCCATCTTCAATTTGTTAACCGCCCAAAACTCCTTGCCAAGATTGTAATAATTGAACTGTCTGAAACTTGTATGAATCTCATGTCCATAAGGGCACACGCATCTCTCACACCTGTCACAGCCAATAGGTTCAAAAGTTTTTCTAAGGCGCTCAAGAACTTCCTCAAAAGTAAAATGAATAGGCGGATATTCTTTTGCAAATGCAACCTCTGCCTGTTCAAAAGTACCAATTCCCAAAAGTGCACAGGAAAATGGATACTCTAAAATTCCTCCTATCAATTCCTCAACAGAAAAAGGATCAATTAAAAGACCTGCTGCATATACTTTATTCAATATAAAACCTTTATCTCTAAATGCCTCCTCATTTTTGATTCTTTCCAGCATACCTCGCTCTAATATATTTCCACTTCCTTGAAGTACATCTACTCTGGGATCCAAAGCTGCGCGGTATAACACGTCATAATAATGTGAAGCTATTCCAGTGTAGCCTATCTTTCCCTCTCGTTTCAAATCAAACAAAGCATCTACTGCTCCATATTTTCCAAAAACTTCATCTGCATTACTCTCATCCACCTGATGCACAAAATAAATATCTGGCTTAGTTACAAGATTTTCAGTGCTTCTTAAGACTTCTCTGTAAATCTCTCCCCCACTGAAAAATCTGGCTTTGTCTGAAATAATAATCTTATTCCTGTTTATAGTTTTTGCAAATTCTCCTAGCTTAATTTCTGCATCACCATATTCTTCCAAAATTGCAGTATCATAAAAATTGCACCCCAGCTCATATGCCCTTCTCATAATCGCAACTGCTGTTTCATTATCCGGGCTAAAATACTGTGGCAATACGGGAACATGTCCGCTTAATATTGGAATAGTGCCGAATCCGATTTCTGATACTTTGATTCCTGTTTTTCCTAATTCTCTATATCTCATATAATTTCCCTAATTAATATCTGTGTATCACAACATTATCGCAATATTCAAACACTCTGTCCATAAGCTGTGTTTCCTTT
The DNA here is from genome assembly GCA_016282745.1 of Lachnospiraceae bacterium. Taxonomy (GTDB): domain Bacteria; phylum Bacillota; class Clostridia; order Lachnospirales; family Lachnospiraceae; genus SIG293. The sequence continues at coordinate 18,454 of JAEELL010000026.1, forward strand.
GAAATATATACTTCTTCCAGTTTATCGCAAAAAGCAAAAGCTTCATTCTCAATTACTTTCACAGACTTTGGAATGTAGAGCTTTGTCAATGATTTGCATCTAAAAAAAGCCCTGGCCGGAATTATTTCTAACTGGTTTGAAATATGAATTTCCTTCAGACTTGCGCAATGCTCAAAACATCTGCCGCCTATTTCTTTTAAACTATCCGACAAATCGATTGATTCCATGGACTGGCAACCTGAAAATGCACGAGGCCCAATATATGAAACAGCCTGCGCGTTTGTCACATACTTTAACCATTTACTGTTTTCAAATGCTGATTTTCCTATTCTGCCCGTGTCATCAGATAATGCAATACTTTCTAACAAATGGCAATCCTTATATACACAATCCCCAACAGCCTTAATTCCTAAAGGAAATGTCAGATTAACAATATTCCCCGTGCTCTCTATCAGATTATTATCTTCATCTAATTTAAAGCAGTTGATACATTCTAAAAAGATTTTTTGAATAATATCTGGAAAATCCTTTTTTGTTATATCTAAAACATCACTCAACACATACTCATCCTTGTTCCAATCAATAATCTTTTTCAGATTCAAACAATTTCTGAAGGCAAGATTTTCGATAATCATTCTCTCCGAAGGAATCTCTAACTCTGTTAACTGGGTATTCCCTGCAAAACACCAGCTGGCAACCCTCTTTACAGACTGGGGAATCACTGCCTTTCCTTTACACAGTGTCCCATCCAAAAGTACGTTGTTCACAATAATCATCTCAGTCTTTTTTCGCTCTTCCTCAAGCCAAGTGGTCATGGAAAAAGTGTGGCTTCCAAAACGCTTCACTGAGTCTGGAATAACTATCTCCTTTAATCGAACATGATCGCGAAAGACATCCTGACCTATCTCTTCAATATCTTGAGGAATAGTTACTTTTGTTGCATCTTGGGTATAACCCTCAAGAATCCTTCCTTCCTTTATAATGAAACACGAATAAATTGATCCGATGACCTCCTTAATCGGTGCCGGATAAGGATTGTTAGTGTGATTCAAACTGTCCGCGAATTTGTAAAACTCATATTGTTTCGATTCATAAATGACAGATCTAATCTGAGTGCAACCAATAAATACACCACTTTTAAGTACTGTGTCTGAGGATATTTCCACCGACTCTAAAGATGCACAATCAGCAAAAGCATGATATTCGCATTCCACTTTGTGAAGTTCTACTTTTTTGAGAGAATCACATCTTTCAAAAGCTCTCTCTCCAATCATTTTAATTCCGGAAAAATCAAATGCTTTTAAATGAATGCACTCATCAAAACATCTCGCTTCCATTTTCGTAACTTCATTTGCATCAAATTTATGTAGTGAATAGCAACCTGCAAAACTCTCTGGCGGCAAAACAGAAACGCCCGACAGCGAAACTTCCTCCAGTTTTCTACAATACGAAAAGATTGCTCTGCCTATGGACTTAACATTCAAACAAACTTTTCTAAGATTAGGGCATGTTGAAAATGCATTTTGTTCAATAATACATTCCAGTGCATCAATTATTACTTCCTCCAAATTTGGACAAGATGCAAATGCATACTTTCCTATTTGTTTTACCCCAGTTAATTTAAGAACTTTGATGTCCTCATTTTTGGTAAATGCATAAGACTTAACATCCTCATTTGAAGTAAATACATAAGATTTAATATTCTCTTTTTCTTTTAGTTCTGCTGTCACCTGTGAAAAATGCTTTGACTGATAAAATGCGTAAGGATGTATGTTTGCATTCTTTGGCATATCCTCCCAAGGCTTTAGTGCAAAGCAACGACGAAAAGCATATTCTCCTATGAACTCCAAGGAACCACTAATATTACATTTCAATAGTTTTTTACACTCGGCAAAAGCTTCTCTCTCTATCCTTTTTAGCTTATCCGGCAATACAATGTTCTGTAAGGTTAAGCACCCTTCAAAGGCCTGCTCTCTTATTTCTCTCAAACTATCAGGGCATAGAACTGTTTTGAGTTGCTCATTTCCAAAAAAACAGCGTTCGCCAACAATCTCTACTCCTTTTGGAATCTGTATTTGCTCTTCATTTCCCATATAGCGAATCAAAACTCTTCCGCTGATATAAAAATCTCCCAACACCTGATCTCTGATTCTGCCAATCAGCTCGTTTGAATTCTCATCCTCCAACATATAAGTTGTGTCATGAATATGAATCTTTTTCAGATTACAACACCCACGAAACGCCTTATCATCCAGAATAACATCTTCGTTTTGAATTGTTATTTCCTCTAGGCTGATGCAATTAAGAAAGGCATTTGCTCTTATCTCTCTCAATGACTTAGGTAATATTATTTTTACTATACCTTTTTTGTCAAAAAAACAGCTTTTTCCTATACTGGTAATACCTTCCGGAATGAAGATAGATTTCAAATTTATTGAATATTTTTTCAATACTCCATCTTCTATTTCCATGGAATTATATACACTCTCTGCGATGGATTTTATAACCTTTGGGTATGATGCATGAGAATCCATCACTTCAATCAGATTTTTTATTTCGTAAACGTCATCTGATAATGATATTTTTTTAATATTAACACAGCCCAAAAACACTTCATCCACAAAGTTAGCATCATCTACATTTTTGTTTAGTGCAAGTTCCTGAAGCATGAGATTATGAGAAAATAATTGTTTTTCTAAACGAAGTGGCCCTTCCATTACAACTTTCTTAAGGCCGTCGCAATATAAAAAAGCACAGTTCCCCACCTTTGTCATAGATTTTGGGAAAATCAACTCCTCCAACTTATGACATCTGTGAAATGCAAACTCTCCCACTTCCAATAATCCATCAAGAAAACTCAGCTTACTAATTTGTCTACACCCTTTAAAGGCCATGGATTCTATGCGTTTAAGTGTAGTAGGAAGGCTTACATCCAGTATCCATGCCATTCCCTTAAATGCGCCTTTTCCAATTGTGTGAACGCCTTCCGGAATCCTAACATCTCCCGACGAACCCACATAGGCTTTCAATATTCCATCTTCTATTTCAAATTGATCTTGCACCAACATTTTTCTCAACTCCCATTATTAACTGTTCCGATTGGAGCTATTTATCAAAAATTTCTCCTAAAACACTCTCCAGTTCTGATATATTTCCACATTTGTACAAATCCAACTTATACTGTTTTGTTCCAGGCATTTTTTTCATAAAGTAGGACGACAACTTCTTTATGTATGAAAGAACGTATAACTCGTCAAAACATTCTTTTGCAATATCCAGCTGCTCTAACAACAGACTGTATTTTGTATCCACACTTTCCTTTCCTGTTAATTCTGAAAAAATAAGTGGATTTTCAAATCCATATCTGGCAAGCATAATACCATCTGCCCCTGTCTTTTCCATCATCTCCTGCGCTCTTTCTTTTGAAGTTATTCCTCCGTTCGCAAATACAGGGATGCTAACTGACTGCTTTGCCAGTTTGATATAATCGTATAAAGGCTCACCATCATACATCATATCTCTTGTTCTACCATGCACAGTTATCATGTCAGCTCCAGACATTTCGCACATTCGCACAAATTCTTCTATCACTATATTGTTTCTGTTCATTCCAAGGCGACACTTCACTGAAACTACTTTTCCGCTCCTCTTACAAGCTTCAATTATTTTGGAAGCTCTTGGTATATCTTCCAACAGTGCACTGCCTTCTCCGGCTTTTATTACGTTTGGAACAGGGCATCCCATATTTATATCAATGATGTCAAACTTTTCCAATCGCTCACTTTTTGCAGCCCTTTCAAAAACTGTTGGGATGGCCCCCAGCAGCTGCACACATTTTAATTTTTCACGATCGTCCGTATACAATAATTTTGATGTTGCCCTATCGTTGTATTTAAGTCCATCAGAACTAATCATTTCCGTATAGGCACTTCCTGCCCCCAATTTTTCTACCATCAATCGAAATGGAAAACAGGTGTACCCGGCAAGGGGCGCCATCAACACATTTGAAGAAAATCTGATTCCACCAACAGTTATTTCTTTTCCAAGCTTATTTTCCTTCTGCATATTACTCCCCTCTCTATATTTTATATTTCATTCTCTAATGGAATGCGAATGCCTTCCGCATCCAGTCTAAGTTTGTAAAACTTATGCAGCCATTCAGGCTGTTCCATAGCTGTCTTCGCTATTTCTAAAAGTGTCCGCTTGCCTACTCGCCTATCAAGTATAGCAAACATTCTAATTAGAGGATCTTCGTCCGCAATGCTTTCCTTGATATCCTGGTTCAAGTATTTCTTTATTGCAAATGGGATATCGAATGAGTCAACGATACCATCATTAACTGAAATCCTTTGAGCCTCATCTTCTGCAGAAGAATTAACTTCATCAAACAGCATTTACTTGCCCGTCCATTCTCTTGGCGAGATGTCTTGTTTCTTTTTTATCTCACTGGCAATCTGCGAATAGTTACTCTCATTGTACGGATTTGCCTGAAATATTTCCTTGCCATCAACTCGCACAGCAAATCTACCATACTCATCAGGTGCTCCATGATATATAGTGCGAAAGTACTGCACTCTTCCTCGGAGTTTCTCACACAGCAAGTCCTGTTCCAGTCGTTTTCTTATACTGCTCCATGATTTTGACATTTTTCAACTCCTCCACTTTTTAACTGTATTGTTGCTCACCACTTATTGAAGTGTGAGTCTTCTCCGACTTAGATTAATTCACCACTAAAATGCTGTATCTCATGCTGGATAATCTGTGCTGTGAAATCCTTGTATTTGCCATGCTGTGGCTTGAAGTTCTGGTCTAGGTAATCGACTTCTATTTCTTTGTAACGAGTGCACGGTCTCACACCATCGAGTGACAGACAACTTTCCTCAGTCTCATACTTTCCACACTTCTTAGTAATCACCGGATTAATCATAGGAAAGACAAATGGACCTACAGCCACTACTATTATCTGCTTCTTCACACCTATCATGTTTGCAGCCATGCCAACACACCTATCCATATTTGCTTTTAATGTATCCATCAAATCCACTATCACCTGCTTATCTGCCTCCGTCGCCGGTTCAGATTTCTGCTGCAGAAAAAAAGGATCTCTAACAATTTTCTTTACCATCTTTCAATGCTCCTCTCATCTCTTCCATAATACCATTTGTCTTCCATAATATCACACTTTCCTCCATGCCACTACAAACCACTAATATTTTCCCTAGCTATTATCCCAAATGCAAATTTCCGTGCAAGCACGGATTTGCGCTTGGCTCATCGTGGATATATCGAGATTTTCTTCTCGATATCCACTCTGTGTATCACTTCGAATCCGCTATGTTGAACGATACACCATTTTGGGAGTATCATTCAAGTATTAAATATTGTATTTTTGTTTATATCACTCACAACATATTGTTTTTTTCTATTGCTTAGTTCTCATAACTCATCTAAAAATGCACAAGCATAAGATTTCTATCAATGCCGAATAAATACATTCTCACATTAAATCTCTAACATGTGCCATAAGTTTATCCTATCATAATGTGGCAATTGGTACCAACCGTTTTTTCTTGATAGTCCTGTTCACCCGTTACCATATAAATATTAGAAAACTGCTTTTCCGTAAGGCGCAACAATCTAACAATTCCAGTCTTTGGTGCCACCTCTGTAATGCGTCTATAATGTTTCTCTGAGGCTTTTCTGTTTTGAACTATTCGCATATATACTTCGGGAGCTATACGAATATATCCATCTTTTTTGAGATAGTTCCTAAGCTTCGTATATTCAGTTTTTGTTCCCCATTTACCTGTCGGACTCAATATTGCTATCAATCTCATTCATTTATCCCCTCCAAACTTTCAACTGGAAGAATTACTGGAAGAAGCAACTCCTCACTTGATTTATCCAGAATTATCCTTTTAAGACTTTCGACCATAATATCAATAGCACTCATTATATTTACTTTTTTCCCATCTATCATACTATTCTTTTGCTGCTAAAGCCTCTCTACTATCAACCTCTTTGGGTTCAAAACCATTTAAATAATTACAAATAGCCTCTGCTCCTTCAACCCCCAGTATTGTTAATGCTCTAGACTGATTACGTATTTTCTGCTCAATTATCTGCATCCCTTATTTTATAGGCTTTTGGAGGCACAATCACCGAAAACGCTACGCTTATTTCGGGATTGTATCACGGTCGTCAAATGCATGAAAGCAAAGCTTTCTGCATTTTCCTCGTCGTGTACACAAAAAAAGAACATCAAACGATGTTCTTTTTGACAGGGGCACTAGGAATCGAACCCAGCTCTGGAGTTTTGGAGACTCTTATTCTACCGATGAACTATGCCCCTAAATATGAAGTGCTTATCGCTAAGCACTAGATATTTATACCATATTAACAAACTAATGTCAACAAAAAATCTATTATTATTTACATTAATCTAAGAAATATACTATTTCATAATCCGGTTTGCAACTTACTAAAATATTATTGTACAGATAATCATGTGCTACATCGTTTGGCATTCTTTTTGTCTGGTAAAGATAATCTGCAATCTGATATACAGACTTTGTATCAACATTGCTATATACATAACTACCATCAGAGAGTTTTGCATATGCTCTCATCATTATTGGTGCCTGATAAAACGCAGTTGTTTTTATAAACTTCATTGTCATTGCATATCCCTGAATTGTGCTTGAGCAATTATCGATAAGATAAGAGAGTTTTCCTGCGTCAGTTGCAGAATATGAATATACATCCGAAGCATTGCTACCAACATACATATCTTTCTCTGAAGCCCAATTTGCAAGTCCGTATACCATACCTGCCTCAACAACTTCATTATTAGGATCATCAACTGAATATACCACTCTGAATCCTTCAGATGTAGTATTTATCTGGGTTCCTACTATATCAACTTTTACCTGGCTTTTTATAGTTTCTGTTTCAAATGTATAACTCTTTTTATTTAATACTTCTGCAATTTTTGTTTCTGTTCTGAATGGAGAGCCTTCTATTTCTGAATATGTTTCGTTATCAAATATTGTTGCAATTATCTGATTATCTGAAGATGGTTTAAAAGTTATATTAGTAACGTCGCCTTCAGGTGCATACTCCTCTGTAACTCCATCATTACGGATTTGAAAATAACCGCCACAATAATTCAACTCTTCACAGCATACCGCCATTCCCGCGAAAGAGGTAATCCTCACAGCCCCATCGTTAATTGTTAATGATGCACTTGTATTTGTAGGAGTCAACGATCCGCTAATAACTCCTCCACTAAACTCTATATCTTTGGAACTATCATAAATACATCCACCACCAACTGCACATCCGTAACCATTATCTATGTCTACTTCTCCGCCATTAATTACAACCATTGCTCCCTTGCCCGGTGTTCCTTCAGTTGTGAGTCCTCCTCCAACTGAAGTTGCTCCCATTGAACATGCATCTAACTTTCCATCATTTACTGTAAGTGATCCGCCGTCACCTGCAATTCCTGACTCAGTCCAACCGCCACCTATTGCAGTTCCACTACCTTGTGCATAAGCATAAATTCTTCCACCATTTAATGTGACATCTGCTCCGTCACCGGCTCTTCCTTCCTGAGAATATCCACCACCAATGGCTGTTCCTGACATTGTTTCTGCATGAACTTCTCCACCATTGACAATCAATATTCCTCCATCTCCGGCTTCAACTGTATCTTCTAACAATTGAGAAACCGGTATTCCTCCAATGGCTGTTCCCGACTCAGTATAAGCGGTAAGTTTTCCACCGTTAACAGTTATTTTTCCGGAATTTCCGTATTCTTTACCCTCTTCAGGTTCATTATATAATAAACTTCCACCAATACCGGTCATAAATTTTCCTCCGGTAACATTAATCTCTCCGCTATTAATTACTACTTCTCCAAGATTTCCATTACCATAAAAATCTCCACCGATTCCAGAACCAAAATCTGATATCACATCTAATTTTCCATCACCTTCAATAGTCAGTTTTGAATTATCATCTACAGTTACAGCGGACGCAAAATGCTCAGACTCCATATGTATCTCTGCATCATACCTCAAAGTCAGCTTAACAGTTGCATTATTGAGAGCCAATGCTGACTTGAAGTTATTGTTAACATCCTTATCTGTTACAATATTAACATTTCCCAATGTAATATTTGCTGTAACTCCTGATTCTACGGCAATACTGTCATCAGTACTTGTTATATCGGGCGCCATCTCAATAGTGTAATCTCCATTTTGAGAAATTCTGAGAATACCATCTTCATAGCTCCATCCGTCAAGATTATTTATTTGAAAATCTCCTGCTGTAAAAAAATCTTCTGCCTTAACATTGGTTATCATTACGTTGCTGTTTACCGGAATCATTGTTCCAACTGATGTACCTGCGACCAAAATCGCACTTATTATTTTTTTCACAATCCTTTTTTTCATTCTTCTTACCTCTTATTATAATTATTTTATCCCCAACTTAAAATTGATTCTTTGTTCTCTATTATTTATTATTCTTACCCCCACCTTCACTTTGTTTAGAAGAGAGGGACATCTGCTTATTAGCTACAATTTTAAATTCAGAATCTCATTCAAATTCTCAACGCCAACTACTGTAATACCTGAAACATCGTCCAATGCATCCATGGATACCTTAGGCATTATGCATTTTTTAAATCCTAGTTTCTTTGCCTCGCTGACTCTCTGAGGTGTCATGGAAACTGATCTTATTTCTCCCGAAAGGCCAACTTCACCAAATACGATAGTGTCGGCTGCTATCGGCTTGTTATTGTAACTTGATAAAATGGCAAGTACAACTGCCAGATCGAGAGCCGGCTCCTGCACTTTCATTCCACCTACTATATTGACATAGGCGTCACAATCTCCCAAGGATACACCAAGTCGCTTTTCTATGACTGCCATAAGGAGATTGACCCTGTTGTAGTCAATTCCCGCTGATGTTCTTCTCGGCATTCCGAAGTTAGTTCTCGAAATAAGCGCCTGGGTCTCAACGAGTATCGGTCTCGTACCTTCTATCAGACACGCAACAACTGAACCTGATGCACCTTCAGGTCTTCCCTCAAGAAGATACTCTGATGGATTGAGAACCTGCCTCAAGCCCTCTTGTCGCATTTCAAATACACCTATCTCATTAGTAGAGCCAAATCTGTTCTTTACTCCTCGTACAATACGATAGGTGGCATGTCTGTCCCCCTCAAAATATATAACTGTATCTACCATATGTTCAAGCATACGCGGGCCAGCCACTACACCTTCTTTTGTTACATGTCCTACAATAAATATAGGAACCGCGAGACCTTTTGCCAGATGCATCAGTGCATTTGTTGACTCTCTGACCTGACCGACAGATCCCGGTGCAGAATCAACATCCTCTCTAAACATAGTCTGAATAGAATCAATGATAACAAGTTGAGGCGGATCATTTTTAATTACATTCTCAATTACGTCAAGATTCGTCTCGCACAATAACTTCAAGTTATCAGTGAACTCTCCTATTCTGTTTGCTCTTATTTTAATTTGTTTTAAAGATTCCTCACCGGAAATGTACAATACTCTCTTTCCGGCCGATGATATATTTCTACATACCTGCAAAAGCAATGTGGACTTTCCAATTCCGGGATCTCCCCCTACTAACATCAAAGCGCCTGGGACGATACCGCCACCAAGCACTCTGTCTAGTTCTGAAAATCCTGTAGCCATTCGCTCTTCGTTTGTTGTGTCAATCTGTCCTAAAGTGACAGGAGTTCTCTCCTCTATAGTCTTTATGACATCTTTTCCGCTCCTTGTCTTGACTGTCGGAGCCTCAACAAAACTATTCCACTCTTTGCAGCCGGGACACTGCCCTAACCACTTTGCAGACTCAAAGCCACATTCCTTACAGTAATATACAATTGATGATTTTTTTGCCATATTAGATAGCTACTACCTTGATATGTGTAGGTGCAATCTCATCTGCCTCTACATTGATAGTACACTTTCCTCCTAAATTAGTTTTGACCTTACCTGCTGTCTTTGTTCCAATAAATACTTCATACTCACGCTCTGCTTCAAGCTCAAGAGTAATCTGAGACGGTCCCATTCCCTCAACGAAGAAATCAGCACTGTCTGCTGTTGCCTTGAATGCATTTACAGCTGTTCCCGGTGTTGACTCATATACAAATAATCCATTACGTTCAAGTTTTGTAATCTCATTGAATGTCTTTACCTTGTATAAATCTCCATCTACTTCAAAATCTGATAACTTTGTCTTTTCAGTTAATTTATAATTTCCAAAACTGATTGAACCGTCCGCTTCTTTTTTGATTAACTCTTCAATTACCGCCATTTTATCCTCCTAATGCATAGTCACAGATGAATTAAATCACTATCCAATGTCATCTGCGTGTCTTTGTATTTTTATATATCTACTTTATCACATATTGACAAATATTTGTTATTAATTTTTTGTTAATATTACAACTTTTTTATCTTTCACTGAAACAGTAACTGAATCTCCCTCTTTCACTGTTCCTGCAAGCATTGCTTCTGCAAGTTCATCTTCAATATTGCTCTGAATCCACCTTCTTAATGGTCTTGCACCAAATTTCTTGTCATAACTCTCCTCTGCAATGAAGTTCTTAAGGTTTGTCGTGAACTTAAGCTTAATATCAAGCTGTTTGAGTGCTCTGTTTGTAAGTTCCTTGAGCATTATGTCCACAATCTTCCTTATATCTTCCTTATTCAGTGCATGGAATACTATCATGTCATCAATTCTGTTGAGGAATTCAGGCTTGAACATCTTCTTAACTTCCTCAAGAACTGCATTCTTCATAGTCTCATAGTCTGCCTTCTCATCATCAGCACTTCCAAATCCCAGTTTCTTTGGATCCATTATCCTTCCTGCACCGGCATTACTCGTCATAATAACTATGGCATTTTTGAAACTAACCTTTCTTCCCTTAGAATCAGTAATATGACCATCATCAAGAACCTGTAGCAAAATATTAAACACATCCGGATGAGCTTTTTCCACTTCATCAAAAAGTACAAGTGAATATGGATTACGTCTGATTTTCTCACTGAGCTGACCGCCATCTTCAAATCCGACATACCCCGGAGGTGATCCTATAAGTTTAGACACACTGTGCTTCTCCATAAACTCAGACATGTCAACTCTGATAATGGAATTCTCACTTCCAAACACAGCCTCAGCCAGTGCTTTTGATAACTCTGTCTTTCCCACACCGGTAGGTCCCAAAAACAGGAATGAACCAATAGGTCGATTAGGATTCTTAAGTCCAACTCTTCCTCTTCTGACTGCCTTTGATACTGCTTTTACAGCTTCTTCCTGTCCAACAACTCTCTTGTGAAGTTCACTCTCAAGTTTCATCAATCTGTCTGCTTCAGTCTTTGCGAGTCTGTTAAGCGGAATCTTGGTCCACATTGACACAACTTCTGCAATTTCCTTTTCCGTGACAACAGGTTTCTTTTTGTCTTTTTCGCTCTCCCAGCGTTTAGATGCTCTCTCATATTTTTTCTCGGCAGCATCTAATGCTTTTTTCGCTTCAGCCCCTCTGACAAAATTGCTCTTCTTTATTGCATTCTCAAGTTCAATCAGATAAAACTCTGTCTCTTCTTTTAATTTCGTCAGACTGTCCGGCTGGGACTTTGTTCCAAGTTTTACCTTCGAACATGCCTCATCAATAAGGTCTATTGCCTTATCAGGTAAGTACCTGTCATTAATGTATCTTGCCGCCATTTCTACCGCCACAGAGATACTCTCATCTGAAATTGTAACACCATGATAATCTTCATAGGTAGTTTTTAACCCTTTTAAAATCTCTATGGTTTCTGCCTCCGTAGGCTCCTCCACCATTACAGGCTGGAACCTTCTCTCCAAAGCGGCGTCCTTTTCTATATACTTTCTGTACTCATCAATAGTTGTTGCTCCGATAACCTGAAGCTGTCCTCTTGCAAGGGAAGGCTTCAAAATATTGGATGCATCCATAGATCCTTCTGCTCCACCGGCACCTATAATTGTGTGAATCTCGTCAATAAACAGTATGACGTTTCCATCAGATTCCACTTCATCAATGATTCTCTTGATACGCTCTTCAAACTCTCCTCTGTACTTTGAACCTGCAACAGTTCCGGTAAGATCCAGATTCACAAGTCTCTTGCCTTTTAAGCTTTCCGGCACATCGTCCTTAGCCATTTTAGTGGCTATCGCCTCAATAATTGCAGTCTTACCAACTCCCGGCTCTCCAATAAGGCATGGATTGTTCTTATTTCTTCTGCTTATAATCTGAATAACTCTGTTTATCTCATCCTCACGCCCAACAACCGGATCCAAATCGCCAAATTTCGCTGCAACTGTAAGATCTCTAGAAAATCTGTCCAATACCGGTGTATTGGTATATTCAGTGTTTCTGGGATTATTATCCCTGATAAACTCTCTTATTTCTGATTTATCTCTTCCCATCAGTCTTAAAATCTCTTTGCACATTCTCTTTATATCAACATTGAGATGCGAAATAATCTGATGAGCCTGACACTCCTCGTCTGCGATAATTGACAACAGAATCTGTTCTGTTCCAATCTTCTCAAATCCCTGTCTCTTTGCAATAAGCATTGAATCTTCGAGTATGCTGTTGCTTCTGTAAGTAAATTCCGGATTGTTTTTTCTCTTTTCATGCATATTCTTGGATATGTCACCAAGAATAGTGTCACCACTGATTTCCTCTGCAACAACTTTATATATAATTCCATGATTTCCAAGTACATTGAACGCAACGCTGTCCACAACCTTACACAATCCCAATAATATGTGCTCAGAACCAATGAAACCAATCTTCATCTTGATTGCAGCTTCTTTTGCATATCCTAATACGTCATTCGCCTGCTGCGTATATCTGTTATCCATGTTCTCACTCCTTTTTTTATTAATAAGTCATACCATTCATAGCAATGCGAAAACAGCTTACTCACGCTATATAGTTCAACTTAGTTATATCCCATACATATCATATATTCCATCTAAAATATTATGTGCCTCTTCTCTGGAAACATTCTTACATATGGCTTTTGCCACAATAACTGCCAATTCGTCAGACATTTCTTTCATTGCGGCTATCTTATCAATATCTATTGCCACCATGGCTCCATGACGTCTGTCCAGTTTGACAAAACCATCCTGTTTCAGCACGGAATAAGCTTTGTTGACAGTATGCATATTGATTCCTATCTCTTCTGCAAGTTGTCTTACCGACGGCAGGGTTTCTCCCTCATGTAACCGGTTCGAAGCAATAGAGAATATTATCTGATTTCTAAGTTGCATATAGATTGCTTCATCGCTGTTAAAATCAATCTCTATAAGCATATTCTCACCATCCTTTTATGATTCAGAACTAATTTAAAATCTGTTCTTTCACATATCACATCACTCTGATAACTGTTCTATATTCAGTATAACAAATACACTTTCAAAGTCAACCGGAAACCGCCACATTCAAGAACGCTTACTATAACAATTAACAGGTGCCAACAATGTCAGCACCTGTTAATTTTATTCACTATATAAATGTAAATCCGTCGTCATCTTCATCGTCATTGTCATTGTCAGGAAAAGCTGTGTTAAGAATCTCTTTTACAGATTCATCACTGAACTTTTCTTCCTCTTCAGGAGCTGTAGACATTTCCTTCATAACCTGACCTGATAAATCAATCTCATCTTTTCCGAGTTCAAACTCCGGTAACTTTGTTGTTTTGCTTTCCATAATCACAAAATCATCATCATCCTCAACAAGTTTGAATAACTCATCATCATCGTCGTCATCATCGATGACTAACTCTACATCATCGTCATCATCAGCGATAAAATCATACTTTTTAGAATCTTTCTTTTCATTCTTTCTATTCTGATTCTGCTCTGCTTTTTCTTCCTTTGCCTGTCTCTTACTTTCTTTCTTAGCCTCTTTCTTAGCTCTTGCAATTTCTTTTTTGTCTACATAATCATCTTCATAGTCATCATCTTCTTCAAGAACTTTTTTGGTTTTTAACGCAAGTAACAAATTAAGACAAATAAAGAAAAGTATTACAACTGCAACTGCAAGCCCTCCAATAATCTTCCACTTTGTGCTGTTACTGTCGTTCAATTTCTGAACGAGTTCATTGTTCTTGAGCTGAAGATTATTTACTTTTTCTCTCTGAGCTTCAACTAAATTTGCCGCTGCTGTATCAATGATATATCTCTGGAAACATTTCTCCACATCATCATAACAGTAAAGTGAAGTCTCACCATTCCAGTTCATGGCATAAACAAGATATAGCTTATCTTCTTCATTGAGAACCCATGCCTTTACATTCTCACCGCACATATCAACAGTAGTCTGATCATATCCGCTAAGAACGCTGTCAGGAGTATACATATCAACAATTGTATACATTCTGCTCTTGATATAGATGTTGTTCATAGGATAAAATCTGTCATTTTCTTCTTCGTAAATGTAGAATCCTTCTTCGTATTTTATCTCAGTTGCATCTGCACTTTCTTCAGTTGTCTCTTCTGTGGATTCTTCTGTTACTTCTTCCGCATCCTGCGAAGTCTCATTTTCTCCGTCAACCGGAACAAGCCACACTGCAGTAACATTCTTTGCTACTCCCGTTATTGATGCAAAAGTCTTTCCCTGATATTCAAACTTTGTCTTGTTAAATCCTTCCGGAATATCAGATGATTTGAACTTTGATGCAATCGCCATTGTGATTCCGTTTACATCAACCTTTACAGCATTTTTGGATACTTTTGACTTGCTTCCCTCTGAATCATTATCGTCTGAATCATCACCTTCAGAATCCGCATCTTCATCGTCGGAATTTTCAGGAGCCTCATATGTAGCCTCCTCATCTTCCGTAAGTCTCTTGGTCAAAAGAATATATGTCTTTTTTGTGCCATCTGCTGCTTTAACATATACATACGTCTTGTTATCACCAACATCGAGAAGCGCCCACTCAACTTTGTATGTTGCACTGTCTTCAGTTGTTGTAGCATCTACAACAAGTTCTTTTACGTTGTTCATTACCGTAACATTATACTCGGTAACATCCGCAGAAAACTTAGGCGATAACTGAACCGCTGCTGTTTTTCCGTCTTCATCTTTAGCCTGCACTTTCAATGCTGAAAGTGTTGCTTCATCAGCTTTTACTATATTGATACCAACACAACTGACTGCCAAGAAAGCAATCACACATAAAACTAATGAATATATTTTTTTCATCACATTACTCCTTTTTTCTCTGTAACCTAGCAAAAAGTATGTTCTACAATAGCAAACTAATAATTCCTTATATTAGGCTTCATCGATTGCTTTACCGATATCATTTCTCATATATTTATTGTCAAAATCAATCAGCTTTGTAGCTTCGTAAGCATTTGCTCTGGCTTCCTTTAAGTTACTTCCCTTTGCTGTAACTCCAAGTACTCTTCCACCATTAGTTACAATCTTATCCCCATCAAATTTTGTACCCGCATGGAATACATAATAACCTTCTCTATTCTTGAAATTATCAAGTCCTTTAATTTCAAATCCCTTATCGTACTTCTCAGGATATCCGTCACTTGCAAGTACTACACATACCGCTGCATTGTCCTCAAACTGAAGATCAATTTGGTCTAATGTTCCATCTACGCAAGCTTCAAAAACATCAATAATATCATTCTTCATTCTTGGAAGAACAACCTGAGCTTCAGGATCTCCAAATCTTGCATTGTACTCAAGAACCTTTGGTCCATCCTGTGTAAGCATCAATCCAAAGAAAATAATACCCTTAAACGGTCTTCCCTCAGATTTCATTGCATCAACTGTTGCCTGATAAATATATTTCTTACAGAATTCATCCACTTCTTCTGTGTAGAATGGGCTAGGTGAAAATGTTCCCATTCCTCCTGTATTAAGACCCTGATCTCCATCTTTTGCTCTCTTATGATCCTGAGCAGAAGTCATAATCTTTATAGTCTTTCCGTCTACAAATGAAAGAACTGAAACCTCACGTCCAACCATGAACTCTTCGACAACAATCTTGTCACCTGCAGAACCAAACTGCTTATCAAGCATAAGAGTCTTTACACCCTGAATAGCTTCTTCTCTGGTATTACAGATAAGAACGCCCTTACCAAGTGCCAAGCCGTCTGCCTTAAGAACTATAGGCATCTTTGCTGTCTCAAGATAAGCGAGTGCTGCTTCAGGTGAACTGAAATTTTCATAAGAAGCTGTTGGAATATTATACTTTTTCATAAGATCCTTTGAAAAAGCTTTTGAACCTTCAAGTATTGCTGCTGCCTTGTTTGGTCCGAATACTCTGAGACCTTTTTCATTAAATACATCAACAATACCACCAACCAAAGGATCGTCCATTCCAATAACAGTAAGATCTATTTCTTTTTCCATTGCAAAATCTGCAAGTTTGTCAAACTCCATTGCTCCGATTGAAACACACTCAGCATATTCAGCTATCCCGGCATTTCCCGGTGCACAGTAAATCTTGTCCACTTTGTCACTCTTTGCAACAGCGTAAGCGATTGCATGCTCACGTCCGCCACTTCCAACAATAAGAACTTTCATCTTAAACCTCTCTTATATTATTTTTTCTTCACAGTGAATATATCTTCATTATGATTTATTATTTCATTATATATAATCATCTCTTTATAATTCATTATTTCATTATGAATTACATTTTCATTATAATATGTATATTCAGACTATTAACTCCTGATAACGACTACTTAATAATACCGTTTGCTATATCATTTATAGCCTTTGGCAGTATTATCCACTCTGCCTGTTCCATCACACGCTTCTGAAGTACCTCAGGTGTGTCACCATCCTGAACTTCCACAGCCTTTTGGAAAATGATAGGCCCCGTATCAGTTCCCTCATCCACAAAATGTACTGTGGCTCCTGTGACTTTTACACCTCTCTTAAGTGCTTCCTCATGAACCTTAAGTCCATAAAAACCGACTCCGCAAAATGACGGAATCAATGACGGATGGATATTTATAATCTTTCCGGCATACTTTCTTGTGAGTTCGGCAGGAAGTACTACTAAAAATCCTGCAAGAACAATAAGATCAAGATTGTATCCGTCTATTGTATCCATCAATGCTTTGTTGAAGTCGTCTCTGTTCTCATAATCTTTAGGTGAAACACAGACAGCTTCAATATTGTTATCCTTTGCTCTCTCAAGTGCATATGCATCCTTCTTGTTGCTGATTACAACTTCAATTTCAGCATTTGTAATCTTTCCTGCGGCAATCGCATCTATGATTGCCTGAAGATTTGTTCCTCCACCTGAAACCAACACTCCAACTCTAAGCATATTATCTCCTTTTTATATCAGCCTTCGCCAAATCAATTTATACTAAATCAATTCCTTTTTCACCGGCTTCAATCTTACCTACTACATAACATGGTTCACCTGCAGCTTTGATTGCTTCCATAGTCTTATCTGCATCTGCAGCATCAACAACAACCATCATACCGATACCCATGTTGTATGTGTTGTACATCATATCTTCTGCAATATCTCCGTCTTTTGCAAGTTTCTTGAAGATAGCAGGAACTTCGTAACTGTCTTTTTTGATAACAGCCTTTACTCCTTCAGGAAGCATTCTTGGAATATTTTCAAAGAATCCACCACCTGTGATATGGCTGCATCCCTTAACAACAAC
>JAEELL010000027.1 GCA_016282745.1 Lachnospiraceae bacterium
GTTCCGTGCGTATTTCTTCTTGTGGATTTGGTTCAATCTGCATTGTAATCACGTCAGATATCTTTTTTAAAGTTTCATCAATTTTGTCAACGCCGACAACATTTCCGTTATCATCAACTCCGACAAATATTTGACCGCCATCCGCATTCAAAAAAGCCACTATCTCTTTGCAAATGGTATCTGTATATTTTGCCTTTAATTCAACTTTTTCTGATTCAATATATTGGCTCATAATAATGTCCTTTCCAAAATCATAAAACCCATAATCCTATTATAATATTATTCCGACGTTCTTTCAACATATACCGACATTTATACCGACATCTGATGCCATTCTCATTCTTTTTGCTACTTTATTTGCTACTTTATTTGCCACTTTAATTGCTACTCATCCATAGAAAAAGCACCCTGCATCTCGCAGAGTGCTCTCATCATTCATCGGGAAGCTCACCTTCAAAAGGTGTAAACAAGGTGTACATCAAATATCACTCTGCCCACAAATGGCTTATTTTCGCCATTCTTTGCTTTGGCATTAAATCCTGCCGTGGCAGATGAATATTATCCCGATTATATCTTTTCTGACATCACTCAAACATAATAAAGATTGTTCGTAGCACATTATAAATAGATGCAGCTATTTCATCATGAAATTTAAACAATTTTTATATATTTTTCGTTTAATCGTTCTAAAAACTTAGTTTCTTTCATTTCGGATCTTGTTAATGCCGTCATGTCTACAGGATGATTAGAAACACTTTCTATAAATCCCATCAATTTATCAAGCTGATCAATAACACCGCAATCGGAATCATCATATACTACCAAAACATCGATATCATTTGGATTATTCTTTGCCAAAAAAGAGCCAAACAAATATACCTCTACACAATTAGGAAAATCTCTTTGATTTTTTTTAATTGCATTACTGAGTTCGTTTATTTTTTCTTTTGTTTTTAATGAAATCATAATATGCATCCATTGTTAAAAGTGTTACATCGATTGTTTCCGCAAAAATATATGCTTCATGTGATATGCATTTTTCACCATTCCAATTATGTAAATTTACAATAACAGTATCCTTTTCCGGCAACAATCTTTCCAAATCATTTCTACTAAGGCAATATTTATATACATATATTATATGATGCCCCAAGCAATCAATTTCATGAATATTTTGCTTGTCACGAAATGTATATTTTATTCCTCTATCTTTCAAATACTTCAATGCAAAATTTAGGCTTTCAAGTCTAATCCCAACTTTTCTAAAACATTCATAACTGTAATATAGCTGCATTAATCGTGGACTATCATCCAAATAAACACACTCATCCTGATTATTAAAATGTATTATTATATATGGATGCGCAACTCCTAAAACTATTTCCTTGCAATCCACTTTAGAAATTAGACTTTCAAGAGCCTCTGTCATAGTCACAATTCCATTATGAATAGGTTCTATACCAAAGATGGAATAGATTTCTTTTGGAAAAAGAGCTCCTCTTATTTTCTCCTCATCATCCCTTGTTTTTTCAAATTCATTTATATGTAGCAGTAATCGATTAACATAATCTTGATTAGATTCATAATCGGTCCCTTTATTCACTTGAATCAGATTCATATTATTCTCTAATAAGCGTTTTATTTTACTATTATTTACCAAAATAATAAGCTCAAACCTGTCCCATAGACTTCTCCGATTTCCAAGATAATACTTTTCGTAAATCATTTTATTTTCAGTTAACAATGGTACTATTTTTTCACATAGTTGCTCAAATGATTCAAGCTTTTCTGAAAAAAATGTATCTAACTCATGCTGACGTATTTTCTTCCATTTCCTTACTTCATCTGGCGAGAAAGCATGATTCTTATCAAAATTAGTATGACAATTTGGACATAGAAGTACCAAATTTTCAAATGAATTATCTTCAGTATCACTATAAGGATCTATATGTGCTTTTTCGATAATGTCTCCACAGCTCTCAAAAAGCTCTTTTCTACAATTCGGATTCATACATCGTCCCATAGACTCAGCAAATAATCTTCTCTTTACATTTTCTTCTATTGGTTTTCTCGACATAAATCCTCCAATAACCTTAGTTTCACTACTCTATCGGCTTGAATGTGGACTCAATAAATGAAACCTCTTCAGCCGATAACTGCCCCTGAAGTTTTATCCCCTTAGATAGCAATACAGAGATTCCCTTCACGCGTAGAAAATCTTCAGCATTCTTATATGCCTGTTCCACGGTAGCAGGCATATAGGAAAAAGTTGTATTCCAAGCATATGTTTCAGCAAGGTATTTGCTGGTTAGTTTGTTAATGTGTTGCTGCATTTTGTCATATTGCTGTGTATGATAATATACTCGCAACTTCACACCCTCATCAACAATGTCTGAAATTTCTTTGAAATCCTTGTATTTTTCCAAAAAGTCCAAATAATCATTCATAGTAATTACCCTTCATTTTCGATGTCTCTCTATAAATCTTAATAGAATTCAAGTCAGATATTTGGCTTCTCATTTATTATCTCTTCAATAATCTTACCAATATTGCTGCTTACCTTCCCTTTTAGGTCGTGGATATCCTGATTAATCCGTTTTTCTTGAGCAATTGCCACCAAGACATTATCCGCAAGATTTCCTATTTCGGGATTTTTCTTTGCATTCATTCCAGTTATTTCTCGAAGCACATTATAGGCATAGCTGTACTTCCCGTCTTCGTCCATATTGAGAAACTCTGCCTCATGATCCTTAATACGCCCCTCATAGCTTCCCTCAATATGAAGCAGTAAAAATAATTCGAAGCCCGGATTCGTCACACCTGCTATATCTGTATTCTCGATTTGAGTAATAAGTTCCTCATATCCTTGCACTTTCTCTTCAA
>JAEELL010000028.1 GCA_016282745.1 Lachnospiraceae bacterium
AAAAAGCCAAAATCGTCTGTAAAAGAAATATGAGAATACAGACGAAAAAGAAGAAAATATCAAAATCGTCTGAAGAAGAAGTCCAAGCAATACAGACGAAAAAGAAGAAAATATCAAAATCGTCTGAAGAAGAAGTCCAAGCAATACAGACGAAAAAAGAGAAAATATCAAAATCGTCTGAAAATTGATGAGCACAGGATTAGTATGATATGTTTCAAAATATATACTTTGTGAAATAAGTAATTCAAAAAAACGGGTAGGAGGATTGATGACAAGAGAAGAATTGTGGATATGGTACGCGACACTTTTAGATGAACCAAATGGAATAACATATAAGACTTTTGAAAGTACTCAGGAGATTAAGGAGGTTTATGAAGCGGGTATTGATCAGTTAGTGGAACAGTACAAGTTTTCTAAAAAAGAAGCAGAACAGATTGAGAAGTCTAAAGAATCAGGGAAGTTAGAAATTTGTATGAAACGAATGAGGGAGGGGGAGATTCATTTTGTAACTGTTGAGGATAAATTATATCCGGAGAGGCTTAAGCAGTTTGAAGATAAGCCAAAGTTCCTATTCTATAAAGGAAATCTTCCAAAAGAGTATCTTCCGACAGTAGGGATGGTTGGTGCGCGGGCATGTACTAATTACGGTCGCAACATGGCAAAAATGCTTGGGGAGGAATTGTCTTCTAATCATATTCAGATTATCAGCGGACTGGCAAGGGGGATTGATACATACAGTATGATTGGAGCCATATCAGGGAAAACTCCCACATTTGCAGTTCTTGGAAGTGGTGTTGATGTATGTTATCCCATAGAAAATATAGAACTTTATGAAGAAATATTGAATAATGGAGGAGGCATTATTTCTGAATTTATCCCGGGATCTTCACCGCTTCAGTGGCATTTTCCCGTTAGAAACAGGATAATAAGTGGTTTGTCAGATAAGGTGGCGGTGATTGAGGCAAGGGAAAAAAGCGGAAGTCTTATTACCGTAGAATATGCTCTTGAGCAGGGAAAGGATGTATGGGCAGTTCCCGGAAGAGTGGGAGACAGCCTTAGCAGTGGCTGTAACAGACTGCTGAAATGCGGCGCCGGAGTACTTACAAGCGGTTACGATATAATTGAAGATATGTCATCTGTTGTAAAGGATATAAAACAACTTGGAGCCGCAAAAGAAGAACAGATGGATATGATGGAGGAAACAAACTTGAAAGTGTATAGGGCAATTGAAAGTTACCCGCAATCCATAACTGAGATAATGAAAAAAACGCAGTTGGGCTATGAAAAAATAATAGAGATTTTGTTGTGTTTACAGATGAGTGGAGTGGTTGAAGAGATAAGTAAAAATTATTTTGTAAGATGCATTAAATAGTAGTAAAAAATACATAAAAATAAGATTATGAAGAAAAAATGCAAGCCTTCTTTCTTTACAATTTTTTTAATGTGCATGACTGGATACTTGCAAACAAAATGTGAAATTTCATCTTTCAAATATAAAAATTTTCATCTTTCAAATAAAAAAAACTTGAAAAAGATTTATTGTTGGTGTATATTGAGTTAGGTTTGCACCCGACGGGTGGATATATTTTATATAGAAGAAACACGTTTATATTTTGAAAATAATATGGAGTTTTCCGGTATTTTTTTAAGGAAAAGCATTTTTCAAAAATGAATTTTCCGGTAAGAATAATGGAATAACTTCACGGGACAGGAGTATCAGATGGCAAAATATTTAGTTATCGTGGAATCACCGGCAAAGGTAAAGACAATAAAAAAGTTTTTAGGAAGCAATTATGAAGTTGTTGCTTCAAACGGTCACGTAAGAGATCTTCCAAAGAGCACAATGGGAGTGGATTTTGATAATGATTTTGAACCAAAGTATATTACCATTAGAGGAAAAGGCGACAAGCTTGCGGAACTTAGAAGAATGGTCAAAAAAGCAGATAAAGTATTTCTCGCAACTGACCCGGACCGAGAGGGAGAAGCTATTTCGTGGCATTTGGCAAATGCACTAAAACTTGATGATAAAAAAGCAAAGAGAATTACTTTCAATGAGATAACAAAACCTGCCGTAAAGGCATCACTCAAAGAGCCTAGAACAATAGATATGGACAGAGTAGATGCACAGCAGGCGAGAAGAGTTCTTGACAGAATGGTTGGTTACAGCATTAGCCCTCTTCTTTGGAATAAGATTAAGAGAGGACTCAGTGCAGGACGTGTACAGTCAGTAGCTCTCAGAATGCTTTGTGACAGAGAAGAAGAGATTAATGCATTTATTCCAAAAGAATACTGGGATATGAATGCGGTAATTAATGTTAAAGGTGAAAAGAAACCTTTAGTTGCAAGTTTTTACGGAACTAAAGACGGCAAGATGGATATTGAGGGTAAGGCTCAGCTTGATGGTATAATAAAAGAAATCAAGGGAAGCAAATTTAAGGTTTCTGAAATAAAGACAGGCACAAGGGTGAAGAAAGCACCGGTTCCTTTCATTACCTCAACACTTCAGCAGGAAGCATCAAAGGTGCTTAACTTCTCAACTCAGAAGACTATGAGACTTGCTCAGCAGTTGTATGAAGGTGTTGACATTAAGGGAAGAGGTACAATAGGTCTTATTACATATCTTCGTACTGATTCAACAAGAATATCAGACACTGCGGCAGAGCAGGCAGCAGAATATATTAAGGCAACTTACGGAGAAAAGTATGTAGCCAAAGTGATAAAAGAAAATAAGAACGGTAAGAAGATTCAGGATGCGCACGAGGCAATTCGTCCAACTGATATCACACTTACACCGATAATGGTAAAGGATGAGTTGAGTAGAGATCTGTTCAGATTGTATCAGCTTATCTGGAAGAGATTTACAGCCAGCAGAATGGAAAGTGCTATTTATGATACAACTTCCGTAAAAATAAGTGCAAAAGATTATTTGTTCACAGCATCTGCTTCTAAAATCGGATTCGATGGTTTCATGTCAGTATATGTAGATAGTGAGACAGAAAAAGTTGAAGCAAATAATATTATAAGTAAACTGACAAAAGAGTCAGAACTTACGCTTGAAGAACTTGAGGAGAATCAGCATTTTACACAGCCACCTGCACATTTTACAGAAGCTGCACTTGTAAAGGCAATGGAAGAACTTGGTATAGGAAGACCAAGTACATATGCTCCAACTATTACAACAATTCTTGGAAGAAGATATATTACAAAGGAAAAGAAGAATCTTTATGTCACAGAACTAGGTGAGGCTGTTAACTCAGTTATGAAGACAGCATTCCCTGTTATTGTTGACACAAGTTTCACTGCAAATATGGAATCACTTCTTGACAGTGTGGAAGAGGGACTTGTCTCATGGAAGACAGTTATCAAAAACTTCTATCCTGATTTGAAAGATGCGGTAGACAATGCCGAGAAGGAACTTGAAAAAATCGAAATCGCAGATGAAGTATCAGACGAAATCTGTGAAGAGTGTGGACGCCAGATGGTTATCAAATACGGACCACACGGTAAGTTCCTAGCGTGTCCCGGATTCCCTGAATGTAAGAATACAAAGCCATATCTTGAAAAGATTGGAGTGCCATGTCCTGACTGCGGTAAGGAAGTGGTAATCAAGAAAACTAAAAAGGGAAGAAAGTTCTACGGCTGTATTGATTATCCGGAATGTAACTTCATGTCATGGCAGAAACCATCAGCAAAGAAGTGTCCTGAGTGTGGAGGCTTTATGGTTGAAAAGGGTAACAAACTTGCCTGCGGTGACGAAAACTGTGGATATGTTGAAATGATTTCCAAAGAAGAAAAATAGAAAGAAAAATAGATGTTAGATGAATTGTGTCTAAAGTGTGAAAAATGTGAATAAAAATGGTGAAACTAATAAAATATACTTGAAATTAATGTGAATTTTGTTATATAATTTAGTCAGAAGAATTGAGGAAACTGATTGTTCTGAGGTTCGTCTAAATATCTAAATATCTAAAAATAACACCCTGTTTGGTCGCAGGGTGTTATTTTTATGTCGTAAACAAGCACTAGAACAAAAAGAAAAAAGTGATATAATTATACATATATAGTATCGGATTGATGACATATTGTAACAGCTAATGAAAGTGAGGAGAAAAACATGAAAACTATTAAAAGACTCTTAGTTGTATTTTTGTCTGTTGCACTTACTGTAGTAACGGTGCCTTTTCAGGTTCAGATAAATGCGGCAGATATGTTTACTTTTACATTTAAGGATGCCACCCCTAACCATTGGCTGAAAGGTTCTGCTGATGGTGTGACTACATTATATGAGATTAGTTCCGGTGGACAAACATATCCTATGACTATGATGAGTAATGGAAGATACTGGTGTGCAGATATTCCGGAAAATCTGGGAGCGTTTACTGTCAACAGAAAGTCTGAGGATGGGACAAGTGTTTGGAACAGTTGGAACCTTAACACTTCAGCAAGAGGCGGAATGACTGTCTATGCTGCTACCGGTTCAGGCAGCGGAACGTGGATTGAACAGTCTACTCCTGTGGACCCTGTAGACACAGACTATTCTATATATGGTACTATGGATACAGAGATTGCGTCTCATCCAAGCAACAATATCAACATTCCACAGATAGTTGATACTAACGACGGTGATAATGATCTTATAGTAGTTCCTGCTATTTATTACAATTATGTCAATGAAGCTGCCGCCGGAATATATTCTGACACTTGTAATTGGTGGAAACAGTTTCTTGCTTTTGACCATGCTATCACAAAAAAATATTATGGGGAGAATAAATTAAGATATCCATTGTACACTCAGGCTGCAGACTCTTTTGATACCTATGGTGGAATAAGTACAAACAGAAAGTTAGAAGAGATGTTTACAGAGGATGAGCCTTATGACAGTACTATAACAGATGCGGAAACTTTATTTTATGTTAATCATAATCTGTCTGCAGGGTTGTCACAACTGTACTCACCTGTTCAGGGACTTGTTGCAGACTTCCTTAGTACTGACAGGAAGCTGTTGTCTTCAGAAAAAAGCAACAACAGAAATGTCATAATGCCATTTTTTGATGATAACTTCCTTGGAACAACCGGAGACGAGGTTATTAAAGAAGGATATTGGGCAACAAGATATGGAAGTATTAATGAACCGTTATCCTTTCCGTTTAGAAAACAGGGCGATTTGTATATATTTGACAGCAATTCCGGAATAGACAATATAAGAGTACTGGGGGATGGGACTGTAACATATAGTTCTGCGGCCAGTGCAAGGGTATCAGACGCAACAAACGATGATACGGGATTTTTCCCTTTTAATGACTCTTCAAACAGTGGAAATTCCAAAACTCTTAAATACGGCTTTGGAACAAGAATGGATATTCCTTTTACTGTGCCTCAAACCGGAGACGAGATAAAGTTTAATTTCCGAGGTGATGATGACATCTGGGTATATATTGATGGCAGACTGGTTCTTGATTTGGGAGGCGCACATGGAAATGCAGAGGGTGAGATTAATTTTACTACAGACAATGTATATGCAAAAGATGCATATGTTATGGACTATTCTGCAGACAAAATTCAAAGTGCGTCAGACAACAAGGTTTTATCAGATTTATTTGACGATGAATTATATTTTACAGATCCGTATGAAGAGCATACTATGACAATATTTTATATGGAACGTGGTTTGTATGATTCGAACTTGATGATTTCATTTAATTTCGATGCAAAAAATCTTGTTCAGGCAAGTGGCTTTAATGTAGATAATCACATTACAGCTTCAAATGTAGACAGTGCATTGAGAGGAATGACAAAATACGTCGCTGAACAAGATACTTTTGAGTACAAAATTTTAAATACTGACAACAATTCTGATGAGGCACATCAGATATTACCTAACGGGGTAACAGACACTTCAAGGAACGGTTCAGGAAATGTAGCCAACAAAGAAGTTCTTGTGCTAGGTCAGGACGAGGAAACTATCAATAGGAATTCAATCAGAAATAATAAAATAAGTGTTGCACAAAAACAATATGACAAATACAATACACTGTTTGAAATAGAAGATGGAGATGGCAACACCATAGTATCATCTTCACCGCCAAACTACACTCAGACTGATGAAAATGGTACCTGGCTAAAGGCAGATGATGATTCTTATAGAGGTAAGCCCGGATCACAAACTGTTCTGGTACAAAACGCAACTGTTTCTGACGATATATCACAGAGTATTACTACAAATGTAGCTTTTTACAACGATATAAAAGTATCCGGTTTTTCAATTACAAAACAATATGACGGTTCACAGGAAACAGAGTTTACATTCGAAGTGGGCTATACAAAACTTTTTGGTGCTGTGGTGAGTGGTAGCAGTATGCTTACAGGTAGTCTAAACAATGTTAGATATACCGTTGGAGGAGAGACAAGGACAGTCACAAATAACTGCATTACAATAAGAGCAGGACAGACTGCTGTATTTGAGGGTATACCTGTAGACACAATTGTGACGGTAAGAGAGTTATATGCCGGTGCATCCTTTACCAGCGTTACTGTTTCAAATTCCTCAAACAATGCTGAAAACTTAACATTTACTGACAATACAAAAAAGTCTGCTACTATAGGAACTTCGCAAAATACTCCTGCATTTTTATATGTAAATACAAGGATTGTGGGAGACAGATGGGTATACTATACAGAAGTTGGAAAAGAAACGTCCCTTCCTATACCGGATGAATATCAGGATAAGGTGACAACAAGCATCCCTGTAGAAGTGGAATTGGAAGATGAAGAAGTAACATCTTATGCAATTACAGATAACACAGTATTTTTCAATCCACCGGATGGATGGGATACATCAAAAATATATTGTTATCAGTGGAATGATAGTGTACGGCCTCTGGGAAATTGGCCGGGCACGAAGATGAATTACGATTCACAATCAGGTTATTATTATATTGAACTTGGAGGCACTGAAACACAAACAAATCTTATTTTTAATAATGGCAGCGGAACTAATATACCTCAGACAGGCAATCTGACGTATCAACTGGGATATCCTCTAAAGTTGTACGATGCTTCAAACGGAGGAACTCTTGATGATACAAAATGGACATTTATCAGTCCTATCAGAAATTATAATCTGTTCTATTTGCCTGCAAATACTCCATATACCTATTATTATATTTATCAAACCGGAAGTAGTAATATAGTTGGCGAATGGCCGGGTAGACGACTTACAATGGTTGAATATGATGGTACAACATATTATGTTGGTATTATTCCATCAGGACTCACTGATCCAAAGGTTATTTTTAACGATTATAATGGTACCCAGAGTGCGGAATTATCATTTACAAGTGGAAAATCATATTATTACTCCGGCTCTGCTCTTAATGAGTTTACTCTTCCAAAGAGAACTACCATAGAATACGAGAGCGTTAATCTGAATGAATGGTCTACACAGGCAAACAGTATATTATTCGAAGAAGATGCAAATCCAAATCATAGAGCACAAGTTGTCTGGACCAATGCTGATCCGGATAATGAACTTAGCAAACATACTCTGACCATGACATCAACTCACGTTGGAAAGGATAGCTTTGAAATTGTGCTTCACAACGAAGATGGAACACAAAAAATTATTCAGGTGATAGCGTACAACTATCAGATAAATGACCAAATATATGTTCCTGATTATGGACTGAGACTTAATATGTCTTCCGGTGTAAACGGATTATTTGGTACTTCAGGTGACGGCTATGACTATGAGAACAATATAAGCATAAATAATCAGACTATATTAGACAGTGTGGAAGATGCAGATACAGAAAACTTTTTTGGATTTTCAAATGATGCAACAGGTACGAAATACAAAAACAGTATGTATTATAATGTTTCACCCGGAGAGTTTGAATTATCAAAACAGTTCAATCAGGCATTGGTGTCAATTGATGGCAGTGGAAATATTATATATACCCCGCAGAAGTTTATGTCGGATGTAGATAGTTTTTCATACGGCGTTCAAGTATCAAGAAGTGATTTGGATAATTCGGATGAAAAAGATGCTACAAATTCCACACCTGTAATGACAGCCAACGTAAAAGTTATTCCGGCTAACATAATATATTATGAAGATAATTTTTCAAATAGTGGAACAGCCTTAGCGGACGGTGATAATGGTATTATATACAGCACGAATAGGACGAGTGGAGAGGACGCTCAAAATTATCAGTCGGGAGATAATCTGGAACAGTTTGGACATGATTCTTCATATGAAAGAACCGGAGAATTTAGTCAGGGAATAAGTCACGTTCTCAACAATGGGGACACTGCTATATTCGCATTTAAAGGAACAGGATTTGATATAAATAGCAGAACTAATTATGCAACAGGAATTCTTCAGGCAACAGTTTATGACAGAGAAAAAGTCATAATCGAAGATGGCAAAGTTAAAGCTAAGCCAGGCATGGGATTCTCTTGTATTGAAAAAACAATTCTTGTTAATACGTATTATCAGAACGGAGATTTGTATCAAGTACCTGTAATAAGTTTTAGAAGCGATTCCTTAGAAGCAAAAGAGTATGTAGTAAAACTTTCGGCCGGAGGAGATAACAAAATCATCTACATAGACGGAATAAGAATATATAACCCGATAACAGATTATAATGCTGACGTAGAAGAAGCATACTCCCTTATAGGAGAAAATGATGCTATTAAGGATGAAGTGAAATCCTTAATACTTGGAAATGCTGAGTACGGAACAAATTATACAGAAATAACAGGAGATGAATCTGAAATAATTGCAAGGCTTGGCAATCCAAAAGTATCCATTATTGATTATTCAACGAATTCTCTCACAGTAGGAAAAACTGTTGTTGAGGCGTTTACTTCTTATTCGGAATCTGGTGGAACACCGTCAACCATAAGCGATTTGATTACATATGCACAAGCAGGACCTAATCATGAATTGTATTTGTCAAATGATTATGGGATTGCATTTGTTGCCTCGAGTCTTTCAGATACCAATAGCACACTTCAGATAGGTGCAAAAAAAGTAACAGCAGAAGGCAGCGTCACTTTGAAATATCTCAAATCTGACAACTCATGGGGAGATGTTGCAACTATCAATTCATCATCGGAAAATTATTATAAACTGGATGATTTTCTTTCAGAAATGCCTGTAGATATTTCTGGACATCCTAAGGTTGTTTTGAGAGTGGTAAGCACTAATAATGCATTATTATCTATGACTTACCTGAAATATAATAATTTCAGTATAAAAGTATTAGAGGAAGGTATAAATACCGAGGTAGACGAAGCCAAAATAGAGCTTACCGGAGAAAATATGGGTGGTAGCTTTAACAGAAGAACTCAGCAATATGAAGCGGGTGTCACGGCTTCTATCACTTTAACAACAACAGAAGATTGTTATGATGTTAAACTGAAGGTTAAAGGTAGTGAAGTCAGTGCAATTAAGAGATGCGAAGAAAATGACGGAACATACACATGGACTCTGAGTTTCAAAACACAAGAGGTGTGGAATATGTCAGATATTGAAGTATACACTTATACAATAAAATGATAATAATGGAGAACTACATGAAAAAGATTTTTTACAGACTAGGTTCACTTTGTATGATTGCATGTTTGGCATTGCCAATATGCAATCATACAACCGGTACTGAAATATTATGTTTGGCAGCTGATAATATTCAGACCGGATATTGTGGTGAGAATGCCAGATGGCAGTACAATACTCAAACCAAATCACTAACAATTTCAGGAACAGGAAAAATAAGTGATAATTACAAATTTAACAGAGAAATCAAATATTTAACTTTGGAGGAAGGCATTACGGAGATTGGGGATAGTGTATTTTACAATACATCAATAGAGAATGCGTCTTTTCCAAATTCGTTGACTAAAATAGGATATGCATCATTTTGGGGATGTGAGAATCTAAAAAGTATTTCTTTGCCTGTATCACTTTCGTATATTGGTGAAGTAGCCTTTGAAAAATGTACAGCATTAACGGAAATAAATGTTGATAATGATAATTCTGTGTTTATGTCTGTTGATGGGATATTGTATTCAAAGGATGGAAAAAGCTTGATTCTCTACCCGGCCTCAAAAGAGGGAGAATCCTTTGAAATTCCTTCAAATACCGAAACGTTAGGTGAATATGCATTTGATTTTAATAATAAACTTCGAAAAATAATAATTCCTAATTCCTTAAAAGATCTAGGGAGTGATACACCTTTTTTGGAAGTATGTCATATAGAAGATTTGGATGTGACTTCAGATAATCAGTATTATAAATCTATCGATGGCATTCTCTATAACAAAGATATGACTACATTGATCAAGTATGGTCCCGGACGCACACAGGATAAGTTTCTTGTGCCTTATGGAGTAGAACATATTGAAAAAATGGCATTTAAAGACTCTTCATTTTTAAAAGAACTATTTGTAAGTGAAAGAGTTGCAGACATAGGAAGAATGGCACTGTATGGATGTATTGCTCTTGAAAAACTGACAGTTGAAAATCCTGCATGTGATATTGATTATTCTATTGATACAAACAATTTAAATGGAAAGCTTACAATAGTAGCATATGAAGATTCTCTTGCATACAAATATGCAAAAGATAAAAATATTAGCTGTGAGCTACTTCCAAAAAAGGAAGATGCTATTGAACAGAAAGAAACGACAGTTACTAGTGAAGAATCCGGTCAGAATAGTACAAATGACAATCAGAATTCCGGTAATACAGCGACAACAAATACAAATGAAAAATCAACACAGCCGGATACTACCAAAACATCAAATACTGTAACTAAAACCAAAAACACTGAAACTAAAACAGAAAGTAATATTTTTCTTAAAAAAGCTAAGATAAAAAAAACACAATACTCTAAAAAGAAGCTTGTAATAGTAATAAAGAAGGTAAAGAATGCTTCCGGGTACGAAGTCGAGGTGGCAAAGGATAAAAACTTCAAAAAAATAATTTATAAGAGAAACTTCAAAAAAATAAATGCAACAATAGTATCTGCAAAGATAAAGAAAAAGAGTGTTTATTATATCAGAGTGAGAGCTTTCAAGAAAATAAAACAGAAATATTATTTTGGAAAATGGTCAGCAAAAAAGTCAGTGAAACACTATTGATACTAATGAAACAAAGTTAATACACGTCCTAGTAATTTGATTCGATTTATATTATACTATATAGGATTGATTTGGTGGATATTGGATTGGCACCAAACTGATTAAAACAGACA
Organism: Lachnospiraceae bacterium; assembly: GCA_016282745.1. GTDB lineage: Bacteria > Bacillota > Clostridia > Lachnospirales > Lachnospiraceae > SIG293. The sequence continues at coordinate 11,259 of JAEELL010000028.1, forward strand.
TAGCTTTCAATATGGTTAGATTTTGTGAGAATTATGTCTTAGACGAGGAAAGGCTCTTTTTTAAAAGAGAAAGGTAATTAAGATGGGAAAATATTTTGGAACTGACGGTTTCAGAGGAGAAGCTAACGTCAACCTTACAGCTATGCATGCTTTCAAGGTCGGAAGATTTTTAGGCTGGTATTATGGAAGATATCACAAGTGTTCTGTCGCAATCGGAAAGGACACAAGACGAAGCAGTTATATGTTTGAGGACGCTTTGTCAGCAGGTCTTACAGCTTCAGGAGCAGATGTATATCTTTTACACGTTACTACAACACCTAGTGTTTCATATGTAGTAAGAACAGAGGATTTTGATTGTGGTATTATGATTTCTGCAAGTCACAATCCATTTTATGATAACGGAATCAAACTTATCAACGGCGATGGCGAAAAGATGGAGCAGGAAGTTATTGATAAGGTTGAAGAATATATTGATGGAGATATTGACAGTATCCCATATGCTACAACAGATAAGATTGGAAGAACAATTGACTACTTTGCAGGAAGAAACAGATATATGGGTTATCTTATGACTCTTGCAACAACTTCCTTTAGAAATGTAAAGGTTGGTCTTGACTGCTCAAATGGTAGTGCATGGTCAATTGCAAAGAGTGTATTTGATGCACTTGGAGCAGAGACATATGTTATCAACAACGAACCTGACGGAACAAATATCAATATGAACTGCGGTTCAACTCACATTGAAGTTCTTCAGAAGTTTGTTAAGGAAAAGAAACTTGATATTGGTTTTGCATATGATGGTGATGCTGACAGATGTCTTTGTATTGATGACAAGGGACAGATTGTTGACGGAGATTTGATTCTCTACATTTGCGGTGTATATCTCCAAAAGCACGGAGAACTTGCAAATGACACAGTTGTTACAACTATTATGTCTAACCTTGGACTTTATAAGGCATTCGATGCTGTTGGAATCAAATATGAGAAGACAGATGTAGGTGATAAGTTTGTCTACGAATGCATGAACAAGAACGGATACAGACTTGGTGGTGAGCAGTCTGGTCATATTATTTTCAGTAAATATGCCACAACAGGTGACGGAATCCTTACATCTATCAAACTTATGGAAGTTATGCTTGAAAGCAAAAAGAAGATGTCAGATCTTGCAAGTCCTGTTACTATTTATCCACAGTGTCTTAAGAATATCAGAGTTGACAGCAAGCCTGAAACAAGAGCTGATGAGGATGTTCAGGCAGCAGTTAAGGCTGTTGAAGAGAAGCTCGGCAACAATGGTCGTGTTATCTTAAGAGAGAGTGGTACTGAACCTGTTATGAGAGTAATGGTTGAGGCTACAACAGACGAACTTGCTGAGAAGTGTGTAGACAGTATTATCGATGTTATCAAGAAAAAAGGACATGCGGTAAATGCGTAAATATATCATAATTGCTGCAAGGGGGATACTCATTGCAGCAATTATTTTTTGGATGATGACAATATTCGGTTTCTCAGCGCAGGATGCGGAAGCATCGCAGTCTACAAGCGACATAATAACAGGAAAGATTATAGAGACATTTGTTGACAATTATGACGACATGTCAGCGGCAAGCCAGCAGGAATTGTGGGACAAAATTAGTTTTGTGGTGAGAAAGATAGGACATTTTGGAGAATATGGAATATTGGGTGGACTTATTTTCCTTTTAATGATTACATTTGAAAAAGTGAGAAAGAACTATAAGTGGCTTATTTTAGAGTTGGTTATCTGTGCTGCTTATGCCTCTACGGATGAGTTTCATCAGGGATTTGTGGCAGGAAGAAGTCCAATGATAAGAGATGTATTTATTGATACAGCTGGGGCTTTTACAGCAGTGGTTATTTCACTGTGCATCTGGCATTTCATATTGAAAAGATTTGTGATGCCGGAGAAGATGAAAGAAGCAAATAATTGAATTGCAGATTATTGAATGAGAACAGCAGCTGACAATTAAATTGATGGTTGTTGAATTATAAGAAGAATAGCTGACGATTAAATTGATGGTTGTCGAATGAAAAAAGCATTTAAATAGTAACTTGTTTAGTTTCATATGATAATATCAGTTTGTTGCATGAATGATAAAAAGTTGTTAAAGTATAACAGAAGTGAAAAATGTATAATTAATAATTGCTACAGAATAACAGAAGTAAAAAAAGTATAATTAATATTTGATGCAGTAAAATAGTAGCGATGAAAGATAAAAACAGATAGAAAGAATGAGGCATAATTATGAGCGAATGGAGAAAGTATATTAGAAAGGTTACACCATATACACCGGGTGAACAGCCAAACAAACCTAATATGGTAAAACTAAACACTAATGAATGTCCTTACCCACCATCACCAAAGGTGGATGAGATTATGAAGAGTTTTAATACAGATTTATTAAGATTATATCCATCACCGGATGTGGGACCTCTTGTAAAGGCGATTGCGGCTTACCACAATGTTGATGAGAATCAGGTCTTTGTTGGAGTTGGTTCTGATGATGTAATAGGTATGGCATTTCTCACATTTTTTAATTCCAAAAAGCCTATATTATTCCCGGATATTACATATTCTTTCTATGATGTCTGGGCAGATTTGTTCAGAATACCTTATAAGACAATACCGGTAGATGATAACTTTGAAATCAATCCGAAGGATTACAATATAGAGAATGGTGGTGTTATTATAGCAAATCCAAATGCACCAACGGCCATTGAGATGCCACTTGCAGCTATTGAAGAGTTGATAAAAGCTAATCAGGATTCTATTGTTATCGTTGATGAGGCTTATGTTGATTTTGGTACAGTGTCTGCACTTGAACTTATTGATAAATATGAGAATCTCTTAATTACAAGAACTTTCTCAAAATCAAGAGCTATGGCAGGAGCCAGAATTGGATTTGCAATAGGAAGTGAAGAGCTTATCAGTGCAATGCAGAGTGTTAAGTTTGCTTATAATTCATATACCATGAATCAGCCTGCTATCCTTGCGGGAGTTGAGGCAATCAATGACGACGCATATTTTAGAGAAATCAGAGATAAGATTGTTAAAACTAGAGAGCATGCAAAGTTAAGACTTGCTGAACTTGGATTTGAGGGAACCAATTCGATGACAAACTTCCTTTTTGTTACACACAAGGAAGTTGATGCAAAGGATATCCTTGAATACTTAAAGAGCAAGGATATTTACGTTAGATATTGGAATAAGCCAAGAATCAATAATTACCTTAGAATTTCCATTGGTACTGATGAGGAGATGGAAAAACTGTACTCGGCTCTTGAGGAGTTTCTTTCAGAGTAGAGGAGAAAAAAGTTTGGAGGAGGTTAAATATAAATGTTATTATTATTAATTCTTTTTATTTTTATGTTTGGGATGTTGTTTCTTCAGTTTTTGCTGAGCAGGAAGGAAAAGTGGTGGTTAGGACTGATTCTTCCTACACTATGGTTTAGTGTAATATTATTTTTGGCTTTATCTGAATTTGGAAATCCAAATGTATCCATGGAAACTAAAGATGGAGTTGTGACTGTATTTTCGGCAGGAATATTAGGATCAATTGTAAAATTTACATCTTTTAGTAATATTCCTACATTTGCTATGCTGGTTATTTATTTTGTCTGCCGAATAAATCAGAAGAAAACTAAAGCAAGTGAAAAAATATCTATTCAGGGTTTATAGAAATAAAAAAATGAACTTGTAGTGATTAAAAATCGAGTGGGATTAGCTCCTGCTCGATTTTTTGATTAGCAAAGAGGTAAGTTATTTTATGACTTGACAAAGTATTAAAAGTGGTATAATTTAATTATAGATGTTCTATTTGATATAGAACAAATAAAATTCTTGTAACTTATTAATAATCTAGTATAATTGATGTTAGGTGTTCTCAGTTCGCAGCAAGACTCGTGGGCGAGTCTTAAATACAGGAGGAGAACAAATATATTAGATGAGAGCGAGTCTTAAATTTAGAAAGGGGAACGTGTTATGAACTTGACCAAATTTACACAGAATTCATTACAGTCTGTAAATAACAGTGAGAAGTTAGCTGTCGAGTATGGAAATCAGGTAGTTGATCAGGAACATTTGATTTACAGTCTTTTGACTTTGGATGAAAGTCTTATAGCAAAGCTTATCGAGAAGATGGAAATCGATTTGAACCATTTTAAAAATAGAACAAAAGAGTACATTGAAAAATATCCTAAGGTTCAGGGTGGAACAAGACATATCAGCCAGGAACTTAACGATGTTCTTACATGTGCTGAGGATGAGGCAAAGAAGATGGGAGATGAATATGTTTCAGTTGAACATCTCTTCCTTTGTATTATCGCAAAGCCAAACAAAGAAGTTAAGAAGTTACTTGCTGAGTATGGAATCAACAGAGAGAGATTCCTTACAGCCCTCTCAAAGGTGAGAGGAAACCAGAGAGTTACCACAGATAATCCGGAGGGAACATACGATGCTCTTGCAAAGTATTCTCAGGATCTTGTTGAGAAAGCAAGAACACAGAAGCTTGATCCTGTAATCGGAAGAGATGCTGAGATTAGAAATGTAATCAGAATTCTCTCAAGAAAGACTAAGAACAATCCGGTACTTATCGGTGAGCCCGGTGTTGGTAAGACAGCAGCTGTTGAGGGACTTGCGCAGCGTATAGTTGCAGGAGATGTTCCTGATACACTTAAGGACAAGAAGATTTATTCATTGGATCTTGGAGCGTTGGTTGCCGGTGCAAAGTACAGAGGTGAGTTTGAAGAAAGACTCAAGGCTGTACTTGAGGATGTTAAGAACAGTGATGGCGAGATTATTTTATTTATAGATGAACTTCACACAATAGTTGGAGCAGGTAAGACGGACGGAGCAATGGATGCAGGCAATATGTTAAAACCTATGCTTGCAAGAGGCGAGCTTCACTGTATCGGAGCAACAACTCTTGATGAGTACAGACAGTACATTGAGAAGGATAAAGCATTAGAGAGAAGATTCCAGCCGGTATTGGTAAACGAACCATCAGTAGAAGATACTATATCTATCTTAAGAGGACTTAAGGAGAGATATGAGGTATTCCACGGAGTTAAGATAACTGACGGAGCGTTAGTAAGTGCTGCAACACTTTCAGACAGATACATTACTGACAGATTCCTTCCTGATAAGGCTATTGATCTGGTGGATGAGGCATGTGCCTCTATCAAGACAGAACTCGATTCAATGCCGGCGGAAGTGGATGAACTTAGACGTAAAGTATTACAGCTTCAGATTGAAGAGGCAGCGCTCAAGAAAGAGAGTGATGAATTAAGTAAAGAGCGACTTGAAGAGTTACAGAAAGAACTTGCTGAGACAAAGGATGAGTTTAACAACAAGAAGGCTCAGTGGGAGAATGAAAAGAACTCAGTTGAGAAATTGCAGAAAATCAGAGAAGAGATAGAAGAAGTTAACAACCAGATTAAGATGGCACAGCAGAATTATGATCTTGAGAAGGCAGCAGAACTTCAGTATGGTAAGCTTCCGGCTCTTACAAAAGAACTTGAGGCAGAAGAAGCTCTTGTCAAAAACAAAGAATTGTCTCTTGTAAGACAGAATGTTACAGATGAAGAGATTTCAAAGATTATATCAAGATGGACAGGTATCCCTGTTTCAAAACTTACGGAGACTGAGCGTAACAAGACACTTCATTTGGATGAACAGCTCCACAAGAGAGTGGTTGGACAGGATGATGCTGTAATGAAGGTTACAGAGTCAATTATCCGTTCAAAAGCAGGAATCAAGGATCCGGGAAAGCCAATAGGTTCATTCCTATTCCTTGGACCTACAGGTGTAGGTAAGACAGAGCTTGCAAAGGCATTGGCAGAGAGCCTCTTTGATGATGAGCAGAACATTGTCAGAATTGATATGACTGAGTACATGGAGAAACATTCAGTATCAAGACTTATCGGAGCACCTCCGGGATATGTTGGATATGATGAGGGTGGTCAGCTTACAGAAGCAGTCAGAAGAAAGCCATATTCAGTAGTATTGTTTGACGAAGTTGAGAAGGCTCATCCTGATGTATTCAATATTCTCCTTCAGGTGTTGGATGACGGACGTATCACTGACTCACAGGGAAGGACAGTTGACTTTAAGAATACTATCCTTATCATGACATCAAATATCGGATCAAGTTATCTTCTCGAGGGCATTGATGCGGAAGGAAATATCAAAGAAGAAAATAGCGATATGGTAATGGCTGATCTCAAGAATTATTTCAGACCGGAGTTCTTAAACAGACTTGATGAGATAATCATGTTCAAGCCGCTTACAAGAGATAATATCAATGGCATTGTTGATCTTATTATCAAGAACCTCAACAAGAGACTTGATGACAGAAATATATCAATCAGTTTAACTGATGCCGCAAAGAAATATGTGGGAGATCATGGATATGATCCTGCATATGGTGCGAGACCACTCAAGAGATATCTTCAGAAGAGTGTTGAGACTCTCGCAGCAAAGGTTATCCTTGAAGGAAAAATCAATATGGGAGACGAGATCGTGTTCGACGTGGAGAACGACGAACTTACAGTCAGAGTTCCTGAGTAAATCAAGAACACTCTCGGAATTCCAATAATTCTACTGAGAAATTAAAGCTGTTAGGTTTGTGATTATCACAATCCTAACAGCATTTTTATTCACCACTTATAGATGTGGGGGGCTTATCCGACTGAGATAAAAAAACAGATAAGTGCAATAAAAATCAAAAAGCTAACGTTTACTATTATAGAAATGAAAAAACAGACATGATAGAATGAGCAAAAAATAAAAGATTTCGTTTAAAAAATTAAAAGAGAAATATCAAAATGGAGGAATGGTATTATGAAAAAAGTTGCGTTGGTTTTAGCATTAGCAATGACTATGACATCAGTGGGAGGAAACACATTCGCACCTGTAACAGACAGTGTGTATGCGGCAGAGGTTGAAACAAATCAGTCAGGAACGAGTGAAACTGCCGGTGAAAAAATAGTTCTTTCATCAACAGTTGAATTGGGAATAGAAGAAGTGTCACATTATGTGGCCCTAGAAAGTGCATGTTTGTGTGAACATAAAATCTTGAAAAATGACATCAACTATTCATTCGAAAATGGTGTGCTTACAGCAAAAGGAACAGGAGTGGCAGATAATTCATATACAAAATTGTGTAGCAAGAGTGATATTAAAGAAGTTGTTATTTCGACCGGTGTAATCGGAGTGGCAGATTTTGCATTTAGTGAATGTAAAAACATAGAGAAGGTATCTTTGTCAGATACAGTAAAACAAATAGGATGTCTTGCTTTTGCGGAGGCAAAGTTAAAATCACTTGTAATTCCTGCTTCGGTTGAAAAAATGGGGAGTGGCGCTTTTGTAAGTATTTCAAAAGAAGCAACAGTTACAATGCCTGCAAAGTATGAGTGGGCATGTGAGGATTCAGATGTTCTTCCGGGAACTATTTTTGACGGAGTAAAGGAAATTAATTTGAATACAAATTATGATCCTGAATGTATGGAAGTGTTACGAGCAGACAGGATTAATACAAAATCTTCTGATCCAAAATATAAGAGCTATAAAGGAATTGTGTACACTAAAAACGGAAAGAAACTTGTACAGGTGCCACAGGGAACTAAAAATCTGAAAATCCGTAAAGGATGTACAACAATCTCATTAGAAGCTATTGCATATCAGTATGATTCAAACAATGATGGTGATTGGGTGCTGTTTTGCTCAAATCTCAAGAGCATAACTATTCCTTCAACGGTGAAAAAGATAGTGAATGATATGAATCATCCATTAACAATGAATTATAATCTTACTTATAATGAAGATGATGATGAAAATATGATAGATACACTTTACAAATGTAAGTGGAATGTTAGCACAAATAAACTTGATGGAAAGAGTCTGGTTAATCTCTTTAGAATATCAAATGAAAAGATTTTTAATAAAGTTATTAAAAATCCAAAGTATAAGATTAAACAGAAAAACGGAATGTACATTTCTAAAGACGGAGTTCTTTTGAAGTATACAGGCAAGGCTTCATCTGTTACAATTCCAAAAAATGTCAAAATAATAGGAGACGGAGCATTTTTGGAAAATGCTGCTTCCATTAAAAGTGTTAATTTTGACAAAAATACTAAATTAAAAGAAATCGGAGATTCAGCATTCTATGAAACAGGTATTAAAAAATTAGTTATTCCAAATACAGTGAAGAAGTGTGGCAGATATATGCTAGCATATTCAAAAGTGAAGGAAATTGTCCTTCCAAAAAAATGTAAAAAAATAGATGATTTCGCATTTTATGGTGCAAGAAAACTCAAAAAAATAAAGTTGCCAAAAAGTGTTGTCAGTGTAGGAAATGGTGCTTTTGAAGATACAGGGATAGAAAAAATAGTATTTCCAAAAAATCTTAAAAAAGTAGGTGATAATGCATTCTATGATTGTAATGAATTAAAAAGTATCAAGCTTAATAATAAATTACAAATTATTGGAGAGTGGGCTTTTAGTAATACTAAACTTAATAGTGTCGTAATTCCTAATTCGGTAACCAGATGCGGGAAAAGTTGTTTTGCAAATTCAAATGTTAATTCATGCCAATTTTCTGATAATATGACTGTTATTCCTGAGGCGATGTTTGCAGATACAAAATTTGTAAATGTAGAAATACCGGGAAATATAAAAAGAGTAGAAGGGCATGCATTTGTTGGAGATAATCTTCAAACTGTTGAATTACAGGAAGGTGTAGAATCAATAGCAGTTGACAGTTTTTATGGAGAATGGATTCATGGTGAGAATAATCATAATACTAAACCTGTTGAAATAGTAATTCCAAAGAGTATGAAATTTATCAGTGGAAATTATTTAAGATATCAATTATTATATTCTAAAAATAGTGATTATAGTGACTCAAAAGAGTTCAAGTTATACGATGAAAATATGAAACTGGATGTCAGTGAATTGGCCCAAAATGGAAAACTGTATTGCAAAGTATTCGATGTTGAAGTGAGTAAAAATTATCTACTTGTTAATTATTCGTTTAAGTAAAATGATTGAGTCTGTTATGTTGGTGACTATTACTAACATAACAGACTTTGCTATTTTAGAAAACAACAAAAACTGAAAGAAAAAACAATCATACAAAAAAATATATATTCGGTGCAATATAAATATAATAGCCTACGTTTACTATTATAGAAACGAAAAAAAGATGATTTTATGAGTACAAATAAAAAGATGATACGATAAAAAAAAGATTTCGTTCAGATTATTAAAAGAAAAAACAAACTGGAGGAAAGACATTATGAAAAAAATTGCGTTGGCTTTAGCATTAGCCATGACTATGACATCATTGGGAGGAAACACATTTGCACCTGTGACTGACAGCGTGTATGCGGCAGAGGTAGAAACAAATGCTGCACAGAAAATTAAAAACGAGTTGTTTAATAAGGTAATTGAAAACAATGATATTACTTTTAAACTTAAAAATGGAGTATTAACTGTAAGTGGAACAGGTGTTGCAGATACAACATATCTCAATCGATATAAAGCTGATGATATCAAGGAAATAGTTATTGAGTCAGGTGTTACAGCAGTTGGTGACAGGGCATTTGCTAATCTTAAAAAATGTAAGAAAGTAACCATTCCAAATACAGTTACAAAGTTAGGAATTGGAGCTTTTGCTAAAATAAAATTAGACAAACTGGTTATTCCTAAGAGTGTAAAGGAAATAGGAATAGAGTGCATGCTTGATGGTGAGGTTAAGTCACTTACAATGCCTGGAAACTTCAAGTTCGTTCTTGATAAAGAAATCGAAGAATATCTTCCGGAATATGATTCATATTACAATATTAATATTGAACCGGATTGTGTGTATACAATACTTCCAAAGACAGAAGATTTATATTTCAATACAACATTTAATCCAAACTTAATGCAGTTTTTTAAGACTGCAGAGAAGGTTCATACATATAAAAATGATAAAAAGTACAAAACATATGATAATTTGGTTTATACAAAGAATGGAAAAAAATTAGTTTATGTTCCAACTTCGGTAAAGAATTTGAAAATTAGAAAAGGTTGTAAGACTGTTTCTCTCAAATCATTTACATATCAGGAAATTCATAAAAAGTGGGCTGTAACTCTTTGCAGAAATATCAAGACAATATCAATACCTTCTTCTGTTAAGAAGATAATTGCATACAGTACTGATTATGGCGACGATGGTGATGCATTTAGAAAGACTAAATTCAAATTTGAGAGTAATAAAGTATCGGGAAATGTTCTTGCTCCACTTGCTGATTATTTTGGCGAGAGTTTTCGGAAAAAAGTGTATACATCTAAATATGGTGTGAAGAATCAGAATGGAATGCAGATTTCTTATGATAATATACTTCTTAAATATACAGGAAAGAGTAAGACTGTAAAATTATCAAACAAGATTAATGCTATTGGCTCAGGCGCATTTAAAGGAACAAAAGTTACAAAAGTTATTCTTCCTTCTAACCTTAAAAAGATAGATGATGGTGCATTTATGTGGGCAAGTAATTTAAAGACTGTTAAGCTTCCAAAGAAGATAACAAAAATAGGAAATAGGGCATTTAAAGGAACTAAAATCAAGAGTATAACAATTCCAAAGAATGTTAAATCGATAGGTGACAATGCTTTCGATTGGTGTGAATCTCTTAAGAAAGTTACTTTTAATAATAAATTGAAATCAATAGGAAAAGAAGCTTTTTCATCAACTGGTCTTACTAATGTAGTTATTCCAAATTCAGTTAATAAAATAGGGGAGTATGCCTTTTTTTACTCAAAAGTTAGTAACGTAATATTGTCAAAAAATATGACGGAAATACCGGATGGAATGTTTAAAGATGCAAATTTGAAAAAAATAAAATTGCCGGCAGGAATTACAAGAATCGGGAAAAAAGCGTTTTTGAATAATCAATTTGAAAGCATATCACTTCCGGCAAACCTTACAGAAATAGATGATAATGCATTTGATCACTGTAGGAAACTTACAACGGTTGAATGGAATAATAGGGTAAAAAGAATTGGAAGAGAGGCTTTTTATTTCACCGGATTGACAAAAGCAATTATTCCTGATTCCGTAACAGAATGTGGAGAAAACTGTTTTTGTTCAACAAATATTTCAAAGGTACAGTTTTCAAAGAATATGACAACTATTCCGGCAGGTATGCTTAGTTCAACAAAAATTACAAATGTTGTAATTCCTGATTATATCAAGGAATGTGGCAGATATTGTTTTTCTTCTAATTTGCAGCTTAAGAGTGTTACATTTTCAAAAAATATGACATTGATACCTGAGGGAATGTGTTCTGAAACAGGTATTACAAATGTTGTCATTCCGGGGTATATTAAAACTGTAGAAAAGGATGCATTTTCAGGGAGTAATCTTAAAACTGTTGAATTACAGGAAGGTGTTGAAAATATTCATAGCGCAAGCTTCTATACAGAGTGGTATAAAAATAAGGCAGTAGAGGTAGTAATACCAAAGAGCCTTAAGAAAATTGAGTTGTTTGCAAACTCGGATTGTATAAGTAAATTTATTTATTCTGCAAATAGTGATTTGAGTAATTCAAAAGAATTTAAGTCTGCTTCTGACAATAATACTATTGATGTTGCAACGCTTAGAACAAATGATAAATTATATTGTAAAGTACAGAAAGTATGGATAAATAAAGGAGGGGAAACAGAGGGATTATATTGCATGGTAAATTACACATTTAATAAATAACACCTTGATTAAAATAAAAACCGCAGTGGAAAAATGATATGCCACTGCGGTTTTTTACATGCCGGAGTATAATCTTGTCAGATAAGACTCCAAATTTATATAAATTTATTTAAATCCTTGTTATATTCGTAAGAGACCTCTCTTAATTTCTCGACTAACTCACTTTGATTAATATCAAGACTGTTGCACATATCTTCAAGTGTCGGATAGAAATCTCTAAGTTGTGTATTTACATAGCTTAAAAGCATTATTGGATCTTTTGGAATACTCATAACTAAAACCTCTTAATGTAAAATTATGCAAGACCAATCAATGAGAAAAGTCCCATTGCGCCTGCCCCCATGATAATTCCTGCAAGAACTACGCCACACATACAAGCTGCAATACTCGACTTGAAATCCATATCAAGAATGCTTGCTGCTAATGTTCCTGTCCATGCACCGGTTCCCGGAAGTGGAATACCTACAAAGAGGAAGAGTGCAACGAAAAGTCCGCGACCTGCTTTCTCCTGTAATTTCTGTCCGCCTTTTTCACCTTTCTCAAGACAGAAAGTGAAGAATCCACCGATAATTGGCTTATCTTTGCCCCATTCTAACACTTTTCTTGCAAAGAAATAGATGAATGGAACCGGAATCATGTTTCCAAGAATACATACAGCGTACACTAAAACAGGATTCAGGTTCATGCCTAATCCGATTGGAACTGCAGCTCTTAACTCAATTAATGGAACCATTGAAATAAAAAATATTATTAAATAATTAATCATTATAACTCCTTTATAAAACGTCATTTCAAAATATATCTTTTATTATTTATTTTGCTGATTCTATTATCTTTCATCAATCGGCTTGAATGGAGCTCGCTTTGCCACATTCTTGTAAGCCGGACGGATAATCTTTCCGTCGTTGATTAACTCTTCAATTCTGTGGGCGCTCCAACCTGCCATTCTTGCAGAGGCAAACATAGGAGTGAAGAGTTCGTCAGGAAGTCCGAGACTTGTGTAAACAAATCCGCTGTAGAAATCAACATTTGCACTGACATTTTTATTTACTTTGTGAACTCTGTAAATTGCTTCAGGAGCAAGTCGTTCAACTGTCTCATAGAGAGCAAATTCCTTTTCACAGTTTTTCTGAATAGATAATTCTTTCGCATACTTTTTCAAAATCTTAGCACGTGGATCTGAAATAGAGTAAACTGCATGACCGATACCATAGATAAGTCCCTTCTTGTCGTAGAGCTTTTTATCAAGGAGTGCCATAAGGTAATCCATAACCTCTTCTTCATCATCCCAGTGGCTGATAGTTTCTTTCATATGGTCAAACATCTTTTTAACCTTGATGTTGGCTCCGCCGTGCTTTGGACCTTTGAGAGAACAAAGTGAAGCGGCAATGGCAGAGTAAGTATCAGTTCCTGTAGAAGATACAACGTGAGTGGTAAATGTAGAATTGTTACCACCGCCGTGCTCTGCGTGAAGGACCAGACAAAGATCAAGAACTTTAGCTTCGAAATCTGTATACTGGCTGTCCGGTCTTAAAAGTCTCAATATGTTTTCAGCTGTAGATAATTCCGGATCCGGATTGTTGATATGAAGACTCTCTCTACCATAGTAGTGTTGGTAAGTAAGATGTCCGTACACTGAAATGAGTGGAACTCTCGCAATCAATGTAAGGCACTGGCGAAGTACGTTTGGAATTGAAGTGTCATCACCAAGTGCATCATATGAGTAGAGTGTAAGAACACTTCTTGCAAGAACATTCATAATGTCAGGAGATGGGGCTTTCATAATTACATCTCTGACAAAACTGATTGGAAGTTCTCTGTACTCAGCTAACTGTGCATTGAATTTATCTAATTTTTGTTTTGTTGGAAGTTCTCCGAAAATCAAGAGATATGTAACTTCCTCGAAACCAAATCTTCCGTTTGAAGAAAAATCTTCAACGATTTCTTCTATATCAAATCCGCGGTAAAAAAGCTTACCCTCGCAAGGAACGGATTTGCCGTCAATATTATCATAAGAATGAACGTCACCAATCTCAGTAAGTCCTGTGAGAACTCCTTTTCCGTTGGAATCTCTAAGTCCTCTCTTTACATCATATTTTCCGTAAAGGTCAGGATCGATGCAGGAATTGCTGATGCAGACATCAGCGTACTTATTAATCTGTGGAGATATTTCATCCTCAAGCATTTCTGACTTAAATGGCATAGTATAATCCTCCTGTCTAAAATTGTGATTGCATTAGTATAGTAAAAAAATGCACTCGCATTTCTAGATTCTACCATAAAAAGAGTGTTTTCACAATGTTAAGGTTTTATTAATCTTAAGATGCTCTGATTTGTTTTACAACGATGAAAAAAACGTAGGAAATACATTTTAGGAACTAAATTTCACTATACAAATTATTTTAGCATTGTGATATGATAGAAAAGGATGCGACTATTTTTTGATAATTATCAGGTACGCATATTATTATTCCGGGAGATGACCAATGGATTTATTTGATTATATGAGAACAAACACCATGGAGAAAGAGTCGCCTCTTGCCAGCAGACTCAGACCAACCACGATTGATGAAGTGGTGGGGCAGGAGCACATTCTTGGTGAAGGAAAATTATTATACAGAGCTATCAAAGCTGATAAGTTAGGTTCGGTTATTTTCTACGGACCTCCGGGAACCGGAAAGACAACTATCGCCAAAGTTATAGCAAATACCACAAGTGCAGAGTTTAAGCAGTTAAATGCCACTGTATCGGGAAAGAAAGATATGGAAGAGGTTGTGGAAACCGCAAAGCAGACACTTGGCATGTATGGAAAGAAGACTATTCTTTTCATAGACGAGATTCACAGGTTCAACAAGAGTCAGCAGGATTTTCTGTTGCCCCATGTTGAAGATGGAACCATTGTTCTTATTGGGGCTACAACTGAGAATCCATATTTTGAAGTTAACGGAGCTCTTATTTCCCGCTCTATTATCTTTGAACTGAAACCTCTTTCAAAGGAGAGCATAAAGACTCTTATTGAGAGAGCTGTCTATGACAAAGAAAAAGGTATGGGAGTTTACAATGCAAAGATAGATGATGACGCGGCAGAGTTTCTTGCGGACATCTCAAACGGTGATGCAAGAAAAGCCCTCAATGCCATTGAACTTGGAGTTCTTACAACGGACAAGAGCGAGGATGGCTTCATTCACATCACAATCGATGTGGCTCAGGAGTGTATTCAGAGAAGAGCCGTTGGATATGATAAGACAGGTGACAATCACTATGATACTATCTCAGCATTTATAAAGAGCATGAGAGGGTCAGACCCCGATGCGGCAGTTTATTATCTTGCAAAGATGCTGTACGCAGGGGAGAGTGTTGATTTTATAGCAAGAAGAATTATGATTTGTGCCGCGGAGGATGTTGGACTTGCAGATCCAAACGCACTTAATGTTGCAGTGTCGGCGGCCAATGCAGTTCATATGATTGGTATGCCTGAGTCCCAGATTATTTTATCGGAGGCGGTAATATATGTTGCCACTGCACCAAAATCCAACTCGGCAGTATGTGCAATCGGGGAGGCAATGGACAGTGTAAAGAACAACACTTCAGTAAATGTTCCAGCCCATCTTCAGGATGCACATTATGGTGGAGCAGCAAAATTAGGACATGGGCAGGGTTACAAATATGCCCACGATTATCCAAATCATTATGTCAAACAGCAGTATATGCCTGACGGAATGGAAGATGTAAAGTTCTATCATCCCGACAGAATAGGGCATGAAGAAGCAATAGTTGATTATATGAAGTTTATTCGTGAAAATCAGGAATCATAGTCATATAGATATTTACAAGAAAATATTTACAAAATCAAAATATGCATATGCAATTTTATTCAAAATCAATGTAATAGCAGACAGTGATATTTTCAAATAATACAGAAGTGAATTATTAATCCAAAAAAATATTAATATATATATGAGGTAAACAATTGAAAGCTTTAATAGAAAAATTAGCGAATGGAAATGTTGAATACTTTATACCAACTGCAGAGATGTCAGACAAAGAACTTGATATCTCCGTTACAGCAGGTGAAAAAAAGACATTTGAAATCAGTCTTGATACAACAAATGACAGAGATTGTAAAGGTGTTGTGTACACGACAGATTCAAGAATCGAAATTCAGAACAATCAGTTCTTTGGAAAGAATAACAAAATCAGAATCAGTGTTGATGCCAAATATTTAGAGCCTGAAACAAAGTTTGAGGCTGAGATTGTGTGCACAACCAATGCAGGAGAAAAGAGAATTCCATGCAAGGTATATGTTGAGCCGGTTGTCACAGAAAGCTCCATTGGAGAAGTTAAGGATCTCGATGATTTCATGAAACTATTAGGTCATGATTACGAGGAAGCTTTGAAGCTGTTTCTTTCAAAAGGATTCAAACACGCGATTCTTAAAGATGACAAGTATAAATGTGTATTATACAACCAGCTGATAAAGAATCATAACAGAGAGATTGCTATGGAAGAATTCTTAGTGAAGACAGGATTGAAAGAACCGGTGGTTCTCTCTCTTGCAAAGACTAAGAAGGTCTATGAGAATATAACTGAAGCTTACGGAGATGTATTTCAGATTACAAGAAGTTGTGTCGGTTATGTTGAAATAGACGTGGAAGTTCAGGGGAATTTTATTCATAACGCAAAAGAAAAAATAACTAATGATGATTTCGTTGGAAATACTTATGAGTATCCTTACCTTATCAGTCACAGATTGTTACATCAGGGTGAAAACAGAGCTGTTATCACTCTCAAAACTACATCTCAGACACTTAAGTACGAGATTGTTATCAATAATACTCCGGCAGATGTTGCAGACTACGTTGCATCAAAGAGAGATATTCTCAAACTTATGAATTCATACATTGATTTCAGATGCGGCAAGGTGAAGGGAAGAGAGTGGATTGATTCCATGAATACTCTTGCGGATGACATGCTTCACAAGAATGACAGAGATATGATTGCATGTCTGTTAAAGACTCAGATGTCGATTCTTTCAGGAGAGAAAGATTCTATTATTATCAATCTCACAAAACTTAGTGGAATTCTCAATGCAGAGGATACAGAGAAGATAGAATATTACTGTTATTATCTCTATCTCAAAACAATATATAAAAAGAACTCATCATTTACAGAGGATGTAAAAAAAGAGATTAAGTCTTACTTTGAAAACGGATATGACAAATGGGGACTGTTGTGGATGATATTGTATCTTGATGACAGATACACTCAGAATCCAAGTCTTAAATATACACTGATAAAAGAACAGTTCAACAAAGGATGTACCAGCCCGGTTATGTATTTCGAGGCGATTTCGGTTCTTAACGAACAGCCTGCATTACTTAGAATTATCAATCCGTTTGAACTTCAGGTTCTCAATTTTGGAGCAAAGAAAGGTATTGTATCAGACAAACTTGCAAGACAGTTCCTTCTCTTAATTGAGAGAGAGAAGAAAGCTAATCCGCTTCTTACAAAGATTCTTATGAACATCTACAAGTATAATCCTTCAAATGATGTTCTTACAGGAATCTGTCGAATGATGATAAATGCAGGAAGAAAAAATCCGGAAGATTTTGAGTGGTATGAGAGAGGCGTTGAGGCTGATGTCAAACTTGCCGAACTTATGGAATACTATGTATACACTATCAGTTACAGGGGTTACGAAATCTTCAAACCTTCCGTGTACATGTATTTTGGATATGATTCTTCATCCCTTGGAGAATATCAGGCATATTTGTTTGCAGACATAATTACAAACAAAAAAGAACTGCCTGCAGAGTATGACAGATTCAGGGATTCAATGGAGAAATACGTGATAAATAACCTTCTTGACGGTAATATCAATGAGGATTTGGTAATTATCTACAAGGATGTTATTGACTCTGATTTTGAAGTTGAAAAAGAGATGAAGAGATATATTCCAATGCTTGTAAATTCATACGAAATTACAGTGGCAAATGATAATATCACTGATGTTCTCATATGTCATAAAGAGACAGAAACTTATGAGCAGGTTGCTGTGAAGAATAACAGAGCGGTTGTCACTATTTATACGGACAAGCCGGTGATTCTCTTTGTTGATAAGAAGGGCAGAAGAATAGCCAATATCAAATATAAACTAAAACAACTTCTTTCTATCAGACAGTTGAAAACAATCAGCGAGAAGACAGAAAATGAATATATTGAAATAGAAAATGTCAATAAATGTATGGAGAAACCTTCAAGATACAAGAACAAAGGAAGTCTTTTGCTGAAGGTTTGGAATAATGAACTCATCAACAAATATTTCAAACATGATATATCTGAATTTATCGTTGATTATTGTGATGAAAATCTTGACGGCGGAGAATTGACAGACACTCTCCTGACAATCAAGATTGATGAACTGAGTTTTGAAAAGAGATATAAGCTGATAGAACTTCTTCTCAAGAGATTTAAGTTCTTTGAAGGGGGCTTATTGATTAATAAATACGGACCTCAGAGAATTGATGATGAGCTGGTTCTTAAGTATGTAAATGATACCATTAGAGAAAATGAAGCTTCAGAGGATTCTAAGATTCTATCGTTGTGCAGATATCTGTTCCTGAAAGGAATCTCAAATGTTGTAACTCTCACATATCTTCAGAAATATTATGTGGGACCGACGGATGAGATGTATGATATGCTGCTAGCCTGTCAGAAAAAGGGAATAAACGACATTAACTTTGAAGAAAGGCTGATTGTTCAGATGATTTTCGAAGGAAGATCAGAAGACAGAATGCTGGATATTTTCCTGTCTTATTGTGCAAATGAGGGTGGAAGAAATATCAGAAAGGCGTTCTACACATACACATGCTACAACTATTTTGTTAAGGGTGATAAGGTAGATGACAAGTTATTTGAATTGCTCGAAAGCGATATAAAGAGAGAAATGAAGGTATCCGAAATTTGCAAGATGGCATACCTTGGCTATATTACTACAAAGGATGAAATTGAAGAGGACAGAGTTGAACTGTGTAAGGATCTTATCTATGACCTGACTGAACTTAATATAGTATTTGAATTCTATAAGAAGTTCAACAAGTGGTTCAAGATGCCGTACAGCATTATGGATAAGACGATTATCGATTACAGAACCAATCCAAAGAACAAAGTATTTATCATGTATTCGATTCATGATAAAGAAGGAAATGTTGGAAAGACTATAACTGAGGAGATGCGTTCTGTATTCCCGGGAATCTTTTTAAAACAGCTTACAATGTTCTATGGTGATAAGGTTGTCTACACTATTATCGACAGAAATAATGATGAGATTACTCATACCAGTGAGAAGAGTATTTATCTCAACAACAAAGAAGATTACAACACTGACAACAAGTTCGGACAGATAAACGGAATGTTGATTTGCGATGAACTGGGAAGGGAAGATGCTCTTGTTGAAATGATGAAGAATTATGAATTCAACAAAGCCGCATCTGAACAATTATTTAAGATACTTTAGGAGGCAAATTGTGAACAAAGGAATTGTACTTGGAATTGATTTTTCAAATGATTACACACAGGTCTCAGTATTGGGTGATACAAATGAGCCAAAGGCACTCAAATTTTCTGACATGGGAGAGGAATACCTTATGCCTACGGCAATATTTTACAATACAGATATCAGGGAGTGGGCAATAGGCACGGAGGCTGTAAACAGAGCCAAAGTTGAAAACTGCGTATTTATTGACAAATTGCCTGATAAGATTAGAAAGACACCGGGAATAAAGATTGCCGGAGAGTTCTATAAGTGGGAAGAAGTAATTGCAAAGTATTTAGAGGGAGTTATCAAACTCGTTATCAACAAGGTTAACGGTGTTCTCATTCGAAACATTATTATTTCCGTTGATGATCCTGATGAGACCGTAATGCAGATTATTTACGCAGCTACAACAGCCCTTGGATATGAGAACGGAACAGTCAGAATAGTGAACCACGCAGAGAGTTTTGCATACTACATTCTCAACCAGAATAAAGACATCTGGATTAACTCTGTTATTATGGTTGATTTCAATGAGAGCTCTGCCGTTATCAGAAAGATGTTTGTCACAAAGGGACGAGAGCCAAGAACCGTTGATGTAAAGAAGATAGATGTATCTGATCAGTTGAAATATGAGAATCTGGATACAGAAGAAGGCTGTAAAAAGACAGATTCAATATTGCGTGATATACTCTTAAAGGAAATAGACGAAAATGTAGTGTCGGCAATATATCTTAACGGACCGGGCTTTATGAAAGAAGGCTGGTATGCAAAGACCATTGATGCCATATACAGTAACAGAAGAATATTTGCCGGCAACAACCTGATTGTAAAGGGAGCTATATATGCAGCCAGAGAATTATTCTTTTACACAACATTAGACAATTATGTTATTTCCTGCAAGGGAAGAACTAAAGTAAATGTTCTCATGGAAGTGATTCACAGAGGCAGTGAGACAAAGGTGAAGTTATCAAAAGCAGGTGTACACTGGTATCAGGCAGGAGCCAAGACACAGTGCATTCTTGACAATGTGGACAGAGCAAATTTTGAGATATTTTATCCGGCAACAAGGGATATCAAGAGATTCTCAATCAGCCTTGCGGATTTTCCAAAACGTGATAACAAGACTGTCCGTGTGGAAGTAAGTCTTGCTTATGTTGAGGAGTCTAAGTTTGTTGTGGAGATAAAAGACATTGGTTTTGGCGATTTCTTTGAGTCTTCAGGGGCAGTTGCAAGATATGAAGGTGAAGTGTAGGAGGAGAATATGAGTGGATTGATGTTGTGCACGATGCAGGCACAAAAACCATATTTTATTAAAGAAATAAATAAGAATATTTATTCTGTAGAAGAACTCAGTTATTATCTGTATAACTATCTGTACCTGGTGGAAGAAAAGTTCTTTTCGGATGCACTGATTGATTATTTGGCGGAAACTTTGGAACAAAAATCCATTGCCGACGGACTTAAGCATCTTGCTGACAGAGGAGGTAATCTCGGTGAGAAGATTTCCTTTGTGGTAAAGAACAGTGGATATTATTCATCAAAGGAAGTGGAAGAGTTAGAGCGTCATCTTGTAATGCTCAACTCAAAATCATCAGCAGAGCGAGTGAAGGCGAAGGCGGATCTTTTGATGAATAATCATAAGTACAATCTTGCAATAGTATTTTACAGAAATATACTCAACAAAGGCAGAAGTAACGAACTTGGTGATGAGTTTTATGGGGATGTTTACAACAATCTTGGTGTTGCTTACACAAGAATGTTTGAGTATGCAACTGCGGCAGCATGTTTTAGAAGTGCCTATAAACTGTCATCCAATATCAGAACATTGGAGAATATGATAAAGGCAGATCTGATGGATGGAAATGAGCAGAGGCTCAGTCTTGATCAGGCACAGTACAAGATTCAGGATATAACAATCAACAGATTGAGAACCGAGATTGTATCTGTAAAGGCACACGTAAACGTCAACTGGGATAAGATTGACAGAGAAAACTATGTGAAAAAATGCCGAGATGAGTATTTTGTTGAGATAAACTCTTAACTTAAAAATATTGTTAAGCCTTATGTTGAAAAAATTGAGTATTAATACAGAATGCAAATTGAGTATTGGTACGTGAATTTTAAAGTGAAAAAACGAGGAGATAAAAAATGAGGAAAATTATTAAGGGAAAATTATGTAAGAAAACAATGGCTTTATTAATTGCGACAACAATGATTGCTATGGGAACACCTGTCAATAAAACATTTGCGGAGTCAGAAGGCCGTAGTGATGGAACATACTATTATACAGTTCAGGATGACGGCAACGCAGTAATTGGAGGAATAAGAGGAGATGCAACGATTGGAGAAGAACTTTACATACCTTCAGTTATTGATGGACATACAGTCGTAGGTGTTGAGTCAATTTATAATGATGATCTTATAAAGATAGTGCTCCCGGATACTGTAAAAAGTGTTGGCAGAATCGGAGGAATGAACTTAGAGACAGTTGTTCTTCCGGAAAGTGTTGAGGAAATAAAAGATTACTCACTGTCAAACAATTCAAATCTTAAAACAGTTGAATGGTCTGACAATCTTAAAAAAATTGGAGAACAGGCATTTTACAACTGCCCGAGCCTGAAAAATATAACTTTGAATGAAGGGATAACATCCATTGGAAGATATGCTTTCGGTTATTGCTCAGGGCTTGAGAATATTAGAATACCTGACACATGTAAGGTTATATATGATCAATGTTTTGATGAATGTTCAAATCTGGAATCGATTGAGATGCCGGATAATATTACAATCGGTGCCAGAGCTTTTTTAAATGATGCAAAATTAGATGATATTACTTTTTATGAGAGCAAAATCCCACGTAATGATAACGGTGATTCACAGGTGATTGGGGATTATGCTTTTCTGGCTACTGCTATTAAAGAAATAAGTATTCCTGAAGGGTATGTACATATCGGTACATATGCATTTCAATCATGTGAGAAATTGGAAAAAGCAATTCTTCCGGAGAGTATGAAGAATATAAGTGTATATACTTTTGTTGATTGCGCTGCATTGAAAAGTATTACAATAAAGGGTGCAGTGGAGGGTGTTTCAGCTCCAATTTCAGCAATGTGTTCAAGTCTTAAAGAGGTTACATTTACTAACGTAAAGAAAATTCCGGATTATTATTTGCTGAATATGATGGCACTTGAAAAAGTAAATTTACCGGAAACTCTTGAGGAAATAGGTACTGCGACATTTAGTGAGTGTTATGCTTTGAAAAATGTTGTTTTGCCTGATTCTTTGAAGGTGATAGGAACAGCATCGTTTGCTACATGTAGTTCGTTGGAAAGTATTAACATTCCCCAAAATGTTGAGTCGATTCAACCAAATTCATTTTATCATTGTGAGGCACTTAAACATATTACAGTAGATGCTGCCAATGATAATTTTGTTGTATACGAAAACAGTATATATACAAAAGATATGAAAAAACTTGTTCTTTACAATCCTGCATCAAAAGAAAGTGTTGTAAAAATTCTTCCGGGTGTTGAGGAAATTGGATATGGAGTATTCCAGTATAATAGTTATATTAAGGAAATAATAATTCCGGACTCTGTTCAGGTTATGGGGCAGGGATGCATTAATTCAGATGTAAAGATATACGGAAAGTCTGAAGGTGCAGCACATGATTATGCAATGGAAAATGGAAATGAATTTGTAGCAATCTCGGATGAGATAAATATGACAGATGGTGTTTATGTAGAAGGCTTCCAGATTAACCCATTCAACAATGGAATTAGAACAATCTATGTATATCCAAAGATGATTAATGAAAAAGAGGTTGTAGAGAGAGGTCTTGTTTACGGACTCAAGGACTATTGTGATGAAGAGGATGTTTATGTAGGTTCTTCATGTAAGGATGTCTTTAGTTATAAGGCTACGGAAAAGGGAAATACTGCAGCAATGTTTACTGATTCATATACTGACAGTTTTAATTATGAAACAAATGATAAATATGTTATGACAATGAAATATGATGATCCATTTGAAAATTCCCGTATGTATATGAGCAATATGTACGTAAGACCTTACATTAAGTTGGCAGATGGAAGTTTCT
Organism: Lachnospiraceae bacterium; assembly: GCA_016282745.1. GTDB lineage: Bacteria > Bacillota > Clostridia > Lachnospirales > Lachnospiraceae > SIG293. The sequence goes on from JAEELL010000028.1 coordinate 34,660, forward strand.
ATTATGGAGAGTGTGCTGAATTTTCATTTTATGATTTGGCTGATAAGTTATATAAGAACAGTCAGATGCCAAATGCAGAAATGCATAATATATTGTTTGATAATATTCTTAGCGTTTTAAAACCGGGATACAGTAAAGTTGTTTATGGAGAAAAATAGAATTTAGTGTAACTATTCAGCCTTTCAGCAATGCCAGCTCGAATTCTCAGATATATCTGATAAGCTTTTTGCATTTTATTAAAAATAATAGAGATAATTTGTAAGATTTTTGGTATAACAAAAGTTGAACAGATTGTGCGGAATCAAACAAATAAAGCGTTTGATACTATAAATATTAATAGGAGGATGCTTATGAGATTGAAAAAACTAATATCATCAATTATGATTGCAGCAATGACAGTATCGTCATTGGGAATGGGTGTAACGGCTACTGACAAAGCGGTATATGGAGACACTAAGGCACCGGTTACTTTAAAAGGAACTTATGGACAGACTGAAGCGAGAAAAATGTTAACCAGAGTAAATGCTTTCAGAACAAGTGGCAGTGCCTGGTATTGGAATGAAGATGATACAACAAAGAGTGTGTTGAGCAATCTAAATGCGTATGGTTATGATTATGAATTGGAGAGAATAGCAATGAAGAGAGTAGTGGAAATTGCATATTCTTACAGCCATACCAGACCAAACGGTGAGAGTTGTTTCACAGCATTTACATTCGATAGCGGTGCCAGAGGTGAAAATATAGCGTATGGCAAGGCAACAGAAGCAGAGGCTTTTGAGTTTTGGAAAGAGGAAGATTATAAGTTTGATCATCAGAGTCATAGAAGAAATATGTTAGGCAGTAACTTTAATTATATCGGGATTGCTCATTTTGTTTATAACGGAATTCATTTCTGGGTTCAGGAACTGTCTGAAAATCCTTGTGACAGTAAGGTGACAGATGCGAATGATTCTGAAGTTGAGGCAACTATTGATTTTAGCCCAAGCCAGAATTCAAGCGATAACACATCAAAGGAAAATACTGAAAAGAGCACAGTGCCACCAAAGGTAGCATTTAAGTCTTTGAAGGCAAAAGGTAAAACTGTAACTGCTAAGTGGGATAGAAATTCCAACGCTGACGGATATCAGGTTCAGTACGCAACTGATAAAAAGATGACAGCAAAAGTGAAAACAAAGAACCTTAGTGCATCAAAGAATGGTTTGAAAGTTAAATTTGCTACTAAGAATAAGAAATGTTATTTCAGAATTAGAAGCTTTGTTAAGACCGAAAACGGTAAAAAATATAGTAAATGGTCAAAAGTAAAGGCAGTAAAGCTTAAATAACTCAAGATGTATTGATGTTCTGTTGCTACCATATTGCTTGACAAACAGCAAAAATATCTATATCATATTGGATAGTACTTTTTAAACAAAGAAAGTGCATATATATTAAATGCAACGAAAAAGAGGAGTAACAGACAACCTGCCTAAAAGAGAGATGGTTCACCGGCTGAAAGACCATTAGGAGTAGTATCTGTGAAGGTAGCTTTGGAGCAGCACTGATGAAGTCAGTAGTCAGTGACGATTCGTCCCCGTTATAGGATAAGATGAGTAAATATAAAGGTGGTACCGCGAGAAAATCGCCCTTTATAATGGTACCGATAAAAAAACAGACCGGTTACCCGGTCTGTTTTTTTATCTAAACGTTCCAAAAAGTATACATTATGAAACGTTGGTATCGATTACTTATATAGGAAAAGAGGAGAGTAAGATGAAGGAATTGGAAAAAAATTATAATCCTGCCGACATTGAAGACAGATTGTACAGCAAGTGGCAGGAGAAGAAGTTTTTTCACGCAGAAGTTAACAGAAGTAAGAAACCATTTACAATTGTGATGCCACCTCCAAATATCACAGGACAGCTCCACATGGGACATGCCCTTGATAACACAATGCAGGATATCTTAATCAGATTTAAGAGAATGCAGGGATACGAAGCATTATGGCTTCCTGGAACTGATCACGCATCTATCGCAACTGAGGCTAAGATTGTAGAGAAGATGAGAGAAGAAGGTATCTCAAAAGAGGATATCGGACGTGACGGATTCTTAGAGAGAGCATGGGACTGGAAAAAACAGTACGGTGGACGTATTGTTTCACAGCTTAAGAAGATTGGTTCTTCATGTGACTGGGACAGAGAGAGATTTACAATGGATGAAGGCTGTAATGAAGCCGTTAAGGAAGTTTTCGTAAATCTTTACAATAAAGGACAGATTTATAAGGGTGAGAGAATTATCAACTGGTGCCCTCACTGTCTTACATCAATTTCTGATGCAGAGGTTGAGTACGAGGATCAGGCAGGTAAGTTCTGGCATTTAAGATATAAACTTGCTGATGGAAGCGGTTATGTAGAACTTGCTACAACAAGACCTGAGACTTTACTTGGTGATACAGCTATCGCTGTTAACCCTAACGATGACAGATACAAAGACATCATCGGAAAGACAGTTATCCTTCCAATCGTTGGAAGAGAGATTCCTGTTGTCGCAGATGATTATGTAGGAATAGATTTCGGTACCGGTGTTGTTAAGATTACACCTGCACATGACCCTAACGATTTTGAGGTTGGTTTGAGACATAACCTTCCAATCATCAATGTAATGACTGATGATGCAAAGATTACAGAGGATTATCCAAAGTATGCAGGTATGGATCGCTACGAAGCCAGAAAGGCAATCGTTGAAGATTTAGAAGCAGAGGGTGCCCTTGTTAAGATTGAAGATCATGACCACAACGTTGGAACATGCTACAGATGTCATACAACAATCGAGCCAAGAGTTTCAAAACAGTGGTTCGTTAAGATGGAAGAACTTGCAAAACCAGCTATTGATGCAGTTAAGAACGGTGATACAAAGTTCGTTCCGGGATATTTTGATAAGACATATTTCCATTGGTTAGAGAACATCCGTGACTGGTGTATTTCAAGACAGTTATGGTGGGGACATCAGATTCCTGCATTCTACTGTGATGACTGCGGAGAGATGGTTGTAACAAAAGACAACAAGGCTGTATGTCCAAAGTGTGGAAAAGAGATGAGACAGGATCCTGACACACTTGATACATGGTTCTCATCTGCACTCTGGCCATTCTCAACACTTGGCTGGCCACATGACACAGAGGAGATGAATTACTTCTATCCTACAAGCACACTTGTTACAGGATACGATATCATTCCTTTCTGGGTAATGAGAATGATGTTCTCAGGATTAGAGCATACAGGCAAAGTTCCGTTTGATACAGTACTTATTCACGGTCTTGTGAGAGATTCACAGGGACGTAAGATGAGTAAGTCTCTTGGAAATGGTATTGATCCATTGGAAGTAATTGACAAGTACGGAGCTGATGCATTAAGATTTACACTTATTACAGGTAATGCACCTGGTAACGATATGCGTTTCTACTGGGAGAGAGTAGAGGCAAGCAGAAACTTTGCAAATAAGGTTTGGAATGCATCACGTTTCATTATGATGAACATGCCTGAAGAAGGTATTGATTTGAATAAGAAACCTTCTAACCTCACAGATGCTGACAAGTGGATCTTATCAAAGGTAAATACTCTTGCAAAAGATGTAACAGATAACCTTGACAAGTATGAGCTTGGTATTGCAGCAGATAAGATTTATGAATTTATCTGGGAAGAGTTCTGTGACTGGTATATTGAGATGGTTAAGCCTCGTCTTTACAATGATGAAGATGAGACAATGAGCGCAGCACTTTGGACATTAAAGAAAGTTCTTATTGATGCCCTTAAGATGCTTCACCCATACATGCCATTTGTAACAGAAGAGATTTTCTGTACATTACAGGAAAATGAAGATTCAATTATGATTTCTAACTGGCCTGAGTTCACTGGCGAATTTGCATTTGCTGCAGAGGAAAAAGCAGTTGAGACAATAAAGGAAGCAGTTAGACTTATCAGAAATACAAGAGCTGAAATGAACGTTAAGCCTAGCAAGAAAGCTAAGGTATTCGTTGTTTCAGAAGATGAAGATACAAGAAGTATTTTTGAAAACGGTAAGGTATTCTTTGCAACACTTGGAAGTGCATCAGAAGTAGTTATTCAGAATGATAAATCAGGAATTGATGACGATGCAGTTTCAGTAGTTATTCCAAAGGCTGTTATCTATATGCCGTTTGCGGAACTTGTTGATATTGAAAAAGAAATCGAACGTCTTGAAAAAGAAGTTGCAAGATTAGAGAAAGAGCTTGCAAGAGTTAACGGAATGTTAAGCAATGAGAAGTTTGTAAGCAAAGCTCCTGAAAAGAAAATCAACGAAGAAAAAGAAAAACAGGCAAAATATACTCAGATGATGGAACAGGTTAAAGCGCAGTTAGCTAATCTTAAGAAATAATAAATCTTTTTGTCAAAAGATAGTTTGTGGTTGCTTTTTATATTTTCAATCGTTATGATGTATAACAGAGAGAAGTTAATTATCTTAATTAATTATGTTTTCGCATTAAGGAGCCGGGAGTGTTCCTTAATGCGATTGCAGATAAGATTGGAGAATAATATGTTAAATTTCGAAGAAGAAGTAAAAAAATTTCATCCAAGTCTTGAGATAGAAGATGCTGAGGATGCTATATATAATAGTCATGTTTCAGATATTACAGACATTTTAGTAGAGATGCTCAATGAAATCAGAGGGACTAAATAACTACAGAGAATTCTTGAGTAGTTCTTGAATATTTAGCAGGGATGGTATATTATGATTTGTTTTAATTGTGGTAATATCCTGACCAACAGTGATTATTGCAGTCATTGTGGTATGGATGTGAGTATATACAAAAGAATAGTGAAGTTATCAAATGCCTACTATAATGCAGGCTTGATAAAAGCTCAGAACAGAGATTTGTCCGGGGCAGTAGATGCACTCAACAGATGTATCAAACTGAACAAAAGGCAGATTGATGCAAGAAATCTTTTGGGATTAGTTTACTTTGAGATGGGAGAGACTGTTCAGGCTTTTAGAGAGTGGGTTGTCAGCCTTCATATTCAGGGAGATAATAATGGTGCTGAAAAGTACCTTGAGGCGATTCAGGCCGACAAGAATAAGATGGATGAACTTAATCACACAATCAGAAAGTTTAACGTTGCTCTTGCATATGCCCAGAATGGAACTGAAGACATGGCGGTAATCCAGCTGAAGAAGATTCTTACACAGAATCCTAACCTCGTAAAAGGTCATCAGTTGCTGGCACTTTTATATCTCAAGCAGGGCGAATACGAGAGAGCTAAAAAGTCTATCATGAAAGCTTTAAAGATTGATAAGTGCAATGCTCTCAGTACAAATTACCTTAGAGAAATAAACAAGTGCATTGATGATGAGCGAAAGAACAATCCGGAAGAGAGAAACAGAAGAAGACGTGCTAACAGAGGATTGATTCTTGACAGAGAATACTTAAATGGAAATGATGTTATTATTCCAAAGAACAGTTTTAGGGAAGCATTTTCAAGTGCACAGACTATACTTCATATTGCTTTGGGACTTGTTCTTGGAGCGTGTCTTGTTTACTTTGTGGTTACACCGGCAAGAATCTCACGTTCTTCGGAACTTGCAGCAGATGTAAAGACAGATTATGAGCAGAAGATTGCAATTAAGAATTCGACCATATCAGAACTCCAAAGACAGGTAGATGATATGGAGCAGGAGAAGAATAATGCAGAGCAGGATTTGGAAAAATACAAAGGACAGTCCGGTTCAACAGCTGACAATTATTCAAATCTTTTAAAGGCAGTGGAAGCTTATATTGATGAAGAGTACACAAAGAGTATAGAGTATCTTGGAAAGATTGATAATTCCGTAAAGATGAACTCAAAAGCATTTGATTCACTTTTAGAAAAAATGAATACAGAACTTAAGGATGAACTTGCAAAAACATATTTCAACAATGCTAAAGCGGCTCAGAACAAAGGCGATATTGAGGAGTGTATCGAGTGGTACCAGAAAGCTATCGAGGCAGACGGCTCCAATGATGAAGCATACTATCGTCTCGGTTGGGTTTACAGCCAGAATGGAAAGACCAAAAAGGCTCAGGAAATGTTCCAGAAGATTGTAAACAACTTCCCAGGTTCAAAGTATTATGAAGATGCAAGAAAACAGGTTAAGGATAAAGATGAAGATGAATAAAATCTTCATTTAAATTTACGAAAGAGGAAACCGAAAGGTTTCCTCTTTTTATTATCCACGACGAGCTAAGTGAAAATCTGTGCTATTGCGATTATAAATAATCGCTACCGCAGTCGATAACTTACTAAGTAAGTTATCTTGTGGCTCTCGCAGAAGAAAATTGAATATGAAAGGAAGGATTATGGATTTTTTATATGAAGTAAAAGGTGATACTTTAACTATTTATGCACCAAAGGAAATTGATCATTATGTGGCTTCTGAAATTATTGAATATTCAGAGGTATTGATGGCGAAAAATAATATTAAAAATATGATTATTGATTTCGAGGAAACCGAATTTATGGACAGTTCAGGAATCGGTATTGTGATAGGCAGATATAAAATAATTACGAAACTGGGCGGAAAACTCTCTCTTAGAAAAATGAAAAGAAATATTGAGAGAATGTTTGAAATTTCAGGCGTCAAGAAATTGTTAGGGGAGAAATAGTGAGAATAAAATTGAATGAATATAGAGAAGGGGGAGGGGAGAAATAGTGAGAATGAAATTGAATGAATATAGAGAAGGGGAGGGGAGATAGTGAAAATGAAATTGAATGAATATAGAGAAGGGGGAGGGGAGAAATAGTGAGAATGAAATTGAATGAAAAAGTGAAGAGTTAAGGGAGAAATAGTGAAAATGAAATTGAATAGAATAGTGAATGCAGAGGAGAGATAGTGAAAATGAAATTGAATGAATATAGTGAGGGAGAGGAAAAGGAGATGTCTGTACATAAAAGGCCGCTTAACAATAATATGCGTATGGAATTTGACAGTGTTTCTGAGAATGTTGCTTTGGCCAGAATGGCAGTGTCAGGATTTATCCTTCCATTTGATCCTACAATGGATGAGATTAACGATATTAAGACAGCTGTTTCGGAAGCTGTTACAAATGCAATCATACATGGATATGAAAAGTTCAAGGGGACAGTTTGCCTAAAGTGTGAGTTGAAAAATGATTTGCTTGTGGTAACTGTTAAGGATAACGGAAAAGGAATTGAGAATGTTGAAAAAGCAATGGAGCCAATGTTTACAACGAAAACAGAGGAAGACAGAGCAGGAATGGGATTTATGTTTATGAATGTTTTTATGGACAGCCTTAATGTACAATCTGCGCCTGGATTTGGAACTACGGTAATAATGACAAAGAAAATGGGCATAACAAAGCAGGATGTGAGGTGTGAATGTGGTAACACTGAAACAGAAGGAACGCATCCATTCGGAAGATAAAAACAATGTTGAAATGATAAATGAGAAATTCCTTGAGGAGAATAAACAGAGAAGAGAAAAAAAGATTACAGAAAATATGGGACTTGTGTATAGTGTTGTAAAACGATTTGTGGGAAGAGGCTGCGATACAGAAGATTTAATTCAGTTAGGAAGTGTAGGACTGATTAAAGCAATTGATCGTTTTGATGAGTCCTTTGGTGTGAAATTTTCAACCTATGCGGTACCGGTTATCATGGGCGAGATTAGAAGGTTTTTTCGAGATGACGGAATTATAAAAGTGAGCCGAGGGATAAAAGAAAATCAGGTTCTGATATTTGAGTGCGCAAAAAACATCAGAGAAAAAACAGGAAAAGACCCCACAGTTTATGAACTGTCCGAAAAAACGGGAATACCTGTTGAAGATGTAGTTGTTGCAGTAGAAGCAAAGTGTGAAATTGAATCATTAAACAAGGTGATATACCAAAGTGATAGTGGAGAAATCAGTCTTTTGGACAAATTACATGATGAAAAGAATGAGAATGAAAAAGTGATAAATAAACTGCTGGTTGAGCAACTTATGGCTGAACTTGAGGATTTTGAAAAGCAATTGATAGAAATGCGATATTTTAAAGAGATGACTCAGACTCAGATTGCAGAAATGATGGGAGTATCGCAGGTTAAAATATCCCGAATGGAAAAGAAAATAATATTAAAAATGCGAGAAAAAGTATAAAATTCTCTCTATTTGGAAAAATAAAAATGTATTCTTTAACAATTACGAATAAGAGGTGAAGTTATGCGAAGAATAGTATGTTTTACAATTACATTTATGTTTCTGGCTGCGGTCGTTGCAATTGGCTGTTATTACAGAAATAATGAATCAACAAAAAGTGTGGAGGCAACATTGATATAAATGAGTGAAACGCTTTATTTAAAAATGGAAAAGAGTGCGGAAGTTGAGAATGATAAAGTGGTGGTTTCTGACATTGCGTCTGTATGGTGTAAGAACAGAAACATTATGGACAAGTTCAAAACGATCAGAGTTGTCGAAGAAAAAATAAATCAGGGACAAAGATATATTGTAACAGCAATCAGTGTTATTGAACTTGCAGAAAAAATGTTTCCCACTGTTGATGTATCAAATCTGGGAGAAACAGAGTGCGTTGTGGAGATAAAAAAGCAAGACCAAAATAGTAGAACTTTGGAGTACATTAAGGTCGCTGTGATTTGCCTGATTATGTTCTTTGGAGCGGGATTTTCCATTATGTCATTTAATAATGATGTGGATATTGGCAGGCTATTTAACCATATATCAAAGCACATTGTAATGGATGTCAAACTCGGGGAGAATATTTTAAAAACATTTTATTCAGTCGGAATATTTATCGGAATTACAGTTTTTTATAATCATTTTGGAGCAAAAAAACTGTCAAAAGATCCTACGCCTATCGAGGTTGAGATGAGAGACTATGAAGAAAGCATTAACGATACATTGATAGATAATTATGGAAGAAAGCATTAACGATACATTGATAGATAATTATGGAGGAAATGTTAAACGAAAGAATTGATTGGGAACAAATAAAAATATAGTTATTAACTTTGGAGGATATATAGAAAATGAAATATATAGCCTTGGCACTTACCGGAATGGCAGGAGGTCTGATTATTTCGGCCGGAATTTTTGCGCTTATTACATCCACAAAATTGCTGTCGCGTCTTGCAGCAAAAACTCATACAGGAAAATATGCAAGAGTGTATGAGGAGTGTGTGATTTTGGGCGGAATAATATTTAATGTAATCTATATAAAGGAAATGAATCTGACTGAATTGATTTCAGAAACAGTATTCGGGACGTATATAGCGATTGCGCTAGTAATCCTGTTTGCATTATTTGCCGGAATATTTGTTGGATGCCTTGCTGTTGCACTTGCCGAGGCGTTAAAAGCGACCGCTGTTTTTTCAAGGAGAATAAAACTAAGATATGGAATGGGGTACATCATATTTGCAGTGGCAATTGGAAAGATGACAGGATCATTAATTCAATTTTTTGTTATGGATAAATAGAATAGATTATTAAAATAGAAAATGTTAATGTGTAAAGGAGATTATCGTAAGTGGAAAAAAACAGAGATATTGAAGAAGCGCAACTCAATAAGATAATTAAGGAAGAACAGTATGAAGAATATGTAAAAAAAGTTACTCCGACAACCAGTTTGGTAAAAAATATGTTTTGGGCATTTATAGTAGGAGGAAGCATATGCCTGATGGGACAGATATGGCTGGAAATATTCAAGTACTTAGGGGCTGGAGAAGAGGATGCTGCCGCCTATACAACAATTGTTTTGATTCTTGAAAGCGCGATTCTTACAGCTATGAACATATATCCTGCAATTGGAAAACTAGGTGGAGCAGGAGCTCTTGTTCCAATAACAGGATTTGCAAATTCCGTTGCAGCGCCTGCCGTCGAGTTTGGAGTTGAAGGTCAGATATTTGGAGTTGGAGTAAGAATATTTTCAATCGCAGGTCCGGTAATTCTTTATGGTATATTTAGTTCATGGATATTTGGAATTATATATTTGATATTCAAAATCCTGCCATTTTGAAACTGATATTAGTGCATACTGGAGCAGATATTTGTTGAATGTGATGTAAGTTGTTTAAGTTATTTAAGTTATTTAAGTTATTTAAGGGGGAAAAGAAAGATCTGACAACCCAAGTGAAGAAAAGGTCAAATGGGATGTAAGGGATTTCTGATAAAAAGAAAGGTCTGACAACCCAAGTGAAAAAAAGGTCAAATGGGATGTAAGGGATTTCTGATAAAAAAGAAAGGTCTTACAACCCAAGTGAAGAAAAGGCCAAATGAGATGTAATGGATTTCTGATAAAAAAGAAAGGTCTGACAACCCAAGTGAAGAAAAGGCCAAATGGGATGTAAGGGATTTCTGATAAAAAAGAAAGGTCTGACAACCCAAGTGAAGAAAAGGCCAAACGGGATGTAAGGGATTTCTGATAAAAAAGAAAGGTCTTACAACCCAAGTGAAGAAAAAGCCAAAAGGGATGCAATGGGCAAGAAATCAAGAAGAAAATACTTACAACCCAAGTGGAGAAAAAGCCAAAAGGGATGTAAGATAAGAGAAAATCAACAAATAAAATGAATTCAGATTAAAATAGGTACTTTACCAAAAGGCATGTTTAACATGAATCGTGAATTAAGTTACAAAAATAAATGTTTTCGTGGTATGATTAATAGCATAGAAACAAAGTGATTTGCAAAAGAAATGGAGGTGCCTATGGGTTCTGTTTCAAAGATTTATTATACGGACGAAATTACACCTGAGAATATTGTCAGGTTATATGAAAAGTTAGGGAAAAAATTGAATGGCAACATTGCAATAAAGGTTCACTCGGGTGAGGAAGGAAATCAGAATTATCTTCATCCGGAATTTTGGAAACCTATTATTGATTATGTTGGAGGAACGGTTGTAGAGTGTAATACAGCATACGAAGGTGAGAGAAATACTTCTGAGAAGCATGCAAAGCTTATAGAAAAGCATGGTTGGAACAAGTATTTTGATGTGGATATCATGGATTTTGAAGGACCGGATATTGAGATTCCAATTAACAGATATCACAAGCATCTGAAGTCTGATATCATGGGAAAGAATTTTCTAAATTATGATTCTATGCTTGTGTTGTCCCATTTCAAGGGACATCCTATGGGCGGATATGGTGGAGCACTCAAGCAGTTGTCTATCGGTTGTGCTTCGTCAGCTGGAAAGGTAAATATCCATTCTGCCGGTAAATATACAAGAGCTGAAGATATGAATATATTGTGGTCAGATCTTCCGGAACAGAATGCCTTTCTTGAATCAATGGCGGAGGCTGCATCGGCAGTTGTAGATTATTTTCATGATGAGATTGTCTATATAAATGTTATGGCAAATATGTCAGTTGACTGTGACTGCTGTGCTATTGCGGAAGATCCTTGTCTTAAAGATATTGGAGTTTTGATTTCCACAGATCCTGTTGCGATTGACAGAGCGTGTATAGACCTTGTCAGAGTGAGCAGAGATGTTGGAAGAGACCACTTCATGGAGAGAGTTACGTCGAGAAATGGTGAGCACACAATCAAGGTTGCAGCTGACATGGGAATCGGCGTAGAAGAATACGAATTGATAGAATTGTAGAATTGATAGAATTGTAGAATTGATAGAATTGTAGAATTGATAGAATTGTAGAATTGATAGAATTGTAGAATTGATAGAATTGTAGAATTGATAGAATTGTAGAATTAATAGAATTGTATAATTAATATAATTGTATAATTAGTAGAAAAAAATAAATGTAATTGTGAATTTGTAGAATAAAAAGAATACCGAAATTGTAGGTATTTAGAGTGGTAATAATAGGAGTGTATTCGATGTGAATGCAGAAGTACAAAACATTATTGACAGGTTGGCTGATGGAGACGACCTGTCAATTAATGAGTGGACAAAAATAATAGGTGAAGATTATGATACAACCTATCTTTTTGAGAGGGCAGATGACATTAGACGAAAGTATTATGGCACTGATGTTTACATACGTGGACTGATTGAGATATCCAATTACTGTAAGAACAATTGTCTATATTGTGGAATCAGAAGAGATAATGAAAGCATTGAAAGATACAGACTTAGCGATGAGGAGATATTAGAGTGTGCCTCAACAGGATATGAACTGGGTTTTAGGACATTTGTTCTTCAGGGGGGAGAGGACGGAGCGTTTTCTACAAAAAGAGTTGAGAGTATTGTATCTTCAATCAAAGAAAAATATTCGGATTGCGCAGTGACTCTGTCGCTTGGCGAAAGAGAATATGAAGATTATAAGAGATGGTTTGATGCCGGAGCAGACAGATATTTACTGCGACATGAAACTGCAAACAGAGATCATTATTATATGCTTCATCCAAAAGAGATGAGTTATGAAAACAGAAAGAGATGTCTTTACGATTTAAAGGAAATAGGTTATCAGGTTGGCTGTGGATTTATGGTAGGAAGTCCTTTTCAAAGGGTTGAGTGTCTGGCAGAAGATATGTTATTTATCAGTGAATTTAAGCCGGATATGATTGGAATAGGACCGTTTATTTCCCATGCGGCAACACCGTTTTCAGACTGTGAGAGCGGAACTCTTGATCAGACGTTAAAGATGCTTGCGCTACTTAGACTGACTTGTCAAAAGGCACTGATACCGGCAACTACCGCACTTGGTACTATTCATCCGGCAGGTAGGGAAATGGGACTAAAAGTAGGTGCAAATGTAGTGATGCCCAATCTTTCACCGGTGGGTGTAAGGGACAAGTATTCTCTTTACGACAACAAGATTTGTACAAACGAAGAGGCAGCAGAATGTATAAGATGTCTTGAAAGAAGAGTGGAAAGTACAGGATATAAGATTGTTGTATCCAGAGGTGACAGCAAAAAATAAGAAAAATTGAGGTAATAAAATGTACGATAAAACATCATTGAAAGCAGAAGATTTTATTAATCATGAAGAGATTCTGGAAACAATTGAGTATGCAGAAAAAAACAAAAATAATATTGAGTTGATTAATCAGATTCTAGAGAAGGCTTCACCAAAAAAAGAGGGAGATTCTGTTGTATGCCATGGACTAAATCATAGAGAAGCATCAGTGTTGCTTGCCTGCGAGATTCCTGAGATAACTGAGAGAATGAACAAACTTGCAGAGGAAATTAAGCTGGCATATTACGGAAACAGAATTGTTATTTTTGCACCACTGTATCTTTCGAATTACTGTGTGAACGGATGTCTGTACTGCCCGTATCATCTGAAGAATAAAGAGATCCCAAGAAAGAAACTTACTCAAAAAGAAGTTGAAGAAGAAGTGATTGCATTGCAGGATATGGGACACAAGCGACTCGCAATAGAGGCGGGTGAAGATCCTGTAAACAATCCTATTGAATATATTGTTGATTGCATAAAAACTATATACAGCGTTAAGCACAAGAACGGCGCAATCAGGAGAGTAAATGTAAATATTGCCGCAACATCCGTTGAAGAGTATAAGATGCTAAAAGATGCGGAGATAGGAACATACATATTATTTCAGGAGACTTACAACAAAAAGGTCTATGAGGAACTTCATCCTACCGGACCAAAGCACAATTACGACTATCACACGGAAGCAATGGACAGGGCAATGAAAGCAGGAATTGATGACGTGGGACTCGGAGTGTTATTTGGACTGGAAGGATACAAATATGAATTTGCAGGGCTTCTTATGCATGCAGAACACTTAGAAGCAGTACACGGAGTTGGACCACACACAATCAGTGTACCGAGAGTTAAGAGAGCATCGGATATTGACCCTAAGCAGTTTGATAATGGAATAAGTGATGAGATATTTGCCAAAATAATTGCTGCAATCAGAATTGCAGTTCCTTATACAGGAATGATTATTTCCACAAGAGAGAGCGAAGAAGTAAGACAGAAAGTTCTCAAACTTGGTATTTCGCAGATTTCCGGAGGCTCAAGAACTTCCGTTGGAGGATACACAGAAGAAGAACGCCCAACAGACACGGAGCAGTTTGATGTATCTGATCAGAGAACTCTAGATGAGGTAGTAAAGTGGCTTATGGAGCTTGGTTATATTCCTTCATTTTGTACGGCATGTTACAGGGAGGGAAGAACAGGTGACAGATTTATGAGTTTGTGCAAGAATGGGCAGATACTTAATTGCTGCCATCCAAATGCTCTTATGACTCTCAAAGAATATCTTATGGATTATGCAGCTGAGGAGACAAAAGCAATCGGGGAAGCATTGATAAAAGCTGAACTTGAGCGTATTCCAAAAGAAAAAGTTAAGGAGATTGCAAAGGAGCACTTAGCAAAGATAGAGCAGGGAATAAGAGATTTCAGATTTTAAATATCAGAGTTGATAGAATATTAGCGAGTTTTGAATTAATTAGATATAGATAGATATATATATACAGAGATAGATAGAGAGATATAGATATAGAGAGGTAAAGTGAATGAGCCTTAATGATACACCAACATCGGAAAGGGTACATATAGGATTTTTTGGGACCAGAAATGCAGGAAAATCCAGTCTTGTTAATAAGGTTACAGGACAGCGACTGGCTGTGGTTTCAGACACAAAAGGAACAACAACAGATCCGGTTTATAAGACCATGGAGATGTTGCCTCTTGGACCGGTTGTGATTATCGATACGCCGGGGGTTGATGATGAAGGAGAACTTGGAGAATTGCGCGTTGCAAAGACAAAAGAAGTTCTCAGGAAAACTGATATTGCAGTGCTGGTAGTTGACGGGACAAGAGGGCTTTCTAAATATGACACCGACATGATTAGAATGTTTGAGCAGAAAAGTATTCCGTTTGTTATAGCAGTGAACAAACTGGATTTGTGTTCTGATTGTGGTGAACAGATTAAGAATTCAGTTGATGCTAATGTGGATAAAAGTGATATAATATTCCTGTCGGCTGAGCGCGGTGAAGGAATTGAAGAACTGAAACAGTCCATAATTGAAAAATACAAAAAAGAACTCTCGAGTTTTTCAAACACAGAGAGATGGATAGTATCGGATTTTGTTGAGGAGGAAGATATTGTTATACTGGTTATCCCAATTGATTCCGCGGCACCGAAAGGAAGAATAATTCTTCCCCAGCAGCAGACTCTCAGGGAGTTGCTTGACAAAAAGGCTATTGCACTTGTATGCACAGAGGACAAATTAGAGGCGACAATCAAAGCCTGCAGCAAAAAGCCGGAACTGGTTATCACAGACAGTCAGGTGTTTGAAGAAGTGGCAGACATTCTTCCTGAGGACATTATGCTTACATCATTTTCCATTCTTATGGCAAGATACAAGGGATTTCTTGAAGTCGCATCAGAGGGAGTAAAGGCTGTTGATTCATTGAAAGACGGTGACTGTATTTTGATTTGTGAGGGGTGCACCCATCACAGACAGTGCGATGATATAGGAACGGTAAAGATTCCTAAATGGCTTAAAAAATACACAGGAAAAGATTTGATAATAGAAACATGTTCCGGAAGGGAATTTCCGGAGGATCTTGAGAAGTATGCACTTGTCATCCACTGTGGTGCCTGTATGCTGAATGAGAGAGAAGTAATAAGTAGAATGAATAATGCAGTCGGACAGAATGTTCCTTTTACCAATTATGGAATTACCATTGCAAAGATGAAAGGGATACTGGACAGAGCAACAAAAGTCATAGTTGAGAAAACATGATATGCAGTTATTTAGAATTAATTATAAAAGAAATACAGCTTTTGGAAATATTAAAGAAATATAAATTATATAAGGATATTGAAAATATAAAAGCGGGGATGTTATCAGAACAATAAAAGATTTGTTGTTATTATGATAAAGATTACAAATAAAGAATATATAAAAAACACAATGGAGGGAGTTTATGAAACAGTTTGATAAGAGAAATTTGTCAATGGTTATGGATTTATACGAACTAACCATGGCAAATGGCTATTTTAACGATCAGGACACAGACTCAAAAGTTGCATTTGATGTGTTCTACAGAAGAAATCCTTTTGGTGGAGGTTTTGGAATATTTGCCGGACTTGAGCAGATAGTTGAGTACATTAATGATCTTCATTTTGATGATGAGGATATCAAGTACCTGGACAGCCTTGGAATATTTACAAAGGATTTTCTTGAATATTTAAGAGATTTCAAATTTAAGGGTGATATGTATGCATTTCCGGAAGGCACGGTAATGTACCCAAATGAACCGCTCATTACAGTAGTTGCACCCCTCATAGATGCTCAGCTGGTAGAGACTGCGATTCTTGCTCAGATAAATCATCAGTCTTTGGTTGCCACAAAGACACAGCGCATTGTCAAGGCAGCTGGTGACAAAGCTGTATCAGATTTTGGCGCAAGACGTGCCCACAATATGGATGCAGCAGTTTATGGAGCAAGGGCAGCATATATAGGTGGTGCGGTTGGAACAGCCACAGTACTTGCAGGTCAGATGTTTGATATTCCGGTTAGCGGAACAATGGCTCACAGTTTTATTATGTATTACAAAGATGAGTATGAGGCATTTAAGAATTATGCACTTAATTATCCTGACAGTTCGGTATTCCTTGTTGATACATATGACACACTCAAATCAGGAATTCCAAATGCAATCAAGGTTGCAAAGGAAGTTCTTGAACCTATGGGAAAGAGATTAAAAGGAATCAGAATTGACAGCGGAGATTTGGCTTACCTTTCTATTCAGACAAGAAAGATGCTTGATGAAGCAGGAATGGAAGATTGTAAGATTATAGTATCAAACAGTCTTGATGAGCATACTATTTCATCCCTCAATAATCAGGGAGCAAAGATTGACAGTTACGGAGTAGGTGAGCGTCTTATCACTGGTGCCCCTAGTGCTTATGATGATGAGCCAATCTCACTTCTTGGAGCAGTTTACAAGATTGCTGCAGTAGAGGAGAACGGCAAGTTCTCTCCAAGAATAAAGATATCCGGAAATGTAGAAAAGATTACAAATCCGGGACTCAAGAAAGTCTACAGAATATATGATGAGACAGGAAAAGCAAAAGCAGATTTGCTTGCTATGGCGGATGAGACGGTTGATCTTAGTGGAGAATACAGAGCTGTAGCACCTACTATGCCATGGAAGAATATCACATATTCTAACTGCACTGCAAAGGAATTGCAGGTTAAGATATTTGAAAATGGTAAACTAATTTATAAGCTTCCGACACTTAAGGAAATAAGAGATTATGTCAAGGAACAGCTTGTAAATGAGATATGGGAGGAAGAACAGCGTTTCATAAATCCACATACTCACTATCTGGACATGACTACGGATTATTACAAGATGAAAAATAGAGAACTGTCAGAAAACAGTAAATAATGGAGGAGAAAAATGAAAAGAAAAATTATCAAAAAAATGAGTATTATTGTGTGCATGGGATTATCAGTAATGGTAAGTGGAGTGTACATGGCAAACATGAATGAAGTGACCGTGTGTGGTGCGGCAAAGAAAATTGTTAAGATTACACCTAAGAAGAAAACACTTGTTGTTGGTGAAAAACAAAAAATCACAGTAAAGGGTGTAAATGTAAAAACGGTTACATGGAAGAGTTCAAAAAAGAGCGTTGCAACAGTATCAAAAAAAGGAGTAGTTAAAGCTAAAAAAGCGGGTAAGACTACAATATTTGCAAGCGTAAAGTTTAAGAACACAAAAGCAGTTAAGAAATTAAAATCTAAAATTACTGTTGTGGCAATAGATAATGCGAAAAAAGAAGAGCAGACAACAGTTGCAGCAACTAAAGCAGCAGAAAAAGCTACAACAAGAACTACAGAAGTGGCTACAACAGCTAAAGAGGCTAATACAACTAAAGCACAATCCGGTGAAGTACAGACTACTGAAGTTATTACGACAGAAGCAGAAACACCTACTGCAGAAGTTGAAACAAAGGAAAACAATGTGTTAAACAGAGCGGCTGAACTTGTGGACAGCTTTGAGTCAAAGGATAACATTGTTGTAAGCCCTACGTCTCTTGATTATATCCTTGCCATTTTAGCAAACAGTGGAAATGATATGGCAAAAGAGCAGGTTGAGAAATATCTTGGAAAAGATCTAAACGAAATAAATCAGTATTACTATGATTTAATGGTAAAGGCTGAAAATGATGATTTCCTGAAAATTGCAAATTCTGTTTGGTACGATCAGGAATACACATTAAATCTTCCGTTTGAAAATATTGCAAGACAAAAATATATGGCTGATGTTTTTGCTGAACCTATGGATAAGGACTCTATAGATAAAATAAATTCCTGGGCAGATGAAAAAACAGATGGTCAAATTAAAAAAATAATGGATTATTCAGAGAATACACCTTTGTATTCTGCAATATTTAATACTATAGTGTTTGATGCAGAATGGACGCATAAATTTGAGCCAGAGGACACAAACGAGGGCGATTTCTATTTATTTAACGGCGAAAAGAAAAAAGTTGATATGTTGCATAGTTACGGTTTGTGGGATGATAGATTGTATTTTGAAAATGATTATGCCACAGGATTTGAAAAAACATATGGCAAAGATAAAAGATACTCGTTCATTGCAGTTCTTCCAAAAGAAAAAGGAGATTTTAAATTATCGGATCTCGATTTAAAATCATTTCTTGATTCTAAACAATCTATCAAAACAATTATCACGATGCCTAGATTTACTTGTGATTGGAATTCTGAGGATTCAACATTAAATAAAAATAATTTGAAATTAGTTTTGAAGAATTTGAATTTAAATGGTGTCTTAGATTGTCAGATACTTGACGATTTGCAAGAGGAAAGTGATAGCAGGCCATTCCAGCTTACAAAGATAACGGTAGATGAAGATGGAACTATGGCAGCAGCAGAAACAGGAATGCCACTTTATGGCGCACTCGAAGAAGAAACCAGATATGTAGTTTTGGACAGACCATTTGCTTACATGATAAAAGATAATCAAAATGACGAAATTATTTTTATTGGAAAATTTGTTCAACCTAAATAATATCAGTTGAGTAGAATTGATAATAATAGTAAAAGTAAATAAAAAATGGCAACCTGACAACAGGTTGTCATTTTTTATTTTTATCATCAAAGAAACAATGTTTTTTTGCCGAATTTATAGTTGAATAAATTGATTAAAAATGGAAAATGGGTTAAAAATGGGTACAAATATACAAAAAAACAGGAGAAATATTCTATAAAAACGATATAATGACAACGCTGTATCGAAAAGAGACTCTTGGTTACAGTGATAATATACAAATAAAAAATGGATACTTGCGAATGATTGTGTATATTGTTAAAATCTGAATTAGGTCAATGGGGTGACGATACAAATTAGTAACTATTCAGCCTTTCAGCAATGCCAGCTCGAATCCGCAGATAAATCTGCTACTTCTCGCTGATTTGGGTTCCCCAAATACATAAAAGAATAAATATTTGAAATCCTGCAAGCAGTCTTTCATAATATTTATTCTTTTGTGTGCATGGCTGAATAGTTACACAAATTAAATATTATATTATCAGGAGGGGTAGTAATAATGAGATTATCAAGTCTTAAGGGGTTAAGCTGCGCCAAAAAAGCAGTGGCAGTTATTTCAGCAGTGGCATTGTGTTCTACAATGACAATCACAACTACTATTTCAAATTCACAGAAGGTTGATGCGGCAGCAACAGCCAATTCAACACTTATTTTTAGTGATGAGTTCAACGGAAGTTCTCTCAATACGAATAAGTGGGTATGTGAAATCGGAAACGGCTCAGGCGGCTGGGGAAACAACGAGCTTGAGTATTACACAAATCGTTCGGAAAATGTGTATGTTTCTGACGGCTCATTACACATCAGAGCAAGAAACGAAGGTTATAGCGGATATAACTACACATCAGCAAGATTAAAAACTCAGGACAAATTCTACTTCCAGTACGGACATATTGAATGTAGAATGGCAATTCCTTCAGGACAGGGAATCTGGCCGGCATTCTGGATGTTAGGACAGAATATAGGATCGGTTGGCTGGCCAAGATGTGGTGAGATTGACATTATGGAAGCAATCAACGCTGAAAACAAAGTATATGGAACATGTCACTGGGATTCAAACGGACATGCAGAGTACGGAAGAAGCACAGGCAACTTTGATATAACACAGTACCACACATATGTATGTGACTGGGACAGCCAGTTCATAAGAATGTATGTTGACGGTAACATGTACTACGAAATCAACATTACAAATTCAACAGGCAGCACAGAAGAATTCCACAACAAGTTCTTCTTATTATTCAATGTTGCAGTTGGAGGTAACTGGCCTGGATTCTCTGTTGACAACAGCAGATTCCCTCAGGAATTGAAAGTTGATTACGTAAGAGTATATCAGGATAATCTTAATTACACATCTAATATCGGAAATGCAGTAGATGGTAATTCAGGAAATAACAACAACAATAATAATAACAATTCAGGCTCACAGCCTTCAAATACGGGCTCAGGAGATGTTTATATTTATCAGGATGCAAATTACGGCGGAAGATCAGCATCATTAGGACTTGGCAATTACAATCTTGCATCTTTACAGGCAAAAGGGGTTAGAAATGATGATTTATCTTCAATCAAAGTCCCTTGGGGATACAAAGTTACAATGTACGCTGATGACAACTTCAGTGGAGCTACAAAGGTAGTTAACGGTGATACATCTTATGTTGGAAATGACTGGAATGACAGAGTATCATCAATCAAAGTAGAAAAGGCACTTTACAAGATTGTTAACCGTCATAGTGGACTTTGCCTTGATGTTTCAGGCGGAAACCCTGACAACGGAGCAAACGTTCAGCAGTGGACAGATAACGGAACTAATGCTCAGAAGTGGATGGTATCATTCAATAGCAGCGATTCAACATACGTTATCACAAGTGCACTCAGCGGAAGAGCGCTCGACATGGGAGGATGGTCAAGAGACAACGGCGGAAACGCTATTATGTGGGATAACAATAACACAGATAATCAGAGATGGTATCTCACAGGTGTAGACAACGGATACACATTCTTTATCAACAAGTACAGCAACAAAGCACTTGATGTTGAGGGATGGTCTACAGCAGCCGGCGGAAATGTTCATCAGTGGGATTATTTAGCACAGGCAAATCAGCAGTGGAAATTTATTCAGGTAAACTAATATAGAGAAAAAAGGAAAATGAAATAATGTCACCCTTTCAAGGGGCTGTTGCACCGTTTGCAATAGCTCCTTCTCTTTTTGTTTGTAGAAAAAATTGTATTTTCTTGGGATAATTGTATATGGTTGGCGCTTTTTTGATTTGCACTTGAAACATTTTTATATAATGGATATACTTATAGGGTTTTGGGCTTGAAATTAGATAAAAACATTTTTGCCCGATGTATAAAAAAGAAGGAGAAAGGAAAAATGCTTAAAAAATTAAACTCAAAGTTGTTAAGGCGCACTACATCACTTGTGTTAGTTACAACGCTTTTTGTAGTTGGCGTTATCGGGGACCATTATATTGATGGTAAGAATGCAAAAGAAGAGAGAAAAGCAAAAATAGCTATGAAAGAGGCTGAGTCATTAGATTTTGATTATTCAATGCTTGATATGAATGAATTAAAATCTCCTGATGAAATGGAACTTGCGGTTTCAGACACTGAAATGGGAAAAATCAGTGACGAACTGCAGGAAGCATACCGTTCGTTAAAAATGGCATGCGAAAATAATGTAAAAGGGTATAAAGAGGCCGGAGAAGTCTTTAATGATAAAGTTGTTTCGTTAAAGAACAGAGCAACAAAGATATTATCCGATAATAACAATGTAAATGAAAATGAATCGGATTATAAAAAAGATATTGTTGATAATTTCAAATTGTTGGAAGAGTATTCTTCAAAATTATGTAGAGATAATTGTTACAATGTAAATGAGACTGTAACAAAAATCGGAGAACTTGTGGATCCTGAAGTAGAAGAAATAAGTTTATCCAATGATTTGTCATTTAGCAATATTGCAAGCGATGATATAGAAAGTGAAACTGTTTCAGAAGATGAGACAGAAGATGATTCATATGATTATGAAGAAGAGGCTGTGTTACCGGAAGATCTTAGAGTAAAATATTAGTTGGCAAGAAAAATCAAAAAAATAAAAGGAAGAGGCACAAGACCTCTTCCATATCACATAAAAAAATCTTATTATTAAATTTGCAAAACTATAATGATAAGGAGATTTATGTGATACTATTA
>JAEELL010000029.1 GCA_016282745.1 Lachnospiraceae bacterium
TCTTCCTCGTCCCTTTTTCAACAATTGTTCCCGAACAATAATCAATTCTTCAATATCAGATTTTTTTATCTTTTTTACAAAAACAAATTGTTCTATTTTTTCAAAGCAAAACTCTTTTGCCTTTTCTTCTTAAGATGTGAATATTTGGAACGAATCCTCTTTGATATCTTCAGCAGTTATTTTATCATGTTCTGTCTTTTTCTAATGTTATTACATTTAGTTGAACGATAGTCACTTTTGTGACCCTCGTATTTGCCTGATGACATACCTTCATTTTTCCCTTTATGTTTCATTAAATCCGTTCCTAAAATATAGCCTAATTATATCGTATATATTCTTTTCAGTAAATTTTTTCTCTTCGTGTACAAAAAAACAGATATGGAAGATTCCAAATTAGAGTCTTTCCACATCTGTTCCATAACTACTTAGCGTATCGAGCTAATTATTTAACTTTAATTTTTACAGTTACTTTCTTTGTTTTAGCCAGATACTGACTGTTTCCTGCTGCTGTAACCTTAACAACAATCTTATAAGTTCCTTTTTTAGTCTTTTTCTTAACTGTAATCTTTCCAGTCTTCTCATTAATTGAAAGTTTTGAGGATGATCCCTTTTTCACTTTCTTGTATGTAACCTTTCCGATTGCTTTCTTAACAACGATTGCTTTAGATACTGTTATTTTTTTCTTTTTCAGTTTCTTAAATTTCACTGTTTTTTTCTTTGCCTTAACAGTAATCGTATTGGCCTTCTTAACTGTTTTTGTTGTTTCTTCTGCTTCTTTCACGTATTCTTCTGTTGAAACAACTACAAATGTTCCATATGTTTTTCCATCTTTTCGAATACTGATTTCCATTCCCGGATAAACAATACATCCTCCATTTTCAAAGTCCCCAATCTTTACACCATATCGTGGGCTCTGTCCTGCTGCAATTCCTGATCCATTAACATCTAAAAACTTACAGGTAAAATCACAATATCCAACTTTAGCCTGTACCTGGAATCCGTTTCCGAAAGAACCTGTAAAACCAGATTTTGCCGGAGTAAACACTCCTACAATTGTCTTAGAAGCTACTATCGGTGCTGAAGTTCCCTGAATTACCGCACCTCTCTTTAAAGGACCTCTATATCCATCTTCACCAAATGGCCATCCAACATAAATTCCAATATTATCTCCTGTTTCAGCCTGCTCCAATGTTTTATTGACCATTTCAATGCTCTGAACCTTCATTGTATAAAGCACAGGTTTTCCATTTTCATAATTTGTAATTTGGATGCTGTCACCAACTTTTACTTTTCCCTGGGTAACCCGTCCGGTAAAAACAACACCTTTGTCCTTAATATTGAAAATGTCTTCTACATAAAGCAGAAAATTCTTATCATTCGGGTTAGAATAATTTTCATCTGTTGTTTTTACAAACTGTTCCTTTGCTGCATAAGTTTTTGTTTCATCCTTTAAAAGAAAAGTCGAACCCAATAATGCAATACTCATAGCTACACACATACCCTTTTTCAGTATGCTGACATATTTTTTGTTCATATTCTTCATCCTCCTATATAATTAGTATGTCACGACAATTGTATCATAATCACCAATTTTTTTCAGGTTTAGTTGAACGATGGTCACCTTTGTGACCGCCGTATTTGCAAGATGGGAAACAGAGCACGGCAAGGATAACCAGTTCATCACCCTTGACTTCGGATCGCAAAAATCCGTCAAAGAGTTGGGAATAATATGGGAAACAGCATCGGCATCCGATTACAAAGTACAGATATCTTCAAACGGAACTTCATTTACTGATGTGGCAACTTACAGCGGTGGGACATCCACAAACCACAGACTGGATACTATTACTTTTAAAAACCCTGTAAATGCAAGATACGTCAGAGTTTACTGCACTCAGAGAAATACGCAGTACGGCTTTTCGATCTATGATATGGCGATATACGGAACCGACGCAACAAACATTATTCCAATAGAAAGCAAAGGTGTCCAATATCGTTTGGACAACAACGGATTAAGAGTTATCTATAATGTCGAGCCAACATACAACGGCGCAACGCTTACCGAGTCCGGAAACATTATTGCAGCTGTCAAAAGCTCAACCGTCAACTCGTCATTCAACGCATCCGACACTCTTTCACTTGACAGGCTTGGTGCATATGCAAAAAAATATGCTTCAACCGCTACAGGTATAAGCACCGAATCATATTCGCAGTCCGCCTCGGCAAACAGTTACGTAATGACATTTATTAAGAACGGCAACATCAAAGAAGCCTACACCCAAGGCTACCTGATATGCAGCTATGCAAAATATTCTGACGGAACCACCGTATATTCCGATACATATTCCGTTTCAATATACGCCCTTGCACAGCATTTGTATAATAACAAGCTTATGCCAAGCAAGAGTCAGCATGACGCATTGTATAACACAATTCTTAAAACCGTAAATCCTAATTATACGGCAATAGCATATTAATTTAAAAGCCCCATGGGAAAACTCCCATAGGGCTTTATAGTTCTTATTTAGCACACTAAAACTCTATTCCTTTTTTAAATTTATCAAGTATCCTTTTTCGCTCTTCCTTATCATCAGACCTAAACTTTTCTCTTAAAGGTATTGTGTTGTTAGATTCTTCTATACTTTCTCTATCCTTTATAATGCCTCTGTTATAAAGCATTCCCATGACAGCTGTGTTTCTATTTACTTTGTTTTCATTGTTAACATATATATCTGAAAGAATTTCAAATAAGTGTTCACACGGTTTACAATAAGACAGTACCGACACATAAGATATTGTATTTGGGGAGGCATCAATATTTTGTTTTATGATATCCAAATACTTCTCATCTCCCGTGTTCTCATACAATACACTACTAATCTCCACACTTGCTTCACTTGGTATTTTTGATAGATGAACTCGTTCTTCTAACGCTTTTATTCCATCATATTTTGTAAGTTTAGGCAAAAATACGGCTAAATCAATTTCATTTTTATTCACAAAATTGTACCATATAATATCCTCCACTTCATCTTTTTCCCAATCATAAACTTCCTCTATAATATTTGGATAAAACCCATCCATTCTTTCAGTTCCAACTGCATTTAGTTGATTAACCAACAAATGATACGCTACACTATTTTCCATTAACAATCACCTCTTTAATTAATATTGGTTCTTATTTCAATGTTCCCCGATTGAACTCACATACAGTAAGTATATAATAGCTTTCACAATTTATAAATCAACTCCCTTTTTCCCTGTTGATTTCCAAGCTATCCTCTTCCACCTTGCAACCAAGATACAAAATTTCTACGCCGGCATTTTTTGCATCTTCAAGCGCCTGTCCAAATTCAGGATGCGTAGAAACATTTGGCAAAACCACATCCACACCTTCCACCATAACTTCCGCTATAAACCTATTCGGTCTGTTTTTTAATATTCCATGTACTATATTATTATACTTCACCGGTAAAACTTAGTCTCCTACCCTGAATAGATAATGCATTCAATTCGAGTTATGCTTTTCCAATATTGCCCTTTAGTGCTTCACATCAAGATCATTTAGATAGTCTGTCATTTCTTTCTTTAAAGGCTTACCCTTAACTGCAGTAACAACATAAACAATTATCAATAATACTGTAACTATCCCGCAAAGAACAATATTGTTTAACTGCTTTTGCAATATTGATACAAGAAGTCTTGTGACAATTAGAGCCACTGCTACCCATACAAGTTTTGAAAGAAAAAATCCGTTGTTGAATTTTCCTGTAATTAGAGACTCTTCTTCACCTTTCTCGGTAATATTACCAACAAAGGTAATTGGGACAGGCGCCCTGTCCTTCATACTCTCACCAGGCTTTTGTTCCAATGTGAATTTGTCTCCCTGAAACTTGCAATCGTAACCGCATTTATCCGCCTTTGTTATCATAATTTTTCTGAGACTCGATCTATTTCTATTAACGCTTATTTCCATTTTAAACTCCCAGTATTTTATTAATTACTCACAAGCGAGTCTTGAGCTCACTTCCACCATTCATATTCCAAATCCTCGATATATTCAGGAATGCTGATATTCTCACCTTTTGTGTCAATTGCTCTGTAGAACTCAGGTTGATTCATTAATGTCGTGCCAACATAATATACCATTAGGAAATTATTATTATCATCACTCTTTAATGTATAAACTCTGGTGTCTTTATCATTCTCATCCGGAACACTGGAGTTGTTCTCATCCTGAATTATGTACCCGATGCATTTATCCACTTCTGAGTTTTTCATTGTCTTTCCAATTGTACCAAAGCATACATACTCTCTTTTGTTGTACACAATGCCCATTTCCTCTCCTGTTTTAAATGCTATTGCATCCTTAGGCAAATCCGGATATCTGTTTTTTCCGCATCCTGATAACACTAAAATACAAACTATTAGTAATGATATTATTCTTTTCTTCATACTATTTAACCTCCTACTCGTTTTTACAGTATTTACAGATAATAAAAAAAACAAGTAGCAGGCTGCTGTTTCCAACAACAACCTGCTCTTATAATTCATTACTATTATTTTATCTGCTGCATTTGAATAAGAGATCTTCCCATCTTCTGTCAACTTCCTTCTGATACTTCTCGATAAGATGTTCATTTTCAGGCTTGAAGAGATGTTTGAATCTTGCCTGTGTCTTTAAGAACTCTTCGATTGGAAGTCTGTTCTTTGGTTCGTAATTGAGAATCCATTTTCCTTCAACTACTTCATATAATGGCCAATAATTTGTTTCTACTGCAAGACGACAGATTTCCATGATTTCATCTGTCTTATATTTCCATCCTGTAGGACATGGAGCACATACATTTAAGAATGCAGGACCGTCTGTGTAGATAGCTCTCTCTGCCTTCTCATGTAAATCCTTGAATCCTTTAAAGAATGTTGTCTGAGCAGCGTATGGAATATCATGAGCTGCAATAATTGCAGCAAGGTCTTTTCTGTACTGTTCTTTACCATCACACTGTGAACCAACAGGTGTTGTTGTTGTATCAGCATACATTGGTGTAGCTGATGAACGCTGTGTACCTGTGTTCATGTATGCTCCGTTATCGTAACATACGTATGTGTAGTTTGTTCCTCTCTCCATAGCTCCTGATAATGACTGGATACCGATATCATATGTACCACCGTCACCACCAAAACAGATGAACTTATAATCTTCTTTGATTTTTCCTTTTCTCTTCATGGCATTGTAAGCACCAACAACACCACTCATTGTTGAACTTGCATTTTCAAATGCACTATGAATATAACTGTCTTCCCACGCAACATATGGATACTGGAATGATGATACATTCAAACATCCTGTAGCGCATCCGATAACTGCTTTATCACCTTCATGAAGACCTCTGAGTACGTTTCTTGCACAAATTGTTGCTCCACAACCTGCACACATTCTATGACCCGGTGCAAATCTCTCAGGTTTGTTCATTATTTCCTTAAAATTGTAACCCATTATTTTGCCTCCTTGTCTCTTAATCCCATGTATCTGTAAACATCACCTGTCTCGCCCTTAGCTGCGATATCTTTTAATGTCTCATATACATTCATCATATCTTCAACTCTTACATCTCTACCACCGATACCATACATGATATTGATTGTGAGTGCGTCACATTTTTCTGAGTACATTGCCTGCATAGTCTCTGCTCCTACAGGTCCACCGTTTGTAGAGAAACTCTCTGAACGGTCCATAACTGCAACTGCCTTACATCCTTTAAGGGCTGTTGCGATTTCTTTTCCAGGGAATGGTCTGAATGATCTAATCTTAACAAGACCAACCTTGTCCCCGTTTGCTCTCATCTTATCAATAGCATCCTTTGTAGTTCCTGCTGCTGAACCAATAATAACTACTGCATATTCAGCATCTTCCATCTGGTACTCTTCGATGAGACCGTATTTACGTCCTGAAATCTTTTCGAAATCTTTTGCAACATCAAGAATAACCTGCTTAGCATTTTCCATTGCGTGTGCCTGAGCTTTTCTTGATTCCATATAGTAATCTGAAACTGCGTATGGTCCTACTGCAAATGTTTCATCAGGATTTAAGAGGTAGTGATCTGCCTCATACTCTCCAACGAACTCTTTTACTGTGAGATCATCTAACAACTCCATGTTGTTTACAGCGTGACTTGTGATGAAACCATCCTGACAAATCATTATTGGAAGCATAACATCTTTGTTCTCTGCGATGTTGAAAGCCATAACCATGTTGTCGTAAGCTTCCTGGTTGTTCTCTGCATATAACTGAATCCAGCCACTGTCCTTTGCACCCATTGTATCTGAGTGGTCACAGTTGATGTTAAGTGGTCCTGTAAGCGCTCTACACACTGCACAAAGTGCAACAGGAAGTCTGTGTGAAGCTGCAACTCCAAGAACTTCCCACATGAATGCAAGACCTGCTGATGATGTGGCTGTAAGTGCTCTTGCCCCTGCAGCTGATGCTCCGATGGCAGCACTCATTGAACTGTGTTCTGATTCTACTGTAATAAACTCTGTATCAACTAATCCATTTGATACGTAGTTTGAGAAATACTGTGGTATCTCTGTTGATGGTGTGATTGGGAATGCAGGAAATACATCTGGATTAATCTGTCTGAGCGCTGTTGCAACAGCTTCATTTCCTGACATAAGTACTCTCTTCTTTGGCATCCTACTTCACCTCCATCTTCAGTGCTCCGAATGGGCATGCCTTAACGCAAATTCCACATCCTTTGCAGTGATCATAATCTATAGCCTGTCTCTTGTAATCCTTTACTGGGATTGCGCTGTCCGGACATACCGGTACGCAAAGGAGACACTGTTTACATTTTTCTTCATCTACGACAGGTGCTACATTTGTCCAGTCGCCTGTAACGAAATGTTTTGTTGTTCCACAACCAACAATTGTGTTACCGCGTGTGACATCCTGCCATGCCACATCCTGACCTAATTTTGTTATATCTGAATTTGCCATTATTTAACCTCCTTCAATGCCATTCTAAGAGCATTCATATTACCCTCAATTACTTCCGGCTTCTTTGCAAACTTATGCTTGAATGAGCCTTCCATTTCATTTAAGAATGTCTCATCATCAATAACTCCTGTAACCTTTACGATTGCAGCAAGCATTGGTGTGTTAGGGAAGTTCTTTCCTAAAGTCTCCATTGCAATCTTTCTTGCATCGATTGTGTAAACTTTTCCTTTATATCCTTTTAATGATGGAATTATTTCTTCTTTATCTCTTGCTGTGTTAATCAAAATCGCGCCATCTTCTCTGAGTCCCTTTGTAACATCAACAATATCAACTAAAGTCTCATCAACAACTACCACGTACTGTGGATCATAAATGTTTGAATGCACTCTGATTTCATTGTGACTGATTCTGTCATAAGCTGTAATTGGTGCACCCATTCTCTCAGGACCATATTCCGGAAATCCCTGAGCATTCATACCTGTTTTAAAAGCTACTTCTGCTAAAAGAAGCGCTGCTGTCTTGGCACCCTGACCTCCACGGCCATGCCATCTGATTTCAAGAGTATCTTTCATCTTTCTAATTCCTTCTTTTATTTGATAATATTTGTACATCTAATTTGAAACTCTAATAGCAATCATTAATACTTATTATCGCCCCAAACGACATATAGATTTAATTATATAGAATTTAATATATTTTTTCAAGTGAATCTTAACTATCCACTTCTATTTGTGTTAGTGATTACACATTCGCCAAATACAAATTCTTCAGCAAGAACAAATTAATTCTTGGTTAATTGTGGATAATAAAATAGATGCCCCCGTAAAATTCAGGAAAGCATCTATTTAAGCTACTTTATCAATATCTATATTATATTAATCACAGTATTCTTCACTAACAGCTGTTATTTCAAAACCACAAGTTGAATCTGTTGGTTTATATTTAATCATAACTCCATTTTCATACAATATTTTATCGTTGCCTACAATAAGGCTTTCAATACAATCTGTTAAACTTTGTTTGTCACATCCTGTAATGTCTGAAAAAAATTTAACCATATTCCTTATTTCATAATCCTCTGCTTCTCCGTTATTCATTCCGGAAGTACTCAATAATACTGAAATCACTTTGTTTTTTTCCAGACGCACATCAATATTCCAAGTATTGTCATGACATTGGAATTCAGCATGTAATATTTCATTTTCTTCATTTTCTACATTATCGTCCCGCTCTTCCAATTCAATCTTATCGTACGAATTAAACTCTTTGTTTAATAATGTTTCAACATCTTCAACCGACGCTGTGAAGTACGCACCTTTTTTTAATTCATCATCATATTCCACAGCACTCTTTATTCCATTAGCATTGAATGCACACAGCAATACAAGCGCGATTACTACAATTATTATTGTTTTTGTTTTTGTTTTCATCATTCTCCTTAACACTCAACAATCTGTTCCACTGTCTAATATGCACTTTTCTTTATATACAAAAGATAATTAATACTTTTTAAAATAATCCATACAGAAATAACTAATAAAGAGCGTGTTCACAGAACACGCTCTTTATTTTTTTATTCATCAACTTCTGTTGATTCTGTAACTTCATCTGCTTCATCGAACGTAATGAAGTCTTCATCTAAATCATCTTCAACTGATTCCTTAACATCTGTGTTAAGTTTTACGTTGTTGTATCTCTTCATACCTGTACCGGCAGGTATTAACTTACCGATAAGTACGTTTTCCTTAAGACCGATAAGTGGATCAACCTTACCTTTAATAGCTGCATCTGTAAGAACTCTTGTTGTTTCCTGGAATGATGCTGCTGATAAGAATGAGTTTGTAGCAAGTGATGCCTTTGTGATACCAAGCATAATCTGTTCACCTGTTGCAAGTTCCTTGCCTTCTTCTTCTAACTGTTCGTTTACTTCGTTGAAGTCAAGTACATCAACTGATGTTCCCGGTAAGAACTCTGAATCACCACATGTTTCAACTTTAATCTTCTTAAGCATCTGACGTACAATTACTTCGATATGCTTGTCGTTGATCTCAACACCCTGGAGTCTGTAAACTCTCTGAACTTCACGAAGCATGTAATCCTGTACGGCACGAAGACCTTTAATCTTTAATAAATCGTGCGGATTGATACTACCTTCTGTAAGTTCATCACCAGCCTCAAGAACCGCACCGTCAAGAACCTTAATTCTTGATCCGTATGGAATGAGGTATGTCTTCTGCTCACCTGTCTCTTCGTTTGTAATAACAATCTCACGTTTCTTTTTATTTTCTACTACTTCAACTCTTCCTCCGAACTCTGCGATAATAGCAAGTCCCTTAGGTTTTCTTGCCTCGAAGAGCTCCTCTACTCTAGGAAGACCCTGTGTAATATCTCCACCGGCAACACCACCAGTATGGAAAGTACGCATTGTAAGCTGTGTACCAGGCTCACCGATTGACTGAGCTGCGATAATACCAACTGCTTCACCAACCTGTACTGCCTGACCTGTAGCCATGTTTGCACCGTAACACTTAGCACATACACCAACGTGTGATCTACATGTAAGAATTGTACGAATCTTAACCTTTGTAAGTGGGTTTCCGTTTTCATCAACACCTTTAGCCATAACATTTGCTGCACGCTTTGGTGTAATCATATGATTTGCTTTAACAATCATATTTCCGTCTTTGTCGAAGATTGACTCAGCAGCATATCTTCCTGTGATTCTCTCTTCAAGACTCTCAATTACTTCATCACCGTCCATGAAAGCTGAGATTTCCATAAATGGAATCTTCTTTCCAACTGAACAATCTACATCTCTGATGATAAGATCCTGAGAAACGTCTACAAGACGTCTTGTAAGGTATCCTGAATCGGCTGTTCTTAACGCTGTATCTGAAAGACCTTTTCTAGCACCATGGGCTGAGATGAAGTACTCCAATACGTCAAGACCTTCTCGGAAGTTAGCCTTAATAGGAAGTTCGATTGTCTTACCTGTTGTATCAGCCATAAGTCCACGCATACCTGCAAGCTGTTTAATCTGCTTGTCAGAACCACGGGCTCCTGACTTAGCCATCATGTTGATGTTGTTATATTTATCAAGACCACCTAACAGATCCTTTGTAATCTGATCATCGGCATTCTGCCAGGTAGTGATAACTTCTTTGTATCTTTCTTCGTCAGTAAGGAAACCTCTACGATAGTTCTTTGTGATCTTCTCAACTGTTTCCTGTGCCTGATTAAGAATCTCTGCTTTACTTGCAGGAACTGTCATATCGGAAATTGAAACTGTCATGGCAGCTCTTGTTGAATACTTGTAACCCATAGACTTGATATCATCAAGAACCTCTGCAGTCTTGATAGCACCGTGTGTATTGATTACTTTTTCAAGAATCTGTTTTAACTGTTTCTTTCCAACATGGAAATCTACTTCAAGCTGGAGGAAATCTTCGTCAGCTTCTCTCTTAACGAAACCTAAATCCTGTGGAATAATCTCGTTGAATAAGCAACGTCCAAGTGTAGTCTTAATAACACCTGTAACTTTCTCTCCGTTGTTATTGTAAACAGTTCTCTTAACTCTGATCTTCTGGTGCAATGAAATATCACCGTTCTCATATGCTAAGATTGCCTGATTTACGCTACTGTAGAACTTACCAATAAGTTCAGAAGGTGTACATACGATTGTTCTGTCACTGTCTTCATCAGCGATTACTTTAATCATTGTATCAATCTGAATCTTCTGAGCATCTAATGCTTTGATAACTTCTTCCTCTGACTTGTATACCTTCTTGATACTGTCAGCAAGTTCTGTATCTGCTGAGTAGTCTACCATCTTACCCATTGTAAGGTAGTAAATACCAAGTACCATATCCTGTGAAGGAACGGCAACAGGTGCACCATCAGATGGTTTCAACAAGTTGTTTGGTGATAACAGAAGGAATCTACATTCTGCCTGTGCTTCCACAGATAATGGAAGATGGACAGCCATCTGGTCACCGTCGAAATCGGCATTGAACGCTGTACATACAAGTGGGTGAAGCTTGATAGCTTTACCTTCTACAAGGATTGGCTCGAATGCCTGAATACCAAGTCTGTGAAGTGTAGGCGCTCTGTTAAGCATTACAGGATGCTCTTTGATTACTTCCTCAAGTACATCCCAAACTTCAGGCTGAAGTTTTTCAACCATAGTCTTAGCATTCTTAATATTGTGAGCAGTACCTGCTGCTACTAATTCTTTCATAACGAATGGCTTGAATAATTCGATAGCCATCTCTTTTGGAAGACCACACTGGTAAATCTTAAGTTCCGGTCCTACTACGATAACTGAACGTCCTGAATAGTCAACACGCTTACCAAGAAGGTTCTGACGGAAACGTCCCTGCTTACCTTTAAGCATATCTGATAATGACTTGAGTGCTCTGTTACCAGGTCCTGTAACCGGACGACCACGTCTACCATTATCGATCAAAGCATCAACAGCTTCCTGAAGCATTCTCTTCTCGTTTCTAACGATAATCTCAGGTGCTCCAAGATCAAGAAGTCTGTTAAGACGGTTGTTTCTGTTGATTATTCTTCTGTATAAATCGTTAAGATCTGATGTGGCAAATCTACCACCGTCTAACTGAACCATAGGTCTGATATCCGGAGGAATAACCGGAATAACATCAAGAATCATCCATTCAGGTCTGTTTCCCGAACTTCTGAATGCCTCAACTACTTCAAGTCTCTTAACAATCTTTGCCTTTTTCTGTCCTGTTGCTTCAAAAAGTTCTTTTGTAAGTTCTTCAGCATCCTTGTCAAGGTCAATGGCTTGGAGCAATTCCTTGATTGCCTCTGCCCCCATTGCTGCTCTGAATGCTGTTGAACCAAACTTTTCGCAAGCTTCTCTATATTCTTTTTCTGATAAAATCTGTTTGTAATCAAGGTCTGTTTCACCCTTATCTAATACTACATAAGATGCGAAATACAATACCTTTTCAAGATCTCTAGGTGAAATCTCAAGTATAAGACCCATTCTTGAAGGGATACCCTTGAAATACCAAATATGAGATACAGGGGCAGCAAGTTCAATACTACCCATACGTTCTCTACGAACTGATGATTTTGTAATTTCTACTCCACATCTGTCACAGATTACGCCTTTATATCTGATTTTTTTGTACTTACCACAATGACATTCCCAGTCCTTGCTTGGTCCAAAAATCTTTTCACAGAACAAACCGTCTTTCTCAGGCTTAAGTGTTCTGTAGTTGATTGTCTCAGGCTTTGTAACTTCACCTCTTGACCATTCTCTGATCTTTTCAGGTGACGCAAGGCCAATTTTGATTTTATCAAATGTGATCTGCTGATCATTATTATTTTCTGGCATGCTTTTACTCCCTTCTATTATTCTTCGATATCAAAAGTATCTGCAACCTCATCCTCTTCAACTGCCTGAAGTTCACCGTCAACAAACTCTTCTGTTGTGTATCCGGCACTGCTCAACTCTTCTTTTGAAGCCTGATTGTTGCTATCGCTGTTGATAATCGCGTTAAGGTTTGTCTCACCATATTCAATGCTTTCCTTAAGTTCGATTTCATTGTCGTTCTCGTCTAAAACAATTACATCAAGTGCTAATGACTGTAATTCTCTTAAAAGAACCTTGAATGACTCAGGAATACCTGGTGTAGGGATATTCTCGCCTTTTACAATTGCTTCATATGTCTTAACACGTCCTACGATATCATCGGACTTAACTGTAAGAATCTCCTGAAGTGTGTATGATGCGCCGTATGCTTCAAGCGCCCAAACTTCCATTTCTCCAAATCTCTGTCCACCGAACTGAGCTTTACCACCAAGTGGCTGCTGAGTTACTAATGAGTAAGGACCTGTTGAACGTGCATGGATCTTATCATCAACCAAGTGGTGAAGTTTGAGGTAATGCATGAATCCGATTGTAACAGGGCTGTCAAAATACTCACCTGTTCTACCGTCTCTAAGTCTTACCTTACCGTCACGTCCTAATGGAACACCCTTCCATTCTTCTCTATGATCAAGATGATCTTCAAGATACTGAAGTGTCTCAGGAACTAAAACATCCTGATATTTAGCCTTGAACTCATCCCATTCTGTATTTACATAATCATTTGCCATCTCAAGAGTATCCATGATATCTTTTTCGTTTGCTCCATCGAATACCGGTGTGGCAATGTTAAATCCAAGCGCCTTTGCTGCAAGACTCAAATGGATTTCAAGTACCTGTCCAATGTTCATACGCGAAGGTACGCCCAATGGGTTAAGTACGATATCAAGTGGACGACCATTTGGAAGATATGGCATATCTTCTACTGGAAGAACTCGGGAAACTACACCCTTGTTACCATGTCGACCGGCCATCTTATCACCAACACCGATTTTTCTCTTCTGTGCAATATAAATACGAACTGATTTATTAACACCTGGAGAAAGCTCATCGCCATTCTCACGTGTAAATACCTTTGCATCTACTACGATACCATATGCACCGTGTGGAACTCTAAGTGATGTATCACGCACTTCTCGAGCCTTCTCACCGAAGATTGAAAGAAGAAGTCTCTCTTCTGGAGTACGCTCAGTCTCACCCTTTGGTGTTACCTTTCCTACA
>JAEELL010000030.1 GCA_016282745.1 Lachnospiraceae bacterium
AGTATCACATAAATCTCCTTATCATTATAGTTTTGCAAATTTAATAATAAGATTTTTTTATGTGATATGGAAGAGGTCTTGTGCCTCTTCCTTTTATTTTTTTGATTTTTCTTGCCAACTAATATTTTACTCTAAGCTTATAAAACTTCAAGTCCATTTTCCTTTAATGCTTGCAAAAACTACAGATAAGGATTATAAACATAATGATAACTATAGACAAAATTGGAATTATAAGATGTTTATATTTGATTTTATCTATTCCTGATGCGTAAAAAAGATAAAGGAGACACTAAAATGAGATTTGATTCGCTAAAAGTTATAATTTTTTTATTTGGACTTATTGTATTACTGTTCTCAATTGCGTACATAACCAGAAAGTATGATTATATACATAACGGTCCAAGAGTTGAAGCGGTTGTTACAGATGTAAATTATGACTCTCGCCCTTCTAAGAATATTGCCACTGTTTTTTATGTCCATGACGACAAGGAATATAGCGACACCATAAGATGCCCTAAAAATA
Source organism: Lachnospiraceae bacterium (assembly GCA_016282745.1). Lineage (GTDB taxonomy): Bacteria > Bacillota > Clostridia > Lachnospirales > Lachnospiraceae > SIG293. The sequence goes on from JAEELL010000030.1 coordinate 524, forward strand.
CATCTGTTGGAGACCAAATTGAGGTTGTTGTACATCCAAGAATTCCATCTGAATGTTTCTCATACATTGACCTGTCATACACAGGAACATTCATTTATGCAGGCTTAGGTATTATTTTAATGGTCTTAGGCATTACCCGAAAATCAAGATTGGACTGTTAAATAATTTGGTCTAAATAATCATACTTAAGCAATGAAATAATTATAACAATTGCCCACCGGACATTTTGATATCTGCCCTGTCGTGCTGACAGGGAGCACATCATTTTAAGTCCGGTGGGCAATTTATTTTTACTCACCACTTATGGAAGTTGCATTTTCTTTTTCTTTTCTTTCATATGATGTCAGCGAATTAATTCCATCTTCGCTCTCCTCATACTTGACTGTCAGAGTATCCCCTTCTTTTACAAAGATAAGACTCTCATTTTCTGCAAAAAGTTGTTTATATACATTGCCGTCCGCGTCTGTTATATAGCAGAACGTCTCACCTGACATTTCAATATACTTGACACTGTCCACAACAATCTCTTTTGTCTTATATAAATCCTCAGATTTGCCTTTTGAAATATTGTTAGTCTTGAGCAATTTCTTGTAATTTGCAAGTGTATCTTTCTGCGTTGTTCCCGTGGCAACTATACTGTATTTTTTGTAATTTACCATGGCGTACATTTTCACAAGTTTGCTCTTGTCCTTCAATACCATGAAATATGTCGGCTCGCCGTCAATATTGATAAGGGATGGGAATGCAGCCTTGTATCCGAGGTTCTGTACCTGACCCTCAGCAGCATCCATTGCCGAATATTCTTCAGCACCTGCTATTGTATAATAAATCGCCTCACATGTACGAGCATTAATGAGAACAAATCCAACATTTGACTGGTCTCCGATTACAGAAGTAACTCCGGTATATACCCAAACGTCCCCGTCGATTACTTTGTATCCATAATCATCTGTGGACATCTTACATCCCTTCTGACCAATGATGCTGTTTATAAATCCTCCCGAGAGAGTTCCGTACCAGTTATATTTTCTTGTGGCAAGATCTCCGTCATATACTCTGTCTACCCAGTTTGGAATTTCTCCTACTTTGTAATATTGCGATTTTCCGGTACATGGATCACAGAGAACGATGCCCTTTACATCATATGCGCCAAACAATCCAACGTGTGGCTTCAGTACAGGGCAGATGTAATACGGATTGCCCTCATTGTCTACTTCAAAATAATATCCCTCAAACATATATGTCGGATACTGGAATCTCAAATGTCTATAGAGATTGTCATTGAAAAATCCTGATGGTGTGTATTTGATTGCTTTATCAAGTTTCACATATTTTGCCTCAAATTTCACCGGATCAACAAATACATATCCCGGAACTCCCTGAGATCTGTTGTTAATCCATTTGAAGAAACCTGCATATTCAAGAGACGCCACCTTCATTGGCTCTCCATCAAAATCAATTGTGCTGTATGATCCGCTGATTTCATACTGACTGATAACATCAGAAAGTGAACCGATAGCTCTCTGTCCCACAACCTTTGCACTGGCAGTATCCATAAGTGCAATATCATTTACGTCTTTTTCCGAAGACGGCATATCCGTCGCAAAGTCTTTCTTCTCAACTTCTATAAGTGATGCATACTTGCTCGCGTGGAAAATCTTTGCTGAATAAACACTTCCAATAACCACTATTACTGCCGCAAGAATAATAAAACCACCGCTTACTTTTGTGAGTACATTGTATCCAATTTGATTTACACTTATCTGCTTGAATGTTGTTAATAAAAAAATCCCCACAAAAATCGATTGGAAAATCCAGAATCCGACGTTGCATACATTAATCGCCGGACCAATCATATAAAATGCTATAAATTCAAGAACTATAGTAATCAACAATGATATTATAGTCTTCTTAACATCAACTCGTCCTTTTACAAAACCATTCATAGTTAAACCCTCCTTAATTGTAAAGAATTGTTGTTGTAGTTTTCCTGAGTAAATTTTGCCTTTTTAATGTTGTTGTTTTCAAGTCCTTATTATAGTTCTATGACAACTGAATTTCAATAATGGATTTCCCCCCTAATTTTTTTGTATAAGCGATTATTATCACACAGTCGCATAATACAAATCATTCAATGATAGTTTTTCCGTATCCACAGCATTTAACGATACATTCCAACATATTTCAGGTGTTTGACATTTTAATAAATCTAAATCAACATTCCATTCCTCTGTGCTATAATCTTTTACATCTATAAGCAATAAATCACTAATAATTTTCAAAACTTCATTATTACAATCATTTTTACGAACAAAAGCGATTCCTATTTTTGTATTTAGCATACAAATAACACCAACATTCTTGTTAATAATTCTCGCCCATTCCTCTCCGGCACCAGTATCCCAATCCAGTTTCAATTCTTGATCAATTTGCAACACACCACCAAGAAGCTCTTTAACTTCTTGTAAATCTTTATAGACTTTTTTCTCTTTTGCTTTCACAAATACTTCATTTAAACTATTCATTTCTCTCTCCATTTCGCCACAAATAGATTTTATAAATACACTTTATTATTGTCCGTCAATCAGATTTTCGAGTTATAAAAACAAACTATTTATCTTGGATTACCTGGGCACCCATGCACAAATCCTGTTTTAGTTCTATATATATTTATATAATTTGTCAACTTCCTATCGCCAGTTACTCCAACTGGTCCATTTTCAACAAAAACTTTTGCTTTATTTGGAAAATCATTTACATTTCCTGAAAAAGTAATCAGGCGGTAGATACTATTTCCAAACGAAACATTATCTACCGCCTGATATATTATTTCACATATACAAATTATCCATTTATTTCCTTAGGCTTCACTACTATGTTAGCCCAGTCGTAATCTACTGCAACAAAGTCCGGATATACTTTCTTTAAGATTTCATTGTATAAGAATTCATGTCCGTATGATGTTGGCATTTTGCGGTTCCGGTAAAGAACTGCTGCAACACCTGCGATGCTGTAATCCTCGCAGTCACTGTATACATATGTTCCATCTTCCAGTACAGCGTATGCGCGAACTGAGTATTTTGCTGATAGGGCTACTGCCTTTGAGCCACCAAAGGTCATTGTCATCACATAGTATGTTGCAGTCTGTGAATCTCCAAGTTTTTCACTTGAAGTTCCAACTGGTGTTGACTGGTATGAGTAAACAAACTCATTGTCTGATGCAACTGTCATATCTGCATCTGTTACATTGTATGTTTCGCCGTTGTATTCCTTGAGGGAATATACAAGTCCCCAGTTTGTTACTCTCTTGTTGTTGATTCTTGATTCAACCTGTCCGACTGCTCTGATTCCTCCAACATTTCCTTTGTCATCCTGAACTGTTGTGCTCATCTGGAATCCGGCAATCTTTACATCGCTGCTTGTAACTACTGAGCCTGAATTTCCGCCATTTACAGTTGTTGGTTCTTCAACCTTTACTGTTGTTGGCTCCTCAGTCTTTATTGTTGTAGTCTCCTCAACCTTTACTGTTGTTGGCTCTTCGCCCTGTGCACCTGTGCTGTTCCATACGCCCATTTCATAGAATGAGTATCCGTACTGAGTTCCACGTTTGCTTCCATACATTCTTACATATCTTGCGCTGTATGTCTGTCCAAGATTTATTTTTACTGTCTGTGCTGAGCCAGCTGTTACATATGAAACTGTTGTCCAGTTCTGTGCGTCGTCTGAAATCTGAATGTAGTATTTTGATGCGTATGCACCTTCCCATGAGAATCCAACAAAGTCAAATGACTTCTTGCTTCCAAGGTCAACATATATCCACTGTCCGTCTGCAAAGTCTGACTCCCAACGAGTGTTGAGATTTCCGTCTACTGCAAATGATGCTGCCTGTTTCTGTGAAGAAGCAACTGCGTTCTTTCCCTGTGCAAGGTTGTTGTTTGTAAATTCAGTATTTGCAATTACTGTTCCTGTTACAGGCTGTAAATTGTTTGGATTCAGCTGTGCATCAATATCAACATAGCTTCCTGCCACTGATGTGTAAGTTCCGTTTCCTGCCACTGCAGGTGCAACGTTTCTTGCGTATTTATATCCAAGAGACATAATCAAATTCATTGTTTCAAGGCTGTATGCACTCTGCTTTCCTTCATCAGTGTAAGCAACGTTCGTGTTAATCAGGTTATCGAGAGCATTCTGATCTCCTGAGCTGAATGTTCCATAAACTTCATCCGGAAACAACGTGTAGTAAATTGTTGCTGCAGATGTAAATGTTCCAAGTGGCTGTGGATGTTTGTTATCTGCGCAGTAGTAATCAAGTCCGTGTGTTGTGTATAATTCGTAGAATGCTTCACCTGCAGGTGCAAGCTTAGCGTTATTATTCTTTGCTGTCTTAATGTAGCTGTTTGTGAAATACGGAAGCAGGCTTCCTGTTCCTGTGATTGTATCTTTTGTTGGCCATGGCTCGTAGAACAGAATCTGTGCATTTGGATTGTACTGTTTTACAACAGAAATCATCTGGCTTGCGCCCTGTGTAAGTTTATCCGCGTCAAATCCGCCAACAATATCCTGTAAAATAACCACGTCGTAATTTCCGTTTTGAACTGCTGATACAACATTTGACGCTGTTGACTGGTAAATAAGATTCTGTCCGCCGTTTGTTGCTGCTGTGCAGTTGATTGTGTGACCTTTCAGTCCTGCGATTCCCTTAACAACCTTTGCAAGATTGTTGTAGTATGTCATCGAATTTCCGATAAATAATACGTCCATAACTCCGTTATCCTGATTGTTATTCTGAGTTGTGTCAGGAATTGTTGTCTGCTCTCCGCCTGTTGGATTTGCAACAACACCTCCGTTTGCAACTGATGTATAACTTCCTCTTCCCTCAACTGCAGGAATAACTGCTTTTGAATATTTGTATGCGTAAGCATTAATCTTGTTGAGTGTTGCAAGGTTGTAGCTGCTCTGCTGACCCTCATTTGTGTAAGCGACATTGTTGTTGATAATGTTGTTAAGCGTTGTCTGCTGAGCAGATGTGTATGTGAGATAAGGATCATTTGGGAACAATGAGTAGTAGATTGTGGATGCTGAGTTGAATGTTCCAAGGGGCTGTGGATGTCTGTTGTCACTGCAATAGTAATCAAGTCCATCCTTCTTATATAATTCGTAGAATCCTTCACCTGCCGGAGCAAGATAAGCATTGTATTTATTTGCTGCCTCAATATAACTTTCTGTAAAGTAAGCCATCTTTGAATCGATCTGATCTTTTGTTGGCCATGGCTCATAGAAAGCAAGTTTTGCATTTGGACTGTACTGTTTGATAATAGGAATAATCGCCGCACATCCGTCTAACAATGTGCTCTTCTGGAAGTTGCTTCCAACCTTATCCTGAAGAATTACGATATCATATACATCTTTCTTGATTGCATCGAGTACATTTCCTGCTGTTGACTGGTAAATGAGATTCTGCCCGCCGTTTGTTGCTGCTGTTACCTGTACTGTTCTTCCGTGAAGTGCCGCAATATCCTTGAACATGTTCCAAGATGTGTTGTAGTACATAAATGAGTTTCCTATGAAAAGTACTTTTGTCACTCCCGAATGCTGTGGAATAGTCTGATTCTCACCGCCATTTCCTCCTGAGCCGTTTCCTCCCTGAGATGCTCCGTGTAATGTACCGTATACTCTTACTGATAAGAGGCTGACAGTTCCTGTAGTTCCCGTTCCCTGTCCATTCGTTCCTGTACCCATGCAGGAATTCTTGTCGAATACTACCTTAACACTTCTTGCTGTATATGTATTTGAAAAAGCAATATTATCACCTGTTGAACTTACGTTGGCAGCTGACTGAATCTTTGCACCTGAGTAAATAGTTCCGTTGTTGCATGTTCCTGCAAGATTCCAGGTGATGTTGCCCTGATTTGTATTGTTTACTTCTTCTGTTGAGTAGTACACAGAATACTTTGTACAATATGAATCTGTGTAATTTGAGTTTGTTGAGCCCTGATAAATCAGTGCGCTGTTAATATCATAGTCATTTTTCAGATTGATATAGATTCCAACTTCACTCGTTGTAGCTGTTTTTCCTAAAAGATTGTTTCCGTTGCTAAGATCTTCGTTTGCACTATTAATAGAAGAAAAACCATTGTCGATTGTCAGGAAGCCTTCACTTCCGTTATTCGCATTTGATGTCATAAACACATAGTTCTTTGCTGCTGAACTTGCAATGTTTACTACGTTACTCCCCTCTGCTGCCGTAACCTCTTTTGGCTCAAAACTTGCTCCTGTAAATACCAAAGAAGCCGCCATCAATAAACTAAGAATCTTTTTGTTTTGTAATTTCATTTTACCCTCCTTAATACTTTCCGACTTTTTGTTATCTTAAATTTACTATGTTTTATGGATTTGCGAAAATACAAAATCGGTTATATTTATATATCCTAGAGGGTATATGCATTCATAGCAGAAAGAACTCATTTTTCAATACTCCCACTTCAAGCACATATGTGCTAAGTGGTGAGTCATCTCGCATCTGATATATATTCTGGAATTTGTTATGTGCAATTAGGTAATATGAAAGCAAGGGCGCCGTTTCCGGCGCCCTATATAAATGAGAAAAACTATATTTTTATGCATTACTAAGACTCAATATCCCAGTAAAACTTTATTATAAGATTCTAATAATTTTAACATTCTATAAATCTGAAGGTTTTGCAATTGCGTTGGCCCAGTTAAAATCCACTTTTGGATATCCCGGTGTTACTACTGAAAGAATTTCATTGTAAAGGTATTCGTGTCCTGCAAGGTTGCCCATTTTGCCATCTCTGTACAATGCCTGAGCAATCTTATATGTATTGAACTCTTCAACTCCTGAATAGATAACTCTTCCGTCTGTAAGTTTTGCATATGCTCTTACATAGATATCTGTTGTGTAGAACTCTGTTCTTACATTTCCAAACATCATTGTCATTACATAGCTCTGTGCTCCTGCTATATCGCTCATGTTCTCGTCGATCTTTCCTTTGCTTGTTCCCTGATAATCATGAACATCTGCATTTGCACTGTTGATAACCATCTCAGACTGCTGGCATTCATCCTTAAGTCCGTATACAAGTCCAACTTCTGCAACCTCTGCTTTTGGATCACTGATTGAGTAAACTGTTCTCATACCTTTAGTTGTTGCACTAATCTGGTATCCGTTAATTTCAATCTGTGCCTTGATTTCATCCGGCTGTTCTGTTGGTTTCTCTGTTGGTTTTTCTGTTGTTGGTACTTCTGTTGGATTTTCTGTCGGATGCTCTGATGTTGGATCTTCTAATTTATCTGTCTCATCTGCTTCTACTGTAACAAACTGATATGGAACATCAATGTATGTTGTGAACTGGTTGTTGTTTTCATCAACTTCACCTGTTATTCTGTTTACATCATCTACCCAAACCATTATCTTATGGTGTCCATTCTGTGCTGTCCAGTAGTTGATTCCCTTTGATCCTGAATTAACAGTGAGATCAACTGTCTCTCCTGCCTTGATACCTGATGAATAAGTGTCGCACCAGAGAATTTCTGAAGTGTTATCATCAATCTGTACCTGGTATCCGATTACTGTTCCTGCAGGGATATCTCTGTCGCCTGCATTTGCTACTGTTGCTGTAAATACTAAATTGTCGCCAACGGCAATTGAATCGCGGTTACATGTTACATCTGCAACCACAAGGTCATATCCTCCTGTCACTCTTGTAATTACGCCATGACCTTCTTTTGCCACATTAAATTTCTTTGTTCTTGTATTGTTGTTCTCATTAATTTCCTCGACAAGTACATTTCCATCGTCACCGTATGCAACGATTGTGTGACCGCCTGCTGTAGCTTCCCATTTACCTTTTGTCTCCAAAATGATTCCACTATGTGCGCCAAGTCCGCCATAGTACTCATCACTCTTTACAATTTTATCTCCGTCAACTGTTACCTTAAATGTAATAGGAACATTGTCAGGAATTACAACATCACTGTCATTGTAAATATAGGCTCTGAAAGTTACTTCATCACCATTATTAAGCTCTGATTTTCCTTCCTGATTAACCCATGCAAGGCCTGTCACCTGAATGTCAGTACCTTTTATAACCGGAATAGGCTCAGGCGGATTAATATGACTCTTGTCAGGATATGGAGGTACTTCATAATGGAAGCCAGCTCCTCGAAGTGTTACATTGCTGTCATTCAAATTGCCCGGTGTCTGTCTGTCAGTCCAATATGGCCATGTTGTGTTCTTCTGTCCCGGATCATTTGCGTATTTATCAGGTGCGATATTTGCAATATCAACACGGTTGAACACTGTTGATGCTCCTGCGTCTTCTCTGATTGCAACGGCTGAATGCTTATTGCAAGAGAATGTGATTTCCTGGCCTGCAAGACCTGCACCGTATATTTTTGTATCGTTAAATACGATACCTGACATGTTTGAATTTAAAAGTCTGATAGCTGTAAATGGTGAATCATAAATAGCTGTGTTGTTAAATACTACATTTTTAACATCCTGCTTAATATCAACTGCTGATAAATCTTCACCCCAGGCATCTGAGTTTGTTCCACATCTAACTAAGATATTATTATCAAACTGAATCTTTGATGTGTTGCTGAATTTGTATCCGGGGAAAGTTGTGTTAAGGTGAATACCTGAACCCATGTACATATCGCAAATATAATTGTTGTAAATCTTATGTCCATCACCACCGTAGATTGCGATACCACCTGCTCTCCATACAAAATCGATAGTATTGTAAGCGAATGTGTTGTTTCTCTCTTCTTTTGCTCCCTCACTGTTGTTCCACATTGCAAGTCCGTCATCACCGTTATTTCTGATAGAACAGTTGTAAACAGTTGCGTTTGAAGTTCCCTGACAGAAGTTTACACCGTCTGCAAGGTTGTTTCTGATTCTTGAATTTATTACCTTTACTCCGTCAGAGTAATCCATTGAACCATTGTAATCACCAAACCAGAATCCACATTCAAAATGCTCTTCCCAGATATCATGAATTACAGATCCGTCTGCAAATACATCCATGAAACATTTGTAAACTGCCTGTTCACCGTATCTTGAACGAAGGTTAGAATTGATATATACGTTTGAGAAATCAAGTTTCTTACAATATCCGTCTGCTACGTAACTTGAGTTTCCGCCTGAAATTCCACCGCCGAATCTCTGGTCACTTGTAAACTGAAGATTTGTATACCAGATACCTGCACCTGTAATCTTGAGATCATCACATCCGATTGCCCAGATTCCGCTCAAATGGAAAGTTCCGGCTGGAATATACAATGAGTATCCATGCTGGTCTGCATAAGAAACTGCGCTCTTAAATGCTGCAAGATCATCTCTTCCGTCATCTGGAGTTGCTCCGAAATCCTCTACACTTACAGAATCTGCAGGCTGCTTTATAGCTGCAGGAACTTCCTCAATCTCAAGGAAGTCAATACCGTACTCCAGTCCTGATGCACCGGTGCTCTGAATACGAATCTTATCACCTTCTTTAAGACTTGTATTTAATTTAAAGTGTACTTCATCGAATGCAAAACACGCTGCTCCACCCGGTGTGTCGCTTGGCTGTCCGCTTGGGAAATACTGCCACATATAATAAGAAGTAAGATCAACAGTCTTTGTTTTCGTTCCGTTAACATATACATCTACCGAACCGTTTAATCCCATTCCGTCTGATGAGTCAGGCATTGTAAATCTCATTGTCACACCTGAACCGCCTCCATCATACCCAATAGTCCACTCTGCATAAGATCCGTTAGAAGGAAGTGCAACATATGACTGTTCAGAAGCCTGTGAAGCCACATTTTCTTTCGACCAGTCAGTTGATGTTCTAAGCTGTGCTCCTCCACCAATCTGTGCGGCCTTTGAATCATATCTTAAATATGGCAACGCTGCTCCAACTCTGGCTTCCTTGCTTGCGTCAGGAATATTAAATGGAGACACTAATCCTTCAATATTGCTTGAATCTACTGCGGCAGCAACTTTATCTGCCTGTTTAAAAATCTGCATTGGTTGAGCGATCAACGTTCCGGTGAGCATCAATGCAACTGCTCTCTTCATACTTTTTTTCATCTGATTTTTTTCTCCTTTAGATTATCTTTGATATCTACATTTTAATAACCTCTATATCCTCTCTGTTTAAAGAACAATCTCCGGTCCCAATGACAGTGTGTACTGCTATAGGATTGTTCTTCGCTTAGAACAGAAAGGGAAAAAACCCTACAACAAGTATAAACAATAATTTGTTTTTTCGATAGTCCGTCCGCTCTACAGGTTGTAAGGTTTTTGTCTCTTATTTTAATATTATTTACAATTATTTACTTTTCCAGCTTTATATTATTCAGTTTTTAAATAATTAGCTTTTAACATTTTTATTTTTTAACTTTTTTAACTTTTGACCAGGCGCCTGCTGTGCCGTCAGCTGCGATTGCTCTAACTTTGATGTAGTATACCTTCTTAGCAATCTTCTTGAGAGTTACTTTAACCTTTGTTGTCTTAAGTGTCTTAGTACCTTTTTTGAACTTTTTACTTGTTCCGTATTTAACTTCGTATTTCTTAGCGTTTGCAACCGTCTTGATTGTAAGTTTAATCTTCTTTCCGCTCTTCTTAGCTGAAGCAATCTTAGCCTTTGCAACCTTTGTTGCTGGTTTTGTTGTAGGTGCCACTGTTGTTGGTGCTACTGTTGTTGGTGCTGCTGTTGTTGGTGCTGCTGTTGTAGGTGCTGCTGTTGTTGGTGCCACTGTTGTTGGTGCATTAGTTGCCGGTTCTGTTGGATTCTCAACAACAGGTGCTACATAATCTGATTCAAATACTTTAGGTGAAGCAGATAATCTTGCGTTAATGATTTCATAATTTCCGTATGTTGCCATAAGGTCACAGTGCATGTGAACTGAATTGTAGTTTCCTAAATCAATTCCTGTTTTTGCGAGGTCAATAACTACTGCTTTTTTCTCTCCTTCAAGAGGAATTACTGAATCATCAGGTGTAGCAAAGAATAATGTCTGACCTTCTGCATTGAACCAGTAAGGCTCTGTTATTGCTGTTTCACTTCCATCAACTACATTTGCAAACTGGAAACGTAATTGAGTAATATTCCCGCTAAATGTCATGATGAGATATTTGTGAGCACTTGTAGCATCTTTTAATGTTGCAAATCCCATGTATTTGTATGCATCTGTCGGTTCACCCTTGAGTGTAGGTCCTTTGTATTTTCCGATTAATGAACTCTGTCCGTTTTCATCACCGTTTAAGATAATATCTTCAGCTGTAACTGCAGTTCCTGTTGTCTCAACGTCCAAACTTCCTGTAGTTTCAACTTCACCGAGTGACTGCATAAATGCCGCATCGCTGATTACAATTTTTCCTGTATTTCCGTTTGCGTGTGAATGGAATGCTGAAATTCCATCAGAAAGATCCACACCTGAAGCTACAAGGTCAATGATTACTGTCTGTTCTTCTTCTGTTGCTGCCGGAACAACTTCTCCTTCTGTTGTTAATAATGTTCCCTCAGCATTCTGTGAGAACCAGAAGAATCCCAACGCCTCATCTGACGCGTTTCTGAATTCCCAACGCATTCCTGCAAGTGCATCTGCATCACCTTTGTATGTAATCTTGAGATATTTGTATGTGGAATCTACATCACATCCATGATATCCCTGGTATGCATAACCATTGTCTGATACTGTATCATATGTTCCGATTACGTCTGCTGCTGTAATATCTGTTGCAGCCATATTCTCATAAGCTGATGTCTGCAATACATTTACTGCTGAAAGTGAACTTACTGCCAAAACTCCTGCACATACGCATGCAGCTGATTTCATTAATATTTTTTTTCTCATAAAGTCTGTTCCTCCTGAAAATACGTTTATATAACTTCTTAAATAATTATCTTTATTTCGCAGCTCTGATTTCGCTGTTTATTTTTCTTTATTTTTTTTTACTGATTACTGTTCTTTTTAGTTTTAATTTTACTGATTACTGTTCTTTGTTTTTTAATGTTGTTTCACATTATTGTTTATTTATTACTGATTAGTCTTCTTTCATCTTTCTTGAGCCGGCAAATGCAACTGCTGCTACTGCGATTCCTCCAAGTGCAACTGCTATTGGCAATGTAGCTGAACCTGTTGCAGGTGCTGCTGTTGATCCACCGCCTGTTGTTGCTCCTGCTGTATTACTTGAACCTGATGCTGAATCTGCACTTGAACCATCTGCTGTGTCTGCTGTTGCTGACTTTGATGATCCTGATGATTTTGAATCTGATGATGAATCAGAAGCTGCTGCATCATTTGAAGATCCGTTGTTTGATGAATCGGAACTTACTGAACTGTCAGCTGTCTTACTGTCGTTAGATGTTGATGAGCTGCTGCCTGTTGATGATTTGCTTCCGGCAGGTACCTCTGTCATAAGTCTTGCATCTGTGATTGTGAATTTGCCCTGGCCCGGAGTATCATGTACGTGGAAAGCTCTGATACCTGTTGCCAAATCAATTCCTGAAGCCTTAAGGTCGATTATTGCTGTCTGTTCTTTTGATGTTGGAGCAGGAACAAGTCCGCCGTCAACTGTCTTAAATGTCCCTTCATCATTCTCACTGAACCAGCATGGAGTAAGTTTAATCTCTTCTGTAGGATCTGAATTAACTACAAACTCTAATCTGAGCTGTTCAAAAGCTGTTGCATCTCCTGTATATGTGATCTGCAAATACTTATAATCCGAAGTTGCCTCGAAACAATATACATAACCCATGTATTTGTATTCTCCGCTTGTGCCCGGATCAAAAGTTTTGATAAATGGACTTCCCGAATCGTTAAGAACAATGTCCTCTGCTGCAAATGCAACATTACTCATAGTAAATGCTAATACTGTAGCTGCTGCTACTGCGAATACTCGCTTGAATATTTTTCTCATATTACACCCTTGCCTTTCTTTGTTAAACTCCGCTCTTTTTCTCTGTAGCATGTTTAATCAATTTAAGTTTATCGTTAAACTTCTTAGATTTCCCCTTATCCAACGCGTGAAAGACCCCTATACACCATTAATTGAAGCTCCGTCGGTATATAATCTGCCTTTTGCCACTTGTTTTTTTGTCCGTTTAACGTTAAACTAATGTTAACACGATTTATTTTGCTTTGTCAACGCATTTGGACGGAACTAATTCACCAAAATATCACAATTATTTTATAGATATTGCACAAAAAAACCTTTCAATCGGTTTTTTCGATTGTACATTTACGACAGAAAGGAGGATTTTTATGACGAAAAAGACTCACAATTTCAGTCTTAGGAAAGCCATTACCAGAAAACGGATGACTATCTTTTCGGTGGTGCTGTTTTTAGTGTCAGTATGTTTTCTTATTTACTATCTGGGAATTCAGCCGTACTGTTCAAGAAAAGTTACGGACAAATATAGAAATATGTACTACTCTGCTGATTCGGGCTTTTTAAATCCTTCTAAACTGTTATCCGAAGGTGACGCCAATAATTTGGTACCACCTCTTCTCTCTAATAGTTACATTTATGGGGCATCAGCAGATAGTGTGGCAACGGAAGCAGAAACCCGGTTCAATGTTTCACTGGATGATACTGCCACCAAGGGAACTGTTGATTCTAAGGGAATGCTTCTTAAATTTGCAAGACTTTATGAATTTAATTCCGATATCAGGGGGTGGCTACACATTGACGGAACAGGTGTTGACTATCCTGTTTTGCAGGCAACCGGAGGAACCAACTTTTATCTAACCCATAATTTTGAGGGAAATAAAGACAAGAACGGAAGTCTCTATATAGACGGCAACACTCATTTAAGTGCCAAAAACCTTGTTATTCACGGACATAATATGAAAAGCACAGGCATGATGTTTCACGAGTTGGAGAAATATAATAGCGTCAGTTATTACCTTGAGCATCCCTACTTTACTTTTGATTCACTGTACGAGGAATCAAAGTGGGCCATTATATCTGTCATGAAAGTTCCGGGAGACTTTTCTTCTGCCGGTTCATTTAACTATATTAAGAGTAATTTTAACAGTTCCGATGAGTATCTTAATTTTCTTTATGAAGTTAAAATGCGATCTATTTACAACATACCCGTTACTGTAAATGAGTATGATTCGCTTGTCATGCTCTCAACCTGCTCCTATGAGCTTGATAACTACAGAACGGTTATCGTCGCAAGAAAATTGAGAAAGAAAGAAAAAATAAGCAAGATATCAGCGCAGACAAAACTTCTCACAATCAACAATTCACCTCTCTATTCAGATGACTGGTACCGCAAATATGGTGGAAAGGCTCCTGTTAAAACTACATTTATGGACGCCTTCTCTTTTGGCGAGATAAACTGGTATGACGGCACAGTAGAACCGATAACCCCACTTAACAACTATGTCATGGCAGAATGTGAAATCAACAATATTTCTGAATCATCCGATAATCAAACTAATACTGGCAAAACTCAGTCTGACAAAACAAAAAACACCGACAAAAAAAAGTCAGATTCTTCAAAAAAATCAAATTCATCTGACAAATCATTGGAAACAATCAAGGCTTACTTATTATATAAAATCAAATCAAAGGATTCTGTGTCATTTGCGGGAGTCCTGACCTCAGACAAGTCTGTGGAGGTTCTCTCTCTTATGAATACAAAAGACAATTTTAATACATACACAGACAGCAAACTGAATGTTAAGAAAATCAAAGAACTGATTATTCCGGATTTTATTTCAGTTGGAAACCGCGAATTCAAAGTAAGCGGAATTGAAGATGATGCCTTTTTTCCCCTGACCGGTCTTACTTCCGTAAAAACAGGCAATAATACTGTCGCAATTCCTGACAAGGCTTTTACTAACTGTAGCAAGCTGACAGATGTTGTTATCGGAAAGAGTACTGAAGTCATTGGCAAAAAAGCCTTCTTTGGATTAAACAAAATAGAAAAAATAAAGATTAAATCGGACAAGATAAAAAAAATCGGGGAAAAAGCTTTCCCCGATAAAAAGAAATCAAAGTATAAAATTAAATGATTTAACTCTTCATGATTTGTACATTATATTTAGAGTGTGTGAGACGCTTACTATTCAACTTCTATTCCGTTTTCATTTTTTTCTCCTTTTGAACTATTTATCTGCGGATTCGAGCTGGCATATTTTCTCCCATAAAGCGTCTTGCATCGTTTAAATACTCTTCTGGATCAGAATATCCATGTTTATTTGCATGACCCTCCAACGTACTATTTCCTTCCCGTAAAATCTAAATCTTGATTTCTATTCCCCTTATACTGTTGCCCTTTATAAACATCTGTATATCCTCCATTTTCAACATTCGGATCAGTGTCCGGCTTCATATCTGGGTCTACGTCAGGTTTTACATCTGGAGTCTTTATCGCCTTTCCGCCCCATTTTTTTGTGATAAACTGATAGAATCTTGATTCATCATAGTTTACTTTTCCGGCTACTGATGATATCAAATGCGGCATTGCAACTTTGAAAATCAGTAATATCACTCCAGCTTCCAATGCTTTCAGCAATATTTCCTGACCGTTTTCAACACTTGAAATCTGGCACAACACTAGAACAAAAGATAAAATTCTCTTCATTTTTTCTCCAATCTTCAATTAAGTCCTTCCTGCTTTTCCACCTCTGCAACCCACTCTTCAACTATTACAGGAACATCTTTATCATATACTTCTGCAACATCTTCATAATCATATTCTGCATCAAATGACTCTGTCTGTACATTATAAATCAATTTTATTACATGTGGGCATTCTGAATCATACGCTTTACAAATGTCAATAATATTCTCGATATCTTCTATGCCACAATCAGAAAACTCCTCTGCCATATATTCCAATGCCTCACTCTCACTATCAAAATACAAATTTGTGTTTGTTTCTACTCATCACTAAGCAACTTATATAATAACTTATACAGTGTCTCTGCTTCTTTTGCCGATAATTTGGAGTGCTTTGTCATCTCACAGGGAATTGATACTGCTTCTTCCTTTAGTTTTTCTCCATTATCTGTTATGCGTACAATGAGATTTCTCTCGTCCTGCTTTGAACGCTCTCTTGTTATAAAACCTTTTGCCTCTAACTTCTTGAGCAGCGGAGTGAGTGTTCCCGAATCAAGTAACAGTTTCTCTCCAAGTTCTTTGACATTTATCTCTTTTTCTTCCCACATAACCATCATGGTAATGTACTGTGTATATGTCAGATCTATCTTATCAAGATAAGGTTTGTACTTCTTGATTATTTCTCTTGAGCAGGCGTACATAGGAAAGCATATTTGATTTTCTAACTTCAGTGCATCGTATTTATCACTCATATTCGCCTCTTTTCCTGTTATTCGCAAATTGCCATGTCAACCGGCATAGCATGATACTATCCCGACAGGCGTGGCAACTTCAAATTCCAAATTAACTTTTAATTACTGTTCCTCATATGCTGCTCTTACAGCCTTTGCAAGCTGATCAGCACATGATGTAGGTCTTCCGGCACAAGTATTTCCCAATAATTTTTCTTCTATCTGTTCAACTGTCCAACCGTCTACAAGTTTGGATATCGCCTTAAGGTTTCCGTTACATCCACCCATAAACGAAATATTTGTAATCTTATCTCCATCTATATCAAAACTTATAAGCTGTGCACATGTTCCCCGTGTTTTGTAGTCGCATCTCATTTTAATGTCTCCTTTATCTTTTCTTTTACTTTCTTAAGATCCATTGTCGGCTCAAATCTTGCAACAATCTCTCCCTTTTTATCAATCAGAATCTTTGTGAAGTTCCACTTGATGTTACCATTATGTTTATAATCCTTATCCATAGTTTTTGCAACCCCTGAAAGCTTAATTCCTCCCGGTGTAAGCCCAAAACCATCAAATTTTGTATTTTCAGTTATCCATTTGTACAAAGGAATGGCATTCTCACCGTTAACATCCACTTTTGAAAACTGTGGAAATGTAATTCCAAATCTTCCTATACAGAAGGAGTTAATCTCCTCGTCACTTCCAGGGGCCTGTCCACCAAACTGATTGCATGGGAAATCAAGAATCTCAAGTCCTTGCTGGTTAAACTCTGCGTATATATCCTGTAATTCTTTGTACTGAGGTGTAAATCCACAGCCTGTCGCTGTGTTCACTACCAATACAACCTTTCCCTTGTAATCGCTTAAATCTACATCTGTTCCTTCCTGAGACTTAACTGTAAAATCGTACAAACTCATCTTCAAATCCTCCTGTTTTTTCCTTTTTCCGGTTAATTAGTGTCAAACTGGTTGTTTTTCCCTTTGTAGTGTTATTTGCCATTTTGGTTTTGTTTGATTCAATTGTATGCAATTTAATTGTGATTGTCAATGGCGTTTTTTAATTATTCAAAATTATAGTAACTTTTTTCATAAACAAACGGAGCATATGCCAACAATCTCAATGATTATGGCACATGCCCCATTCCTTATTCTTTATTATTTATCCATTTTAGATTTTTTCTCTTTTTATATTCCGAAGATCTAATCTTTGATTCTATGCTCGCCTTACTTATCATTACTGAATACTTCGATTTCTCCAATCTGACCTGAAGCAGCACCTGTATTCTTTGTGATATTGAGTCTTACATATTTTGTCTTTACTTCATCAATATGAATTACAACTGTGTTTCCTGTGTTAGGGTCAAATTTGTAATCTGCTGACGGAACTATTTCTTTGAAGTTCTCACCGTCATCGCTTACACTTATTGACATTGTCTGTGTTCTCTTTGACCAGATTGCTGCCGGGTTGATTGAGAGTCTGATTGTATGGATGTTATATGACTCCTTCAAATCACATGTAAGGATTGCCTCCTGTCCTGCCGGACCTTCCCAATATGAAGTTCCCTCTGCAGTTCCGTCATTTGCATATGTTGCCGGGTAAACATCTGTATATCCGTTTGCCTCGCAGTGACCTTTTCTTGCAACATTAGTTCCATCTATATCTTCCGGAACATATTCAGCTATGGTAAATCTTTCATTTTCCATTGCCTCTTTCTGATCAGGCGCAGTCACTACCTGAAGATTCTTATCATTTACTTTTGCATCCTTACTGCCGGCTGCCACAAAGCAGTTGATACCCAGTGCAAGAACCAATAATATTGCTGCAACTATTATTCCTTTCTTGTTCATTTATGTCTCCTTCCTGTATCATCATTCATGATACACTTCTAAAGATAAATTACTTAATTGTAATATCATCTGTTTTGTCATCTACAGTAAATTCTCCATCTTCAAGAGATTTGATTTTCTTTCCCTTGATTTCAAGGCCGGTAATGTGAACACCCTTTATGATATGCTCAGCATCGTAACCTTTAATCTTTGATGGAAGACTTTCATTTCCGTAGAGTACTTTGAATCCGTCGATTGTCACATTTTCAACCTGTCCTCTGTCCATTGTGGTAGACCAGTTTCCGCTGTTTACAATTCCGATATCCATAAGTTCAGGAGTTCCGTCACCTTTTCCGACTGTGGCCTCCTCAACTACTATATTCTTATAAGAAATATCTTTTACAAGTGCATTGTCTGCATTGTGAATTGAAAGTACAGGCTTGTGGAAGTTGTGAAGTACTGTGATGTTATTAAATCTTACATTTGAAATCTTTGAGTTTTCTTTGTTTCCCTTGTTTGTCTCATATCCGATTTCCATTGACTGTGCAAGATCTGTCCATACCTGAACGTTGTCAAATGATATACCGTCAGTATTTACATCGTAATTCTTTACAACAAGTGAATCATCCCATGTTCTTACGAAGCAGTTCTTAACCTGAATGTTGTTACAAGACTGAAGTGTAATTCCGTCACCGTTTGGTCTTGATGAAATAATTTTTACATTTTTGATTTTTCCTCCGATTGAGTCATATGACTGCAATACCCATGCATTTGGATTGAGTGCAATCACACCCTCAATTGAAAAGTTTGTACAGTTGTCAAACTTGAGCGGAATCTTTGCCATTCTTCCTTTCCATCCGTTGAATGTTGAGCCGTCGATTATTCCACGTCCCATCACTTTTACGTTCTTCACAAAGTTGGCATTTATAATTCCGTGAACTACTGCACCGCCTGAAATGTACAACGTCTGATTGTCTTCAAGCATGATGTTTTCTATGTTCCACTCGCCCGGTCCGATGTAAAGTACGTCTTCACTGTCAAAATCAGGCAAGTTCTCTTCTATCTCATTTGCAAATATATGCACTGCTCTCTTTACATTGTTGTTGAATTCAACCGTATATGTGTCCGGTGTATCAACTGTAAATGTAACAGTGTGTTTCTTCTTATTTATCTCCGGCTTTATGCCGTATTTGAGTGGTCTTATTGTCACATAGTTGATGTCTGTCTTTGGAACTTCAACTATGATTTCCACTGTTCCATCGAAGTCAAAATATGTGATAGGTGTTCTCTCCTGTCCCGGAAGATAGCTGTCCACCCAAGTATGTGTGTTGTTGACATTTGTGTCATACACATAACTTTCTTTTCCGTTTACCAAAACCTTTGTATCTACGCAGTGCTTGATTTCAAAATCTCTTCCCTCTTCTGTGGCAAACTTAAGATCCTCTTCTGTGGCATCTTTAAGAGATTTTGGTCCATCGTATAACACTACTTTTGAATTCTGTATTTCTGAATTCAGTTTCATCTTTTTCATTGTTGCCGGCACCTTTATTCCTCCGAGAATTATGCCAACAGTAAAGAAATATATTAATACACACCCTATAACAAACCCAATACGTCCTCCGACTCTCTTTTTGTTTTCTGACATTTTATTTCCTCCTGCCTTTGTTTATGTTCCTGACAATTCAAGATTGCCTCTAACTTTTCTGTTATCCGGCAATTCATGATTGCTCTCTGGCTTTTCAGCTGGTTAACACAATATTTCCTCCCAATTATTTACCGTTCCAAGTGTTCTTGAATGATAATCAGCTCCAAGTTCCGCATTGAAAGGTCCAACTCCTAACGATTTCATTCCGCCTGCCTTTGCGGCTTCAATTCCTGCTTTTGCATCCTCAACAACCAGACATTCATCCGGTACTATGTCAAGTTTCTTTGCTGCAACCAGAAACACTTCCGGATCCGGCTTTGATTTTGTGACATCGAGTCCACAGCTGATTTTGTCAATATATGGAAGAAGTCCTGTCTTCTCCAAAATCAGTGGTGCGTTCTTACTTGCAGAGCCCACTGCAGTTTTGATTCCTCTTTCATTTAACATCTTAAGTGTCTCAAAAGCTCCATCTAACACTGCGCTGTCATCGAGATTCTGAAGCATCTCAACATAGTAATTATTCTTTCTGTCTGCAAGTTCTATTTTTTCTTCTTCAGTGTATTGGTTTGTTCCCTTCTCAAGAACAACCTCCAGTGATGCCATTCTGCTTACGCCTCTTTGTCTTTCGTTGTCTTCTCTTGTAAAGTTATTTATTCCGAGTTCTTTTGCAAGTCTCTCCCACGCATTAAAATGCAATTCATCTGTAGATACAAGAACTCCGTCTAAATCAAATATAACGCCCTTCATAATATATTATTCTCCTGTTATTTTTTATAAAATTACTCGCTCCTTTTCATTCTTTACGTCATCTTCTACTGACTCTTTTGTGGGTTTTGTCAAAAAACCTTACTTTGCATTTGCTATATGAGCAAAATATGTTAAAATGATTAGTAGGTTTTACGTTACACCTCTTATATTTTTCCCTATTTCAATGAATACTTTTTTATTATTTCGATGATGTGGAAAATTTATTTGAGATATTATTCAATGAAAGGAACGACTTATGGTTACAATTAAAGATATTGCCGCTGCAACCGGTGTCAGCGCAACAACAGTATCTAATGTTATAAACGGAAAAGCCGGACGAGTTTCCGCTGAGACCATTAACAAGATAAATACAGCCATCAAGGAACTTGGTTATGTTCCAAACATGTCTGCCAAGTCTTTAGTCTCACGCTCCTCAAAAGTTATCGGTTTTGTCAATCACATTTTGACTACAAAGAATTCCAACTTTATGGAGGATCCATTCCTCTCTAAATTGATCGGCATTCTTGAGTATGAGCTTCGCGAAGCAGGTTATTTCCTTATGCTTCGTACTGTTGAAACTCCTGAAGAGTTCGAGGCTTTTCTCAGAAACTGGAATTTGGACGGGTTATTTTTAACAGGTATCTTCAACGATTCGTTTTTTGAAGCCGTTAAAGCCAACGCCGGCAAGATTCCAACAGTATTAGTTGACAGTTACGTTCATCATCCCGACATGTGCAATGTTGGACTTGATGATTTTGGCGGCAGCAAGATGTCTACCAAGTATCTCATTGACAAAGGTCATCGCAGAATTGCATTTGCAACTTTACACATCAAGGACGGAGGCGTTCTTATGGAGCGTTTCCTTGGTTATAAGGCTGCTCTCACCGAAGCCGGCATCAAATTTGATGAGTCCTTAGTGTTTGAGTGTAGCAATGACACTAAGCAGTCATTCGAAGTGTGTAAATCCATCGCTGCCATGAAAGATGTCACAGGTATTGTTACAACTGCCGATTTCCTTGCGGGAAATCTCATCAGTAACTTCCACCATCTCGGAGTTAGAATTCCTGAAGACATCTCAATTATGGGATTCGATGATTTGAACATCTGTAACATCCTGACTCCACGCCTCACAACAATTCATCAGGATACTGATCTCAAAGGTCGTACGGCTGTTAATTTTATGCTTGAGCTTCTTGAGCATAAAAAACCAAATCCGAGCGAGATTAATCTGACAACATCAATTACCGAACGCGAAAGTGTTATTGAGATAACACGTTAACAATTATTAAATATGAGCTTGAATAAGGAGGTATCTCCCCTTATTCAAGCTTTTCTTATAATCGTATTTAGTTGGGGAATTTCGCTACGGTTAATTGTTCTCCGCTTCTTCTGCAATTCATCTGTTACAGGAGGCTATGCTATCAGGCTTCTTCTGTCATCCACTTCTGTGACTGTGGCTTTACCTTCTTCAATATCCACTCTGTACATTGTACCTTTGTGTGATATGTGGAATGTCATCTTCTCCCAGTTCTTTGGTAGTCTTGGATTCACATTTATTTTGCCCTCTGCAAATTCAACTCCCGCAAATCCTTCAATTGCTACCATATATGCTCCACCTGCTGATGCAGGATGAGTTCCGCCTATGTAGACCAGACCAGCCCACTCTTTTCCTCCCGGTGCCAAATCTGCCGTGGCTGATTTGGTAAACAGCGGGAAAGCTTCTTCTGTCATGCCGCATTTGCACGCTACAAGCGCGTACATGCAGGCACTTAAGGACGAACCGTGTTCTGTCCTTTTCTCGTAATAGTTCCAATTGTCTTCTATTACTTTTGTATCAAAATCCTGAGGGTACATTGCAAGCCATGTCACCACATCTGCCTGCTTGATAACTTTAGTGTGGCTTGCCACTCCATATGCTCCGCCCCAGTATTCTTTTGGATCCAGTAATCTTGATCTGACTTCATCTACAGTCACATCCTCCAGTTCGCCGTATCCGTCAAACTGTGGGATGATTCCCTCACTGTCAGGTTCCGGAATATATATTTTCTCGTAAGCGTCTTTGAACATTTCAAGGAGCCTGCTTCTGATTTCTGAATCTGCACTTTCCTCATTTGGCTCTTCTAACTTACATATGTGAGAAATAAATTTATCATTCTCAAGTACCCGGACCGCAAGTCTGAATGTATTCTTTGCCATACGATTTGTGTATCCGTTATTGTCTACTCTCTCGTGATATTCATCAGGTCCGATTACATCCCTGAGTTCATATCTGTCTGAGTTTACTTTCTTTACAAGTGCACTATAGTAAAACTTTGCACATTCAATTATTGTCTCGGCTCCCCCCTCCTTTAACAGGGAATCGTCGCCTGTAATCTCCACATATTTACCTATTGCATAAGCTATGGCAGATGAGATATGTATCTGCTTGTCCTTAAAATATGTACGCATAGGTCTCTTTGTAAATACATCTGTCACGTTGTAGTCAGAACATGCATCAAAGCCCTTCTCCTGACTCTCCCACGCGTAGAAAGCACCGTCATAGCCATACTCAGCAGCTTTCTTCTTTGCGCCTTCAAGAGTATCTATTCTGTAATTAATCAGTTTTTTTGCAACTTCAGGCTCCGTCATAAGGAAGAAATCCAGGATGAACATCTCCGTATCCCAGAACACTGCTCCCTTGTAAGTCTGACCCGAAAGCCCCCTTGCTGCAATCGAAAGATTGTCTGCATGCCTTGGGGCTATACTGTGAAGATGATAAAGTGAATAATTAAGTGCTTCCATTGATTTGTCATCACCTTCAATTATCACTTCAGAATACTTCCAAATATCTTCCCAGGCCGACCTGTGCTCATCAAGAAGTTTATCAAATCCCGCTCCTGCAATTCGCACCGTATCTTCCTTTGCTTTCTCAATAGGATTATCACAATCGAGACTTGTGTATACCGCAAAGAATCTCTCTATCTCATAGACTTTATTTACATCTGTTATAAAGCTTACGCTCTTTAACGCTTTGTTGAGTTCTTCTTCATCTTTTAACTCACAAGGGAAATCAGATCTGACTTCCTCCGCAACTGACACGTTGTGATTATTTTCATGTGTCACGGCATCAACTGTGAGCATTCCGTCATTGCTTACTTTTATTATGTCAAAATGGGGACCGTTGATATCCCACACATCTGCATCAATTCCAAATACATATTTTACGTCAGCATGGAAATCAGCAAATATTTCTGTCTTTATTGCTCCGACATGCACATTATCCATGCTCACAAATCTGCTGCTTCTTACAGTGATATTGCCTCTGAGAAGTCTGAATGTTGTGCATCTGGTAAATACTCCATGCCTGTAATCCAGTTCGATAAAGTGCTCACTGCATTTTACAGTCGCCACATTTCCCGTATTATTACCACTCTCTGTACCATCACTTTTGCCGTCACATTCTGTGACATCCGGCAATCTTACAATCTCATCATCTACAATGAGATATCCGTAAAATCCGTTAGGAGCATTAACCGGCTCACGCCAGCCGTCGCCGACTTTGTCGTAAATGCCTGCCAGGTTGACGGCAACCAGCTGATTCTTGGTGTATTCCTCAAGTGTTCCTCTGACACCCATGTAACCGTTGCCTGTCAGGTACTTATTTCCATGCCATGCCACATTATCCGGATTGTACAAATTGTCTTTAATTTTCCAATCTATCATATTCCTTACTCCAATGGGCATTCATAGCCTTTGTTATCTATTGCTTCTGTATTACCGTAAATCTGAATTGTCACTTTGCTGTCATCTGTTGTTTTCAGATTAACTTTTTCTTTTGTGACATTTACTTCGACTGTTGCATCATCGTAATTAATTTTAAATGAATATCCTTTCCAGTTTTTTGGAATGGACGGTGCAATTCTGATGCAGTCTCCGTCTGTTCTCAGACCTCCGAATCCGTACACAATATTCATCCACGCTGCTGCAATAGATGTTGTGTGAATTCCCTCTCCCGTATTTCTGTTGTAATTATCAAGGTCCATTCGTGTTGCAAATCCAAAGAAGTTATATGCTTCTTCTTCCTTATGCAACTGAGCAGCCAATATGGAATGTACTGAGGGTGAAAGGGAACTCTCATGTATACATCTTGGTTCGTAGAAGTCATAATTGGCTCTCAGCTGCTCGTCGGAGAATTGAGAATTAAACAACAACATAAACATTAGCACGTCGGGTTGTTTAATCATGTCGTTTCTATATATTCGGTCGTAAGACCAATTACTATATAGCGGAAAATCTGTGATAGGAATCTCATCCACATCCAGGTGCGGAAGTTTGAAAAATCCATCATGCTGCTCAAATATTTTAGTATCCTCATGATATGGGATAAACATTTTCTCTGATATTTCCTTAAACTCTTCTTTCTCTGAAGGATCATATCCAATCTTTTTAGCAAGTTCTTCAAATTTTGCCGAATTGGCAGAAAGTGCTTCATCTATTTTTTTAACAGTGTAATCTAATGTAAATTTGCCCATGTAGTTTGTATAGCAGTTGTTATTTACCATCATCTGGAATTCATCCGGCCCCATTACGGCATAATAACCATACTTTCCATCCGGAGCGTAATCACCACGTGAAACTAACATTCTGCTTATCTCAATGAGCATCTCAAGACCGTAATCGGCCATAAATTCTTTGTCACCAAATATCTTTTCATAGAACCAGATACCATAGGCAACACCTGTAGATGCCTGAAGCTGGAGGCTGGCATGCTGCCAGAGATCACAACATTCCTTTCCGCTAATTGTTGCTATCGGATAGAATGCGCCCCTGCAGTCAAGAACCTCTGCTCTCTTTCTTGCCTCATCGAGTGTCTTATATCTGAAATACAAAAGATTCTTTGCAGCTTCTTTGTTGTTGAAAATAAAGAATGGCAGGCAGTATGTCTCTGTATCCCAGAAAGCATTTCCGTTGTAGGCTTCACCTGTGAGACCTTTCGCTCCGATGTTTGTTCCCTTAACTGCTCCGTGGTATGTCTGGAACATCTGGAATATACAGAACCTGATACCCTGCTGATTTTCCTCGTCTCCGTCAATGATGATGTCTGAATGTTTCCACACATTATCCCACCATTTTGCCTGTGTATCCACAAAGGAATCGAAATTTTCCACTGCGATACTGTCAACTGATGCATCTGCTATTTTCGCTTCTATTGTTTTAACTTCACTCTCGTAGTCACCTTCACTGTCACCGTCTTTGAAAGTGAGATTTCTGATTTTCTTTACAAATTCTATCTTCTGATCTTTTCCTGCAGTTAACTTTATCTTTGTTGCCACAAGTTTTTCTTCTGATATTGTTTCACAATTAAGTCCGTTTAATTCAGTATGTACACCATCAATCAGGCATTCAAGAGTACATGCACTGTACACTTTCTTTCCTGTATTTATTGTCTCGCCCTCGATTGCCATTCCTGCAACTGCCGCAACATTTACTGATTTTCTGTCGCAATTCCACATGTTCTTTTTCTGCATCATATGAAATTCACCAAAATCAAGTCCGGATGTCACTGCAACTTCAACGTCGCTGTCTAATGCAGTAGCTGTTATTCTCTGCATTGCCATCTCAACATCTGTCATTGAGAGTGCTCTGTCAAATGTAATTTTTACCCGTTTGCCTGCTGAGACATTCCACACAAAACTTCTTGTGAGAAGTCCGTTCTTCATATCAAGGACTCTTTCAAAGTCCGTAATGTCCGCATCTGCAAGATCAAGTATTTTTCCGTCTGCTTCTATTCTTGTATACAGGTAGTTCACTGAATTCACCATATATTCTGAGAAATCTGTGATTCCTTTATAATGTCCGTACTCCGGTTTTGTTCTCTCATATATTCCGTTGAAATAACTTCCAATAAGTTTATCTTTTGAATATCCCTCTTCGAAATATCCTCTGATTCCCATGTACTCATTTCCCAATGAGAAAATCGACTCAGCAACCTTTCCGTAATCCGGATTGAACCCCTCTTCTATAACTTTCCAACTGTCTGTCTTAAAATATTTATCTGCTACCTTTGCCATAAGTTCACCTTTCCAATTTCTATTATCAGTTTTCGTTTTTCTTAATTTACTCTATAATTTATACTTGCTGTTTTTTTCGTTTGCTGCTTTTCTGCATTTGTTTTTTATTCTTTCCTACTGCACATCTGTTTTCCGGGTTTATTAATTAACCCTTAACAGCTCCGCCTGCTGCACCGTCTGTAATCTGTTTCTGGAATAATGTAAACAGAATTGTCGGTGGTATGATGGAGAAGAAGATTGCTCTGATCATATCAATAGCTGTTGTTCTAGATGTTGAGTATGAATAAAGTTTTACCATAACCGTCTCTTTTCCTGATCCATTCAACACAAGATATGGAAGAAGGAAGTCAGACCAGGCGGCTGTAACTGAGAAAATCACAATTACCATGATAATTGGTTTGGACATTGGAAGTATTATTCTGGTAAATACCTGAAGTACATTACATCCATCCAATTTAGCCGCCTCGATCAACTCTTTAGGGAGGCCTTCAAAAAATTCCTTAAAAAGCACAACATAGAACGCATTTGCTCCATAGCTGAGCCATAGCGGGATGTAGGAATTATTAAGTCCAAGTCTGTTAATATTTACAAATAATGCTACGATACTTGTTGTTGCCGGAATAAGAAGTGACCACATTACAAGTCCGCCTATTATCTTGTGTCCTCTAGGTTTCAGAATTGCAAGTCCGTATGCAAGTAATCCGTTAAAGATAACTGCTGAAATTACACATCCTATTACCATGATGAATGAGTTTTTATAGTAAATTGCAAAATCAAGTTTTTTCCATGTTTCTACGAATCCGCTTGGGCTGAATTCTTTTGGAAGCAGTGTTGCCTCATTTGTAAATTCTTTCAAATCCTTGAATCCTGAGAACATTACCCAGAATGCCGGATACATTGCCACAATTCCAAAAACCGTACAAACTAATATGATCAGTATGCATATAAGTTTTACTCTTGGCGATTTTACGTCGAAGCCTCTGATGGCTCCATCTGTCTTGTCGTTATATTTTTCGAAAAACATTTATGCACCTCCTAATCTTCTTTTTTCTTTGTAAGTTTCATGTATAATCCACTGAGGGCAATCAGCACGATACAGATAATTACTGAAAGAGCTGCTGCACATGGATAGTTGTAATCTCTAAATGCGTATCTGTATACCAGAAGCATTATTGATAAACTTGCGTTGTTAGGTCCGCCGTTTGTAAGAACGAGCGGCTCGTACAATATCTGGAATACCGCGATAACCTGCAGGATAAGCATTGTCTTTCCAAGTTCCAGAATACATGGAAGTGTGATGTGGAATATTCTCTGGAACACTCCGGCACCGTCGATTGCGGCAGCCTCGTAGTATTCAGGGTTGATTCCACTGATTCCTGCCATATAAATAAGTGATGTTGAACCGGCGCTCTTCCAAGTCATTGCAATGATAATCAACGGGATTACCCATGCTGCATTGTTGAGCCAGACATGCGGTCCGATTCCGATTTTTGATAAAAGTATATTTAAAACACCAGTCTCACCAGGTTTGAAGAAATATACCCAGAGAAGAGATACTGCCATTCCCGGAATCATGTTCGGGAAGTATACTGCGATTCTGAAAAAGCTCTTTCCTCTTACTGTTTCACTGATGAATATTGCCAATATTATAGGTACGACAAATCCGATGATCAATGACCATCCTATGTATTTGAATGTGTTTGCAAATGCCGCTTTGAAGCTGACATTATGAAGTACTGAAATATAATTTTTTAATCCTACAAATTCCTGTAATTCTACGCCTCTTGCTGAGTACAGTGAAAGTCTGACACTCTCAAGCAATGGTTCCCACACAAAAAATGCGAATAATACAATTGCAGGAAGCATAATCAGCCACGCAAACACGTCACTTTTCGTTATAAATTTTTTCTTTACTGTTAACGCTTCCGCCCTGCTGGTTTTTGCTTTCATCGGACTTTGCGCTTTATTCTGACCTCTACTCAAAATAATCCTCCCTGCCTTCTCTCAATTTTCTTTATTCTGTAATTTGTAATTCTATTCTTTATCAATCTTTGTTAATTCTTATTTTTATTAGCTCTGATTTCTGCTGTTTATTAATCTTTGTTAATTCTTATTTTTATTAACTCTGATTTCTGCTGTTTATTATCTTTGTTAATTCTGATTTTTATTGCTTCTTTGATATTCGGAAGAGGCAGTGGCTTTCTGCCCCTTCCGTTTCTTCTTTTTTAAACCAAAGAACGCTACCTGCGTTTTTGATCTTCTATGTAGATTCAATTGTTACTGCTTAAATACGATTTACTTTCCGAATTCTGAATCTAATGTTGTCTGTAAGTTCTCATCTGCCTGTTTCATAAGTGCTTCAACATCACAGTTTTTGTCTGTAACTACTGCCTGAAGTACATTTGTAAGCTGTGCATACATTTCCTGAGCATCACCAGGCTCTTCAGCCTTTACATTCTTGCTGTCGTTGAAGTATGAATCATATAATTTTTCGTCAACGTTCTTGTACTCATCGATAACTGCCTGCTCTGCATCAAGATACTCTTTGTTTGTCCAGCACTGGAATGATTTGATTACAGGAACTCCGTTTGCAACTCTGTCTGCTGCGCTTGCTTTCATACCTGCAATTGATGTGTCATTTGCAACCGGTGATTTACCCATTATTTCAAGGAAATCAAGTGCTGCATTGATTTCATCTTCAGTTGCATCCTTAGAGAACATGTATGGTGTACCACCTGTAAGTGAGTACTGATCTCCGTTAGGTCCTGCAGGAATTGCGCACATTGCAAGTTTGTCTACAGGAAGTCCGTTAACCTGTGTTGGCTGGTTAACAGCATCGTTAGCTCCGATGTACATTGCAGCTCCGCCTGTTCCTAACTGCTGGAAACCTGTTCCCCAGTCTTCTGCTGTTGGATCAGCTGTAAGTACGTCATATTTCCATTTAAGGTCATATACCCATTTCATAGCTGCGATAGCTTCAGGTGACTCTAAGTTAGAAGTAAATGTTCCGTCATCGTTTGCTGTAACAAGCTGTGCTCCGAAGTTCCATGCGATGTTTGAGAAATGCCATCCGCCTGCATTGTCTTTAGCCAATAAACAGAAGCCTGCTGCGCCTGTCTTGTCTTTGATTGTCTTAGCTGTCTCAGCAAGTTCATCCATTGTCTTAGGGAATTTTGGAATTCCGTTTTCGTCTACAAGACCTGCTTCTTCAAACAACTGAACATTACACATAAGTCCTAATACATATGCATCTCTTGGGATACCGTAGATGTTTCCATCCTTGTCAGACATAAGGTCTTTTACTGACTGAGCCATATCTGCATCCCATCCTCTTGCCTTGAGTTCTTTTGTGATGTCACATGCAAGGCCCTGTTTGATAAGTTTCTGTGGTTCTGTGTACCATGTTTCAAAAATTGTTGGGCAGTTACCTGATGATGCAAGTGATACGAATGTATCTGTTGCATATGTGTAATGTGCAGGTTTTACCTCAACATCAGGATGTAATTCCTTCATTGTGTCCTTGTAACCTTCAAATGTAGCAATGTCATCAGCCAATTCATCTGATGGCCAGATACCAAGTGAAAGAACTGTCTTTCCGCTATCTGACTTTTTGCCCGAGTTTAATCCTGCTCCGGATCCTGAACATCCCGCTAACATCGTTGTTGCAACTGCTGTTGCCAAAGCAACGCTTACAATTTTCTTCTTCATAAATAAAAACCTCCTCATATTATGAATGAAATAATAAAAATAATAATTTGAAAAACCTACCTGAATAATAACTCAGTGTTCATAAAGGTTTATCGTTAAACTTTATATATGTTTCTTTTTGAAAAATATGGTATTTTTATTTAATTTTGTTTCATTTTTCTTATCTTTTTCCCACATATAATTCCGACCGATATCAACCTTAGTAAGTTTTGTTAGGTTTAACGTTAAACTAATAATAACATTATGCAATTTGTTTGTCAATAACCCTGGCAGTCGCATAATAAACAAGATTTTCGAACCATTTTCCAATAAAAACGTTTACAATTTTGTGCACATTGCACAATTGGTGTTTTCCTAAACTCGCCATGGATAACAACAAAATAAAACTGTAACATTTCGAATACACTCATTCAATGCTACAGTTTTATTTGTATTTGTATTTAGTTGTATTAATGTATATGTTTAGCTTTGTAATTATTTATTTATTATTGTTCGACTTAAAAATCACCGGTTCCATCAAACATTATTATAACTACAATTCCTGCCAATATCAGTAACGCTCCAAAAAATGCAACCAAGCCGGTATTTCCCTGCTTCACTTCCTCATTACCTAAAATAGTGCTTTCCTCCGGATTGTCCGGATTAACCTCTATTGAGATTATATCTCCTCTTTGATAATAATCAAG
Organism: Lachnospiraceae bacterium; assembly: GCA_016282745.1. GTDB lineage: Bacteria > Bacillota > Clostridia > Lachnospirales > Lachnospiraceae > SIG293. Next base: position 31,506 of record JAEELL010000030.1, read on the forward strand.
AGTAGATGGAATAACATTAAAATAAAGCTTGTCATCAAAATTATACTCTACGGTAAGGTAACTGGTATATGTACGGTAACCTTTAGTTTTTGCATTTTCAATTTTTTCTACTTTGGTAATTTTAGCCTGCACCGGTATAGTATTCTCCATTTTGTGTCCCTGATTAATTATGCTCAGCACTCCAAACACCACAATTATAATTCCGACAATAATTAATGCTACACCTTTTTTATTAATTTTCATATCTCTTTCCTTCCTTATGTTACGTTAAGTAACTACTCACAAAACAACCTATTCAATCACTGAAATCACCATTCAATCACTGAAATCACCATTCAATCACTGAAATCACCATTCAATCAAAAAATCCCTTAGAAACCTGAATTCCTAAGGGATTAGAGGCGACACCCGGATTTGAACCGGGGATAGCGGTGTTGCAGACCGATGCCTTACCACTTGGCTATATCGCCATCAACCCGTTTATTATAACAAGTAATTTAGATAAAATCAAGTGTTTTTTTTCAACAGTTTCTTTCTCTATCAGAGCAAAATTTTGAAACAAAAACTCGGAAGAAATATTCAAAATATTTCTTCCGATAATTATATCACAAAAAATCAATCATATCTAAATCTATAAGTAATATCCTTTGTAACAGGTGTTACATCTGCCTATATTGATTTTCCTTTCTCTTTCTGTGTTTTCAAACACAATTATTTACTTATTACTACAGAAAATGAAATTTCAAAAAAACTTCGAAATAATTATCTCTAACAGGTTATTGTTATATATCATGCTGAGAAGAACATTATCGTTGATAATTGCTAACAGTTTCTGTCCCTGCTCTGTCGCTCCAAATGCTGTTATGATTATGCACACAATCCAAATAAAAATAAGTGCAGTGACAAATCCCAAAATTGCCCCGCCTCCTTTGTTAAATACATCAATAACAGGCAGTTTTGCAACAACATCAAGTAATTTTATCACCACTGTGACCGCCGTTGATATAACAAACATAAGAACTATAAATACAATTGAATCAACAATTTTGTCCGTAATCGATATCACTATATAGTCAACAAAGTTATCAACTTTTATTTCTTTGTATCCTTTTTCTGTATTATTATCAACAAGTGCTCCCTTGATATTCTCCGGCAATGGCAATTCACCGATTACATTCTTCTGTTCATTGACTCCAAGTCCTTTAAAATCATCATTATCCTTTGATGCTCCAATCGATTTTTCAACATACACCGAAACGCTTTCCTTTATTGAAGTGTAGACCTGCGTCTGTTTCACCATATCTCTTGCTATCGGAGTAAGAACTGTTACGATAGTAAGAACAATTACAACTGATAACAACGAGAATACTGACTTAACCAATCCTCTTACGTATCCAACTATTGTCATTATTATTATAAAGGCCACAACACCTGCAAATATGTAATTACCCATATTTCCTCCGCTATCTGTATTTCTGTTTAATTTTTGCGCTTATTTTTTAATACCTTTGCTTAAACTGTCATTATCTGATAAATCTGTTTAAATATTTTGGGGCTGCTCTATTCTTTTTGGGGATTTGCTTTATTCTAACTCTTTATACTATATTCCCTGTATCTAAACTATATTCTTATACTTTCTACTTTATCCTTATTCTCTCTACTTTATTATTTGAAATAATAAGGTATTCCCTGAATTTGTCAGTAGGCATTACTGAATTAATTGTCTGATCAAAAGTATATGAAAACTTTTCCTTTCCTTTAAATGGAATAATCCTGCAATTCAAATCATCATAAACCAATATGTTTTTGCCGGAAAACTTAATGTCATTAAAATTCATATCAACATTCTTCTGCATTACTTTGTTGCCTTTGACATCATATACAACGACTTTGTACTTTTTCGAACCGCTGTCATTCTCGTAGACAAGTCCTATATAATCTGAATTATAGAATAACTTCTTTATCTCTTTTTTGATTGGAATTTCTTCCTGTACAACCGGTTTTTCTCTCATTTTGTATATTATCATCTTGTCGTCACCAACTGCTACCGCAACATTGTTCTGAAGGAATTTGACCGTTGGGATAACCGTACCCTTGTAATTCATACCACCAACCACTCTGTCAACTTCATTCTGTCCTACTCCGCCAAAATTGAAGAAGAGCACTTTTGACTCTATAGAACCGCTGCTGATACATACATATGACACAACCATCTTCGTACCGTCTTCCGACAGGGAAAATGCAAGTGGATATCCGTTACCGTTTAACAGTGTCTTGTGTGAAATGAGCAACTCACCCTCTTTATCATATGCCTCTATATAATTAGCATTGTCTTCCTCAAGAAGAGCAGCTACCACTCCCTGATTAGCAACTTCTATGCTGACAATTGGATATGTTGTGTTTACATGACCTTTATTTGACTGCTCATCAAAAATATATATACTGTTTCCGCCTTTTTCTGCAACGGCAACATAATTTCCGCATACATCAACAATCGGATTGGACATCTCATATGCCTGTGACCAAACAGTTTCCCTTCCATTAACGTAAGAAATACCATCCAATCCGTACTTAACAAAGAAATTACAGAAAGGAACATATTGATTTCCGTTTCCGTCATCTGTATCCAGCGATTTAATAATTTTGAACTGATCGTAAGATACGTTCTTTTTGTATATTGCAACTGCAAGTGACGAAACCAACACAATCGCACAGATTAAAATTATTCTTATTCTTTTTCTTCTTCTGTGTCCCTCAAGACTACGCTCTAAACTTTTTTCGTCTGCCATCTTTTTACCTTATCCTTTTAAAGCACTTCATTTTATTATAATCTAATATCATTTATTTGTACAATACCAATAAGGAATATTTAAGAATTTAGTGGTAACTATTCAACCTCACGGCAATATTATTTTTTGCCCTTCCTTTATAACATAATCATCATCTATTCCATTCATTGCCTTAATCTGTTCAACCATATTACCGGTGCCATAATAGCTCACACTTATATCATATAAAGTTTGTCCTTTTTTTACAGTATGATACATTCCGGAGTAAATACTTGCGCCGGAGTTTTTTGCAACAGCCCGTTCTGTTTGACTGTTTTGCTCCCGGATATTATCTTCATCTTCGCTCTGACTATTCTGCTTGAGCTCTGATGTGTTGCTGTCTGCTCCTATATTCTGTCGGACATCTGTTTTTTCATCCGTACCGTTTGTATCTTCATGCTTTTTTGACGAATCTATATTATCATAACCACTTTCTTCATTTTTTTCAGGTAGCACAGATGATAAAAGTTCATTAACTGCTTTTGCATTATCTGACTCATTAAACGAGTCAATTGAATACCTTAAATCTTTCAGTTCTCCATAATTATTAAGCATCACAATTGTTGAAAGCAAAAGTGCGATTATCAGGATACCGCTGAACCCATAAGATATTCTCCCACGGATTCCTTTATTGATATCTCCATCAGCATACTGCCTTACTAAATCTCCGATTGAACTCTGATCTTTATCTAAAATTTTCACCCTTTCGGCATTGCTTCTTTTTTCTAAAGCATTTACTCTTCCTGTATTATCTATACTATTGTTTGAATTATTGGTGAGACTCTCCTTTGCGCTAATACTGATTCCACGCTCTCCGGCAGTCTGCTTCAGATATTTTTTCAATCTGTCGTTTCTCTCATAATATACGTAATATCCGGACTGCTTTTTCAGTTCACCTTTTTCATAAATAAATATCTGCTCTTCCTTTTCATTTCTGTCACATAAAAAGCAAATCTTATCATTACCGGCGAAATTATCCAGATGGAGTTTCTTAATCGAACTCATTTCCTTCCCGGAAATGTATGGTGAAGACGCAAACCAGCCTACTATCTGCATGCCTTCAAAATAGTTCTTAATATCGTTATTTATATCTTTCCAGATTCCATCATTAAAAATAATACTGTGTTCAATTATCTCTCTTGATTCAACTAATCCGTTTACAAATACGCATATTTCTTCTTTGTTTCTCTTAATCTCACCTAGGAGCACACCATACTTAACTATCTCTTCATTATCATTTTTCTTTTTTAATGTATTTACGACATAGTCCTCAATATATATTTTTCTCTTTTGTGGCGGTTCACCAATCTGTCTAATATTTTTTGGCACCCTAATTTCGTCTGAATTATCAGTTTCCTTCTCATTATAAATCATCTCTTTCATAATTCCTCCTTACCTTAACTTGCCTAAATAATACCACAACCCTTTAGGCGAAATTTGTCAAAGCAAAGAAATAGGAAACTAAAATTTTGCGACAAAATCGGATGCCAAAAAATAATATATTATATAATATGAAATTAAAATACATATGCAGACATTTTACTACATCAGCTCTCATGAAAACTGTTTTAAAGAAAACTTACGATACTACTCAATAATCTGTGATAATACCTCTCCTATGCTGTCATGGATAACCAAATCAGCTTTTCCGTCCTTTGAAGTTTCTTCTTTGTTGATGAGAACAACCTTGCTTCCCTTGAAATAATCAAGAAGTCCTGCTGCAGGATACACTGCAAGTGATGTTCCTCCAATGATAAGCACATCTGCTGCCATAATTGCCTTGATGGCATTAGCCAGCAATTTATGATCAAGACCTTCCTCATACAAAACTACGTCAGGCTTAATTGTACCGCCACATGAACATTTTGGAACACCTTCTGATTCTGTAATAGCCTTCAAGTCATAGAACTTGCCACATTCCTCACAGTAATTTCTAAAAATACTTCCGTGAAGTTCAAATACATTCTTGCTGCCCGCCTGCTGATGAAGTCCGTCAATATTCTGTGTAACAACAGCCTTCAGTTTGCCAATCTCTTCGAGTTTTGCAAGTGCAAGATGCGCCTTGTTTGGCTTCGCATCAGGAAATATCATCTTATCTCTGTAGAACTCATAAAACTCCTCCTGATGTTCTTTATAAAAAGTATGACTCAAAATAACTTCCGGTGAATACTTGTACTTGATATTATATAATCCGTCAACACTTCTGAAATCCGGAATGTTACTCTCAGTAGAAACACCCGCACCTCCAAAAAATACGATATTATCACTGCCTTCAATAATCTGCTTCAATTCCAATATTTTTTCATCCATCTAAATCCGCTCTCCTTAAATAATACTGCAACGCATAGTCTTATATTTTAATTATAGAAGTAGAACGCTAATGTTTCAATGGTTTTTTTATAAAAAGCTAGAATATATTGACTATTCAGCCATGCACATAAAAGAATAAATATTATGAAAGACTGCTTGCAGGATTTCAAATATTTATTCTTTTATGTATTTGGGGAACCCAAATCAGCGAGACACGCGACAAAGCATTTTTTGTCGCGAGCGAAAGTGATTTGATATCCGAAGGATGAAAATCACGAAAGCTAAGCA
>JAEELL010000031.1 GCA_016282745.1 Lachnospiraceae bacterium
GATGCTTTGCACCCTTGACAGGACATATACGCATGATAAAGGGTAATTAAGCAGCTAATGAATAAAACTGCCCGGAGAGGCAATTAAACATAAGATTTTTTTTGTGATAGAAATCGTGCCAACGATTACTTGACAGAAACCTTATGGTATTTGACGTTGACGAACCATGCAGGACTTATTATAATAAACTTTAGGGATTTAAAGCGACAAAGAAAAGCCGAGATTTTTTTTGTGTCGCACTAATATACGGAGGAGTTTAAAAATGCCAATTACAGATTTACTTGTGCATAACGCAAATCAGTTCGGAAATGATGTAGCTTTAGTTGAAATCAATCCGGACGTAAAAGAGAGAAAAAGAGTTACATGGAGAGATTATGAATTAATAGAGGCCAATCCAATCTGCCATTACAGAAGAGAGATTACATGGCAGGTTTTTGATGAAAAGGCAAACAGAGTAGCAAACCTTCTTCTCAGCAGAGGAATTCAAAAGGGAGATAAGGTTGCTATTCTTATGATGAATTGTCTTGAGTGGTTACCTATCTACTTTGGTATCTTGAAGACAGGAGCACTTGCAGTTCCTATGAATTTCAGATTTGATGCGGAAGAGATTAAGTATTGTCTTGATTTGTCAGAGACGGATGTTCTTTTCTTTGGTCCTGAATTTATCGGACGTATTGAAGAGATTGTCGATGATATAGGCGAAAAGAGAATTCTTTTCTTTGTTGGGGGAACATGTCCAACATTTGCGGAACCATATGATAATCTTGTTAATAACTGTTCATCAGTTGCACCAAATATTATTCTTGATGACAAAGATGATGCAGCAATTTATTTTTCATCAGGAACAACAGGATTCCCTAAGGCTATTCTTCACAATCACGAGAGTCTTATGCATGCTGCTAAGGTTGAGCAGAATCATCACGCACAGACAAAGAACGATGTGTTCTTGTGTATTCCGCCACTCTATCATACAGGTGCGAAGATGCATTGGTTTGGTAGTCTTCTCACAGGTGGAAAGGCGGTATTGTTAAAAGGTGTTACACCAAAGACTATTTTTGAAACAGTATCAAATGAAGGATGTACTATCGTTTGGCTGTTAGTGCCTTGGGCACAGGATATTCTTCTAGCACTGGACAGAGGAGAATTGAAGATAGAAGACTATAAGTTGTCTCAGTGGAGACTTATGCATATAGGTGCACAGCCTGTACCACAGAGCCTTATCAAACGTTGGAAAGAATATTTTCCAAATCATAAGTACGATACTAACTACGGACTCAGCGAGTCAATAGGACCTGGATGTGTACATCTTGGAATGGACAATATCGAAAAGGTTGGAGCTATCGGAATTCCGGGTTACGGCTGGGAAGCAAAGATTGTTGATACTGAAGGCGTTGAAGTAGCACAGGGTGAAGTGGGAGAGCTTATTGTTAAGGGACCTGGTGTCATGACATGTTACTACAACGATCCTGAAGCTACAGCAAACACATTAAAAGATGGTTGGTTGTTTACAGGAGATATGGCTGAGATGGATGAAGACGGATTTATTTATCTTGTCGACAGAAAGAAGGATGTAATCATCAGCGGTGGCGAAAATATCTACCCTGTACAGATTGAGAACTTCCTCAGCAAGTTTTCAAAGATTAAAGATGTGGCTGTTATCGGACTTGCAGATGAGAGACTTGGAGAAATCACAGCAGCAATTATCGAACTCAATCCTGATACAGAATGTACAGAGGAAGAGATTCAGGAATTCTGCAAGACGCTTCCAAGATACAAGAGACCAAAGAAAATTATCTTTGCGGAAGTACCAAGAAATGCTACAGGAAAGATTGAGAAGCCAAAACTTCGTGAGATATATCACAGTACAAATCTTGTAGATGCTCAGAACAGAGGATAATTAAATTTATAAATGACAAGTATCTGAAAGTATACTTGATAAAATAACTGATAATAAAAAACATAATAATAATTAATACAACATAATAACAGGGCTGTTGCCGATTGGTTGATTTTAAAATTATATCACCAATGCAACAGCCCTGTTTTTCAGTTTAATATTTATTATTTCAGCTTAACTCTCATTATATAAGCTATATTTTTATTTTATAAGCTTAACTCTTATTTTTTTATCTTAACTTTTACAATCTTAGACCAACTACCTTTTGTTGCTCCGTTTACTGCTCTGACTCTGACGTAGTAGGTTTTACCTTTTTTCAGTTTTTTTACAGTAAAGGTTGTTTTTGCTGTAGTCTTAGTCACTGCTTTTTTGAATTTTTTGTTCAGTGAATAAGAAACATCATATTTTTTAGCACCACTTATTTTTTTGAATTTAAGAACAAATGCTTTTTTCTTACTGTTTTTTAAAGAAGAAATTTTAACCTTTGACTTAGAAATGGAAGCGGAAGAATCACTGTTGTTTGCAGTGGCAGAATTTCCTTGTCCGTTTGTCAAAACGTTAGTAGTATTGTTACTATTCGAAGTGTTAGTGCCTGATATGTTGTTGCTTGAAGTATTGTTTCCTGAATTATCTGCCGGTTTGTTTACAGGAAGTATTGAGTAGGCACACTCATCACTTTTTATTGAAACAAAAGGATCATTTTCAGAACAACTCACAAAAAACTTAAATTTTACTGCAGTTCCTTTTTTTGTTATGTCGAGAGTGTCATCCGTAATTGACCCAGAAGAATAGTGGTTGATGTATTCATACGGTGACCATACTCCGTTGATATAATAGGACGCACAGAGATAAAAGTGGAATTTTTTATCTTTGTACTCTTCAGGTATTCCGGTAAAGTGCAAATTTGCAGTAGCCACGTTTGCATCATTTTCTGTTAAATCTACTGAAACGGCTAAGTCTTGGAATGGGTTGTCCAGGACTTTAAATGAATATTTTTTAACGTTGTTATAATAAAATGCTTCCTCGAAATCTTTGTTCGGGTTGATTGTTAAATAAACTTCGTAGTTTCCGGGACTAAAAGTTTTGCCGGTATCAATATTTTGAAACACGAAGCTATTTGAATTGTTTATCTTTCCGTTAAATTCACTGTCATAGTGAAAAACATTTTTCTCTTCAGAATCCAAAATATCAACAGAGTACTTGATTGTTCCGTCGAATATGAGATCTGAATAGTTAATCAGTGTAAAAACAATACTAATATTTTCGTCGCTAGGAACAGTTGAAAGTCTAAGTGGACTAGGCATATCTAAACTATCAAAAGAAGAGCCCAGGAAATGAGACGAAATATCAATTGTTTTTGCAGTATTTCCACAACCTTCAGTTTCAACTGTCAATTCGGTACATCCATCTACAGAAGCAATAGCTCCAAAATTTGTGAAGTAATCTGTATATTGAGAGTAATCAGTCATTTTAAAACCGTCCAAAAATCCTTCATAAGTATCTCCTTTATACCCTTCAAGATGATAAATATTATATTGGTTTGGAGCTTCTGCTTTGGTTTGGTATCTCATAGTAGATACGGAATCTCCGGTTATGAGAGCTTTGTAGTGTGCTTTAGAATCTTCACTGTAAGAGTTGTCTACTATATATCCCCAACAGTTCATAAGATGTCCACCCATATAATTGTTACCGGAACTTTGAGTTTTGCGAATATATACACCGTCACCTTCTTTTAGATGTAGCTTTAAATAAGGCATAGCTTTATAAGCATTCTCTCCATACAGATCATATTGAGCTAAAATATCTTTTGAGTTAACGGTTCTTATATATGCACCGGATTCAGGATAGTCTCTGAGTATTTTGGAAGTATCACTCATAGAAAACCCTGTGGAACCGTTAAAGAACCAACTCATAGATGTACCGGCGTCAAGTCCCACATTCTTAAAATGGCTCTCATAATCCAAGCAAAGTTTATCTTCATTTTCGAAGCCTGCCTTCTGTGCCCAACCTGAATAGGTAAGAAGATTTGCGGAAGTAGCTGCCCAACACATATATTCATTGTTGTAGGTTTCTTTAATTTTCTCTGCATCTATTAAATTACTGTCTTCAATAATTACTTCTTTTGATGCATTATAATTTCTGACTAATTCTGTTTCTACTTTGTCAATGTTATCTTCCACAAGACCTGTAACAAATATTTCAGTTGAATCTATGTAGATTCTTGATGCAAGATAGCCTCTTCCAATATTGAATTCTTCAGCAGTTGCGTGTATTCCGTCAACCTCCAATACTTTAGAAACTACTTTTTTTGCTTCCAAGTCACTATCAACATCTGCCTGGCAATCAGCATTTGATGCTGCCATGAGTCCCAGAGCAAACAACATTGTAAACACTGTTTTTTTCAATTTTAATTCCCTCACCTAAAATATATTTTATTGTGGTCATAAGACTAACTCCATTTTAGCATTAGTTTGAATTTGGGTAAATGCTAATATTGGAGAATTACGAGTTAAATTACACCTAAACCAGCAGAAAATTGAATGAAAAGTAGAAATGAATGGCGAATTACCCTCTGATTTTCCATTTTCATAAAGACTATGCAAAAAGTGACATTATATTGGATTTTGTATTGGATTTTGGTATAATTTTTGTATGTAATTTTCCTTATGAAAATATTAGAGCGGATACTTTAATTGACGGAAGAAACGCCAATTATTTGTTTACACGACGAGGAAAATGCGGAAAGCTTGCTTTCCGGCATTTGACGACCGTGATACAATCATGAAACAAGCGTAGCGGTTTCAATGATTTAACAATTGAATAATGATTGGAGGAAGAGATTATGGAAGACAGATCGAGAGTAATATTCGGGAATCCAATGAAAAAGTCTGTTATCAGAAAAGCAATGAAGACCAAAAAGAAAAATATAAGTAAGTTTGGTGATGATTCAGGTGTTGATTACAGGGCGGTAATAAAGAAAAATCCCTATATTGGAGCGGAACTGGGAGTTTTTGATATAAGAATAGTTGCCGGAAAAAACAAAGCGCAAAGCAAGAGCATGTCAAATTCAAAAAAGAGCAAAAAGGACAGAAATAATAAATCAGCAGGCAGTGTTGAAGAAATCAGATTTGATACAAATAAAGGTATCATTGTCGGAAATATCAGGATGGGATTTGGACATTACAGAATATCCATGGCTATTGCTTCAGCGGCACACGCAATGGGATATACTCCGTATTGGATGGATCTCAATTCTTACAGTAACACCACGTGTACAAAAGTTATTTCAGCACAAAATGAGTTGTACTCTCTGGGTTCAAGGATTTCAGGAAAGAGCAGACTGTTTAATCATTTTGTGTGGGAGCCACTTAATTATGAGGGCTTCAGAAAACTGTCTTACAATGCATCAGACCAGAAGAATGCAGAACTGATGGCACCGGTATTTAAAAATATACCGAAGGAGATTCCTGTCGTTGCAACCCATGTATGGCCGGCCCAGGCTGCTATACACAGTGGAATGAAAAGAGTTGTTAATGCAATTCCGGATAACTGGCCTATGGCACTTCATTTTGCAGAGGGCAGTATACACACTATCCAGACGCATTATGCATACCAGGGATACAGAATACTAAACGGAATGCAGGGAAAAGATGTCTTAAAGCCTATGCCGGAAGACGCGCTTGTATACACGGGTCACTATATTGATCATGAGCTTGTGAGCAATATCGAAGCGGATTGTGAGAAGAGAATAAACAGAAAAAAAGACGGCAAGGCAATGAGATTTCTTCTGACTATCGGAGGAGCCGGTGCACAGAAAGAAATCTTTTCGGAAATAATCAAATACCTGATTCCATTTATCAAAGAGAATAAAGCAGTGCTTTATGTAAATGTTGGCGATTACAAGAATGTATGGGATGAACTTGTGAATGAGATTCCTGGGATGATGGAAATTAGTGAAACCCATTTTGATGACTGGAGCGACACAAAATCATTTGCAAAGAGAGCACTTGGTGATGGTGCGAATGCAGAAACAGACAAAGCAAAGACAGATGCCACTGTAAATGATATCAAGGGGATACATGGATTCTGGCACAAGAATATATTCGAGGCAGTTTATTGCACAAATCTGTTGATGCGAAGCTGCGATGTGCTTGTCACAAAACCAAGTGAACTTGCATTTTACCCGGTACCAAAGCTGTTCATCAAAAGAGTGGGCGGACATGAACAGTGGGGTGCAATCCACTCGGCAGAGATAGGTGACGGAACTTTGGAGTGCAGGGATATTCCACACACAATTCAGATGATAGAGTTGTTCCTTAACGACGGAGTTCTTCTGAAAGACATGTGCGACAATATTATTTCAAATAAGGCGAGAGGAATATATGACGGAGCGTACAAAGTCGTGGAAATTGCGATGAAAAAATAATGAGAAGTTTAGTGGGAATTGGCAACTCGAGAACAGAACAATATTGACATAGATTGCAATGATAAAGATAGGAGGTCGGCTTATGGGATTATCGATAAAAGAAAAGATATCTTACGGATTAGGCGCTGTTGGAAAAGACATGGTTTATATGCTTTCCGCCAGTTACATTTTGTATTATTATCAGGACATTCTCGGAGTAAAGGCATGGATAATGGGTGTCATACTTATGGCAGCAAGAGTTTTTGATGCATTCAACGATCCGATTATGGGAGTGCTGGTTGCAAAGACAAAGACCAAATGGGGCAAGTTCAGGCCTTGGCTTTTTATCGGTACAGCCCTCAATGCGGTTATTCTGTTTTTGATGTTTTCTGCACCTCCGACACTTAGCGGAAACGGACTTGTTGCTTATGCAGCAATTACCTATATTCTCTGGGGCGTGACGTATACGATGATGGATATTCCGTATTGGTCAATGATTCCTGCATTTACAAAGGCTGGAAAAGAAAGAGAAGGATTATCAACTCTGGCGCGTTCCTGCGCAGGTGTGGGTTCGGCGATTATTCTTGTTGTGACAATGATGTGTGTTCAGGCACTGGGTAAAGGAAATGAACTGGTTGGTTTCAGATGGTTTACGCTCATTGTTGCAATTCTGTTCTTTGTATTTATCACGATTACATGTGTAAACATAAAAGAAAAATCCACAGTTGATGTGGATGCACCTTCAGTTTCACAGATGTTCAAAGCGCTGATTCAAAATGATCAGGCAATGACTGTCGTTGTGGCAATTGTTCTTATTAACTGTTCGATGTATATAACCTCCAATCTTGTTATTTATTTCTTTAAGTACGATTTCGGAGGCGCAGACTGGTACAAATCATATACCCTGTTCAATACTTTTGGCGGTGGAATACAGATTCTTTCCATGATGTTATTTTTCCCGATACTTCGAAAGTTCTTTAATGCAATAAAGGTATTCTACATTAGTTTTGGTATGGCGGTAATCGGATATATGTCACTTTTAGTCATCACATTTGGAAATATAGCCGGAGTATTTGTATTGTTTATTCCTGCGTTTTTCATATTCGGAGCAAACGGAATGTTATCTGTACTGACTACAATATTCCTGGCAAATACAGTTGATTACGGAGAAATAAAAAATAACAGAAGGGATGAAAGTGTAATTTTTTCAATGCAGACCTTTGTAGTTAAGCTGGCATCAGGTGTGGCGGCATTGGTTGTGTCAATTTGCCTTTCAATTCTCAATTTGAGCAGCAGTGCCAACGAGACAGACAAGGCAGTTGAGATTGCAAAAAGTGCAGCCTTCGGTCTCAGATTTACCATGGCAGTGGTTCCTATTGTAGGGCTGTCAGTGGCAATACTGGTATTCAAATCAAGGTATGTATTGAATGATGAAAAAATGAAGAGTATTACAGATGAACTGAAGAGAGAAAAATAAAGTGACACAGAGAAATAGTGTTGCTGGAAAAAAGTAGCAGAAAAAAAGTAAATTGAAATATAAATAGATTGGAAAATGGATAAGTGACAGTTTGAATAGGAGATGCAAAAAAATGATAAATGAAAAAAATCTTACATTTGAACTTTCAACCAAAGATACGACCTACGCCTTTAGAGTCACACCTACCGGACATTTGGAACATCTTCATTACGGAAGGAAGATTCATGTTCCGGACAACGATGCATTGACTGAAAAACATGAATTTTGTGACGGAAACGCGGTGGCGTACGATGAGCAAAACAAAAATATAACTCTTGAGGACATGAACCTTGAGATGTCTTCCTACGGAAAGGGAGATATCAGAGAGCCTTTTGTCGTAATCAGGTATCCGGATGGTTCAGTAACCTCTGACTTTATATATGAGAGTTTTTCCGTTTCAAAGGGGAAAGATGTAAAAATTGGAGAATTAAAAGATAATAAGAAATCGGAAATAAATGAAAAAGCGGAAATGATTGAAGGATCGGGAGAAAACAAATTGCCGGGTTCTTACGGAGCGGAAGATGAAGTGAGTTATCTTTGCATAAAGCTTACAGAACGACATACAAAGATACAATTAGAACTTCATTATTACGTGTATGAAAAATGGAATGTAATAACCAGAAGTGCAAGACTTGTTAATAGCAGCGAGGAGCCAATTATTCTAAAGAGGCTGATGAGCATGCAGCTGGATTTCCCGGATACAAATTTCTTTATGACCACATTCAATGGAGAGTGGGCAAGGGAAATGGGGAAAAATACATTTCCGCTAAAGGCCGGAAAACATGTGAACTCATCATTTACGGGAACGAGTTCAAGCAGGGCCAATCCTTTTGTGATGCTGCATAAGAAGAACACCGATGAAGACTCGGGGCAGTGTTACGGATTCAATCTTGTGTACAGCGGAAATCATTATGAGGCAGCAGAAGTATCAGGTTTTGGCAAGACGAGATTAGTTACCGGAATCAATCCTGAAGGTTTTGAATTTGCACTTAATCCCGGGGAAGAATTAGAGGCACCGGAAGCAGTAATGACATTTTCTGCGGAGGGCTTTAACAAAATGAGCCGGAATATGCACGGATTTATCAGAAACCACATAGTCAGGGGAAAATGGAAAAACAAAGAGAGACCGATTCTTATAAACAGCTGGGAGGCAGCATATTTCAATATTGATGAGAAAAGACTCTTAAGCCTTGCAAAGAAGAGCAGGGAAGCCGGAATAGAACTCTTTGTGATGGATGACGGATGGTTTGGTGAGAGAAATGACGATACAAGTTCTTTGGGTGACTGGGAAGAAAATAAAAAGAAACTTCCGGGAGGAATAAAGTCGCTGTCTGAAAAGATAAATGATATGGGACTTGAGTTTGGAATCTGGGTTGAGCCTGAGATGATAAATGTTAACAGCAACCTCTATAAAGAACATCCTGAATGGGTGATGGACATACCGGGAAGAGAGCACAGTGAAGGACGAAATCAAAGGCTGCTTGATCTTGGAAATGAAGCAGTGCAGGAATTTGTTATTGAGTCCATGACGAAAGTTTTTTCTGCAGGGAACATTGCATATGTTAAGTGGGATATGAACAGAAACATCTCGGACTGCTATTCAAAATGCCTGCCGTTTGAGAGACAGGGAGAGGCGTCTCATCGATATGTGCTGGGACTCTACAGATGTATGAGAGAACTGACAAAAAGGTTTCCTGATATCTTATTTGAAGGATGCAGTTCCGGAGGGAACAGATTCGACCTTGGAATACTTTGTTATTTTCCTCAAATCTGGGCCAGCGATAATACCGATGCATATTGCAGATCAATTATCCAGACAAATTACAGTTACGGTTATCCAATGAATACACTGACATCACATGTTTCGGGATGCCCGAATCATCAGACACTGAGAAAGACACCTCTTGATACAAGGTTCAATGTTGCAGCCTTTGGAGTATTTGGATATGAATGTAACCTCTGTGATATGAAATCAGAAGAATTTGAGGAAGTAAAAAATCAGGTAGAGATGTATAAGCAGTGGCGAAAAGTTTTGCAGTTAGGAGACTTTTACAGGGGCAGGACATTTGATGATACAGAGAATGTATTGGAGTGGACCTGTGTTGCTAATGATAAGACCAAAGCTGTTGGAATGATAATGCAAAAACTTATGGTGCCAAACAGTCCAAATGAGAGATTTTTCGCAAAGGGACTTGATCCATCGCAGAAATATGTTTTTGCAAATAACAGACGCAAATATAATATAAAGGAATTCGGCGACCTGGTTAACACAGTTTCACCGATACACATAAAGCAGGATTCATTAGTGCACAATCTTGCAGCAAAGTTTGTAAAAATGGATGGCGAGGAAGAACACTATAAAATATACGGAGATGTTCTCATGTACTCGGGAATAAAGCTGTCACAGGCTTTTGCAGGCACCGGATACAATGAAAAAACAAGATATTTTCCGGATTTTGGTTCAAGGATGTACTTTGTTGACAGGATTGACTGTGATGAAGAAGATGAATGAACAGGTTAGTTGTTAAGCGTATGAAAAAGGAGGTATTGTATGAAAAGAATTATCGCATTTCTATTATCTATTGTAATGGTTATGACGTTGTTTAACGGTATGCCTGAAGTTGTAAGAGCAGATAATTATGGTGATGATTATTATTATGAAGGTGAGTTAGGAGCAATTTATTCTCCGGAGGCTACAACTTTCAAGTACTGGAATCCAACCGCAACAAGTGTCAGTTTGACTTTAGAGTCAAAGGGTAATATACCGATGGATATACTGATGGATGGTGACGATTGGACAGGGGTTTGGACTGTTACAATTGAAGGTGATATTG
This sequence comes from Lachnospiraceae bacterium, assembly GCA_016282745.1. Lineage (GTDB taxonomy): Bacteria > Bacillota > Clostridia > Lachnospirales > Lachnospiraceae > SIG293. Next base: position 10,653 of record JAEELL010000031.1, read on the forward strand.
TGGGTGACTACTATTATTATGTTGTGGATGGAAACGTAGTCTATGATCCATACAGTAAAGCTAGTGATATGTTTTCAAAGTCAGCAGTAGTAGATTTAGATTCCACCGACCCGTCAGGATGGGACTATGATTCACATTGTTTAATGGATGAAGGCGACCGGAGTGGAGTGATGGCATATGTTGATATTGCATCCTTCTCATCTGATGCCATGACTTCAGGAATCAGAAGCGATTATCTGGGAAAATATTTGGCTTTCACTGAATACGGCACTACAGTTGGAAATGCCGGAGAAGTACCAACTTGTCTTGAATATTTGAAAACAGCACAGGTTTACCATGTTTGTATTGATATTGCAACTGATGGACAGTTGTTGTTGCCGGATAAAAAATACGCCTATAACTCATGGAAAAGCGGTGCTTCAGTAAATGAAGTAAAGCAGATGATTATGGCTTTGCATAATGCGGGAATCTGCGTTGATTTAAAGCTGGATTTTTCCGACGTACCATTTGATGGAAAAATGCATGAAAAGTATGTTGTGGACACCTGTTCTTACTGGATAAATGAGTATCACATTGACGGTATTGTTCTGAAAAAAAAGGTCAGTCCTGCGACAGAAACTAAACTTAAAGAACTTGTAAGTTCAATAGACAGCAGAATACTGCTTGCAGGAATAACAGAAAAAAGTCTTGTTGATGACAGTTATCTGAATAGTTGGAATGCAACAGACAGCAATAATGGAATTTGTAGCCAGGTAGGTAATGGACTCTTTATGTATCGCAATTCTTTGATTAGTCGTAATACAGGAAACTTGGATAAATACATATTAACTCTGATAGCAATGACAGAGGGCAGGCTGACCATAAACTTAGGTCAGGAGTTTGGAGGCTACGGTGACAGTATTGACTGGAGCAAACTTGGCGATGGCTTTGATGAAGAACTGATGGAACCGAAATACAGTGATACTTATAAGTATTTCAGAAAACTTCTTGGAATTCGTGAAAGGTTTTCACCTCTTTCAAAGGGCGCAGGAAGCGGAACTTATACAGGGGGTGGAGATAATCGCTTTGCAGTAACATTGACTAACAGTGCTTCTTTTCCGGATGAATGGAAGAAGATGATAATTCTTTCCAATGCCGGCGATTCGGCATGGAGCTACAGCATCCCAAGCGGCACATACGTGATTATTGCAAACGGTACGACAGTAAACTATAACTCAGGTCTTGCTATCTGTTCAGGTGCTGTAAGTGTACCGAAAAAAACTACAATGATTCTTGTAGATAAAGAAAGTTTTACTCCTATACCTAAAGTGGGCATTACTTACTACGATGCGGTTAGCGATACAACTCTTTCTCCAATACTTGTCGATAAGGATAGTTCATATACATTTCCGGTAGAAGCACCTATTTCTGCTCCGGCAGGTTGGGCCTTCAGCGGAACCTATAATTGCTGGACAGATTCAGATGGCTTTCTTGCAAAAGCAGGTTCATCAAAAATAATTACAGAGGATGTTACTGTACAACCAATGTGGGAAAAGGTGTACGACGTTTATGTTGGAAAAACGAGGGTTACATACTCGAATAAAGACGACGTTTTGGGAGATGGTACTGTTAGTTTTGATGATACTACCAATACCCTTACTCTGGATAATGCGACGATTTCAGAAACTTATGAATACCAACCATACTATGAGTCAATGATTTACAGTAAACTTGATAACCTGAATATCAAGCTTGTTGGAGATAATATATTAGAAAGTACCAACGAGTATGCAGATGGTATTGACGCTGCAGGCGGTTGTAACATAACCATAATTGGGGATGGTACACTTTCAATTAACAATGCATATTACGGAACATACATTGGAAGTTATGATGTTCCGGGTGGAAATTTGACAATTCAGGATGGAGCTAAAGTAATTGTCACTGATTCCGATATGGCAGGTATCTGGGTTAATCATGATATAAATATTATTGACAGCGAAGTGGTTATAAACAGACAGTACGATTATTACAATGGTATGGTGGCAAGTACTGATGGTACAATTACAGTTACAAACAGTGATGTAAATATAAAAAATAAGAGTTCAGCAATTCTGCTGGGAAATGCAGACGGAACTACAAACAAGTTCGTTATTAATTCCGGAACAGTGACGATAGAGACTGACAAGTACGGAATAGAGCAGGGGACAGATCCATACAGTGAAACTTCTGTAATTAATGCAACCATTGAGATAAACGGTGGAAAACTGGATATTACAGCAGGTGTGGCAGGTACTAACATCACAAGTATAAATATTGATAAAGAACTTGATTATAGTGTGGGAACAGATCTTGGATACGGCGGACGAATAGTGATAGAAAAGCCACAGGTGCACGTTCATAATTATGAAGCAGATGTACATGCTCCTTCATGTACTGAGGGGGGATATACAACCTACACCTGTTCGGAATGTGGAGATTCTTATACGGATGATTATACAATGCCTCTGGGACATTGTTATGGTAAGCATGATAAGACATGTCCGCGCTGTGGAGCAGTAAATCCTGATTATGTTGAGCCGCCAACAACAGAGCCGGTAACGACAGAGCCGGTGACAACAGTTCCGGCTACTACAGAACCTGCCACAACAGTTGCACCTACAACAGAACCTGCTACTACAGTTGCACCTACGAAAGCCGCAGAAACTACAACGGCAGTTGAGATATCTCCTGAAGATGCAAAACTAGAAAATGTGGAAGCAGCAGAAGTGAAAATTGTAAAAACAAATACTGATATTAAGGATGTTAAAGGCACGGAATACAAAATCTGGATGATCAAAGCTACAACAAAGAAAAAGACAATAACACTTAAATGGAAACAGGTAAAAGGTGCTGACGGATATATTATTTACGGTTCAAGATGTGGAACCAAGATGCAAAGAATTAAGACATTAACAAATTCAAAAGCAAAGAAATATACTGTTAAAAATCTCTTAAAAGGAAAATTCTACAAGTACATGGTAGTTGCGTACAAGAATACAGCCGTTGGAGAAAAAGTAATATCAAAGTCAAAATCAGTCCATCTTACAACAAGTGGCGGTAAATATAATAATCCGAAAGGAATAAAACTGGTTAAGAGCATATTTACTTTGAAGAAAGGAAAATCCGTAAAAATAAAAGGAAATATTAAATATAAAGGGGTTGTTCCGGTTCATGTTTCATGTTTCCGCTATGAGTGTACAGATAATTCTGTTGTTGCAGTGAATAAAAACGGAAGGATTAAAGCAAAGAAAAAAGGCAAAGCAACAATTTACGTCTATACTCAGAACGGAATATGTAAAAAAGTGAGTGTGACGGTCAAGTAGAAAGACAAACAAATTCATAGTTACATAGTTTGTTTTAGAGGGTACAGTGAAAAAGCTGTACCCTCGTTTTGATATAAAGAAATAATATTGTGATTTATCTACTCGCCTTCACCAAGTGCAGGTTTTTGTGTATTTCTGTTTACGTTTTTTAAGCCTGATAAAAAACTGAAATTTACCTGAGAAATTATAATTGCTGCAAAAATAAGAATGCATCCGAGGATTCCACGGGAACTCATGTGTTCTCCAAGAATAATCCACCCTGCAAGTACAGAAAATACCGATTCAAAACTCATCAGCAAAGATGCAACAGTAGGATTGACGCCCTCCTGCCCCACAATCTGGAGTGTGTAACCGACACCGCAGGAAATGAAACCTGAATAAAAGAGTGGAATCCAAGGTTTGAAAGATGTGAAATGTGATAGCCATACTCGGAACATTTCAGCATCGAAGCCATGAAGTGTAACACCCATTTCAGTAAAAATCATTGGAATTGCAGTGAGAATACCGCATACAAAAAATTGGATACATGCCATCCTGACACCATCAACCAAAGGTGAGTATTTGTCGATTGTGATAATGTGCAATGAAAAAATAAATGCACATATCAGAAGTAGAATGTCATATATTTTAAAGCCTTCATTTCCTTTAAGACAGAGAAGATACAGTCCAACTAAAGCTATGGCAACGCCAATCCAGACATTTACAGTACAGCGCTTTTTCAAAAATATACCAAGAATCGGAACTATAAGAATGTAGCATGCTGTGAGAAAACCTGCCTTTCCGGAAGTGGCACCAAAGTGAAATGATACCTGCTGAAAGTTGCTGGCAATACACAAAATGGTTCCACACAATGTGCCTGCAATAAAGAGCTGATTTTTGTCTGCCGGAGTTTTTGGAGCCTTTGGTGATTTTCCTGATTTATCTAAAATTACAATTACGGGGATTAGAACAAGACCTCCAAGAAAAGATCTCAGTGAATTAAAAGTAAAAGAACCAAGTACATCTCCGCCAAAATTCTGTGATACAAATGAAATGCCCCAAACCAGAGCCGTAATTAATAGCAATATAGAATGTGTGAATTGTTTAGACTTCATGATAATTCCTTCCTAAAAAAACTTCTCCAAAAACCATTCCGGGAAATTCTAAAATGTTAAACACATCAATTCTAACAGAAGAAAATACAGTAGTCAAAAAAACTTGCTTCAGAAAATACATAAAAAATAATATTTTTATGGAATGACTCTTAGAGTAAAATATTAGTTGGCAAGAAAAATCAAAAAAATAAAAGGAAGAGGCACAAGACCTCTTCCATATCACATAAAAAAATCTTATTATTAAATTTGCAAAACTATAATGATAAGGAGATTTATGTGATACTATTA
>JAEELL010000032.1 GCA_016282745.1 Lachnospiraceae bacterium
AAATATCCCTTTTGCTGACAGCTCTTTTGACATAATGATAAACAGGCATGGAAGCTTTGATCCTGTGGAAGCACATAGACTTCTCAAGCCGGAAGGGCTTTTTATTACACAGCAGGTAGGAGGCAAGAACGACAGAGATCTCGTTGAGATGGTTCTTCCTGATGTGCCTGCCCCTTTCCCAGAACTTGAATTATCTATTCAGAGGAAGAGGTTTGAAGAAGCTGGCTTTGAAATAATCCGTGCAGAAGAGGTTTTTAAACCAATTAGGTTTTATGATGTCGGAGCATTTGTATGGTTTGCGCGCATCATTGAATGGGAGTTCCCAGGATTCTCTGTTAAAAAATGCTTTGATAAACTACTTAAAATGCAGGAAGTAATTGACAAGAATGGTTTTGTAGAAGGTACTATTCACAGATACCTTATAGTGGCAAAGAAGAAAGGCTAATAATAATGATGGAGCGGTAAGTATAAACTTGCCGCTTTTTCTTTGCATGAAAATTCAGGAATAAATCCCAGACAAAAGATATATATATATATGAATCTTATAAAGCGTATATGAAGTTCCGTAATAAGAAAACTTTTCTAAAAAGCGAATCTTTACTAATGCTATGATGTATAAAATGTGATAGAATGAAACCTAAATATACTTAAGGATGAGAAATTAAAAATGGTTATAGCAGAAAGCAAAGATTTGATTATACGCCAACTAGTCACAGAGGATGCAAAGGCATTTTCGGATATGGCAAAAGATGGAAGTTTGGAGGAAGTTGGTTTTTCAAAGGATTGTTATCAGTGGATGGACAATTGGATTAAAGAAACAAAAAAACTAAATAATGATGATAATCCTTTGAAAGACTATTTGGCATACACTCTTGAAGAGAAACGAACTGGAAAAGTAGTCGGTTCTGTTGGGTGTTCTTATTATGATGATTTTGATACTGTTGGAATCTGTTATTTTATTAGTGCAGAATATAGAAATAAAGGATATGCAACACAAGCAGCAGATGCTTATGTGCAGTACTATTTTGATAATTATGATTTGCCGGAGATTATTGCTACGATTAAAGACAGAAATGTGGCATCTTGGAAAGTTGCAGAAAAAACAGGTTTTGAATTGAGTGATACAAGGATGTATAAAGACATCAATGATGAATGCGAAGAAATGTACAGATTTTACAGGAGGGAAAAGTGAATTATACAACAAGACTTATAACAATAGAAGATTCCGACAGGAGAGTAAGGAATTAATGGCTAGAAAAACTCAGGAGGATAAACAATGCACAACTATATTTTAGAAACGGATAGATTGATATTAAGACCACTTATCGTTGAGGATGCAGAGGCTGTTTTTGCTTGGGTCGGCGATGAAGATGTAGCTAGATATATGGTGTACAATACTTATGAATCAGTGGAACAGGTTAAGGGCTGGTTAGAATATTTAAAACAGGAGGATGAAGAATATCATTTTGGCTTCGTTAGAAAAGAAGACAATATGCTAATAGGAGCCGGTAGCATTGGTCCAACCATGAACATAGAAACCAATGAAAAAAGAGATGGTTTTTGGGGCTTTGGTTACAATTTGCGAAAAGACTGTTGGGGAAAAGGATATGCGACAGAAGCAGCTAAAGCAATGATTAAATTTGCCCATGAAAAATTCGGTATCAATAATTTTACATGCAGTCACGCTGTTGAAAATAAATCCTCAGGCAGAGTTATAGAAAAGTGCGGTCTTCATTTTGTGAAATATGGAGAATATACAAAATTAGACGGTACATGTAAGAGACGTTCCATGGAGTATGAAGGAGAATATTTAGATAGTGTAATCGAGGGGAAAATAAAAAAGATAGGTGAAAAGGAAATTCCGGAATGTGTAAGCGTTATTCGAAAAAGTTTCAAGACGGTAGCAGATCAGTTTGGTTTTACGCAGGAAAATGCACCTAGGTTTACGGCTTTTGCAACAACAGAAGGGAGATTGCTTTGGCAATTAAATGAAGAGCATCGACCAATGCACGCTTTTTTTTATGATGGAAAGATTGTTGGGTATTATTCATTGTTCTTGCAGGAGAACAATGAATGTGAATTGAACAATGTCTGTGTGCTTCCGGAAAACAGACATCAGGGAATTGGTGAAAAACTGGTGGCTCATGCAATAGAAAGTGCCAGAAATCTGGGCTGTAAGAAGATTAATATTGGAATCGTAGAAGAGAATACGGTATTAAGAAAATGGTATGAGGAACTGGGATTTATCCATATCGGAGAGAAAAAGTTCGATTTCTTTCCGTTTACCTGTGGGTATATGGAACAGAAAATTTAAGCAATGAAAGCAGTAGGAGAATAGAATGGCATCATCTATTATACATTTAGCAATTACTAATGAATTGGAAAAAACAAATAAGTTTAATAATCTGGAAAGGCTGCGTCTTGGGGCAATTTATCCGGATTCAGGGTGTGGTGGTTGCAACAGTCATTTGAAAATATCGGTTTGCGGAAATCATAAGAAGACGTATGATTTGGAATATTTCAGAGACAGATATGGAAAACAAATGCTGCAGGATGATTTCTATCTGGGGTATTATCTTCATTTGATACAGGATATCGTGTATCGAAAGTTTGTTTATAAGGATCATCATTGGAATCCTATGATTCCGGGAAATGTTGAGAAGCTGCACAGGGATTATGAGATTTGTAACCAATATGTTATTGAGAAATATTCATTGGCTAAAGATATGATTCATGAGATAAATCTGAATGAGGAGCCAATCAATGAGATTGGTTCTTTTGACCGAAACAGGTTGCTTAGCGATTTTAGCAATTATTTTATTCCGGTGAATTATGATGATACATTTTTCTTCACTAAAGAAATGGCGGATGAGTTCATTCAACAGGCGGTAGATATTTGTATCAGCGAAATCAATGCCGTGAGAAATGATGAAAAGTATATCGATAGCTACGATTGGGCATGGGATAATATGCCAAGGTCATTGCTTGAGACAACGCTGAATACCAGAGATTTAGGCGGATATAGAAGTACCTCAAACGGGACATTATTAAGAAGCTGGATGATTCTAAGAAGTGATGTTCAAAACTATCCGTCAGACAACGATGTCGCACTTTTAAAAAATAGAAATATACAGACAATTATTGATATGCGTGGGGAGAAAGATATACAGAGAAAGCCAAGTGGTTTCGAAAATAGAGAAGGATTCTTTTACAACAATATTCAGATAGACGAAGGCAGTGGAATTCCTGAGAGTCCGGAATATGTGAGTGAAAGCTATATGAAAATAGCAGAGAGCAAGAATATGCCTGAGGTATTTCGAAACATAGCAAATGCTACGGGGGGTGTAATGTTTAATTGCAGTGCTGGAAAAGACAGGTCAGGTGTAGTAAGTGCAATACTTCTTTGGTTATGCGGAGTATCAGAAGAGGATATAATCTATGATTATATGATTACAAAGATTTGCAATAAAGAACGATTTGAGTTGTTACATAAAAACTTCCCTGAAGTTGATATGAATATTGTTATACCCCGTGAAGATTATATGAAAGACTTTTTAAAAAATATGAAGATAAAATATAAAGACGCAACCGGGTATCTTAAAGAAATTGGACTAGAGGATAATGAAATTAAAAAGATAAATGGAAAATTACTATAATAGGATATGAAAGAAAATTGACAAGATAAGAATGAAATTTGACAGGAGAGTAAGAATGAACATATTAGTTATAAATTGTAGTCCGGTAAAAAACGGAGCAACAGCAGAAATTGTCAGATTAGTGGCAGAATATACAGGAAAAGATAATACAGTAAAGACAGTATGCATTGATGATTATGACATAAAGATGTGCAGAGGATGTAGAAGTTGCCATACAACTGCGAAATGTATTCAAAACGACGACGTTACAAAGTTGATGAAGGAGTATGAATGGGCAGATAAAATTGTATCGGTGTCACCGTCTTACTGGGCAGATATTCCGGGACAGTTCAAAGTGTTTATTGATAGATGCACGCCATGGTGCAATACACACGAGCCTCACGCGACTATACCTGAAGGCAAAAAAGGCTACACAATTGCGCTTAGAACAGGACCGAGTATGCCAGAGTGTGAGAGGATTATCAGCAGTATCGAGCATTTTTATGGACATCTTGAGATTGAAGCTAGTGGAAGTTTAGGACTTTGTTCAGTGGAATATAAGGAAGATGTTGAGGCACGAGTTGATGAGATAAAAGATTTTTGTGAAAAAATAATAAATAAAGAAGAGGAAATATTCATAGAACTTAAGGATACAGAATGGCCTTTAGAGTACATCGACCACGACAGACAAATAGCAAGGGCAATCGTATTTGACGATGATGGATATTTTTATTTTGTCAGGGCAAATCGGGATGATGATTTTGGAAAGGCAACGCTGATAGAGACAGCCGGAGGCGGTGTGGAAACCGGAGAAGATTTGCATACTGCAATTCAAAGAGAGTTAAAGGAAGAACTAGGAGTCGATGTAGAGATTGTTAGCAAGCTCGGTGTGGTTAGTGATTATTACAATCTGATACATAGACATAATATAAATAATTATTACCTGTGCAGGATAACAAGGTTTGGAGAGAAAAAACTAACACAGGAAGAAGTCGAGGATTTTAAGTTGTCTACTCTGAAACTGAAATATGAAGAAGCGGTTAAGGAATATGAGAAGTGCTCTGGCACGAAATTAGGCAGACTTGTAGCGAATAGAGAGTTTCCGGTTTTAAAATGTGCGAAGGAGATTGTGGAGAGTTTATAAATGATAAGAGAAGCAAAAACAGAGGATTTAAAATCTCTATTGGAGTTATATTTGTATTTACACGAAGAAACAATCCCGGAAGATACAGAAAAACTTCAGGCAGTATGGATGAAAATATTAAATGATGAAAACCATCATATTATTGTAAATGAAATTAACGGAAAAATTGTTTCTTCTTGTGTATGTGTCATCATTCCTAACCTGACTAGAGGGGGAAGACCTTATGCATTGATTGAAAATGTTGTTACCCACGAAAAATGTCGAGGAAAAGGATATGCTTCTGCGTGTCTTGGGTATACAAAAGAGTTAGCAAAGAAGAGTAACTGTTACAAAATGATGTTGATGACCGGTTCTAAAAGAGAAGAGACACTTAATTTTTATAGGAGTGCTGGCTTTAATTGTACCGATAAGACTGGATTTGTTCAGTGGCTGTAATAGGAGAAGAGGAAAAATGAAAATCGTAGTAATTAACGGACAAAATCATAAAGGGTCCACATATCATATTGGAAACGAACTTGTGAAGAAATTAAATGGCGAAGTTACAGAGTTTTTCCTGCCAAAAGACTTTGGAGAGTTTTGTGTTGGATGTACAACATGTTTTGTGGAATCGGAGGAAAAATGTCCGCATTATTCTAAAATTGAAAACATAACAAAGGCCATCGATGCAGCAGATGTTATTATCTTGACAAGTCCTGTTTATGTATTTCACGCAACAGGTGCAATGAAGGCGTTGTTGGATCATTATGGATATCGTTGGATGATTCACAGACCTGAAGAATCAATGTTCTCAAAACAGGGAGTTTGCATTACAACTGCGGCAGGTGCAGGAATGAAATCTACATTGAAAGATATGGCAGATAGCTTTTTCTCTTGGGGAGTTGCGAAGCGGTATAAATACGGAATGGCTGTTGCAGCCACAGGATGGGATGAAATCAGTGAAAAGAAGAAGACAGCCATTGACCGAAAAACTACAAAATTGGCCAAGAAGATTACAAAGAGAGTTGGGAAAGTTAAACCTGGCATTGCAACGCGAATGTATTTCTTGATGATTAGTAAGATGCAGAAAAAAGGTTGGAACGAAGCCGATATGGAATATTGGAAGAAAAAAGGAGGGACTGAGAATAAGCGTCCTTGGAAGAAATGAGGGTAAAATGAAAAAAGCAATTTTCATGGATTTTTATGGAACAGTTGTATTTGAAGATGGTGAAGTAATTGAAGTGATAACAAAAGAAATATTAGACACAGGAAAAGCAGACAATACATCTGAAATTGACGGTTATTGGTGGAGAGAATTTCAGAGTGGGTTTATGAATTCTTATGGTAATAAGTTCCAAACACAACGAGCATTGGAATACCAATCATTAGAAAAAACAATACGACACTTTAATTCAACAGCAGATGCAAAAAGAATGAGTGATATGATGTTTGAATATTGGATGAAGCCTCCTATTTTTGAAGAAGCAAAAGAATTTTTTGAACAATGTCCTGTACCAATTTATATTGTGTCTAACATTGATCGAGGAGACATTCTAAAGGCAATAGAGTATCATGGTCTTAACCCTGCAGGAGTATTTACTAGTGAGGATGCAAGGTCGTATAAACCAAGGAGAGAACTGTTTGAAATGGCACTGGAAAAAACAGGGTTAAATCCTGATGAAGTGGTACATATCGGCGATTCACTCAGTAGTGATGTTGCAGGTGCAAATGCGGTAGGAATTGATGCCATATGGGTAAACAGAGCAGACAAAGACATTCCGAAAGGAGTAAAAGCAGTCAGCAACTTGCTGGAGGTATTGAATGCGTTATCATAAATTGATGTTGGCGTAATAGAGATGAATTGAAAAAAGAGAGGAAACATAAAATATGTGCAATATAGGATTTGAAACAGAAGCCGGACGATTTCGGTTCCGAGGTGTTGGGATTGTAATAAAAGATGGAAAAGTATTGATGGTGCATGATGAAAAAAGACAC
>JAEELL010000033.1 GCA_016282745.1 Lachnospiraceae bacterium
TGGGTCTCGTCGATGATAATATAGTCAAAGTAATCCCTGGCAAAAGACTTTAATGTTTCATCCTTTGACATAGTCTGCACTGTTGAGAACAGATAGTCAGCTTCTCTGTCCTGATGATTTCCGGTTAGCAGTCCTGTATTAATTCCATTACCAAGAACATCTTTGAAACTGTCTTCTGCCTGCTTTAAAATCTGCTCGCGGTGAACGAGGAAAAGCATTTTCTTTGGTGCAAAATTGCGCACGTCGAAAGCAGAGAGATAGGTTTTTCCGGTACCTGTCGCTGATACCAACAGTGCCTTTTTCTCCCCTAATTCTCTAAGATTTTTTAGTGCCTTTGTCGCCTCTCTCTGCATGAGATTTGGCTGTAATGTGAATGTGCGGATTCGCTCTACTTTATTTGCCACACGTGCCTTGCGCTGTTCTTTATATCGCGGCTCGTATTCGTTTTCAATCCACTCTTTAGTAAGTTTTACGGCGTTATTCCACATTGATTCAAACTCAAGATTTGTCTCCAAAATCAACTCACCCTGCTCGAGAGAAGTCACTTTCAGATTCCATTCTTTATTTGACTTGAGGGCATTCTGAGTCAGATTGGAACTTCCCACAATAAAAGTTTTTTGTTGGCCTTTTTCAAACATATATCCCTTCGTGTGAAAATTCTCTTCCGCCAGAACGCGCACTTCCAAATTGGAAAATGCCATCAACTCTTTTAAGGCCTTTGGCTCGTTGAATGAAAGATAATCCGTTGTTAATATTCGCCCTTTTACCTGCGGATGTTTTTTCTCAAGCTCTTTCAAAATATCCTTAATAACAATCAATCCACTTCTTGTGACAAATGCCACAGAAAACCAAAAAGAATCACAACCTCTTAATTCCTGCTCAATATGCGAGAGGACTGTGTTTCCTTTTTGCGTATTGTTATATAAAAGTTTCGGGCGCAAAGCCTCTTCCGATTCATACGCTGCATCTATGAAACTGGTGCGTGCAGCCTCCATAATTTTTCGTGCTAAATTTGTTTCCATATTCCTCCCTACAGTACGTCACCTAAACTAACATTTTTTTCAATAGCAACCCAATCTCTGTACACAATTCTTTCGCTCATTTTTCATATCTTTCCTCATAATAGCTCCACATTTTAGCTATGTAACAACTCATATACCACTTCCGGCGTATCCGCAAATGTATCCGCTCCAATTTTCTCGAGATACTCCTTATCCCTGAACCCCCACAAAACTGTAATGCAGTCCAGTCCTGAATTTTTAGCTGTCTCAAAATCCACTTCCGAATCGCCTATGTAAACCGCTTCCTCTGCCTTGCTTCCAAGCTCTCGTAATGCCTCAATCACTGTATCCGGTGCCGGCTTTCTCTTGATACCTGTTCTCTCTCCAATGGCCACATCAACATATTCCGAGAAAAATCTAAGATTAAGTTCCTTCACTGCCGAGTCTATTTTGTTTGACACAATCGCCATCTTATATCCATCCTCTTTCAACTTCTTCATCAGAGGAAGAATTCCATCATAAGGTCTTGTATTATCAAGGCAATGCGCATCATAATATGCTCTGAATATTGGGAGCATTCTATCAATCACTTCTTTTGGTGTGCCCTTTGGTGCGGTTTGCTCAATGGCATATCTTATTCCATTGCCAAATGCGTGCCTGTATTCTGCTTTTGTACGTTTATCAAAATCAAATTCACTCATCACATGATTCATTGCAATTGTCAAATCCTCCAATGTATCGAGAATTGTTCCATCCATATCAAATATTACTGTATTCTTTGTCTTCATAATAAAAACTCCTCTCTGATAAAACCATATCAAAAAGGAGCTACTATTTCCATTGTTTTTTTGCATCAAAACAAATCCTGCATAGAGGGTAATTGCATTGGCGATAACTGCGTAAAGGGTTACATTTTTATTTTAGTCCAAGTGCCCTAGGCATGAATCCTATAACAAAATGTATCAGCGACGAGCCCCAGATATCACGATAATGTTCATACATATAACCTGTCGCAATGCAGAGAATTCCCGCGCCAATCATATAATACAAAGGATAATTCATATGCAATATCATGAAAAACAATCCGTTTACCCATATTGAAAAATGTTGATTGCCTTCCGGATTGAGGGTCCTGAAATTTTCCTGCATCAATCCTTTAATAACTGCCTCCTGCAGAATGACATTTAATGGATAAAACCAACGTGCGTGTATATTTAAATACAAACCAAAGGCAGGTCTTGAAGCCGCCACCGGATTTATACGATTTAGAAACACCCTAAATACAAGCATAACCAAAATCAGTACAAAAGAAACTACCGCCGAAATAAGCATTTCCTTTTTGAATTTCTTTTTATCATGAATTTTTAAAGCATCTAAATTAAAAGTTAGTGGTGTCTTCCAAATGAACAGTGCTATGACTACCCCTGCAACTAAATAAAATGTTCTGTTTATAATGTCAGTATCATTTTTCAGACTGATACTTTTATCTAGCAACGGAAGAATCTTTGTCACTAAGACATTTAGAACTATTACAAGAAAGGCAACCAGAATAGTTGTGGTTTTTGACGAATTTATGTTTTCATTTGCTGATATAGTATTTTTATTTGCCATCTGTAACCTCTCTTTTATCTTACCAACTTACTTCTTTTCAAACTCCACGTGAATACATACCACCTCGCTGATAGCAGGCCATTTATAGTGAAATCCCCAGGCAGAAACTCCCGATGTAGTCACCGCCGTCATGTCATCGAACTTCTTGATACCTGAATACATATCTCCAAATATTGGTGCCCCAATAAATTGCGGTATGTTAAAGCCGTGAGTATGTCCTGCCATAGCAAGATCAACACCCAGTCCTGCCATTTTCTTAAATCCTTTAGGGCGATGGGTCAGTACAATGATAGGCTTGCTTGGATCCGGCGAGCATTCCTCAAACAATTTTTCAAAATCTCTTGCACCATACTTTGGATCCATACATCCAATTAACTGGACATCATTTGCAATCACAGTCATTTCATCTTGAAGTATTCTGACATTGAGAGTTCGAAGCATCTCCACTGCCTGACTGTCTTTTCCATCATGATTACCGTAAATATAATAAATTCCATATTGGGGCTGCTTTATCTTTGTAAGAACCTGTCCAAAATCGGCCACGTCTTTTACTCCTGTTGTCTCATCAAAAACATCTCCGCCAATCAGCAGCACATCCGGATTTGCTTTGTCAATCTGTTCTGCCAACTTATCGTAGGTATCTTTCCAAGTACCTGAGCCCGCATGAATATCTGCAATCAGACAGATATTAAAATCTTCATTTTCTGACTTTTCGTTTACCGGGTTTCCGTTTTCCGGCACTTCATTTTCTGACTTTTCGTTTACCGGCTCTGCTTTTATGCTTACCTCGTATTTAGTCAGATGCAAAGTATCTATGTTATTGTATCCGACAAAAAATAGTGCAAAAGAAATCAGGATAAATACTATTGAGTGAATGCGCTTGTCGAATAAAAAATGAAATTCTTTCTCACTTAATTTTTTATCAGCATGTTCCTTTATAAACATATATGTTCTGCTTGTTGTCAGACGCACAAAGAACAATGCCGACTGCAACGTCGTCACTACATAGTAACATGTTCCTACTCGTGTAACTTTATGTTTTAAACTCTCATTTGGGATTATTTGATATACCGTGAACACCATAAGAATGCAGGTCGCCCCTATGATGTGCCACAATATTATTAAAACTATAAAAAGTGGATTTTTGCGCCAAGACTCCGGATAATTAAAAAATATGAACAAAGTCAGAGCAACATAAAGAATTGAAGCAATGAAAAAAGATACTGAATACATTAATTAGGCATCCCCCTCTGCATTCTTAACTTGACCAAAATTTTGTTTCAATGCGAAGAACCAACGAGAAATGGCCTTGCCTAATCTTTCGAACACAACAAAATAAACTGTCTGTCCCAGACTTCCAATCAATACCGCTCCGGCCACAAAAAGAAACCAAACCGGCACGCCTGTCATAGTAAGAAGACGACAAAAAACCATAACTATAAAAAGGGGAAGAAACAGTACAAACAACACTGAAAGTACATTCATTCCCCTATTTATTATATTCTTTAGTTTTAAAAAGCAGTTGTAAAATCTATTCTTCATTCGTTTTCTCCGTTATTTACGAACCCATCATCTCCGTTGTTACGACCCGTCATCTCCGTTATTTACGAACCCATCATCTCCGTTGTTACGACCCGTCATCTCCGTTATTTACGAACCCGTCATCTCCGTTGTTACTTCACGGAATTTGCCACATATAGTTACAACATACACTATTTTCTATCTATACGCAATTGCAAATTTTTATTATTCTTCAAGTGATTTCATGTGTATTTACTCCCAATCCCTGTAATGTCCTAAATATAATGTATAACGGTGCTACTTAATAATTTATCTCTGTCTCTTACCCCTCATTTTCCCCGTACTCAATGGTCTCGGTAGTATATTTTCTTCCCATGTCATGACGCTTCTTTCGGTTTTCAACACTATCCAGAACTATCGACATATCGTAATCCTCAGGATACAGTTCTTCTGCCTTAACATGTAGTCTCACTCGCTTGTGATTAATCCAAATCTTTCGGCCGGCAATTTGCACCCTGAGCACGCCTTTGTCGTTTATCTCCTCGCACACAATTCCGATTTTCTTGTCAGGAAGCACCATGACACTGTCGCCGATTTTATATTGCTCTGCGACAGCAATATTCTTGTGTGTTTTCTTTCTTTTGCAAATCTTCTTAGTATTTTTTGACTTCTCTAGTTCTTTATTTTCAAAAGAATAGCTTTCTGCCGCCTTTTCTCCATAGGCAGCTTTTACCGCTATGTTCAGCATATCCGCCGGCATTCCAAGCCTGTCTGCAATGTAAAATGCGCAGCTTTCTCCTGCCTCGCCGATTACCATCTTGTAAGTCGGCTGCAAAGTTTCTATATCAAAAGTCATTCTGGCATTTACAATGCCCTCGCTCCTTTCGGCGTATTCCTTCACTTCGGGATAATGGGTTGTCACCAAAAAATTGGCATTGCTCTCGCGAAGTTTCTCCAAAATAGCTATGGCAATTCCCATACCTTCCTGAGGATCCGTTCCGGAACCAAGCTCATCCATAATGACAAAACTATCCCTGTCTGCCTCTTTTAAAATCTGAAGAACATTCTTTATGTGAGAAGAAAATGTAGACAGATTATCATTAATATTCTGACCGTCACCAATGTCGCAGAAATATCCGGAATTCATGCAAATATCCGCATTCTTGCAACAAACATGAAGTCCACATTGTGCCATTATGGAATTAATCATAACAGTTTTAATGGCAACGGTTTTTCCTCCGGTATTAGGACCGGTAATGACAATTCCCCTGTTTTCGATTCCAAGTGTGAGTGACAATGGAACATTTACGTTAGAATCCATCAACGGATGTCTCGCCTCCTTAAGAACAATTCTTCTCTCAAGATTGACAGAAGGCTCACTGCCACCAAGTTCGAGACTCAATTTACCTTTTGAAAAACAGTAATCCAGTTTCTCGATAAGATGCATATTTTCCATTATTGCCTCTGCACAATCCAGCACCATGGCTGTCAATGTATACAAAATGCGATATACTTCATTCTCCTCATCAATTCGCAAATTCTGCAATTGTTCCCCGATTTTCTTAACTCCATCCGGTTCGATAAATACAGTATTTCCAGTAGCTGATTTATCAATCATACTTCCGGCAATCTTATATCTGTACTCCTTTTTTACAGGTACGCAAATCCTCCCATTTCGCGCTGTGTAGTAATTGTCCGCCATACAGTCACGATTATTTCTGATAACAGTTTCCGCCTTCTGCTTCATCTCATCTTCCAGGCGAGTAATTTCACTTCGAATTTCCAAGAGCTCCTTCGAAGCATAATCATCAACTCTTTCTCCACGGATTTGTCTTACTATCTCCTCTCTCAATTCGCTCTGTGTGTTGAGCGTTTCATCATAAAAGCTTAAGGAATTATAAAACTGCTGCCCTCTTTTCAGATAATCTGCCAGACGTTCCAATATTATTAATACACTTTGCACTCTTTCCAACTGATACGGTGTGAGACAATCGCCTTTTTGTGCAATCTCAATTATCTCCAAAATCTCCGATACATCCTGTAGCGGTGGATTGCCCAGTTTTTCTATCATCTCTCTGGCATCTGTTGTGTCACGTAGTTCCTTTCTAAGTGCACCTTCATCAAGAATTATCCATTTACTTTCTATCTGCTCCTTTGCCTTAGCTGTAACTGCAAGACTGCTCCATATTTGTTTTACTTTATTAAATTCAATTTGATTTTCTATCATTGTTGTTAAGCGCTCCTTTGCTATAATTCTTCTAGTTTTTTCTCATTTCATATAAAAGAGTGCACTAATAAAACCGTGATACCTTACGCTTAAGATATCACGGTTGAAAATACAAAAATGAAAAGTGCCCTCAGCTCATTAGCCGCACCTTCAGATAACCATTTAAATTAAGCGTAAGAAAAAAAAGCTAACAAAAAAACTCTGTCAACTGAATTCTTATCACTAAAGTCGCACTGCACGTACCTGCAACTTTACATATCATATTTGATGATATGGGTTATTTACCCACCACGCTTAACATAAATTTTACCTCGTTATTTTAATTTATTATATGGATGATGGTAGCATCCAATCCTGCAAAAGTCAAGACGCCCCTTAATACTTATCCTAAGGACATGTATGATTACATTATGAATAACGTATCGGAATAATAGTATCACTGACTACATCTTATTATATGCTTATCGACCATATTGGGATGGCAACTGCGATTGCATGTTTGCAGAATGGATTACTAAATATCATTCTTCCTTTTTTGATAAGGTCTTCACGATTATCCCATTGGCTGATTTATCGTCCATTATGATTTCTTCAACGTCGCAAACATTTATTGTTCCGCTCTTTGGATTCTTTATGCTTATCATCTCGGAAACAATTGTTGCTTCAACCTCTGATTTTTCAAAAGCAAAATCAGCATCAAGCATTTTGCAATTAATCATTTTCAGATTCTTGCAATAACAAAGTGGCTGAGTGCCGATTATAGTACAGTTTTCAAATGTCACGTTCTCGCAGTACCACGCGAGATATTCTCCCTTGATAACACTGTTTCTAATTATCACATTCTTCGCATGCCAAAACGCATCCTTTGTATCAAAATTGCAATTCTCAAAAACTGAATCTGAAATATACTGGAATGAATATTTTCCTTTCAGATTAACGTTATCAAACTCAAGTTTCTCTGAACGCATCATGAAATACTCACTCTGTGCGGTGGTCTCCTTCATAACAATATTCTTTACCGACCAACCAAACTCCGGCGAGATAATATCACATTTTTCAACTCTGATATCTGAACATTCACGAAGAGCTTTTATCCCATGCATCTTTGTGTCTGTTATAACTGCATTATTGGTGTACCACAGGGCCGCCCTGCATTTTTCTGTCATCTCACTGTTTGAAATCTTAAGGTTATCATCATGCCAGAATGGGTATCTCAAATTAAAATAACTGTCTCTGACTTCTATGTTACGACTCTCTTTAAGCGCACTCTCACCATCTGCAGGTCCATCAAACCTGCAGTTGTCCACTTCTATTCCATCACTGCCATAAAGAGCTCTTTCCTCATCGAACATTTGATTTTTTAATATATTATTCATAGCTTACCTCTCCATATGATTCTAACCCCGGCACTACTATCACCACAACAGTAACATCATCTTACAAGATATTTTTCATAGAAACTCTGAAGTTTGTCAAATGGAATATAATCTTTCTCTCCTCCATCATAAAGGTCTGTATGCACTGCTTCCGGAATTATCATCAATTCCTTGTTATCTGTGTATTTGCTGTTTTTTATCATATCAGAATATGCATCCTTTGAAAAATAGCATGAATGAGCCTTCTCTCCATGAACAATAAGAACTGCGCTTCTGATTTCATTGCTGTATTGTAGGATTGGCTGATTCACAAATGACTCGCAACCAATCACGTTCCATCCGCCATTTGAATTGAGGGAACGGGCATGATATCCACGCTCTGTCTTGTAATAATCATAGTAGTCTTTTACAAAAAACGGTGCGTCCTCCGGAAGCGGATCTACCACGCCGCCGCCAAGCTTATACTCACCCTTTCTCAAATCCTCAAGTCTCTGAGCACACATTGCTTTCTTCGCCTCAAATCTCGCTTCTTCACTGTCAGCAGAATCAAAGTAACCTTTGGCATTTACTCTTGTCATGTCATACATTGTCATTGCCACAGTGGCCTTAATTCTAGTGTCTAAAGCTGCTGTGTTGAGCGCCATTCCACCCCATCCGCATATTCCAAGAATACCAATTCTCTCAGGATCAACCTTATCATTTAAAGAAAGGAAATCTACTGCCGCCATAAAATCTTCTGTATTGATATCCGGCGATGCCATATATCTTACATTTCCGCCACTTTCCCCTGTGAATGAAGGATCAAATGCGATTGTAACAAATCCACGCTCTGCCATTGCCTGAGCGTACAAACCGGAGCACTGTTCCTTTACTGCACCAAATGGACCTGAAACTGCTATTGCAGGAAGCTTTCCTTTTGCATCCTTTGGTACATACATATCTGCAGCTAATGTAATGCCATATCTGTTTACAAAGGTCACCTTGCTATGCTCTACCTTTTCACTCTTGTTAAATGTCTTATCCCACTCTGTTACAAGATTAAGTTCTTCTTTTCTTATCATCTTAATACCTCCTAATTATTATTCATCTCTTTTTTCAAATTTCTAAGCAGGAAATCCATGCAATCGACTTTTTTCCCACTCTCATGATATTCATCCATTACGCGACATCGCTCTTTCTTCATAAGCCTTATCGCCTCGTCCATATTCCCGGATTCAAATCTTTCCAGAATGCACCTTGATATATCCTCACAGCACCCTGCGTCTGAAAGATTCTGCTTTAACTTTTCTCTGTCCATGTTTCTTCCTCATCTTTGTTACTTTCAAATTCATTCCCTTAGATTTCACTAATTCACTCCTTTAGTTTTTCCCAGTTTTTATCTTTTGGATTTCTTTGTTCCGTCTTTTGTTTCTGGTTCTGTCTTTTATTTCTGGCTCTGTCTTTTTCTTCTGGTTCTGTCTTTTTCTTCTGGTTCTGTCTTTTGTTTCTGGTTCTGTCTTTTTCTTAGTTGTTTCCTTACATTTTCATTATATTAAGTTGTATTGTTTTTCGCTAATAGTTATAATGAATATTATGATATTCCTTTTTTTCATATCATAGATAATAAAATACAGCCACAAATACATTTTTACACTGAGAATCGTTGGCGCACATTTTTTTACACTGAGAATAGTTTGTTTTTACTCACCACTTATAGAAGTGGTTTCTTATCTGACTGAAACAGAAATAGGAGGCTATTATGGAAATACGAACTTTACGATACTTTCTTGCTGTTGCAAGAGAAGAAAATATGACAAAAGCTGCTGAAATTCTTCATGTCACTCAGCCTACTCTTTCAAAACAGCTTAAGTCCCTTGAAGAAGAACTTGGCAAAAAACTTTTTACACGACACAGCTTTAGCATAAAACTGACAGATGAAGGACAACTTCTGCGAAACCGTGCCGAAGACCTTATCCGTATGGCAGATAAAATCGAGCAGGAATTTGTGTCATTAGATGATATAAGCGGAGGCGATTTATATCTTGGTCTTGCTGAATCATACCAACTCAGATTTCTTGCCAGATCTATTAAAGAATTCAA
>JAEELL010000034.1 GCA_016282745.1 Lachnospiraceae bacterium
TAATAGTATCACATAAATCTCCTTATCATTATAGTTTTGCAAATTTAATAATAAGATTTTTTTATGTGATATGGAAGAGGTCTTGTGCCTCTTCCTTTTATTTTTTTGATTTTTCTTGCCAACTAATATTTTACTCTAAGACATAGTCATCAACTAAAAGGTTTCCTAGTTTTTTTTACGGTTAAAAAATTCGCTATACAAGGATATCAACCTTGTATAGCGAATCATTTTTTATTATAAATCTCCCGGTTTGGCAACTGAACTACCCCAATCAAAATCAACATATATGTAATTCTGATCTACAGGTTTTAATATATTATTATACAGATAATTATGTGACTCTGCATTTCCCATTTTCCTACCGTTTCTGTCAAGTAATCGTTGGCACGATTCCTATCACATAAAATATGATGGTGTTTAATTATTTGTATCTTCTGGCAAAATCTACTGCATCCTTTAAATCATCAGCATTTGGTCTGCCTTTGTGGAGTCCTTTAAATTCGCCTTTACAGTGGAATTCATTTTCGTCCATTGCGATACCCTTCTTATTTGCTTCGGCTTTTACTTTCTTATATGTAGAATTCAACATAGCAGCTGAACCAAAATTAACTATTTTTCCTACTAAGTCTTTATCAAGAGCTGCAATAAATGCTTTTACTTCAGGATCAATATTAAAGGCATAATATGAATTACCTAAGAACAAATAATCTACCTGTTCACTCAATCCCTCACTTATTGGCAAAGCTTCTACTCCAAGTTCTTTTGCAATCGCTTCCGCAAGTCTCTTAGTATTTCCTGTTTTTGTATAATATCTTACTGCATATTTCATAATTATTCTCCTTTTCCAGTAAATTTTCTTACCCCATCTTCACTTTGTTTAGAGGAGGGGACATCTACTTAATTATCTCTCATCCAATTGGAAATTGTCACATAACAAAAACCAACAATTAATAAAAATATAAGTAATATCATAATCCACCATACGCATCCCATAAAAGGTAATTCATGTGAAAAGCCAAAAGCCCCAACTTTACTTCCCCAATTCAAGAAGAAGTATGGATAATTGTTGCCATAACCGAAGTTCCATCCGCAAACATAACCTACACCTGAATACAGAGCATATAATAATGGTGGAATTATTACATATATCACGTTAGCTTTTTTTATTTTTGTAGTAGATGCAACAATAAAATAGTCCACAACAGACGCAATCGGTACAACAACATGGGTAAGAACGTTTTGTAGGTTCCAAGCATTTTCTCCAAGAGTTGGAGCCAGCACTACAACAAACACAACTCCTGTAAGCGTAATCGATACAGTACCAACCAATTTTATGACATACCATATAGAATTAATATCCATGTTGCCTAGGAGTAAAAGAAAACCTATCAAACTGATTAGTGCAATTATAATATTTGACTGTATCGTAAAATACATAAATACTGTTTTACCGCCCATAAATTCACTTCCTGCCTGTGCACTAATGTAAACACCTGCAATAGAAGCAATTATAACAAGAATCTTAAATGCGTAACTAATATTTTTTCTTGTATTGTTTATACTAATAGCAATTACACCTCCTTTGACAATAATATGCGAATACACAAATTATAGTATTTTTGTATTTTACTCAATTATATTGCGCTCAATTCATCATGTCAATCCCTATTCCATTACTATTTATCACATTCTGCCACTATTTATCACTGTTTATCACTATTTATCACTATTTATCATTTTTTATCTCTGTTTATCATACGTTCAAAATCAGACCACTTACAATAGGAAGATTCAAGAACGCTTAATCAACAAAGTTATTAATTCTTCAAAAAAAAATTTGACATCTAAAATTTAATTTGATACAATTTAATTGTACAAAATAGTTGTCGAGTATAATTTTGAATTTTAGGAGGAAAAGAAATGAATATTTATGATTTAACAGTTAAAACTAGAGATGGTGAAGATTTTGATTTAAGCTCATTAAAAGGAAAAGTTTCATTAGTAGTTAATACAGCAACAGGTTGTGGATTTACTCCACAGTATGAAGCTATCGAGAAACTTTATGAGAAATATCATGATCAGGGATTTGAAGTATTAGATTTTCCATGTAACCAGTTTGGTCATCAGGCACCTGGTAGCGACGATGAGATTCATTCATTCTGTACAGCAAAATACAACACACAGTTTGATCAGTTTGCAAAAATTGATGTTAACGGAGATACAGAAAGCCAGGTATTCACTATCTTAAAGGAACAGCAGCCTAAAGAAGAAATCAAAGGCTTAAAAAACAAAGCAGCTATGAAGGCTATTTCTAAAATTAGTACTACTTGCAAAAAACCCGGTGATATCGCTTGGAATTTTACAAAATTCCTTGTTGACAAAGACGGAAATGCAGTTAAGAGATATGACCCAACTTTTGACCCAAGTGAAATCGAGGAAGATTTAAAAGCACTTTTATAATAATACTGCCACCCTACCACTTGTATTATCGGCAGTAAATGATATTTTATTAATAGTATAAAGGAGGAAAAACTATGGCAATTTTAGAAGGAAATAAAAATAATTTTGAGGAACTTGTATTAAACAACAATGGTAAAGTACTTGTTGATTTCAACGCAGAATGGTGCGGTCCATGTAAAATGTTAAAGCCTATGCTTGACGAAGTTGCAGCTGATCGTGATGATGTGAGCATCGTATCTGTCAATATTGATGACGAGGATGAATTAAGCGCAAAGTACGGTATATCTTCTATCCCATGTCTTGTGTTATTCGAAAATGGTGCTGAGTCAAAAAGAAGCGTTGGATTAATTCCCAGAGATGAAATCGAGAATTTGATAGGAGGAAAATGATGTACGACATTATTATCGTTGGAGCAGGACCTGCCGGATTAACAGCTGCCATTTATGCAAGACGTGCCTCAAAAAAAGTATTAGTTTTAGAAGCCAAAAATTATGGTGGCCAAATTATCAATACTTTAGATATTGAAAACTATCCTGTTGAAGCGCATATTTCAGGTTTTGAATTTGCTACCAAACTTTATGAGCAGGCCAAAAATTTAGGTGCAGAAATTGTCTTTGAAAAAGTTACAGAAATCCGTGATAATGCCGGAGCGAAAGAGATTGTTACACCTAAAAACACTTACAAGGCCAAAGCTTTAATTCTTGCTACAGGATCTGAAAACAGAAAGCTTGGTCTCCCTAAAGAAGATGAATTGATTGGAAAAGGAATATCTTATTGTGCAACTTGTGATGGCGCCTTTTTCAGAAAGAAAAATGTTGCCGTTGTAGGTGGTGGTAATACAGCCTTAGAGGATGCACTTTACCTATCAGATATTGCCGAAAAGGTATATCTTATTCACAGAAGAGATGAATTTAGAGGCGAGGACTCTACCGTTAACCAGTTGAAGGCTAAAGACAACATTGAATTTGTTTACAACAGTACTGTATCTAAATTGATTTCTGAAGACAGACTAAACAGTATTGAAGTTACTAACACTTCAGGAGAAAAACGAATTATTGAACTTGACGGATTGTTTGTTGCAATCGGAAGAATTCCTGAAAATCAGAATTTTGCGAAATTGATTAAACTTGACCAGGCTGGATATGTTATTTCCGGCGAAAATTGTATGACTAATGTTGAAGGATTATTTGTTGCCGGTGACAACCGCACAAAGGAAGTTCGTCAATTAGTTACAGCTACAGCCGACGGAGCAGTTGCTGCTACAGCTGCTGTAAAATATATTAATAACATTCAGTAATTATTCTCACCACTTATAAAAGTGGTAGTTTTATCCGATAAGGATAACTTTTTCCCTCATTATATAATACCAGAGACAATTTGCTACAAATGCAAATTGCCTCTTTTTGTATAAGGAAAACTCCGGAATATTAATCCCAGAGTCTCTTTCTTTTTCTACGATATATTAAAGTTGCTACTATAACAGTTGTTGTAATAAAACCTGCTACGACAGCAATTACTTTATTTGTAATTCCGGTTGCAACTATAGCATCAAGTGTATTTGTAACTAGTAGTTTTGTGCTTTCTGCCAACACAAACGTCTTCGTATCTGTCTCTTCCTCAGGCCCTTCACCTAATTTAAAGCCAGATGTGTACTCTCCCGGATCATCTGTAACAGTTATACTAACTCCCGGTGGCAATGCAATGTCTACTCTGTCTTTGTGCTTCATAGTAAATACTCCGCCTGTTCGTGACATGAGCGGCTGTTCCACTCCATTTTTGGCCCACACAAAACCTTCACCATCACCTGCACCATTTATTGATACAGTAAATGTAAATTCTGTATCCATATTTGCACCTGTACCGGCGACTTTCTTCTCGATTGTCAATGTCTCTACATTCGTTAATTCCTTTACATTTGGAACACTGAGTGTATAAATATAACTATCTTCAGTTTCAACCAGACTTCCATTATACGAATCACTTATAAGAGATGGCACACCTATAGGTGATACTCTGAAAATAATATCTTCATCCAGTTTTGCATAATTAAACGGTGCTCTCGTCTCTGTAAGGAAATATACCGAACCTTTTTCGCCCGGGTTAATAACTCTGTTACTATTGCCGCCACAGACATCTACAACTCCATTTTGTGTCACCATATCCTCAAATCCCGTCATAGGATTTTTATTCTTTACGTATCCACTAATAGAAGTATTTGCCTGCTTATACAGAGCAAAATGAGCCTCTTCAAGCATTATACTATTGTCTTCGCCATCCATCTTTTCGATTTTAAAATTGAATGGTTTGTTATATACATCAACAAAAGCAGTTATACCATTTTGCCCACTCTTTGTGTTTGCCCAATTACTATCCGCAGCATCATTATTGCCCCACTGAGTATGACCATCTTCATAATACAAAGAAACTGTATCATCATCATTGACAACAAACTTAAGAATCTTTTGTATACCAACAAATCCTTTAGGTGCTGTAGACTGTTGTAATGTATACGGCTCATTATATGAGAAATTATACATCATTGTTATTAATCCATCAGAACCTGATGTATATTCTCCAATAACTTTGCCGGTGCTATCTGTTAATTTGAACTTTCCTCCCTTTAGCTTAACATCTGAATCCCACTTAAACAGCCTGAGGGCAATACCTCCGTTTCGAATATTTGAAATTATGTCAGTTCTGGTAGTTCCATCCACTGTTCCCTGATTAGTTGTCACTACATAATCGTATGTTTTTTGTGGTGTTTCTCCTTCCGGGGTTGCAGCTGCTGTTCGTGTTGCTGCAACATTTATACTGGTTCCATCTTCTATCGGAGTAACAGTTCCATAATTTGTTACAGTTCCATCTTCTAAAACTTCCGGTGATGTATTACTTATAGTAACCTCTTTAACAACATAATCATCAAGGTTTGTTCTCTCAGTTCCATCATCCTTAGCTTTTAGAGTTGTCCAAAAATAATATGCCGTTGTGGCCGGTGATTTAATTTGTTTTACGGAATCTGCAAGTAATTCTCCATCAACATAAACCGCAGTATAAATAGGCGCATGACCAACTGTAAGATCTATGTCGCTCCATTGCTTTTTAACATTAAGTCCGTACCCCTTCTTGTTATGCACTTCCAACTGTGGATTTTCTTCTGCTCTGACCTTTCCGACATTGATTGGATTTCCTTCATATTCCCAATATGAAGGAATGTCTTCCACTGTGTAATCATCATTAATCTTACTTCCCATTACTCGCTCAAAGCCATCTAAACCATAACCTACTTTTGTATCCTCGGTCACTTTAAAAATAGTGCCGACCGGCAATCCGGGAACACATATTGTGTACCCAGCAGGAATCCCCGATATTGCACCAAAACCTGAGGTAGTAAAAGTCAAATCATCTACTGTAAATCCCGGTAATGTACCTTCTTTTAATTTTTCAACATTTTCATGAGTATACGGTACATAAGTTTCAGTAAATTTACCACTCGTTGAATCGAAACGACACATCTTCTTATTAGGTGACAATACATAGTATTTATGCATATTGGCTAATTGCATATCATCTGCCCTTACATCAAAAGAAGAAAGATAAAGTCTGAAATTGAATGTTGCAGAATCATCCGTCACTTCGTTATTATTTTCATCCAATAATTTCTTAGTTATATATAAATCTTTTATGACATCTTTGTTTACATAGTTATCAAAAGTAATATTTGGTCTCTTTTCAGCAGAGCCAAGCTCAGATGAATAACTTCTCAAATCACCTTTTACTTCAATTCTCTCTGCGGGTACATTTTCACCATTGATTGTGACAGTTCCATACACAGTACTGTCTACTGCACACTCCACAATCCTATATGTAATTGTATCGTCCGGGAATGCTATCTCTGCACTCTTTGACGGATTGATAAAATAAATATTGCTATATGCCTCTTCTTCTGTAAATCCGGGTGGCCGGTACTTTCTTACAAAAGTAGCGGGCTGATTAGAATTCTGATAAGTGACCGCTATATAATCATCATCATTGCCAAGCAAATGTTCTTCTCCGGGTCCACCATTTTCACCTTCGGGTAAAGTATAATAAATCTGGAATGGATACTCAACAAAATCAGTATCAATCAACTCTGCACCATCACCACTAACTGACTTAGATACAACAACATGGCCCGGCTTTACAGCTGCAATATTAAATCTCATATTCAGATTAGATGCATTACCTCCACGTTCCATATAAAAAACTTTCATGGTATGTGTAGAATAGTCCTTAAAGATATTTTCTCCTTCGGCAAAATATTCAGACATATATTCATTTACTTCTTCATCTGTAGCCCCCGGATGAATGGTTCTGTAATTATCCTCAAAAACCTGTCGCAACGTTGTATGCTCTAAAGTACCATGAACTTTTGCTCCTGCTTTGTCATAGTAAATATCTCCTGTACGGAAATTGATAGTTCCCATAACAGCTGAATGTGTACCACCTAAATCCAATACAAGATTATTATCAACGTAAAACCAAAAGTCATCATCTCCGGTAAACTCAAATATAATGTCATGTCCCCAGGCATCCAATCCTGATGGTGTCTGAACAAAGGATGACTCCATTTCCAATCCGAAATAATAATTTGCTTCCTTTGGAGCTTCTGTCTGAATCAAATGAAGTTTTTCATATTTTCTTGGATCATCATCTGACAGCACTCCCATAGTTCCATCAGAAGGAGATGTCAGTGATGAATACAGATTCTGCGGATTATTCTGTGAATAAACTCCCGGCAAAATAGTATCAAACGGGAAAAACTCCCCGTGTTTTAAGGAATATGAAGTTTTGCTTCTATCATGAGTACCAAGTTCACGATATAAAATAAAATCAGTTTCCCCATTTTCCTTTGTATTAAAACTTACTGTGCCATCTTCATTCGTCTTCTTTAGTGTGGCAAAATTCTGACAACTGTCAAACTCAAAATATCCACTGGACTCGTGTACTTTATCCAAAAAGAGATGATTGACAGGCATTGCATTTTCAAACGCCTTTGCAAAATCTTTGTGAGCAGCATCTGCACGGGTGGCATCCGGATAACCGTTTTCTTTGAGGTATGGACTTAAAAGACCTCTTGTCAGCTTGTCAATTGATGCAGAACCTCCAAGATAATCCCATGTTACATCTGCTCCATCAGAACTACCATATGCCTTTCCTTCCCTTAAACCAAAATCAACAATCCTCATCTTGATTCCATGTTCGTTATTGTCAACTGTAGGTACCTGATGAAGTCTGTCACTTAAATTCAACTCTTCTCTTGTTGCAAAATAGAATGGTAGTGAAACAGACTCTGCACAAGGTTCAAGAGCGGTCTTTTCAGCATTTGGTCTGAATCCTATATATGCGTATTTTGAATTATCCCATGCCATAATCTGGCTGTAGAACTCTCCATTTCTTCTTCCCGGCATATTGATTCCGATAGTATCGTCAGATAACACCTGATTTCCGTTCAACTGAGGTGCAAGATATTTTTCAGAATATGGATTATACAACTCGTAGTAATAGTTTGGTTCTTTTGTAACTTCATCAACGTACTCGATAAACTTCCATTCCATTGAATCGGTACCGTCACCAAGCCAAAGTATCTTACCGCCTGACGCATAACACGGATAGAGGGAACCATCATGATCAACAGCGTACATATCATATCTGAGTTCATTTTCATTCCAGATACGCATATAAACTATTACTTCCTGACCGTTTTTAATGTCTGACACACTCACACGATCTGCCGAGAATGTAATAAGATCACTATCATCGAGTTGTGCTCTGTCAAGACGATAAAGCCATGTTGAAGGATTAGTTCCATCTTCTGTAACTTCAAATACGCCCCCACCATCTTCTTCAGTTTTTGGGTGAAACGCAATATAAACTCCGTTAGTTTTTAGCTGTATACAACTTTCACCAATAATCTTAACATCAAATTTCGACGCATTTTCCTGTGCTGTCACTGTAGATATTCCGGTACTGTCTGCAAACAGATACTTTGTTTCTGACTCTGAAACACTTGATACAAAAAATCTTCCATCTTCCGGATCATATGTAAAAGTCCATCTGTCAATTTCGTTATTCTCATCTACATACATCACCCTGTTATTTCCCTGAGCTGTTATTATGAGCTTTATAAGGGAATGTGAATTTCCATCAGCCATAAAGGCATTACCCTTTGTAGCACCTGTCGTGTAATGGAATAGTCCATAGGTTTTTCCATCGAGCTGTTCCTCTGCAGATGGTGAGGCAGTCACATCGGCATACTGAATAAAAATACTTGAATTCACTGTATTTTTATTATCTGTATAATAACGTATTCCTCCACCACTTCCTGAATGCTGTATCCACTTATTTGCATTCTTTTGTTTAAAAAAGAAAGACTGTGGATCTGCACCTTCTACTTCATAGATATCAAGTAAATCCGCACTGTCTGATAATTCAATATTATTTCCACTCTTTGTGTGCAAATACTTCTTTTGTCCATCAACATATGTGTACATGTTCAAAGCAGAACCGGATTTTTCAAAATACCAGACAGCTGCTAATGAAAAATTACTTGTCTCCTCAAGTACGCTATTGCTACCGTTAACAAGGACATTAGAAGTAATATATTTTTTTGAATTACCATAATATAATACAAAACCGGTATTACTTCCTTTTACAGAGGTAAGTTCGTCATCTGAAGTTACGATATCATATGAGAATTCAATAGGAACCTCAACAATCTCATAAACACTAAAGCCTGTAGCGTAAAAACCTATTTTTCCATCCTCTAAAATAAAATCAGAAATCTTTTCCCTCTCCCCGCTATCTCTGACGTGCCATAATTCAAGAGTATTCTTTTCTTTAATCTTTGGGTTAGAAATCTCAACATAAATTGGGTTTTGCGTTCCCGGCTGATACTCCTCTTCTCCATCTGTTATTGTAATGTCATATGCTGCAAGTGCATCAAGTTCTTTAGTCACATCAACCGCTTCTGCACATGCACCTTCCGGTATCATACCATCTAATTTGATAATCTGTCCTGACTTCTTTCCATTTGGATATACTTCTAAACTCTGCTTTTGCAGATAATTATTCTGTTCAGTCTCTGAAGGCATTGATGATGAATCATCTATATTCTTCTTTTCGACTACCGCATATACACCCAATCTGTTTGTGTCAAATCTGACTATTCCATTTTCCACAGAGACGTCATTAATCTTTCTTCTCTCACCATCATCAAAAATATTCCAAAGTTCTATCTTATTGCAATCTGAAAAAAGTGGATTATTGATTTCAACAGAAACGGTATCTTCTTCATCAAATTCATATTCTTCATCATCCAATGAAATTGAAATATCATAGGCTGCTAATGCATCATAGTTCTTTGTAACATCAACTGCCTCTGCAATTGCTCCCTGAGGAATTGTCCCCCTAAGTCTAATCAACTGTGGATTTTCTTCACCGTTTGGATACAAAGTGATTTGCTCCATCTCGATATCCTGACCCAATTCTGCCTCTGCCAACAAAGAAAATGGAACACTGACAACCGAAATACTAACAATACATATGATACATATCATTCTTTTTAGTATTTCCAAACGATGCCTTTTTTCAATAATATGCAAAAAGGAGAGTCGGCAATAATCTGCGACAACTCTTAGTATTCCAGCACATCGCATAAACCAACCCCTCCTTTCATAGTCATTTTTATTTACATTTATTCATTTGTTTTATTTGTATTTCTATAATAGGCTACTGACAAAGCAAACAAACATGCCGACGAGAGCATACACACTATCAGATATATCTCCAACTGACTATTATCGCCTGTTTTTGGTTTTGAGCCTGACTCTTCATTACTATATGTTCTTTCTTCACCTGGGTCATCCGTTTCATTATCCTTCTTGGAAACAGTTGTCTCCACATCATCATTAGGTGGAGCTAAAATATTTTTAAAAGAAACTGAAACTTTGTGTTTAGCATCATTAGATTCGTATTTTTTATCGCTATCAGTTCTGTATATTATAGTTGTGACAAATAACTTTCCATTATCATCCCTGACATAACATTTTACACTGTAAACCGTAGAATCATAAATAATGTTACGTTTATCAGGAATCGTCTTAATGGTATAAGTGTAATCACCGATTTCATCAAATGCTATATGAAACGCCCCGCTATTTCCATCTTCTAGCGTAATATTTGATTTTTCAGGGAGTGGGCTATTCACTTCAGGTGTAATTTCTACTGTACCACCGCCTACGATGTCCACCCAAATATCAACATTTACTGGTTCATATGCAGCAACCGGAAATGCGTATGCCACTAAATTAATAACCAGTAAAAAGTAAAATATAAGTATCTTCTTCATCGTTATCCCTTTATGTTTTCTACTCATTCAAAACGCCTACTACAACCATTCGCTCATTATTTTCTGCCGACTGACATGTCGAAAGAGCTATCAGATGTGCAGCACCATCTTTTGGTTGCTGAAATATTGCTGCATTATTTTCTAAATATTTTAAAAGCTTACTATTGCTTGAATTTGCTAAATCAAAAACAACTTTTTCTGTTGCCTGCACCTTTACGGCCGCAAAAAAAGTAATATTATATTTTCTGCCCTCTACAGTGATAAGAGAGCCTATCTTGTGTGCATCAAAATAATCAGGCTTGATATATTCATCAAGCGCACCAAACATAGCACCATAATCCATATGGTGCCCATAAAGTAGTGAATAGTCATCTTCAAATCTGCCGTCACATCGGCTATCCAAAAAAATACTTCCTGAAAGAGAGTATGCACCATATGGGTCTTTATTTAGATACTCCGAGTTATCCTTTCCCTGCATAACGGGATAATCAATTGTTGTATTATCTACAGAAATCCATGCCACTGCATCTTTTGAGAGTTCTCGGAGTATTTCCGCATCCTCAACTCCCTGTGGCTTATACTTTAGAGTACTGTTATCATTGGCGTTATAATACACCATAATTGCGTCATACATTGCATATAAACAAATAAAAAAGAAAAGAAGAGATACTAAAATCACAATACGATCAATGCTATTATCAATGAATCTTATTGTCTTGCGAAGCATTGTATCTCCCCTTTCTTTTTTATTTCTCATTAATAAACTTCTCTTCTACGTTTAGCCATCACAAATACAATGATTGCTCCAAAAAGGAAAATACCTACTGTAAATGGTGCAATTGTCAATAACACACCTGTTGGAATAATACCCTCACGAGTATTAGTAAATGCAACTGAATGATCGGAATTTGCCAATGTTATAGCACCTGAATTGTTAGTGCCTACTACTGCACCTCCGTCAACTTTATGTGAAGGTGTGTAATCCTGAGCATCCTCAGATACAGTACATACAGCATCTTTGTTAAGATTCAAAATCTTGAATGAACTCTGATTTGTAAGATCGTATGTAGCAGAAAATGTTCCGTCTGTTCCGATTGTTATTGCTGTAGGATTACCTGTTACATCAGTTGCCTCGATTGGGTAAGTACCCGGAATTGCATTGGTAACGCTGAGTGTGAATGTAAATCGTTTATTCTTATCACCCTGATTACCTGTTATTGTTTTGCTGAAATCAAAATCATACTGAGTTACTGTATTTGTATAACCGCTACTTTTTACTCCCGGTTCAGATGTGTACTGTCCATCAGTTCCGATTGTAGTTGCTGAATTTCTAAGAACATAACTCTGAACAGCAAGGGCATTTGTACTAGGATCAGCCACAACAAATACATCTAAGTAACGTGCTGTTGCATCATATGTAATACCCGGTTTTGCACCGTCCGCCTCATTGATTACATATCTGTAAACACCAGGCTTTGTAAAAGAATCATTAGGGAATGTAACCTGTACACTCTTTTGAGCGTATTTCTTTCCTGCTGTTGGTGCTGTTGGATCTGCATCAGATGGTAAACCTGCAATCGCACTGGCAGTATCTGCATTTGAAAAAGCTGCATCACCAATAGAGCCACCTTTTTCACTAGCGAGAATCTCGATTGTTGAAGCCGTTGCTGCAACCGGTGTACCTCTTGTAATTGTGTAATTAAAAGTAACATCCGGAATGTTTGCATCATCTTCTACAACCAAATTCTTAGTGATTGTTGTAGTGCCCCCAATAGGTGTGTACGTTGTTGCTGCAAAAGTTGTGATAGTGCCTAAGCCCATAAGCATTACACACATCATAAGAAATGCCATAATTTTTGAAAATCTCTTCATACTTATTTCCTCCTTTTTTTGAGAAGATTATTCTATGCAAAATTATTGCAAACAAAATTAGTTAAAAACCTCTTCGCCTCATAGTGAAGAGTAACGGACCCCTAAGATCCTCTTTGTTAACCGCTCCAAAACTGCGGCTGTCATTCTTATCCTCACGAAAATCGTTGAGAATAAAAACTTTTCCTGAAGGCACCGTATAAGGATATTCAATAGAAGTACCTTCTGCCTTGTAGGTAGGATAAAAAACTTCCTCTGCCGGAGATACTCCATTCACTGTCAATTCTCCCTTATCTGAGATATCAACTACACTGCCCTCCATAGCAATCACCCTGCCAATATTAGTCTTACCATTATGTTTGTATAGAACAGCTGCGTTGATATATGGTTGTTGGATTCGGAAGCTGAATATCAAATCTCCATCTCTCAATGCAGGATACATATTGTTGCCATAATGGAGATGAACTCCAAGTACAATCGTAAACAAACCCCAAACAGCAGAAACAATAACAACTATTTTGATTAGTAAACCTATCAAAAGCTGTTTTGTAGTCTTTGTTTGGGGACGCTTTGTATTATTATTTTGAATAATTTTATCCTCAGGCGCTCCAAAATCAGTATCATTCTTGATACTTTCAGTTATTTTCTCATCAAGTATCTCTTTATCCAATTAATGTACCACCTTTAAAAAATTGTCACTTTATCTAATTACTATTTTATCACTATATTTGTAATTATCAACTTTTTAATAAAATTTATCACTTTTTTTCTTTCACATTCACGCAATACGGTATGCCGCTACTACGAATCTTCCTTCTTCTGTGTGATATGAACAAGTAGACAACAACATAATCTGCTGTGGATATTGTGGAGAATCATTTAAAGCAATAAGAGACATATTTCTATATTTTTCAAGTGCTTCATCATATTTTTCTTTTCCTAACTGTCCAACAGAACGATAATATTCAAATTCATCACCAGGTTCTTTTTCTATTTTTGTTTTGAAAGCAGCGAATACACGATATACTCTTTTTCCTTCCGGCGTCTGAAATACAATATCTCTATGCTTTTCTGCAAAATAATAATCGCGATAGTTATCCAAAGTTCCAAACATTGTATCCGCACTCATATTATGCCCATATACAATAAACACTTCTGAATTATCATCACACTTTTCTCCTATAAACAGTGAACCTGAGTATGAATAGTTTTTATTAAAATCGCGGTGCAAATAATATTCCGGGTCCTTATCTTTCGATTTCATAACCGGATAATCAATTACCGTGTCCTCAATAGTCATCCAGCCTGCAAAATCACTATTTTTTTTGTACAAGCTAATTATGCCATCATCTGCTTTATTCTCAGTACCCTCTTTGTATTTTTTTATTATATCATTAGCCTTTTCATCTTTTATTCCTGATTCTTTTTTCAGCTTTTCAAAATTGCGTGAAGCAAAATGTTGCGGAATATATATTTCAAGAGCCTTGTATCCTGAATATAACAAGACCCCGATAAATAAAACAGCAAAGACGCTGATTGTAATATTTTTGATTTTTATATTCTTTTTCGTGTCTATCACACTCATCTATCTTCTACCTCACTGCAAATCACTATTGAACAAAATCACTGCGCGATGGCCTGCCAAGGCTGTGGCGCAGTTTTACTTTATCCAAAAAGCAGTGGAAACATCTTTCAAAATTCGGTATAGTTTAGTCACCACAACAAAACAACTGAACCAAGAAAGTCCCACTGCCTATTAAAAGAATAACATTTCCTGGTGTCAGATTCAATCGTAATTATGATGCCAACGCACCTCCTGGCAGGTAGTTGTTTCTATTAACACTACACATATAGGAGGTTTTTCAATGTACAAAGATATTTATGAGTCCATCCGCTTTGCTGCGGAAAAACGTAACCTGCGGGAACGAACCATTCAGCTCTATTGCAACAATGTTGGGTATTTCCTGCGCCATATAAATAAACCGTGTGTCAGAGGTAATACATCTTCACTACGATGATATTTCTCGCACCAACATGACCATCCACGTCCGTGAATCCAAAGGCAGAATTGACAGATATACTATACTCTCAAAAAAGAATCTTGACTTACTCAGAAAAAATATAAACTAATTATAATACCTCTGTAATTCTTTAACCAGATCAATGGCATTTTTATATTTCTCTTCCGATTTTTCCGAAATTGCCTTCATTATTATTTTCGCAAATAAAATATCATGTAATCCACTTTTCGCAATTTCTCCATTTAATAGCAAAACACAATAACTAAGAAATCTCTTGTCATCTTGCTCTATCACTTTTAATTCCACTTTAGGTATTCCTTCTCCCGGTTCAGGTAAATACGTAATCAAATAAATAAAACTCATTCCCCATGCATAACAGTCTATTGAGGTATTAAGCTTCTTCTTTGAAAAAAGATTCAGTCTCCTAAATAATGTTGAACCTTCAACATGCCTTTCATTTTGATTTTCTATCGGCCTAACACTATTTAAATCTCCTAAAATATAATTTCCCTCGCCATCATTCAAAAAATTGTCCGGGCGAACATCATGATGAATATATCCCATTGAATGTATCACGCTGCATCCAGCTATCAAAAGCTTTCTGCTTATCTGAACATCCTTCCAATACATAAAATTCTTCTATTCATTCATATTATTCCTTTTCTATAAAATATCTCATTAGGTTCGATTGACATTAACTGAATTTCAGGCATCTACTCTCTGCCTTCTTACAAGTTCTGCAAAGAAACCCTCTTTTGCAATAAGATCATCATATGAACCATCTTCAATGATACGTCCTTTATCTAAAACAATTATTCGATCACACTGTTTTATAGTAGAGAGACGGTGTGCAATTACAATTCGAGTACACTTCAATTTATCCAATGACTCGGACACTATTTTCTGAGTAATATTGTCAAGTGCACTGGTAGCCTCGTCAAACATAAGTATTTTGGGTTTATTTGCAATAGCTCTGGCAATTAACAGTCTCTGTTTCTGTCCACCTGATATACCGCCCTGCCCTTCTGAAACAAGAGTAAACATATTCATTGGCATATCTCTAATATCATCTGCAAAACCTGCCATCTCGGCTGCTTCCCATGCATCATCAAGAGTCAATCTTGGATTATTGATTACGATATTGGAATATATATCTCCCATAAATAATTTTCCGTTCTGCATTACAGATCCAATCTTCTTACGAAGTGACTTAAGATCCATACGTTCAATATCTTTTCCGTCATAGAACACACTGCCCTTTTGTGGTTTTTCAAATCCAAGCAGTATTCTCATCAGCGTTGATTTTCCGCAGCCTGTCTTACCTACTATTGCCACATATTGTCCCGGTCTTATTTTTAAAGTAACCCCGTCAAGGACATTTGGCATATTTTCATTATAGGTAAAAGTAACATTGTTAAGTTCTATACCGCCTTTTAACTTCTCAACAACCTGTTTTTCTTCTGCTATCTCCGGCTGTGTCTCTAATATCGGTGATGCCATTTCTAAAATAGGAGCAATCTGAGCTGCCATAAGCGCAATTCCCGCAAGTGTTGTAAATGCACCACTTACCATTCCATATGCAACATTGAACGCATAATACTCAGCCACAGATACTCCACTTTTAACTGCCTCAAAATACAGAACGATCGTTCCTATGAGAGTAACTGCTAATGTAAGTGCCGAGTTTAATTTAATAAAAACAGGTACGTCATACAATAATTTTGCACTGTCACTGTATACTCTGCTCCATCTTGAAAATGCTCTCTTTTCCGCACCTGATAATTTTATTTTCTGAATTCCGGAAATAAGCGCATAGCTCATACCACTTTCTTTAGACGCATTTTCCATCTGCTGTCTTGAAATATTAATCTGTATAAATGCGGATAAAATTGAAATACACAATGTTGAAATTATTACAAAAAGAGCCGGATTCACAAGAGACGGTGCATAAGCAAAAATCTGTGAAATATATGCCAACGAAAAAAGAGCAGTAAGACCTGTTGTAAATACCACTTCAAGAAGTCTCTCCACAAGCAGGTTAATGTATTCCGTACGATTAGCAAGTTCACCTGAACTATATTTTTTGAAAAAATCTGCAGGAAGTGAAAGAATTCTCATCATAGTGGCAGCCTCCACAGCAATACCGACACGACTCTTTATCCTTGATAATATCATTTCTTTGATAGTAGTTATCATTAGTGAGCTTGTAGATACACAGATCATAAATATTGCTATACCTGTCAGTGCTTGTATGCTGCCTGACTTTACAATATCTGAAAACAGCAATTCGTTTAATTTTGGAGTAATAAAGCCTATAAGTGTAACAAAAAGAGTGGCAACGCATATTAATAAGTTATCTGACAGGCTCAAATTTTCTCTTATATAACTCAAGAGTCCAATAACTCCTATCTTATCAGAAGGAAACGGTTTATAAAAAGCAACTGCTTCATTGTCTATAAGTTCCTGATTCTTACGACTGACTTTCACACGATTTCCAACTTTCGGATCCATCATAATATATCCGGTTGTACCTGCAGGTATAAGTGCAACGACACTTCCATCTGACTTGAGAGTTCCAAGCATCGGTCCTGTTGCATCCCTATACCAGCCCTTTTCAAGAGTTATATTACGCCGCATTATACCATGAGGACGCATAAGATATTCCAGGGTTTCATTCATATCTGTGATACTGTTAGGAACCTCTCTCGGCTTAATATGGTATGCTTTGAGAATTTCACCAATAGCATCAGTCGCTGCCTGTCTCTGATCATTCATGGCCGCAGATAATCTGCTTCCCATTATTATTCCGGCTGCCCTGATAAAAGAGTCCTCAAAAGCCTCATTATCAGCCTTTATTCTGTTTTTTATCTGTTCATCAAACCAACCCATTCTTTTTCTCCTATGAATTTCTCATTATTCACTGGTAACAAGTTCTGTATATGCGCCGCCAAGTGCCATCAATTCTTCATGCGTTCCGCGCTCAACAACCTTTCCTTTATCAAATACAATAATTTCATCACAGTCACGTATTGTTGATAATCTATGGGCAATAACAATACAGGTTATATCTCTGTCTTTTACTGCATTTACTACCTCATACTCAGTCTTGGCATCAAGTGCACTGGTTGCCTCATCCATAACAATGATTGTCGGATCCTGAGCCAAAACCCTTGCAATTTCAATACGTTGCCGCTGACCTCCGGAAAAATCACGTCCACCTTCTAAAATCCTATAGCGGTAACCGCCCTCTCTTTCCATAATATCATCATGAATCTTGGCATCACGTGCAGCCATTATCATCTCAAAATCCTCGATAGTGCTGTCCCACATTTTAATGTTGTTTTCTATTGTATCTTCAAATAGTGTTATTTCCTGATCAACGACAGCCACAGAACCTGTGAATACATTTCGATCAATCTCATCAATATGTCTGCCATCAAATAATATTTCTCCCTCCCACGGTTTATAGAGTCCTGAAATCAGTTTTGCCAGAGTGGATTTACCACATCCGGATGCACCCACAAATGCAACACGACTACCCGTATCAAGCTTCATGCTGAAATTCTCAATTAGTGGCGGTGCAAGTTTCGAATATCCAAAGGTAATATTTTTAAGTTCAAGCTTTCCCGAAAGCTTTGCATAACTGATATTTTCATCTATCTGTTCATCAATAAATTCAACATCCGTCGGATACTTCATAACGTCCTCT
Source organism: Lachnospiraceae bacterium (assembly GCA_016282745.1). GTDB lineage: Bacteria > Bacillota > Clostridia > Lachnospirales > Lachnospiraceae > SIG293. The sequence continues at coordinate 18,446 of JAEELL010000034.1, forward strand.
ATACGTTCCATATCAGTACGCAATTCCTGCATCTGTTGTCCGGCATTAATTAATTTCTTTGCCGGCTGCATAAACGAGGCCATAAATCCTTGAAAAGCCATTACCATACCAATTGTAAATCTATCCGTCATACAAAGATATACACCTAAAATCAAAACTATATTATCAGCTAACGCTGTGATTATAGGGGGAATCAGTCCCAAATAGCTGTTAATCTTCATAAATCTGACATTCTGTGTATTGACACTTGCCTGATATCCCGACCACTTCTCAAAGTAACCATTCTCTGCTCCACTTGCTTTGATTGTCTCTATCATCTCTATGCCCGATACTGTTGCTGCAGCAAGTTTTCCCGAATCACGCATCATAACACGTGTAATATTAATACGTTTATCAGATATTATCCGCGAAATCCATAGTTGTCCAACTACTGATATTAATCCAACCAAAGTAAGGATTAATGAATAACGAATCATAACAACAAGGTAAAAAACAAGCATAAGGGTTTCAAGCACAAGAGGTGACAAAGTATTAACAAGAGTCCTTGCAATGCTTGCATTAGCCTCCTGCCTCTGTTGCAGATCCCCAGCCATTCTTTGCGAGAAAAACTTCATCGGAAGACGAAGAACCTTCCACATATAATTCATATTACCTACTATTGCCATTTTACCATCAAGTTTTAATGAATAAATCTCCTTTATGCACTCTGCAACAACCTGTATAACAGCAAGAATTGATAACGCTATTATAAAAGGTATCAACCAGTCAGGATCATTGCCCGTAAGAAGCCTGTCTATAAAAACACGCGAAAAACCTGACAGCATAATACCGGTAACTGATCCTATAAATGTTGTTATTGATACAAATGCAACCGCTGCGGACGCACCTTTTAATCTGCTCTTTGCAAACTCAAATACACTTTTCGGTTTGCCTGACGGCTCAAAGGTATCTGTCGGCTCAAACATAAGGCAGATTCCCGTATAACCCTCATCAAACTGTTCAAAAGACATGGCTATATAACCACGGGCCGGATCATTGACATATACCTTGTTTCCCTTAAAACCGTCAAGAACAATAAAATGATTAAACTCCCAATGAACAATCATTGGGAATTTACCATTTTTCTTAAGATTTTCCGGACTGTAACGATATGCCTTTGCAGTCATCCCATAGCTTCTGGCTGCCAATAATATATTCTTTGCATTTGAACCGTCACGTGATACGCCACAATCTTCTCGTACCTGTTCAAGCGGTATCCACTTGTTATAATAAGCAAGTATCATAGTAAGTGATGCCGCTCCACATTCCAACGCCTCCATCTGCATTACAACCGGAACCCTGGCTACCCCGTTTGCAACCGGCTCTTTTACAATTTGTTTTGTCATTCCCCATACCTCAATTCATAATAAAAGTAATCGGAGCAACTGTTTGTGTTGTTCCGTCATCATTATGTATCGTCAGTTCTCCTGTTATTCCCCATACTATAGCCCCTATAAGCAAAATAACGATTGCTGCAAGCGTCAGCCAAACGCTTGGTGTTGTAACTTTAATATAGTCATCTAACTTTTCAGGAGAAGAAACCTTATCTATACTTTTTTTTCTAAAAATTCCATTGTCCATAATATCGATTCCTCTATACTATATCTCTTTCCGTTTGATAATTAACAAAATCTGGAAATAGAATCATAAGCCTTAGTCTTTTTCTTTAAATATGCCATTTTGACACTACAACTCATTTTTATATTGTATGCATATTGAACTCTACCACCGGCAACATCTTCTACATCCTTATCTTCTAATTCTCCCTCGTAGGATGAGTCATTGATAGACTTAATAAGTTCAATTATCTCATCTGCCGTAGCTTCACAATCATGCTTGCGGATAAAAGACTCAAATTCCGTCTTATTCTTTAATCCATTTATCTCTTTTAATAACTCTTCTGATTCATTAATCTCAAGAAATAGTTCTTCTATGGTTTTCATCGTAACACCCCTTCATATCATGACAAACTTAAACCTACTAAAATATATGACACCAAATCATTATATAAGTTTTCTTATCCGTAAAATATTCTGTCCATCCTTATACTCATATTCAACGCTATCCATACTCTTCTTTACCATTAATATACCAAGTCCTCCAATTTCACGTTCATCTGCAGAAAGAGTAATATCAGGATCTTCTTTTACAAGAGGATCATATGGAATCCCATTATCAATAAATGTAATTGTAACAGCAGGAGGATTCTGGTCAACCTCTACCCTGATTGTTGCGTAACCCGTAACCGGATCATATGCATAATGAGCAATATTAACAAACAGTTCTTCCACGGCAATATCAATCTGAGTCTGAACCTTCACGGAACAATTAAGCGGTTCTAACTGTTCATCTACAAATGCTATTACATTTTCTAAGTTTTCAATCACAGCTTCGAGATTTAACTCCTTCATCCTCTCACCCCCTGTTACCAAAATATGAAAATCCTAACATTGTTATATCATCGAACTGTGGTGCCTCACCAACAAATGCTGAAATATCATCTTTAACCGCCATTAATGCTTCCTTCGGAGTAGCATTAATGTTTCTGTTAAGAGCAGCCAGCATTCGATCTGTACCAAACATCTCATCATTAAAATTAGTTGCCTCCGGCACACCGTCTGTATATACAAACAGGCTGTCACCAGGCTTTAGCTCAAACTCATGCTCCTTAAACTTAATTCCCTCAAGTGTTGCTACAGCAGGCGAATGACGATACTTAACCATTTCATATTTACCACCGGCACGACGAATAACCGGATGCTCGTGGCCTGCATTTGCTGCCATACCTTTACCTGTTGAAATCTCAATAATCCCAAGCCAAACCGTAACGAAAAGTTCTGCATCGTTGCCCTCACACAACTGATCATTAACATATGCAAGTACCTCTGCCGGTGAACCTCCGATTTGTGCCTGATTCTTGATGAGTGTCTTTGCGATTACCATGAAGAGAGCTGCCGGTACTCCTTTACCGGATACATCAGCCATAACAAGTCCAATATGATCATCGTCAATAAGGAAGAAATCATAAAAATCTCCTCCAACCTCTTTTGCCGGATCCATTGATGCATGAAGATCGAATTCTTTACGTTCAGGAAATGCAGGAAAAATTCTTGGAAGCATATCTGCCTGGATCTGTGTAGCGACATTTAACTCTGCACCTATTCTCTCCTTTTCCTTTTCTGCCTTCTTAGCCTCAACTGTCCATCTTATAGAAGAGAATATCTGAATGTATTCAACTATAAATATCAAACATATTGTCAAATAAAGTGGAAGAAAAAAAGTACTTGTAGGAACAATCCCTGTAGCATTAGTCACAAGATTGATAACAAAGAAACCAACAATCGAAATCGCCGGTGCCACAAGATAATTCTTCATCTGTCCTTCAGCAAATGCAAGAATTTCCTTCATTTGCTTTTTTAGAAGGAAGTAATAAAGAATTCCTATAATAAAGAATACAATTACTTTAATTCCGGAAAAAAGCAAAATATTGCCCACAGTATAAGGACCAAATACCGGATCAAAAAGATTCATCTTTGCACCTAGAATGGTGTCAGCTGTTCCACAGAACAGGAATGTTGACACGCTGGCAATAAGCGGCATAGTAAGTCCGATAAATATCTTATTCTCCGGTGTTTCTGTGTACATTATACATAATGCTATACAGAGAATCACACATTGTCCTATGGCAGACATGACATCATTGTTGATATCAAGCTTATAACTGATAAGTACTGCCAGATAATCAACTACTATAGCAAACATCCAGCAAGCAAACATTTTCCCTTTCTTATACTTACTAGTCAATGTCATATTTGCCAATATTGCACTGAATATAAAATTAATGACTGATGCCATTGACCATATTAAATAGATCACATTGTTCATTATACCCCTCCTTCGAACATTCCAAATTCATCTAATACTCTAAGATACTTATCAAGGTATTCATCTGTAATCTTACCCCAATCAAGACCAAGCTTATCAATAAGAGTACTTGTAAACTGTTGTGAAACATCAGTAAATCTATAGTCTATATCAGGTCTTTCTGCCAGAATACCTTCTGCAAGCTGTCTGCCCGCTTTATCCTTAATCAACTCCTGAATAAGATTTTCAAACTCATCATCAGATACAACCTCTACACTGCGTCCAATTCCTGCTGCCGCGTCAAACAGCTGCTTAAATGAAATCTCCTCATCAGGTGATACGTGAAATACCGAATACTTCTCAGAAAGCATACTAAGATGAACTATCATTCTTGCAACCTCATCAACAGGTGAAAAATTAACACTTGCCTTATATATACTCTCCGGCACCTTGCCAATACGTATATAAGATGAGATTTGCCTTGTAAATGCATTAGTATTCTTGTTGAGTTGGAACTCACCATCTGAAAGTCTTCCCTGAAGATTACCAATACGCATAATCTTTGTATTAACGGAATGCTTTGCCATTGCATTGAGTGCTTCATATTCTGCCATAAACTTAGAAAGCATGTATTGATTGTCAATTTCCTGTCCAATATATAACTTCTGCTCGGTCAAAGTAAGAGGCTTACTTCCTCTCTTATATATACCTCCTACACTGATTGTTGATATCTGAATAAACATTGAGTCTTTTTTACACAGACCTAACAGATTTCTGACACCTCCTGTATTAATCCTTTCAAGCTTATCATCATAGGCAAAATGTGAAACATCAGCAGCACAGTTGATAACAGTATCAAAAGAAACCTCTAAAGGATCGTCAAATATTAAAGGCTTTGAAATATCGCCTGAAACGGCAAATATCTTTTTGCCGATCAGTTCTGCAAAACTGTCATTTTCAAAATAGAACAGAAGATTCTTAAGCCTCTTTTCAGGGCTAAGTCGCTTAGTAGGTCTTATCAGACAATAAATATTGTCATATGAATCGGGTTCTTTTAATATCTCCATAAGAATATGCAATCCCAAAAATCCGGAAGCACCGGTAAGAAGTACATTTCCTAACTTACGACTCTCTACAACCTCTTCCTTTGCTGAAATAACATTGTCTGATAATAATTTGTCAATATCATCATATACTATCTTCTTATACTTATGTTCCTTATCTGTAGTCTCTTTAACCTCAGCCATAACTCTATACATGTACTGAGATAACAGCTCAGGCGTTGGATATTTGAATATATCGCCAAACTTAAGATTAACTTCTGTCAATTTTTCTTCAATCTCATGAATGAGTACTGCAGTATGAAGGGAATCTCCACCTATCTCAAAAAAGTTGTCGTCTATACCAACCTTCTCTAATTCTAATACCTTTTCAAAAACTTCACATACAATCCTCTGATACTCATTTTCCGGCTCTCTGTAGGAAGACACATACCTGACAGGTATCTGTTCTAACTTTTTGAGGTCAACCTTACCTCCCGGAGTCCTTGGAATATCATCAATCTCCTTAAAAATATCCGGTACCATATACAACGTAAGGTGTTCACGAAGATACTTTGTCAAATTTTCAGGTACCACTATTTGTCCGGGGCTTACGGTATAAAATCCGACCAAATGCTCTCTGCCCTGTATTCTTCTGACTTTTGCACATGCAGCACTTACTCCGTCATAAGATAACATGCAGTTTTCTATCTCTGACAATTCTATCCTAAGCCCTCTGATCTTAACCTGAAAATCATTACGACCATGGTATTCAATTCTGCCATCCGGTAAAAATCTGCCAATATCTCCGGTACGATACACTCGTCTTCCATATATGTTAACAAATTTATTATTTGTTTCCTTATCCAGATTATGGTAGCCTATACCGACACCCATTCCATAAATGCATATCTCTCCAAGCGTTCCGTAAGGCATAAGTCTGTTTTTATCATCCAGCAAAAGTATTCCGGTATTGGCAATCGGACGTCCGATGGATACATCATCGCCGGCCTCTGCAACGGTAGCACCGATTGTTGTCTCAGTTGGACCATATCCGTTATATATACGTATACCGTAATTCTCCTTAAGCTCAGTCACTAATGTTCCGGGCAGTGACTCTCCTGCCGATAATATCGCATCAACATTGCCAAGTGCTTTCTTAAAGGACTCATCTCTTAAGTAAGCTAAAATTCTCGAAGGCGTACAATGAAGAAGATTAGCCTTGTGCTTTTCAATAAGTATTGCCAATTCACTAGGGTCCGCCAGAGAATCCTCAGGTGCAAACTCGATAAATGAACCATTATACAATGTTAATAAAATCTCTGAAAGTGAAATATCAAAGCATACAGAACCAATAGCCACAATACCTTTTCCATTCTTAACAATCTCTCTGTTAAATGGGTTATTATCCGGATTCGTAAAATTAACAATTCCTCTGTGAGAAAGCATAACCCCCTTAGGATTACCTGTAGTTCCGGAAGTATATATACTGTATGCCATCTGTTGTTGGGAAATATCAAGTTCAGGATTACTGTCGTTATCATTAGACAGCAACTCATCTATATTGACAAGTTCGATTTCATAATCTTCCTTATCAGGCTTAGTCTCATCACTAACGATCATTTTCTTAGCGCCACTATCCCTGATAATATAATCTATTCGTTTCTGAGGATATGCAGGATCAATTGGAATAAATGCTGCCCCTGACTTTGAAATACCAAACATTGCAGGTATCAATCTATAATCCCTTTTCAGCATATAAAGGACAGGTTCTCCCTGATAGACTCCAATATCTGTCAAACCATGTGCAATCCTGTTAGATACTCTGTCAAGTTCATTATAGGTAAATGATTTCTCACCTGCATAAAAAGCCGGTCTGTCACCATATCTTTTTACAGAATCTCTTAACAGAGATGGAATGGTAGCATTTTCATCTATCTCATATTCATTCCCCTTCATATTGAGAAGCTCTTCGCATTCTTCCTCGCCGACAACTACTATATCATCAATCTTCTTATTATCTTCTATACCCTGCTCGATTATGGCGATAAGTGCCTCGTGGAAACGCCTTACAGCCTTATCATCGTAGATTCCCACACGGGCATCATATGTAATATCAATACAATCCGAATATCTCTGAACACATACCGTGAGGTGATTGTTCATTCCACCGGACATACTTTCATATATCTCATAAGGTTGGTTAGAATGCAACCTGCCCACATGCGTACAGTTAAGCACATACTCTGACAGTACACCGCCAACCATTCCACTTGCCTGAAGATCTTCGAGTATTTTCTTCATACCGTATTGTTTATGCGCAGACGCCTTCTTAGCGTTGTCATCAGACTGCCTGCAAAGATCAATAAATAAAGCCTCTCCATCAATAGTATTTCTGACAGGTACAAGAAGAGTTCGACAACCCACTGCAGAAAGCAATTCCTTAGTGTCTCTGTTAAGTCTGGGCATCAGAAAAACAGCATCCTTGGTTCTTCCCGCACGGGATAACCATATAGAGAATGCTGCACCAAAAACATCCGAGTCCTTAACACCGTTCTCATTCTCAAATGCAAGAATCTTCTCGTTAAGCTCGTCCGAAATATGAAAGCATAGACGATTTCTATCACACGTATCTGAATCGCCTCCAAGAAATGAAGCCTCCGCTTCAAAGCCCTCAAAATAATTAAGCCAGAACGACTTGTGAGCCTCCAGTTCTTCTTTTGTAAGGGGGATGTCACTATCTCTTATCGTTCCGGAATAATTGATAACAGCCTCATCAGTATCTATGCCATCAATTTCATTTAATACCAACTGTGCAATCTGCATACCTGTAAAGCCGTCAATAAGTGTGTGATGGAACAACATAACCATTGCACTTCCACCGTCTTTAACCCCAAATACTTCTGCTTTCCATGACAAATACTCACAAGGTGTGGCTATTTCATTTTCCCACACCTCATCAACATCATCTATTGTCATGACTTGGCGTTTTGTAACACGAGAAAGTCTGGTCTCATCAGGGACCATATATCTAACACCATTCTCTTCACAAAACTTATAGTGGAAAATAGCAGTCTTGGCAATAACTCTCTCTAATGCACTCATCAATGTATCAGCATCACAATTGACAAAATCCAATCTAAATCCCACTGTATTTATGGCTGTATCGGGAAAAGCCAGTTCATTCATTAATATAGCTTCTCTCGACAAATTAAACTCAATCTTACCACTAGTCATATTCTATTCCTCAATATTCAAAATATCGATAAAACCTGTCACCTCAAAAATCTCCATCACTTCTTCATTGGAATTTCTGATTAACATTGAACCCTGTTTATTCATTATCTTCTGTGCTGAAAGAAGTACACGTAGTCCGGCAGATGAAACATATTCAAGCTTGTCAAGATCAAATACAAGTTCTTCAACTCCTTCAATACTTGTCTTAAGTTCTTCCTCTAACTGAGGTGCAGTTGTAGTATCAAGCCTTCCCTCGATTGCAATATTTAATGTATCTGCTTCTCTGTTCTTTTGAATATTCATAACTTACCTCCTAAATATCATCCCGCATTAGGGTCATCCCCACGAGATATTTTTATTGCCTCTTTTATCCTTATTTCCAATCAAAAAAACCATTTATATTATATCAAAAACTGTAGTCTATTTCAATTTATTTCATAGCACCGGAAAGCTCAATGAACATATATTGTTTTTTTCTTTAACATTTTATTTTTGCCATATTTCCATTCTAAATATAAAACAGCTTTACCTTTACGCAGCCTATTCTTTCTCAACTCACTTTTCTTCACTGTTGCTATATTACCATTAACCGAAAACTTACAGCTATTTGCCTTCTTCCTGCCCTTCTTTTTCCATGTCTGTGAAAGTTTAAGAGTAACCTTCCCCTTTTTAGGAACTCGTTTAAGCTTAACAGTAATCTTCTTATTATCCTGCATAACTTTCCCAAACTTAATTGAAACTTTTTTCTCTGTCTTAACTATTAACGGCTGATTATCTATAACTACTTTTGTTGATGTATTCTTCTCAATCTCCGTTATTTTTTCAATCTCTGTTATTTTTTCATTTGCTGATTGTACCTCAGTCCCTGTTATTTCTTGCACTTGACCTTTATCGGTTTTCCCGTTTGAAAGCTGACTATTATCTTTTTCTGTTTTTTCACTTTCAGCACCAGCTAACACATCATTATTACTCTCACCATCAGAAGTAGTTGATTGTTCTCCGCTTTCAATACCGGTATTCATATCTGCAAATGATAACCTTGGATATGTATATATATTTGCACCACAACTAAAACTAACTGTCTGCTTCATTAATGAAATAAAATCCCTGGTTGTCTGTTGAGCATTTCTTTTATTACCTGTAATTCCAATATATACTGCCACAGCAGCAGATACAATTGCTGTAGAATAAGATGTGCCCTTTACTGTTGTGTATCGTTCTCCCCTTGAAACAGTATATAAAGACTGTCCCGGAGCAACTATGTTATATTTAACTGACTCTCCATTTGACTGATCCCAATTTGTAAATGATGTCAGTTGATTTCCAATATCGCTCGCCATAACTCCAATACAACAGTCCCAGGCTGCAGGATATGCATCCTTACAACCATACCCATAATTATTAAGTTCCTGCTTACTTAAATCTCCGACAGTAGCAAAACTCTCATTACCTGCAGCTGCAACTAAAACACAACTTTTTGAAGCCTCTCTTACGGCAGTTTCTAATTTTTCAGACGGACTGTAGCACGCAAAAGACATATTTATCACATCCGCTCCCATGGAAACAGCATAATTAATTGCTTCAATAACACTTTCCTCATCATAGTTTGTATCCTGGCTCACCTTTATTGGCATAATTTTAGCCCCATAAGCAACGCCAACTCCACCACCGTCTCCGGGTTGCATAGCAATTAATCCTGCAATTTCAGTTCCATGTCCTACCGTATCCGTCTGATAAGCATAGCTGTTTGCAAGATTAAGACCGTAAATGTCATCAACATATCCATTATTATCATCATCTATGCCCGCCTCACCGGAAATTTCTGCCTCATTAGTCCATAAAGCATCCTGTAAACATTTGACGGTTGAGGATAAACCTGTATCTATAATTGCTATTACTACTCCTTCACCGGGTAGTTTTCCATTATTCTCTATTTCACTCCATATGCGTTGACAATCAATATTATCCAAATACCAGCTTTGAGATATTCCCTCATCAGTTTCCTCTGTAGGAAGCTTTGCAGCAACAATATCACTAACATCTTTTTTTGCTGCATGAACATCTATATCAATTGTCTGCAAACCAATCACCGCAATACCAATCCATACCAATAAACAGTTCTTCTTCCGATAACCTATTCCCCAAGAGAATAATGTAAATACGATTAACAACAAAGCTGCAAGCTGTATAACCGTTAATCCCATATACATCACCGTTCCCCGTTTATCCATAAAACATTCAGAGACTAAAATAGAAAAGCCAAAACCTGCCATTGTAATATTAAATATATGTTTCTTCTTAACAAACAAAACTATAATCAGTACAAGTAATATTACCATGCAAAATGCCTCAAAAAGCTGAGACGGGAATACTCTGTATGACAGTACTTCATCAGGAAATTTCACAGAAAAAGCTCCACTCACAGGAATACCATAACAACATCCCTCCGCAAAACATCCCAGTCTGTTAAAAATATGCTGAATAGGGAAAAAGAAAGCTACTATATCCAACATTTTTTCAGCATTTTCCTTATATATCCAACCAAAAATCAAAGGAAGAAAAACACATGAAGCAATCACAATACCAATAAAATGAGTTCCACCATCCTTCCACATTTTCAAGAATTCAGATGTGAAAGCTCCCGATAAAGGAAAGCACAACCTTCTTATAACGACAGCCAATGCTGTGCCAATTGTAAATACTATCGTTATTTCAATAATGATAGGCAATAATATATAAGTAAATGCTTTACCTCGTTTTCTATAAGAAACAAAATAAAGTATCAATACTGTCATTATCGAAATAATACTTCCCATATTGATAAGCACATCTCTAAAAAATATATGTTGTCCGAAAATATCAATAAACTTTAACATATACACCTACTCCAATCCCTGGCATTAACTATATCCTTTAACCCTTATCAATCTCCAAAGCAATCTTCTTTGCATGAGTTGAAAGGCAGAAATGATATGCTCCTTTTAGACGCACAACCTTGACAGGACCTGACAAATATTTTTTCCATGACTTATAGTGCTTTTTATATCCAATTGTCAGGAGATCCCTGTCTCCAAAGAACATAATTGTTTTCGTCTTAACTCTTTGTCTAACCTCATCTTCAAAATAGGATACATATCTTCTTGCATCCTTTTTGACCAAATCATACATTTCTTCTGTAACTGTAACCTTATGCCCCGAAAGAACACTTATTCCATAGCCGCCAACCTTATGTGAAAACAAATCCCACATAAGTCTCTGTTTATCTTTATCACCAATAAATGCTGTTGGCAGACTTCCAATCATAACAAGCCTACATTCAATATTCGGTATTTTTTTTATTTTACCGGTAAGTTCCACTGCAAGGGCAGCACCGACACAGCACCCTATAACAGTAATTGAAACTCTGCAATCCACGGATCTGATGTTTTCTTTAACCTCAGTTATTATTTCTTTTGATAGTTCTTCTACAGAACTATTGTTTTCCAGCGTATCACAGGCCCAAAATTCAAATCCGTATTTTTCAAGTTCCTTCGCAAGAGGTAAAAAACTGTTGATTCCTGCACCGGCATAAGGAACACCGATTGCAAGTTTTCTTTTTTGAATAGATTTGTCTCTACAAATATTATCCGAAGACAATTTCTTTAACAATTTAATATTTGTTCTGTCTTCCATTAATTTTTCAGCTAACTTGGAAACAGATTCTGCACCTGCTATATCATCATAATGAACTTTATATCCAAGTTCTTCTATTTTTATCATCCATTCTACTCTTGATATTGAATCAAGTCCAAACTCTGATATTAATGTACCTGGCGACGGCATCTCATTTAAACCGAGTATCTCTCTAAGACTTTCTGCCAAAAGACTCTCTGTTTCATAATATTTATTACTTTTATCCTCTTCATTCTCACGAACATGACTATTACCGGACTGTTTGATTATTTTATTAAGTGTTTCATAGTCACATTTTCCGTTTTGAGTATAGGGAATATTATCAACATTACAAAGAATATCAGGCATATAATGAGGAGCAACCTTTTGTGCCAGCTCTGCTCTGAGTTTTGTTTTATCTTTTTCTGTTACCAAAAACAGCACCAAACGATTATCAATACAATTTGCAGCTACTCCTCTGACGCCATTAAGAGTTGCCGCCTCCTGTTCTAACAAAGAAAGGTTTATTCTCATTCCACGAAGCTTAATCTCCCTGTCTTTTCTGCCAACATAATTATACTCACCGTTATCATCACGATACACTATATCCCCTGTATAGTAGCAGCGTTTACCATCAATTAAACCAAATCGTTTTTGAGTCTCTTCTTCATTACCTACATAGCCTTTACCAACAAGATCACCCATCACGACAAGTTCACCGCAATAACCGTCAGGTATCGCGTTGCCATATTGATTGACAATCCTACACGATGTGTTCCACACTTCTCTTCCGATTGGTGTCTTTTTTTCATCTTTAATACATTCATGCCATGTAACATCAATCGTACACTCTGCAGGTCCATATAAATTAAATAATTTTGTATCAGGAAGACTGTCATAGAAATTCTTAACCAATGACGGCGATAATACTTCTCCGCTTGAAAAAAACTTCTTAACAGGAATATCAGACTTGTTCCCATGTTGTTCTAACCACTTAAGGCATACCGAAAGCATCGAAGGAACAAAATGCATTGTGTCAACATTATATTTGATAACAGCATCCCACATCTTTTCAGGTTCTCTTTCATATCCATCAGGAACTATTATCATTGTTCCACCACAAATAAACGGAAGTAATAATTCCCATACTGAAACATCAAATGTATTCTTTGTCTTTTGTAAAACCCTGCATCTATCAAGTGCAAAAGTTTCTTTCATCCATGCAAGTCTGACATTAAGTGCATGACGGTATATCTGTACAAGTTTGGGATTCCCTGTACTTCCTGAAGTATGTATTGCATAAGCTAAAACATCCTTATTTAATTTTTCATCAGGAGTATTGTCAATCTCAGTTTCTACATCAAGTACCGATTCCACCCAGGCATCATCTATAACAAAATCAACCTGCTTTGCAATTGCATCCAACCTCTCCTTTGATTCATTTACCGCTATAGGAACAAATACGGTTTTTGTATTAAGACAGGCCAGTATCGTAAGCGGCATCATTTGTGAACGATACAATTTAAGCCCGACCATAAATGTATCGTCTATTTTCAAATTATTTTTTTCTTTTATTAAACGACCGCTGATTCTTCTTACTTTTTCATACGCTTCTTTGTATGTCACCACCAACCCGTTTTTTCCGGAATCAATTATACATTCACTGTCCCCTTCTTCTCTTACTCTCTTAACAAACTCATCCCATATATCGGATGCTTCATGAGTATCAATATTAATTTTTTCTATACTTTTACTTGTTCTCTTATCATCAACTAATCCATTACGGATTATCTCCATAATATCTTCATGAAAACTCTCTATCTCTTTATATGTATATATATCTGTCATATATTGATATGTCAGTTGTATTCCATCTATTTGTTCATCTATCAAAATACGCAGTCCGACCTCTACCGCATCACAATTAATCTCATCCATAAATGATGAATGATTAAGCGGTAATCTCTTAGTAGGTCTATAGGTAATACATGTATCATACATCTTGCCGTAAAACTGTTTCCTGTCCCTTAATTCCTTAAGAGATAAATCTCTACATCTAAACATTGTATATTCAAGTATTTTAATATCCCTGCATATTTTTCCAAAAGTATCTTCCTCGCAAACTTTAACAACAATCGGCAGAACATTTGTAAACATTCCTGCCGTATTCATATATTTTTTCCTGCGATTTATCATAACTCTGCCAATACTTGCCCATTTACTTCCTGTTATACTGCTGTCATGTATAGCCAAAGCTGCCGTAAATAAATGTTCAGCAGTAAATCCATTACTTTCACAGTATTCACAGAACGCCTCATACTCATTTCCCGTTATATGTTTCTTTGTAACGTTAGCTTTAGGGCTGTTAGAAATTCTTCTATTTGGAAATACCATATGTTCAGATTCTATCAAATCCAAATAATCATCAGGTATTCTTTTTATCTCACCCTGTTTTTTTTCTTCTTCTTCCAAATATTCCAGATACGAATTATCTGTAATATTCTTCTCCCATAACGGACTATCAGGATTTGTCGCAAGCTCATAAGCTTCTTTGGTAACTTTCATAAGACCAATTCCATCACATATAAGATGATGAAATATACCAAGCAGCCATACACCATCATCCCTATCCATTATATAATATCTCACCGTGCATCCATCAACAGCTAATATCGGTGTATTCATTAGACTTTTAAGTTTCTCTTCTCCAATTTGTGCCTCCGGACCATCAAGAATTGTAATGCAATCCTCATCCATTTCTGATATATAGAGTTTTCCCTCAAAATTAACACGAAGATTAAGCGCAGTATTAATTTCATGAAGCCTGCATAGCACCTTACGAAGACTTTGCGGATCAATATTTTTATCAAAATAAATAACACCACCTATATTTCCAATACAAGAATCAGGATATCTCTTTGTCATTTTCCATATGCTTTTTTGTTGTTCTGTCATGCTATACATCTTCATGTTCGTTTTTCCTCTTATAGTTGTTTTATGTCATAATCACCCGAAGCCCACCTTACGGCAGGCTCCGGGCTTTTCATTGAAATCTGTATCCGATTAGAAACACTGTGATTTAGAATCTGTCAGCTACATCATCCGTAATATCTTCTGTCTTCTTTTTTTTAGCAAAACCAATACTTCCACCTGTAACTTTATCTAACTCTTCAAGATCAAGTTCCTTATCTTCTTCGTTAGTTATTTCTTTCTGTTTTTTATCTTCCATAGTGTCACCTTATCCTTTCCCCATGAAATCACTTCACAGTCATAGTCTTTTTGATACCAACAGACTTGGTAAACAGTTTCTTGACTGCTTTCTTTTTCTTAGCATTGCCTGAAAGCTTAAATTTCGCCTTGGAATTAATTTTTCTAAATGCATTCTTTCCAATCTTCTTAAGCTTAGTTGTCTTAACATTAACTTTCTTTAACTTACTACATCCTGCAAATGCATTCTTGCCGATTGTTTTTACATTCTTAGGAATTGTTACGCTCTTCAACTTCTTACAATTCTTAAATGCACCTGTATCGACAGTTGTAAGTTTACTATCCATTGTAACCTTAGTAAGGTTGCTACAGCCTGAAAATGCATCCTTTCCAATCTTCACAACATTCTTGCCAAGTACTACAGTCTTAACCTTTTTGTTATTCTTAAATGCTTTTGCAGCAACTGTTGTTACATTATATACCTTACCTCCGGCATCTTTAACAGTATCAGGAATTACTACTTTCGTCTGATTAGCTTTCTCAGATGCTGTGTAAGCCACCTGATCTTTTGCTATTACTGTATATACTCCACCATCTACCGTCATCTTAGTTGCAGTTGCAGGTGTTTCAGTTGTTGTAGTTGTACCCGGTGTTACATTTGTATCAGTTTTTGCAGGTGTCGTATTATCAGGTTTTGATGTTTTTTCAACTACCGCCACCTTGAATTCCTTCTCAATAATAGCTTTCTTTGGTACCTTGATATATTCATTCTCGTATGTTCCAAGTATTCCCATAGTTGAATCTGCTTCCTGATTATCCGCTACAAACTCAGAATCCTTAGGATATGCGTACATCTTAATTGTTGTCTCACCGGCATTCATTCCTGTTGCAAGTCCGCCATTATCAACTGAAATGACATTCTCATTCTCAGATACAAAGTGATATTGCAATCCTTCTGCTCCTGTCGCTCCAGACTTGTCACTTGCAAGATCCGATGTGAACTTCGGAGAAAGAACAGCTGTTTCACCCGGTAATAACTCAAGAGCTCCATCCTTTGTTCCTTCTAAGCCAACATTCTTAACTGCATTAACAACTTTCATCTGCTCAGCATCAGCAACTCTGACAATATTCTTAGTAGCATATCCGCTGTCAGCTTTCACAAATACGACTGCCGTATCAGTTACACCGCCTTCGTCATCTGTCTCAGATGTAAATGCCTTTGCGGAATCCAATGTAATAATCTTTTCGAATTCCACTGTATCACCTGGTCTTAATGTAGGGTACTCAACTTCTGCAACCTTTACAGTATCTCCGGAAACATCATATCCGATCTGAGCAACTCCACCTTCTTCAATTCTGCCACCAATATTGCTAATCTTACCTTTGACTTTGAACTGATCTCTTACATCAGTTTCCTCAATAATAAGATCATGAACGCTCAACTGGCTTTCTATTGTTTCACTTAACTTCTCTTGTGCTACAACCTTACCATCCTTATCTGTAACCGTAATGGTAAGTCCTGTCTTATCTGCATCCTCAGGTATAGAAATCAATGCAGATGCTGTTATTGAATCACCACCGATAAGATTATCAAGAGATATACTGTCTGTATATTCTTCCTCAGCGATAAATCCTGTAATGTCATCTTCATCATCCTTACTAATTACAGTCTTCTGTAATACACTTCTGCCACTCTCATCTTCTGCTGTAAGAGTCATACCTGTTACTGTCTCAACACCATCATTAAGGATATCGAATTTGACCATTGCATCTGTACCTGCAATAAGATTATCAGTAAATCCGGCATTCTTAATCTTAACAACACTCTTAGGATCAACTGTAAATGTATAAGGCATAGCATTTTCATAATCCGGAACGGAATAAGGTACAAACTCATCTTCTGTTAATGGTTCAATTGTCTCGTTGTCCCCGATACCTGCTCCGTTACTTCCTTCACCATTTGCAGCATTTTTGTTATTCTCTTCAAGCGCTTTATTGTACTCTTCAAGTGTAACAATCTTTGAGTCTGCCTTGTAAGCAAGACCGATAAGCTTATCACCTTCAACCTCAAATGCTACGCTGCTGTAATTTGCACCAACCTTACTTGTTATCTGTACAGGTTTGGTTTTTACGTGCTTAGCAAGATCATATCTTGCAGTATAGAGCTGGGATTCTGTCAAAGTATTTGCCGGATCTAATGCTTCAGCTCCACCTTCTTCAACGCCTTCTTTAAGACATGCGCCTGTCTGTGACCAAACGAAGTATACAAAGTCATCAGATGCCTGTACATCAAAATCATTAATTGCACTCACTGCATTATCTGCCTCTGCCTTCTCACCCTTTACAATTGTAATCGGCGGAATATACATATCAACATCTGTAGTATCCCAATTATCAGGTAATGTCTTATTAATGTAGTAATAGTCGCCTTCTCCCTTCTTGAGGAGTGTCTTATAATTATGAACTATATTACTCATATCAAGTGCCTGGATATCTCCGTTATGCAGCCATGTCAGGAATGTAATATTCTTCGCTCTGACAAAACGTACATTCTTATCCTCAACAGTATCATTATTTACAATGATTGGATGCATAAATGAATCCTTTACAAAGTCATATATCTGCATATATACATCTCTGTCAGCATTAGTATTCATATCGCCATCACGATCAATTGTATAAGCAAATACACCAAGATCATTGTAACTCATTGCATCAGTATCAACAATAAGTGCCTTATTAGCATCTTCTTCGTCTAATTGATTGATTTCAGGCTCTATATTATCAACCCAGTATCCATTATCATCTAACTGCTCATCCAACTCAATCTGTGGAAGGAAATCAAAGAACTCCTGTCCATAGAAACCTACTGAATATTGATTAAATTCATCATCAGAAAGTTCCTCTAAATCAGTACGTTTATATGTTTCATCCCACATATTTGCGTCGAAATCATATGTTCTTGCAGCCATTACAGTTATTGATGGGAATAATACATCACCAAGATATTCTTTTCCGTCTTCCTGTGGTTCATACTCCTTCTTTTGATAATAAACTATCATAGAGTTATCGTTGTATGAAACATTGGCTGCCACATCCGCTGTAGCGTCAGAATAATTACCCGCCTCAGCAGCTGTTGTTGTCTTGGTTATCTCCTGAATATCTGAAATCTCACCTGATTTATTAACGAATACACAATGGAGATTCATTGAATTCTGCATGTCAACCTTGCTTGTCTCATCTGTAAATACCTTATCTGCTGAAGACCATGTAATAACAGCACCGCGATCTCCAAGATCAAAGATATCAGGATCCTGATCAAGTGTATTGTCATTTTCAATCAGCTTAGGTTCAGACCATCCATCAGTTTTATTATAAATTGTGTAATAAATTGCCTTAGCATTAAGTGCATTTTCTCTTGCAGGATCTACATTTGTAAATACTGCAACATAATTATCTGCTCCAAGCTTAACCATTCTGAAATCAGGATTCTCAGCAATCTTATTACCGATAGATTTCTCTACATAACCATCCTCGCTCTCATCAATACTCTTAGCACTGATTTTGCCTGATTTCCACTTAGTTCCGCCCTTCATATAACTGAGATCCTGTGCCTGCATCACATCTGCCGATTCGTACAGGAAGTTCTGGCCGTCTCCAAATGATGAACTTCCACTGTTACCAAAGAGATTAACATTGGTACTTGCAAGATTCCATGTATGCTTGATCATCAATACCTTAACGGTAAGATCAGCAGACAGATTAACTGAGCCATTATTCTCTTGAGCTGTAGTGTAGAACTGCATATTGAACTGAGCCTTACCACTAACTGTTACCTCTATAAGGTTACCAAGAACTCCGGCCCCAAGAGATATAGTGATATAAGGATTAAGTTCAAAGACACCGTAACCGTCAAATTTTCTTTGCGCATTATTCATATTGCAATCAAAGATGTCGATGCTGCCATCAGAATCTTTAAGATTTGATATAAAGTATTTCTCAGGATAACGCTGATCTTTTCTCTGTTCAACTATAAATGTTGCAGAGCCGTTACCTCCCGCACCAAATCCGAGATTTACAGTAATACCTATCGGTGTTGCAAAGGAAACTGTTACGTTAAATCCTCCATCAACTGTCGCTGTAAGTGTCATTGATTTGAAATAGAACTTACCGGCATTCGTGCCTTCAGTTTCTTTTCCAAATACCATAACGAAACTGAATCCGACATTCAGATTAGCATTTCCTCCGAGAGTTGTCTGTGTCTTCTTAGGATCCTGTGCATTCTTTGCAGTTTCTTTGTACTTCTTCTCTGCTTCCTGTTTCTCTTTATTAGCTTTATCAAGCTTTTCTTTTAATTCTTTCTTCTTTTGTTCATCTTTACATTTAGAAAGTTCTTTATTGGTGTCAGCTATCGCCTGATCCTTTTCTGCCAGCGTAGAAGCCGCTTTCTCGATATTGCTGCGATTCTCTGACTTGTTCATTACTTCTTTGTTGAAACCAACTGTAATAATCTTGTCACCGGTTGTTGTATCATTTGCTACATGCTCACCTAAAGCGTCATCAAAGTCACCATTCCAGCCCAGGTTAAATGCAGAATCAATCTTTCCTACCATCTTGATAGCTGTATTAGCTCCACCAAACGCAAAGCTGTTAGCAAAGTCAAGAATTCCGATTGACTCACAGAGTGACATTCCAAGTTCTCTCTGAAGATATGTATGATCCATATTATCAGTAAATACAACTCTAAGTGTAGCTCCGGTCGGTATCTCGTTCTTCTTAGGATTGAAATCAAATCTAAAGTATCCGTTGTTAGCATCACCGAAGGATGTTCCTGCTACATCTTTATCAAGTTTCTTACCATCAGTACCATAGAACTGAAGTGTAGCATTCTTCATTGAAACACCTGACTTATCAGCACGCATCTCAATTCGGATATCTGTGTCACCATTACTGAGTGCAGAATACATTCCTTCCACATCGTGAGTTATCTTCTGCTCAACATACTTGCCATCTTTACCTTTAACATAAACCTTAGCATTAGATATTGTCAGATCATCCTTTGTATCTATGATACATTTACCAACCATACCCGGATTCATTACGAAAGAAGTATTGATAGAACCCTCTTCTCCGTAAGCATTAACATTAACCAGATAATAGTTAAGTACTGAGAACGAATTATCTTCAACTCGGAAGAAACCTTCGCTCTTATTGTTCTTATTAGTTCCACCTGTTGCGGTCTGAACCTGGTTACCATTAATAGTTACATTAGCTCCGTTAATACCCTTTTCAAATTCTTCATTACCAAGTATATAACGATCACGGATCTTAACAAAGCCGTAAATATCTGTCGGATCTCCTACCTCCTGCTGTAACTGGAAGCTGTAGTAAACTCTTCCAAGAGAAATCTTAGCAGTATATGGAAGAACACTACCCTGTACAGGAGTAAATGACTTATATGCGCTGTTTGATTCAGGATAACCTTCACCGGTCTCCTTATCATCAAGTGTTCCGTCTCTCCAAACAGGTGAATAACCTTCCTGTGCAGTTCCTATCAATGAATATGTCTGATTCATGTTGACATTTTCAATGTTAAAATGATCTTGTGTTCCCTCTCCTGCCAGTTCCTCGCTAAGAGACGCCTTATATACATTCTTATCCTCATCAATGTAGAGAACAATTCCCTGCTTAGCAGAATCGGTATCCTTCATCTTAGGATCTGCCATTACCTTAATCTTAGCGGTATCATAATTGATATATGCAGTATATCCGGTAGAATTGATATCACCAAGTCCTGTGACAAATGTAGATTTGTCATTACCTTCTGTTTCCTTATTGCTTGACGAGAACGTCTTGTCATTTGACTGCAATCCGATAGCGGCTACAGAATAACCACTATTTGAAGCTGCAGAAATAGATAATGTATCAAGTTTCTTAAGATTAACTGATTTTGAATAACCTTTATAATTACCCTTCTTATTCTGCTCATTGCCAACCGTTGCATTACTGTTACTGAAATCTACAGTAGCACTCTTAACTTCAAACGCAGGTGTCAGTTCAAAGGTGTGTCCGTTAGACATATAGTCGCCGCGGTATTTCTTGACAAAATCATATGTAAGCCCACCGCTTATCATGTCAGGTTCCGACCAACTGTTACTTGAGTTCTTTCTCTTCAAGCGATATCCCTTGAATGAAACGGTATTGGCACTAGACGAAATTCCTGCCGAATTTTTTTTGCCCGAATACATGTAATTCAAGCCAAGACTTCCCTTGTCAGTTGTCTTCTTAATATTATTTGAATCTCCGTCAAAATATGCCTTACCAAGATTAATGTCATCTCCGTACTTAGACGAAGTTGTGGAACCCGTGTAACGAATCTCCTGATAATAGTTATAATCTGAATTGTTATTTATAATAAATGTATAATCTGGATAATGAACCGTAATCTTATTGATCAAAACAGATGCACTATCATTACTGTCCTGTGGTGTTGTACTAACCCACAAATAAGCTGAGCCAAGATCTTTCCACTTGTCAAATTCTTTGTCAATATCACGTTTGTACTCCAAATAACTATTTTCACTCTCGGAATTATAAGTTCCTGCCGCAGTATTAAGAATATCTCTGTCTGAAGACGTCTTATTCTTAGCTACCACAAAATTAACTTTCTTTTTACGGTGATAATCTGCCACGGTATGCTTATCCTTACATTTGCCTTCTTCATGATATGTTATTTTCTGGCCTTTTACCGTGAACTCCACCTTAATACTATCTGCAAGACGAAGATCTATAGGACCTGCAACCCACGAACCTGTGAGCCAATTTTTATTGGAAATGCCAACCTCATATGGTCCGGCTTCTGCCGTGATACTGTTCTCGGCCACTACTGCTTCCGCAGAATCAGCAAACTTAGAAATAGTAACAAGTGAGGCATAGTTATCTTTCTCGCGTACAACGCCTTCCTCACTAATACCGACATAAAACTGTCTGTCTTCTGTTCTATCTCCAATTATCGGTACTTCAACAGTTTTCTCAGTTACTCCGGCCGGGAATATTAGTTCCTCAACAACCGACTCATAGTCTACATTAGGCACTGCATCAACTGACTTGGTTCCAACTGTAACAAATGCAAGCTGATCAATACCGTCAGTCCTTACAATCGTAACCTTTGCGGTATCTTCATCAGGTCCGACTACAATCTCCTTATCCTTAACTGCGAAAACATTATCAACTGCTTTTTCGTCATCTGAAATATTAAGATATCCGTTGTAATCCGGACCTATTTCAGTGCCTTTGGCATCACACAAAACAAATACAAACTGCTCTTCAGATTCAGACTTACTGTCATCTAAGGTCTCAACAATAATGTCCTTCTGATATTCACCTTTCTTAAATGTGATAACAGCTTCCTGTCCTTCAGCTTGCTCGAAATACGAAAGAGCCTGTTCATTTCCGGCTGCCATCGTATCCTTAATCTCATCCGGAGTTGCCTCAGGATTAGACTCAGTCCAATCATTAGCAGGTGCATCTTCTTTCATCTGAGCCTTATACGCTGCCTGAAGACCACTCTTCTTTTCCGATTTTGAATTGGAAGTTTTAGATGCTGTATTTCCTTTATTAGCGGAAGTTGCATCATTAGCCTTTTCATCTTCAACAATAACACTGGTATCTGCTGTATCTCCTGCTACAGCAGACTGTTGCATCAATGGAACAGAATTTTCGTTGACATCTAACTGTTCCTTCTTAAATCTTGAATGAACAACCGTAAGCAAATAATCAGAGCCGTATTCTGCCGACACATCAATAGCCTTAAAGCGTACGGTTGCTTCCTTGTCGGTATTACCCTGCCTGAAAACGGTGATTGTCTTTTTCTCACCCTCTTTTACATTAAGCAGTGTCTCTCCAAAACCTACCAGACCATTCGGGTATTCTTCATCACTTACTGAACTTCGCATCTGTTCTTTCAGATCCGTTCCTGATACGGGTGCTGCGGACACCGGAACTGATGTCAACACCATACTACCCGCAATCACAAAGCTAAATATTTTCTTAAAATATTTGCATTTCATATACTCTACCTCCATCAATATTCTGTTTGTTACTACCGGTAAATGCTAATCTACGCCTCCCTTCTATTCATTATTAAACACTTATTAATATGCAAAATGACTCACTCAATCTTCCCCGCTCAAAATCACCTGCATAAATAATATTCATTAAATTCAAGAACGCCTCAGCGTTCTTGCTCATTAATTCTTCTTACCCCCACCTTCACTATATTTGCAGTAGGAGGTACATAAACTATTAAGTTATACATTTCCGCTCATAACTATTCATTTTTCATGAATATTCTGTATAAAATTATATCATAAACAAAATTGGCTATCAACAAAAAATGGCGTGCATAACCAATTATTCTTACAAAATAAAGTGGAGCAAGTCTCCTTGCTCCTAATCACAGTATATCTCATTGGAATTATTGTGTTTTTCCATTCGTTCTTTCATTTTTCAAATCCAAAGTGCTTCGCCAAAAGCATCACAGTTTCCACAATGCTCCTGTTTGGATCACGTTAAAGCCAAAAATAACTGCTGTTCTTAATATCCTGATATTTCTATCTGCATTTACTACCTTCTTTATCATATCATAGTATCGAAAGTGTTAATACAAACTCACAGTTTGAAAATCGTAATATCACATATTTTCACTTGGCTCGTCGTGGATAACACACAAAAAAAAGACTTCAGCAGAAGTCTTTTCTCGATTACATCGCGCTAACCATATTAAAAACCATCCACGTAAATGTCCCAATCGCACTTAACGCTAATATCGCTGTCACTCCAATTGTAACCTTTACATATTTCTTTTCTTTTAATGCCAATGCTCCTACTGAAATCACATCCATAGTAAAGAAAAATTGAAACAAAGCAGCCAAACTTATAAGCCATTTACTGTGAATTTTATCATCTTTTGCCTTTTTTAGGTAAGCAAATGAGAATACACCACCTGCAAGCATAGTAACATAACCATACAAACTTAACATTGTTACTGCGACCGGAGTTACAAAAATCATAAAAACTATTGGTGTAAACGTCAGCAATATAAGTACGCATATTAACAGCCCACCTATTATATACAATGGTATTAATCCATACTTTATTAATACTGAGCAGCCAAGCAACGTCTCCCTTGAAATAGCTGACCTATATCTTCCCAAATATATAGCATTATAAATACCAAGAAATGAAGGAATTGCAAATATCATTAACGCTAATGGTGATGATGCATAAGTCATAAGCAACGAAAACAATAATATACTTCCATATGCTGCTATCAAAAATACTATTGCATTTATTACACATATAATTTGTTCTTTTCGTTTCACGTCTTTTTACCTTCATTTCTTCTCTATTTTTCTTTTATTTATTCTTACTGTCTTATTATTACTATTTGTTAAATAATCACTCATGCATACTGTACTCTGTGTCCTCCGCAATCATCTCAAGCATAATGCGTGCAAATTTCTCATCAAATTGCGTACCCATTCCCTTTTCTATCTCACTCTTCACATAATCCTGCGGACTAATATCACGATAACTCCTGTGACTGGTCATTGCGTCATAAGCATCTGCAACGGCTATAATTCTAGCTTCTTCAGGAATATCTTCTCCTTTTAAACCATCCGGATATCCTCTTCCGTCATATCTTTCATGATGCCATCTTGCACCGGTCACCAGTTTAGGCATTTCAGTGATGGTTACAAGTATCTCCGCTCCCTTTACGGGATGTTTCTTTATTTCCATATATTCCTCATCGGTAAGTTTTCCAGGCTTATTTATTACCGTGTCAGGAACACCGATTTTGCCGACATCATGCAAAAGTCCCATAATATAAATCTCTTCCTGTCTTTCTTCATCATATCCAAATCTTTTTGCAATTTCTCTGGAATATATCGCCACCCTTTCGGAATGCCCATTCGTATATGCATCTTTGGCATCTATAGTTTTGGCAAGAGTATGCACAACGTGCAATGAAAGACTCTCAAGTTCAGCCGTCTTTTTGGCTACCTCACTGTGAAGATTTTTCTGTAACAAAGTGAGATCAAGAAGGTTTCTTATTCTTATTTTCAAAACTTCCGAAGAAAATGGCTTTCGGATAAAATCCATTGCTCCCAGCGAAAGCCCCTTAGCTTCAGAATCCGGATCATCGTTCGCCGTAAGGAAAATGACCGGAACCTCCTCACGTGAATTATTTTTTTCCCACTCCCTTAATGTACAAATTGTCTCAAACCCGTCCATTTCCGGCATTCTAATATCAAGCAATATAATATCTATTGGATTCTTCGCAATATAATCCATCAAAAGTCTTCCGTTCTTTAAGCATGTAACCTTAAAACCCGCTTCCGCAAGAATCATATTAGCCTGTTTTAGTATCATAGTGTCATCGTCGACAACAACAATTCGCTCCTCCATAATCATCCCCTCGCTTTCATACTTCTTTGGTAATAATCTCAGGTATCAATTCGTAATCATAATTATCTACGGCCTTCAAGATAGCTGCAACCCTATCCTCTTCTCCTCTAGGAATCTGATATTCTTGCAGCATTTGTGCTACATGAACCATGCTGTCAAAGTCAAAATTTGCACAAGACTCGTAAAGTGTAATGTACGCTTCTTTTAGTTTTTCAACGGAGATTATCGGACGTTCATCTTCACTTTTATCTCTCTCCATTTTCTTTTGATTTAAAGGCTCCAATTTATTCACCAGATTGTTATACTGTACAATCAACTTTGGAATCTCTTCTTCCAGTGTTTTTATATCGCCTGCATCTCCTGCTCTTTCCAGCCTTGCAGCAAGTTCTCCAAGTTCAAGTGCACCTATGATTCGGGATGTACTCTTAAGGGCATGAACTTTTATCGTTGTATTCTTAATATCTTTTGCTTTCCAAAAAGTTTCGATATCCTCGACATTTTTCGGTGCAGAATCAAGATATGTTTTTAATGTTACTAAGTAAGATTGGCTGTTTCCACAGTATCTCAGACCTGTTTCCACATCAATTTCATCTATATTTTTGATAAAACCTGGGATTACACTGTCATCCTCTTCAACTCCACTCGATCCCGGTGCGATTTTTTCCTTCGGTAAGTACTGTAAAAGCATTCCTTCCAGCCGATTAGGATCGATAGGTTTTGACATATAACCATCAAAACCTGCCTTTATGTACATTTCACACATACCGGATATTGCATTTGCCGTAAGGCATATAATAGGTGTTGCATCATTAGGCGTTTGCTTAAGACTACGCATTTGCGAAAGAGTCTCTATACCATCCATGTCCGGCATCATGTGATCCAAAAATATCACATCGTATTGCTTTTTTTGATACATCTGAATAGCCTCATTACCACTCTCTGCTGTATCAATCTGAATCTTTGTACGGCTTAAAAGGCCTGAGAAAACTGTAAGATTCACCGGAGCATCATCGACAACTAGTACCTTCGCTAACGGCGCGGTAAACTTCTCTCGATACCCCTTCCTTTCTTTCATCGATAATCTTAACGCCTTCTCATAATCACCAATAGGCTCCCATTTCACCACTTTTTGCTCTAAATCGAAAAAGAAAACCGAGCCCTCTTTGTAAACACTCTCCACTTGTAAGTGACTACCCATTTTCACAAGTAAACTCTGTGCAATGGTAATGCCAAGGCCTGTACCTTCGATGTTTCTGTTTCTTTTTTCCTCGACACGTTCAAAAGCTTTGAACATTCTGTCTATATCCTCAGTCTTAATTCCTATTCCGGTATCGGCAACACTGATTTTCAAAATTATTGTATCCCTTTTGTCCGGTATTTTTTCATATCCAACAGAGAAGGTAACGGTCCCCTCTTGGGTGTATTTAACTGCATTAGTCAAAATATTCGTAATTACCTGCTTTATTCGAATCTCATCCCCGTTAAGCATTGAAGGTATTTCGCCATCAATGTTTAACTTGAAAATAAGTCCTTTGTCTTCCGATTTTTTTTGGACCATATTAACAAGGTCGTTCAGCATGGACACGAAACTGTAATCCACATTTATGATATCCATTTTGCCGGCTTCAATCTTTGAAAAGTCCAGAATATCGTTAATCAATCCCAAGAGAGTATTTCCTGCCGTGCGTATACTCTCTGAATAATCGAGTATTTTCTCATCGTTACTCTCTCTTAACACCATTTCGTTAAGGCCTAAAATAGCATTCATAGGAGTGCGTATGTCATGTGACATGGTAGAAAGAAAGTATGATTTAGCTTCGTTGGCTTGATTTGCCTGTTCAGCAACTTCCGACAATTTGCGGTTGTAAATCATCAATATTATAAAATTGTATATAAGTAGGGAAACCAGACCGACAGAAACAATACCCAGCAAAAGCCAATCAACTACTCGACTTTTCAACAGATCATCCACAGGAATATACGCAAGCAGATACCATACCTTCAATGATTCAAACGGTGCATAAGATATCATGCAATTCTCGCCTTTTGAATTATTGACGGTCATCGAACCCACTCCTCCAATAATCTCATTTTTAATGCGCTTGTATTCCTCAATGGAAACATTATTGTAAGATCTGAAATACTCAAAGAAATTGCTGTTTTTTAAAGATTTTCCACGAATGATATAATCACCATCCTGATCAACAATACTTATTTCTGCATTCTCATACTCACCTTTTAAAAATACCAGTTTCTGCTCTAAACGACTGATTGGAACCACTCTCATCAAAAGACCGGTCCTAAGTTTACCGGTATCCGGATCAAACACCTTAACATAATTCATAAATGCAATCGATTGTATTCCGTTCATGGGATTCGTATATGCCCTTGTGATATTGACCACGCCGTCAACATTGCTTACACTGTCAAGATTTTCAAAGATTGATACATTTTTGTAAGAAACCGAATAATTGCCGGGATCGCCTAATTTTTCTGTCGTAGAAATACCGGATAATTCCAAATCATCCATAAAAATAAGATGACCTGATATTTCAAGAGATATCTTGGCTTTTCGAATATAGGACATCGCCTCTTCCGCTGTCATTGGTGTTCCCGCTTCTGCGGAACGATTGACATAGTTGGACCATATATCGCAAAGATGTTGCTCATCCTCAAGGTAGTTTGCGATAATCTGATCAACCGTGAGTGTCATCTTCTCGTATGCTTCTATGACATTTCGCTTGCTTTCTTCCTCCATGGAATTAGCATATCCGACAATAAAATATAATATAAGTATTATGATAAAAAGATTGGGAATGATTAACAGCGCTTTCTTCATACGAAACCCTCCGTTTCCTATTCAAAGGTTCCGTACTTTTTGATGGCATCCTCAACAGTGCTCTCACCTTTTCCAACCTGATAAGCTGCACATTTAATTTGTACGGTAAGAGGATCTGTAATGCCAAGAACCTCAGGAGATATGATACGGTCTGAAGGCACCTTTCCGAACGGAGCATAAACCGAATCAAAAGACATCTCCTTTGTAGGAGTTACCAAACGTTTCACTGAAGCCATCTCATTAAGTTCAGTGTCTGTTATCAGAAAACGCATAAATTCGTTGGTCATATCAAGATTATCACATTCCTTGTTCACGGAGAATTCTACGGAAGGACTGTCTATAAAATATCCTCCATCCTCAGTAAGAGGAATCGGTGAAAACGTGTACTTAAACGGTGCTAAAGAAAACGCCTCGGACTGGCTTTCTCTTTTTTTTGTTCCGGACACGGTATCACCCGAGCAAATCATCATCGGTACATCGCCTTCAAAAAAGCGTAAAATCACCTGTGTATAGTTATCTTCAATTTTATCACACTCGTTTGTATTGATACAACCTCCTTGGATCATCCTCTCCACAACTTCCAGTGCAGGACGCATATATTCTCCCGCTGCGGAATCTAAATCGTTTGCCATTTTGAGCGCTTTAGGATTATCGGCAAGTGTGGCTGCAAACAACGGATAAGCAACCGTGTACATAAAGCAGCTGGAAGAATCCTTGCTGTATCCCATCATAGGGCTCTTGTACCCCTTCGTCTGAAACTCTTCGCACACTTTCAATAACTCCGTCCATGTTGTTGGAACACTTAGTCCTTCCTTTTCAAACAAATCATTATTCACCAACATTCCATAACTTCTGGAAAAAACCGGAACCATCATTACATGATTTTCGGCATCATGATTGATTAATCCAGGGCGTATACATCCCAAATCAAGATTCAAAGAAGCATCTGAAAGATCTTCCGCATGTTCAAATACCGAAGCATATTTGTCATTGCCAATCATCCATGCATATGAGAAGAAAATATTTGGTTTGTCTTCTCCTTCCAATGTGGTCTCCAATATGTTGTTATAGTCATCCAACTTTACATAACTTAGCTGAACCTTCGGATAAAACTCGTTGAAGCGATCAAATTCAGCCTCTAACGCCTCAAAGTTGTCATAACTTCCTGCCACGGTGATACTACAATCTGTATTTGTGTCAAGAGTTGGAATGAAGCCTTCTTCCTTTTTTTCCGTATTTTTGTCGCCACACGCCGTTAGGGATACAACAACGCTTATAAGTAATATTATACAGTTCATCTTTTTCATACCATCTTTACCTCCTAAATCCCGCAAGCCCATTTAGGCACCATAAAACTGTTATAATTATATCATTTTTCGGCTGTATTTTCAAATTCAAACACTTTTTCTGCAACACAAAAACTTCTTCTCAAATGAGAAGAAGTTTTTGCACTTCCTATTGTTTACTTTTTCCCCTGCTCTACACTTTTTATTCCATCCTGTCTGTGCAGATAAAAGAATGTATGAAAATAAACGTAACAGGAAAGCCTGAAAACTGTGAGATAACAGAAGTTTTACATCAAATCCTCATTCTTTGTTTCGTACTTGAGCAAAAACTTCATAAATTTCTTTCTTGCCTCTTTGATTAGCGTGTTATCTCTGGTATCCAGAACTGCTTCAAAATCTCTTATATTCATTTCTATGATAGCTCTGTCGTTTCCAATGCTTTCTTCATACAGACGTTCTCCCTTGAAGAGCAACAGCCTGTTCTCCTCCTGATCTCTTGGATGAATCTTCAAAAATGCAAGTTCTTCAAAACGCTTTGCAATCTCCTCATCGGACATGTCCACACTCTGATTCTTAAACACCTGCTTTTTGACCTCACCGGTGGATAAAACTCTAACCTGAACTTCCAACAAAGAATTAATATCGTAAGTATATGTAACATCAATTCCTTCACGACCTGCTTTGTCTGCCGGAACATTCACCAGAATTTCTCCAAGGTAAAGATTGTTCTTTGCAAAACGGCTCTCACCCTGAAGAACATCCACTCGAATCTTTTTCTGATTGTCATAGGATGTATAGAATGTATCTGTTCTGCTGGCTGGAATTACTGTGTTTCTCTCAATGATTGGATGATAATGACCTGCCTCTTTGCTACCATCCTCACGATCAATGGTCACTTCCGTACCAAGAGTAAATGGACAAACATCAGTCAGAATAAGTTCTTTCACCGCCTGATTTCTCTCCTTCATTGCACCCTGAATTGCTGCACCAAGAGCCACCGTTTCATCAGGATTAATACTGCAATCCGGCATAATTCTAAACATCTTTGCAACAAATTTGCGGATCATGTTAAGTTTGGTAGCACCGCCAATTAGCACTACCTTATCCAAATCAGAAATAGAGATGCCCGCATCATTTAAGCTTTGCTTTAACGGTACCTTAATTCTGTCAAATAATTTGCTGCACTGCGCCTCGTATTTTTTCTCGTTAACCGGATATTCAACAGCTTTTCCGTCAATCACACAGTGCATGATATTTTCTCCGTTTTCATCCAGTTTCAGTTTGCATTCCTCAGCCTTATTTTTGATATGACGGAGAGTTTTGTCTTCAAGTGACTGACGTTCTATTTCAGGATGTGCTTCAAAAAACATATCCACCAATACATTAGTGAAATCTTCACCACCAAGGAAATTATCACCGGCCACAGAATGAACCTCAAGAATATCTCCCATCATTTCAAGAATGGATACATCCAAAGTTCCACCACCCAGGTCAAACACAAGAAATCTCTCATCTTTATCCTGTTGGTACAGACCGTAAGCAACGGCTGCCGCAGTCGGCTCTGAAATAATACGTTCCACCTTGAATCCTGCCATCTCTCCTGCTATCTTTGTGGCACGTCTTCGCTCCTCGTTAAAATATGCAGGCACACTGATAACTGCTTCTTCTACAGTCTGTCCAAGATAATGTTCAGCGTCCTCTTTTAAAGCCTTCAAAACCAGCGCCGACAATTCCTGTGCACTAAACTCCATATCTTTTTCATATTCAATGCCATTATCCATAAAATGGCGTTTTCCCAGGTTAAACTTTCTGCTGCTGCCCATATCTCGCTTAAATACACTGGCTGACGATCCCGGATACAGACTCGCACGCTCTTTTGCAGTTTCACCCACATACACCTGACCGTCTTCATCTACACTTACCACGGAAGGTGTAAGATTTTTACCCAATCTGTTAGGAATAATCTTCGCGCCCTCTTGTGTATAGTAAGCAATCAGGCTGTTTGTTGTTCCTAAATCAATTCCTACTATCATAAACTTTTTCCCATTCGTTATTTTTTTATTTTTAGAAATATAATTCCTTGCATCTCTATTTAGCATTCCTTCATTAACCTTGTTATGTAAAATCGGTTTGCATTTCCTCCACAATCCAAGGCAATTTCATATGCTTTCATTGCTTCTTCCCTATTCTTTTTGAGTTTTTCCAAATGTCCCTTCAAGATATAGTACTCAAAGCATTTACACTTGTCGCAATTTCTACAGATAACACGATTTTCCATATCCTCCACACAACTTTGAAGTTCTGCCAGGTTTTTCGTTGCGTAATGGTACAAACCAAGAGAATAGTAATTTATCCTTGAATAACCATTCTCCTTAAGCCAGTTTTCAACACTTCCAAACTGATTAATCACAGCCTTGAAAAACAACTCAAAATGTCTTCTTGCCAAAAAACGTTTACCGGAAAATCCATAGTATGTTGCTAAAAGCAAATTACAGCTAATCTCGTAAAAACTATTCATTTCTCCTTTTTGTATAAACTCAAGACATTTGATTGCCTCCTTAATATTTCCATAATTTTCAAAATAGAATTCACTAAGACAGTCATAACCATACTGAATTTCATCCTCGTTATTTCTTATAAATACCAGAAAATTATTTATTTCCCTTTTCATCTCATCATCATTTTCTGATAAGCCTTTTTCACAAAGGACATCCAACACAGTCCTGTATCCTAATAATTTTTCTCTATTATCTTTTCCGTTTTTAATTGTAGATCTGGCTGCGTCCATAAGTTCGTCCATACGACCTTCACTGACATATAGTCGAATAAGCTTATTAAAAGCCCATTCTCCATCATAATTATAGCAATCCTTTATGATTTTTTCTAATCCGTCATACCGACGAAGTGCCATGGCTGAACGGATGTAAGCATCATATTTTAACTGATAATGTTCATCATTTACATAATTAGATTTTTTGACTGCAATCTGATAAGCATTCTCAAAATCTCCCTCATAACAATAAACTTTTTCAAGCAATCGCATCGCCGTAACGGACTCGGGATCATTTTCAAGAATATCAAGTAAATCTTTCTTACTCTCTTCTAAATCATATTTTTCCAGATTTATTTCCGCTCTCAGCCTTTTTACCTCCTGATCAGCGTAGATTTCAAACTGATCATTAATATATTTCAGTGCCATATCAATTGACTCATTCTTATTATCCCCACGGTATTTGAATAAATAGTACTCTGCAAGGTGACGATTTACAGTCGGATTCTTAGGATTGTCTCCGTAAACCGACATATACATCTCGTATGCCTTATCATCATTATCCATGTACCAGTTATTCTTTCCTATACGTAACAGAATGCTCTCGTAATCTTCCCTCCAGCACGTAAGTTTTATAGCATCCTCAAAAAACATAATGGCATTCTCATATTGTCCCTTACGCTCATAGTAACATCCCATATACCAATTTACTAATTTTGAACACCCCGGATATATTTCTTTAGCTTTTTCCATGGTCTTAATGTAATAGTCCTCTTCATCTGTCATATATGCCATATATATAACCAGATCCGCAATCTCCCTTTTTCTGATATCATTATCTTCACAAGTCAGACGATCAATACACTCTAAAATTTCAGACAATTCATGGGAATCAGGATTCTGCTTATACTCATAATACAAGTTAAGCAAATCAATTACCGCGCCCCTTGCTCCATGATCTTTTGCAAATTCAAAAATATCATTGGCATTATCATAGCGGTCATAATCGAGGTATGCCATAAGCGGAGTAATATATAATTCCTGATTATCAAGGTTATCCGGGATAACTCCGGTAATCGAATAAAAATCATCTATGACATTCTGTGGGTAGTCCATCTTATAGAATGCTTTTCCCCTAAGGAAGAATATGTAATACCAATCCTGCACTTCTTCTAAAATCTCATCGCAAACGTCAACACATTTGCTATACATATCATCGTCATAATAAATCAAGGCTCTGTCACGTTGAAAATAAATCTTGTTTCTCGTATTCGTTTCCACTGAAACAGACTCCTCAATCTTTTTAACAGCTTCTGACAAATATCCATATGCCCTATGGTAATTCTCACGTGATACCTTGCCATTCTCTAAAAGTTCAAAGAACATTTCACGATAACACATGGCAGCTGTGTCAAGAATAAGTCCTTCCCTTTTGAGCATTCGCTCTTCATCTTCGCCCTCTGCATCCTTTTCTTTTACCTTTAGTATCAGTTCGTGAGCACGCATAAGATAAGGAATGGCTTCTTCATACTGCTTATTTTGTGCCATACACCTTCCAAGAAGATTGTAATAAGTGTATTCCTTTTTGCTTCCCTCAGCCGGCACCTTAGGTTTTATATATTCAATACACTCATCAAACTGTTCGTTCTGAAAATAAATCCAACCAACCTCAAAGGCACTCTCTTCGTTTCCTTCTTCCGCTTCCGTTCTATATTGTTTTATTAGTTCTTCATTTGCCTTTACCATATACTGCATTATTGCCGGATAATCAGTATATTTTTCCGCAAATTCTATTGCCATATCCTTGGCTTTCTTATCCTCTCCTATAGCTATGAAATAACGAATACAGTCTGATAAAATATACAGAATATCTGACTTTTTAAAAAGAAAATCATGCAATTTATACGCTTTAACTTTTTCTCCTGTAACTTCATAACCAATGGCATAGGCTTTTAACAGAAGATGATTCTTGACATAAGGTTTCGGTGTATTTCCCAGTTTTCCAATCAACTTATCAAAACTGCTTTTCACCTTATCATAATCCTTTTCATAAAGAGCTACGATTTCCTCAATTGCCTGAGTATAAACATGACTTATGTCCATCTTATAAATCTCATCTAATTGTTCATGAATAAAAGAAAAATCCCTCTCTTCAAATTCTTTAATTAATAACTGATCATGTAATTGTTCTAAACACTTTGACTGGTTTAAAATCAGCGGATCCGGATTATTCTCCAAATTTCCCTCAAAGAAATCATAAAAGCCTGCATTAGTTTTATTTTGTATTTCTCCGAGAACATATTCAATGAAATTGGCCGGAAATTTTTCAATAAGTGTGTCTCTTCGTCTACTGATGTCAAAAGTATCATCTATTAAATTCCATACATAATAAGGCAAATAATAGTTATCCATCAGAAATACCAGAAGACGTTCCGATGCCATGTCCTGTGTATCCAGTGCTACGCAGATTTCCTTATCAAACAATTTCTCCCACTCTGCTTTATCAATTCGTCTGTTTAAGTTATCGTATACCTCTTTAACCTCATCCATCCAAAGATCATATTCGTCTTTTTCTTTTTCTTCATCACCGGATTTTGCATATGCCACAGCTGCTTCAAAAGCTGCACGCAACTGCTTAAACCCTTCCGGATCATCCTCGGGATTCACTCTCTTCAATTTTGCGTAATACGCAGTTTTAATTTGCTTTTCTTCTTTTGTCTTTTCTATCTCAAGTTCTTTCCATATATCAAGTTCCTGCATTTCTATTTCCTCCAAAGGTTATTAATCAAATTCTGACCTTATATTTTTCATATAACTCAAAAAATTCCTAGTCTATTATACCATGTTAGTCTCATTTTTTAACAATCACACACAAAAAAAAGAAAAAACAATAAATTATATAATCATTAACCACTTGCGATATATTTGGTATAATAATTAATAATGAAACATACTTTGATACATTATAATAATTTAGTTTTATGATTTATTATTTTTTCTATATGGGAGAGTTTATTATGAACACTAAACCGGAATTACATTTAGATATTAATAACAAAAAACAAGTTCAAACCTTTAATTATGCACTGAACCTTGCCTCACTTGCGGAAATAGGCAATGATTTTCTTGCACAATTCTGGAATGAACTTGTTTCTTGTCCTGACATATATGAAGAATTTTTTTATTATGCTGAACACGGTGAATTTCTATGCAAATTTAATATCGAAGGATATACCATCATAGATATTATGGTCTATCAGGTTGACCATTTCAAATCAGCTCTCGATAAGCCCGACATGAGTAAATATAAAAACAACGGATATTTCATGGTTCTCATGGCATTTGATACTCTGCTAAAAATGAAAGCAGATTCAACCGGCTATATTTTCAATATGAAACATGATTCCGGAACCGATCTTCCTGACAAATTTCACAATATAGCTTCTTTGGATTATCTTGAAGACTAATTATAAAGTTTCAAGCAATCTGTATATCTCATCTCTCTTTCCCAAACCATTGGAGAATGCTGTTGCGCCGCCGCAGGCGGTGCCAAGTTTTAATGCATAATCAAAATCTTTTTCAAGGGAGCCTGCAACAAATCCCGCAACCATGGAATCTCCTGCTCCCACAGAATTCTTTACTATACCTTCACATACGCCGCACTGATAAATCTTCCCCTTTTCATCAAGCAACAGTGCACCATCCTCTGCCATGGAAACCAGCACGTTTCTTGCCCCCATGTTCTGAAGTTTTGTAGCGCATTCAACAATCTCTTCCTTTGAAGTCAGTTTCACATTAAATATTTCTTCAAGTTCAAAGTTGTTTGGTTTTATCAGAAACGGATTGTATTTAAGAACGTTTATTAGTAAATCTTTTCTTGCATCAACAATTACTCTTATTTCTTTTTCTTTTATTCTGTCTAATATCTTTTCGTATACATCCGATGGAAGACTTCCCGGAATGCTACCGGCTAGTATAAGTATATCACCATCTTCCAAACTATCAGTTTTGGAAAACAGCTGTTCCAACTCAGCCTTATCAATTTCAGGACCCTGACCGTTTATTTCAGTTTCTTCGCCAGCTTTTATTTTTACATTTATTCTGGAGTTACCTTTTTTCAAATGAACGAATTCAGTATCAATACCCATTTCTCTAATGCCTTTTTCTATGGCTTCACCGGTAAATCCTGCAACAAACCCCAATGCCCTCGACTCAATTCCAAGTTCATTAAGTACAATGGAAACGTTAATTCCCTTTCCGCCAAAATTCATTTCATCGTATTTCGAACGGTTAACATCTCCTAATTTCATTTCATCTGTGTGTATCAAATAATCAATTGCCGGATTGAATGTTACTGTATATATCATTTTTGGTTAACTCCATTTTTGTATTCTATTCTTTATCCATTCCACAAGGGAAAGATTTTTTTACAAGATTAATTTCTTTTTTTACCATGCTGTAGAATCTGTATCCACCTGAGAGATTATAACAGTCATAACCTTCCTGTGCAAGTATCCTGCATGCAATATAACTTCTAAGACCACTCTGACAGTACACATACAAAGGTTTTGAACTATCCAGTTCTTCCATTCTGTCCCTCAAATCATCAACAGGTATGTGCAATGCTCCCTCTACATGTCCTCTTTCATATTCTTCACTAGTTCTGGCATCAAGAATAGTAACACTGTCATCTCCGGTCAGTCTATTGATATCCTCCCAATAAAATTGCTTTACAATTCCAGATTCGACATTTTCTATCATATATCCCGCCATATTTACAGGATCCTTTGCAGATGAAAAAGGCGGTGCATATGCAAGGTCTAATTCCTTTAATTTATCAGCTTTCATTCCTGCACTGATTGCAGTTGCGATTACATCAATTCGTTTATCCACACCGCTAAATCCTATTATCTGTGCACCAAGAATCTTCTTAGTAACTTTCTCATATACAACTTTCATAGTAAGAACATGACCTCCCGGATAATATCCCGCATGGGACATTGGAGACAGTACTACCTTATCATAATCTATTCCTTCTGCATCCGCTCTCTTTTCAGTTATTCCTGTGCTAGCCACAGTGAGGTCAAATACTTTAATTACAGATGAACCAAGAGAGCCCTTAAACTGACTTTCTATTCCGCAGATATTATCCGCAACAATTCTTCCCTGTTTATTTGCGGGTCCTGCAAGTGAAATAAGTGAATCTTTTCCTGTAACAATGTTCTTTACCTGAACAACATCTCCAACTGCATAAATATCAGGAACCGAGGTCTCCATATTCTCGTTTACAACAATGGAATCTCTTATCCCAAGTTCAAGTCCTGCATCCTTTGCCAGATTAGATTCAGGTGTCACGCCGACAGCCATAAGAACCATATCTGTATCTATTCTTGTTTCGTCACTGAGTACAACGCTAAGTCCGGCATCTGAATCAATCATATCTGCTAGTTCGCTATTTTCTGATTTACGCTCTTTGTTATCTTTTCTGCTCTCTTCAATGGATTTTACTGTACTATCAAGCCGGATATCTACACCCTTTGATCTCAGTTTTGTGTGAACCAGAGTTGCCATATCATAATCCAGAGTATTCATAAGCTGATTTGAAGCTTCAACTACTGTCACATCAACTCCCATTTCCTTCAAATTTTCAGCAACTTCAATTCCTATAAATCCGCCACCTACTACCACTGCTGATTTTGGTGAAGCTGATATCACATAATCTCTTATTCTAAAAGTGTCCTCAACTGTCCTGAGCGTAAATACATTCTTTGAATCAATTCCCGGTATATTAGGAATAAATGCTTTTGCTCCGGGAGCCAGTATTAACTTATCGTAAGATTCTTCAAATACTTTTCCTGTTTCCAGGCCATGAACCTTTACTGTCTTTTTTTCAGTATCAATAGACATCACTTCATGTTTTGTTCTGACATCAATTCTGAATCTCTCCCAAAAACTGTCAGGAGTCTGCAATGTCAATTCATCAGCATCTTCAATAACTCCGCCAACATAATATGGCAGTCCGCAGTTCGCATAAGAAACATATCCTGTGCGTTCAAATATAGTAATCTGCGCATTTTCATCTAATCTTCTAAGTCTCGTTGCAGCTGATGCTCCACCGGCAACGCCTCCCACAATAACAATCTTCATATTCTTCATCTGAATCCTACCCTCTTAAAATCTTTCCTCTGTAACCTGCAATGCCACCTATATTAGTAACATTTGAATATCCAATCATAGTAAGTCCTTTTACTGCACTGGCGCTACTCTTCATATTCTTCTTTTGTTCTCACATCGATAAGAACTGCGTTATCGGTATTTTTATATTTTTCAACGCCTTCATTAATATCAGGCATTTTAAAAAAATCAAAAAAACTCATCTAAGCATTTCCTCCAATTCTGATTTTGGTCTTGCTCCAACAACAGACTGCACGACCTTTCCATCTTTTATAACTGCAATCATTGGAATACTCATTACATTAAATGCTCGCGCAAGTTCAAGTTCTTCATCAACATTGACTTTTCCAACTTTAGCTTTACCTTCGTACTCATTTGCAAGTTGCTCTATAACCGGTGACATCATTCTGCATGGCATGCACCATGGTGCCCAAAAATCAATCAAGACCGGTTTATCTGATTCTAATACTTCTTTCTTAAAATTGCTGTTTGTTATTTTTAATTCTGCCATTTTAAACTCCTCCTATGTGTTTATTTTTTCTTGTTACATTTGGAAGTATACACATATTTGGAATTTATTTCTGTGACTAAGTCACATTAATCAAATATTTTCAATTTAATATCTAAGCCAATATACATTCATCAACTGTTTTTAATAACATTCCTTAGCCCCTCAACATCTATAATGGTAATTGCACCTCTGTTTATTTCGATTAATTTGTCACTTGCAAATTGTTTTAACATTCTTGCTACCACTTCTCTTGCAGAGTTAACTTCCTGTGCCATGTATTCCTGAGTCATCTTAATCTTTCTTTCACCTGTCTTCTCGTAAACGGACAAAAGATATGTTGCAAGTCTCTCGTCAAAATGTAAAAAAAGAATCTGTTGCATAACCCAGACTATTGATGATAATCGCTTTGTAGATAACTGAAACGACCAGCATCTCACATTGACATTCTTTTCAACAAGAGTTCCAAAAACTCCGGAATGAATAGCAAGTAATTCTGTGTCATCGTCTGCAGTCAACTCAACCTCTACAGAAAGCTGACCTATCACACAGGATGCCGACAATATGCAGCAATCTCCTTCCTCAATATGAAAAAAAGTAATCTCTCTTCCGTCATTAGATGTAGTGAATACTCTTATTCCACCTTTTTTAACGTATATCATACCAAGGCACGCATCAGAGAATCCGTAAATATACTGATCCTTATCATATTTTTTTGCGGTAGCCGCACTCATAACACTATTTTTTTCATCAATACTTAAGCTGTCCCAAAAAGGGAAAACCTTAAAATTAAACTCCTTATTCATATATCTTTTCTTGTAATTCCTCTCAAATTTCATTTACTATCATATTTATTAATATTTAATACTTATACTAATTACAGTATACCACGATACAAAAAACTTGAAAGTAGAAAGACCTTCAGGCTAATACCTGAAGGTCACTCTATCGATAGTTCTACTTGCAGACTTTATATCAGAACTAATATTCTTATTTTATTCCCGCTACTTTTTAGATTTTACAATAACGGTACACTTAACTTTTTTACCACCTTTTACCCAGGCAGATATTGTACACTGTCCGGCCTTCACCGCCGTAACTTTGCCTTTCTTATCAACCTTTGCTACTTTCTTGTTTGAAGATTTCCAGAAGACTTTAGTGATGTATTTGCCCTTCTGTTTAGGCGCTGCCACTAATTTAGCCGACTTCTTAGCTTTCATTGTCAGCTTCTTCTTGTTGAGTTTTATTGCTTTAGTGTACTCGCTGATATCTTTAAATAAAAACTTGAAATTGATTTCACAATCATCATTATTGATTACAAAAACATACTTTCCAGCCTCAACTTCAAATTTTTCTTCATATCCTTCACTAATATCAACAAAATCCCTGATAACATAATCGATATCATCATCTTCTTCGTCATCTTCGTCATCTTCGTCATCATAATCATCATAGAACGAATCATCATTGTCATCGCCGGCATTATCGGCATCTTCTGCAATCATATCCAGATAATCTTTGTAATCATCATATGACATCATCAGAATCTCGAAATCCCTGTCATCCTCTGCTACTGTCTGATTACCTGCATAATCTGTCAATGCCGCATCCACTGTCAATTTTACTTTCATAGTAGAACTAAAATCAATAACATACGCCGCCGAACTGTTAACAGATAATGTTCCCTGAATCTGATTTCCAAGTTTGATAGCCTTAACGTCTGCATTAGTAAAACTACAATTACCGAAAACCAAAACTATCGCTAATATAAGCGATAAACGCATAGAATACTTTTTCATAATGTACCTCCTTTTCCAAGAAAAGTAAGTGCATACACACCGTTTTTTCTCAAATAACTCCCGTTCTTTTTCCATATATTAATTATACATTACAAAGCGTATTCCATTCAAATTTATACCATGAACAAATTGTAAATTATCTATGTACTCGGTAACGTTTCCCACCTTGATTTTACTGAGTTTTAGTGTGTTCACACTTTGTCCTTTTTTCCGCTTATTATTATTGATTACAATTATCATCCGAAAGTTTAGTATCCGGAAGTTTTCTGTACAGTGTAAACCACATTGTCACAAAACTTGCAGTACTTCCAATTGCATTCGAAATAGGTTCTGCAAGAAAAACTCCTTTCACTCCAAAACCTATGGCAGGCAACCATAAAGTCAACGGAACAACAATTATTACTTTTCTGAATATTGAGAAAAAGACTGCTCTTTTCGCGCACCCTAATGCCGTAAAAGTCGACTGTGCAGAAAACTGTAATGCCATAAAAAAGAATCCAAAGAAATACAATCTCAATGAAGTTGTTCCAAGTTCAATCATCTTGGTATCCTTCGTGAATACAGACATAAATGCATGAGGAATAATTATTACGATTATCCATGCAACAAGCATATATGATGTGGCAAGAAAAGTTGTAAACTTGATTCCACTCTTTACTCTGTCAAATCTTCTTGCTCCGTAATTATATGACAGTATCGGTTGAGATCCGCCTCCGACACAACTTGCCGGCAGTGACAATATCTCCCTGACTGAATTGATAACAGTCATTATACCAACATAGAGATCTCCACCGTACATATTAAGTGTCTTATTGCATACAATCTGAACTGCGCAGTTTGTAGCCTGCATGATACAACCTGCAAGACCGAGAGTCGATATTTTCTTAATCAGCCCCCATTCCGGAATCATATTTTTCACTTTAATCCTATACATGTTCTTCTTTGAAAAGAAGAAATATAGTACCCACAAAAATGACATGAACTGACTTATGACTGTTGCAATGGCAGCACCTTCCACTTTAAGATTAAGCAAATATATGAAAACAGGATCCAAAATAATATTAAAAACAGCTCCTATTACAATGGTTCCCATTCCAATCTTTGGAAATCCCTGCGCATTAATAAACGAATTAAGGCCTGTTGCAAACATGGAAAATAAAGTTCCAAACAGATATATTCTAAGATAACTGTCAGCATATCCTATTGAGTCATCACCTGCTCCAAACAGATATAATATTTTAACTCTGAATATATACAATAAAGCAAAAAGGATAACTGATGATACTGTTAACAACATAACTACCTGTCCCAGTATCTTTTCAGCCTTTTCCTCTTCCTTTGCACCTCTAGCCATGGAAAACAGAGGTGCTCCCCCGGTTCCAAATAAATATGTAAAAGCTGCAATCAATGTCGTAATCGGAAAGGCAAGTCCGACACCTGTAAGTGCCATGCTCCCTTCTTCTTTCAAATGACCTATATAAATTCTGTCAACAATATTGTATAGCATCAGTACCAACTGAGCAAAAATCAATGGCACTGACTGTGAGATAATATTCTTCCATACTTTTCCTTTTGAAAAATCAGCTTGAGTCATTTCAGATTTCAACTTATCATCTCCCTTATTGTTTATTATTTAAATTCAAGAACGCTCTCAGCATTCCTGCTGCGGAATGTGTATTTCTTCATTACATTGTTATTTATGACGCTTTTGTCCTTAAACATAATAAAACAACACCGGATAGCCGTCAATACTACCCGGTGTTGTTTTATTTTATATTATTTTATTTAGCAACTTTCTTAACTTTTGACCACTCTCCTGCTACTCCGTTTACTACAGCTCTTGCCTTGATGTAATATGTCTTCTTAGGATTAAGTTTTGAAATTGTCTTTGTTGCTTTTTTAGATTTTACTGTCTTTGCTTTCTTGAACTTCTTAGATGTTGAGTACCGAATCTCAAAAGTTGCACCTTTAATCTTCTTACATGTTATTTTGATTTTCTTGCCTTTTTTGATTCTCTTAGCCTTACTGATTTTAGCTTTCTGTACTGTAACATTATTCTGTGGTGCAGCTGTTGTGGCCGGCGCTGCTGTTGTAGCAGGCTCCGCTTTCTTTGTAGTTGGTGTCTCCTTTGGAACATCACCACATTTAATTTTAATTTCCAATTCTAATGTACCATCATCTCCAACAGCACATTTTTCAACAGTACCAAGATTTGCGAATACTTTCTCTTTTGATATATCAAATGTATATCCATCAGCAGGTGTAACTGTGAAACACAGGAGATATTCAGTGTTTGCTTTGAATTTGCCTTTTTCCTCTATCGGGAACTCAACTCCGCTATACTGTTTCCAGTTATCAAATTTGAGTGTTGCATTTGTTCCTGATAATGTAAATCCTGTTGTCTGAACTGCTTCATTTGCAGTCGGTTGTTTTATTCCTTCAATATTAAGCTGATTAATAACTTTTTTAGTAGATAACTCAATCTCAAATGTTGCACTCAATGGACTTACCTGATATCTGTCAAGAGGGTAATTGTTGAGCCACAATTCAACATCATCATCAAAATAAGCATATTTTCCCTTTGCCTCAGAATTAACATTAAGTCTCATTGTATAAGAATGACCCGTTTCAAATACATCATTTGCTCCCATTGCTGATGTCTTGTCTTTAAACCAGCTGACTGAAATATCATATTCATCACTACCAGTGAACATATCAGCTGTCCATGGCTTTTCTCCCTCTTTCAAGTCTACCGGGAAATTACCCTGACTTGGCATATCAACAATAACCGGTATAGCTTCGTTATACAGACTATCAGCCTTAAAGAATAAATATACAGTCAGGTAATAATTCTGACTTGCTACTACAGTCTTAAATCCCTGACTTCTGTTTGGGTTAGATGTAGTAACAGAAATCGGTTTTTCAAAATGACCGCCTTTAGGACTTGTGTTATCAAGAGAGTAGAAATCACATAAATGAATTTCCGCTGCATAATAGTGATTCTTCTGTGCAGTAGCACCCGATGCCACCTCATCACCCAGTTCATTAACATTGAAAGTAGTTCCCATATCGTACCATTTTACCTGATCATATGAAGGATTTTTTGTATACATTACAGAATCTCCAACCGGAACACTGTAAGTATAATCAAAAGTCTTACCCTGAACAGGCCAATCGAGGTCATTTATTGTAACAGCATTAATTACTGTACTATGATCTGCAAATACCGCAACCGGCTGTGGCAAAATACTAAATACCATCAATGAACTTAAAAACATAGC
The DNA here is from genome assembly GCA_016282745.1 of Lachnospiraceae bacterium. Lineage (GTDB taxonomy): Bacteria > Bacillota > Clostridia > Lachnospirales > Lachnospiraceae > SIG293. Next base: position 62,611 of record JAEELL010000034.1, read on the forward strand.
TACAAATGATTTTTTCATAAGCACTTCCTCCGTTTCTTATATTCAATTATTTACAGTATAAAACCATAAAATGTAAAAAGGGAACTATTTCCGCTCGTTCCCTTCTTCAAATGTTATTTTAATTCTACCACTATTAAATTAGTAATTCAAACATCTTTTTTATTCAATTTTTATTTTTTTACTTTTTTATAAATTGTTATCTTTTTTAACAACATTTAATTAATTTTACTATTATTTTGAAATATATTATTGATTTCAATTATTGATTTCTATTATTGATTACTGTCATCAATATCATTTTTGTACTTCGACAACTCCTCATCAACAGCATCAACGCCGAAATTTCTTACAAGTTTATACACAACTCTCTCAAGGAGTTTTTCTTTAGGCTCAACTGCAGGCTTGCCATTGTATATGGAATTAATCTTAAAAGTCTTGCAGATTTCATATAGTTTACCTGCAGAAAGATAACTCTTCTCTCTCTCATTAAAGAACTCGTTAATATCAATGCCTTTCAACATATCAAGATTTGTAATACCCATCTTGAGCAGACTGTTGCTGGTCTTTTTGTCTATCTTTCTTACCGCCTTTAAATATCTGACTGACATCTTGTTCTTCTTGTGAGTGTTGTACTCCTTACATCTCATATAAGCTGAAAAATAGGCTTTTTTGATACTCTCCTCGCTTATTCCTAATTCTTTCTTCAGTTCATTGATTGTTCCGCCGGTATTAATCTTTTCCAATACATATCTTCTCGTCGATTTTGTTCCAAAGATGGTATCCAGATCATTGTATGTAACTGTCATTCCATCATCGATATTCTTCCCTGGTATTTTCATGGAGCCCCCTCCTGATTAATAAGTAAAGCCACTGTTGTATCATACCATTAAGAAATTCAAACCCTACTACATTATAGCAAACACATCGCCTTATTACTACATATTTGTAATACTTTTGTCGGATTCATATATGCACTTATTTTATTTTCAGACTCTTCAGGTACTCTTTCTGTTCCTTTGTAATTCTGTTACTTTCTACAGATTTTTGTATGGTTTTATTATGAGTCCAAATATCAAGTTTTCTATTTTCAATATATGGCAAAACAGAATCATACTGTTTTGCAAGTGCTGTGGCGAAATACCAGGCAATCATCATATTAATGTAATATTCGTCTGAACGGATTGCAGCTACCATTTCAGGATATACCTTTTCAAAATCATCATCCAAAAAATGTTCCATCAGCATTCCAACAGCAAAACGAACTGTATATGTATCATCCGAATCAATCCATTTTCTAATTTGTGTAATGAGTTCCGCTTTATGCTTTTTAAAAATCTTTGGAGACATCTGATCACAGGTTGCCCAATTATCTACATACGGCAAAAACATATTTAGTCTGCTCAAACATTGATCATAGTCTTTCATTCCTGACAGAACAAACGCATGAAGCTGATTTTCATCAAAATATTTGTGTGGTAATACATCCAAAAACTCATTAATATCTTCTCTTTTTGCAAACTCCTTAGCCATTTTTCTAAGTATTGGAGTTCTCACTCCTATGAAATAATTCTTATCAACATTCGGAATTAGTTTTGCCTGAAAATCTCTGTACGGAATGTCCTGATTATCGAACAGTTCTTTTTCAATATCTTCTGTAATCATATGACCTCTTTTCATAATCATCATAACCGTAACTCAGTATAACCGGAGTTTAACATAACCGGAACTCACTATAAACAAAAGCTATTAATCTCCGTCGTTTCAGGCTACATTTTCTCATACAGTTCAGCAGGAACATATGCCTCAACAAATATACCTTCATCTCTGTAATCTTCCTTGAGAAGCTGCCCGTATTTTCTAATCAGTCCAAGCTTACCGGCTTCAGCGTAATCAAATACTTTTTCAATGTGAATACGCATTGATCTTAACGCCTCCGATAATTTATCATTCAAATCATCCAATCCATCCCCGGTCTTTACAGAAGCGTAAACCGTATAATCTGCCTTAAAATCTCTCAATACTTCCTTGTGTTCAACCTTATCCTGCTTATTAAATACAGTTATAATTATCTTATCTTCTATTCCGAGCATCGCTAACGTCTCGTAAACAGTATGGATATGACTGTCCAATGCAGGATTTGATGAATCAACCATATGTATTATTATGTCAGCATATTTTGCTTCTTCAAGAGTACTTCTAAAAGCATCAATCAGGTGATGAGGCAACTTTCTGATAAATCCAACCGTATCAGTGAGCAACACTTCCTGTCCGTCATTCAGTTTATAATTTCTTGTTGTCGGATCAAGTGTTGCAAACAATTTGTCTTCCTCTAACACGGATGCCTTTGTCAATTTATTTAACAGTGTGGACTTTCCGGCATTTGTATAACCTACAATCGATACAACCGGTACAGGATTGTTGCTTCTCTTTGCCCTTGCCACTTCTCTGTGAAGTTCTAATTCTTTTACCTCGGCTTTGAGATTGGAAATTCTGTCCCTTATAAGTCGTCTGTCGACTTCGAGCTTTTTCTCTCCGGGACCTCTTGTTCCAATACCACCACCCTGACGAGAAAGATTTCTCATTCCAATTAATCTTGATGAACGGTATCTAAGCTGTGCCAGTTCTACCTGAATCTTTCCTTCCGATGTCTTTGCACGACCGGCAAAAATATCCAGAATAACAAGGGTTCTGTCCATAATCTTGACATTCAGTTCTTCTTCAAGATTCTTGTACTGAGCAGGAGACAACTCATCATCACACACTATTCCGGTGGCATCATTCTCAAAAATCATATCCTTTAACTCGTCAACTTTTCCTTTTCCGATATATGTTCCGGGATGAACTGAATCTCTTGGCTGAATGGCACGGCCAACTACTTCTGCTCCGGCCGTATTTACAAGTTCTTCCAGTTCGTCAAGCGATGATTCAACATTTTCTGAATCATTCAACTTGACTGCGACAAGAATTACTTTATCTATATTTTCTTTATTTTCAAAAAATTTACCCATGCATCCTCCATTTCAAGTCTGATTCTTTTTGAATTCTATTACTTTCCCTCTTTACAATAATACTAATTACTATTTAGAACAATCTTACCTTGTATTAATATCAATTCTTTATAATTACAACTTCACTTTAATGTCTTTGTTATTTTCTTTTGCCCTTACAACTGCAGTGGTTTTCCACTTTCCACGCTTATATCTGATTGTACTGAACACACCGTTTAGCAGCCATGTAATTCCGGTTGTAAGCCAAACACCGTTCAATCCAATGGCAGGAATCATAGTCAGCGGTCTTGCAAAACCAACTCTTCCTATACATTCAACAATACCTGTAAATAATGAGAAATTTGCATCTCCCGCACCGTTTAGAACATTTCTTGTTGTATAAATCAATCCAAGGAATATGTAGAAAGAACATGTAACCCTAAGACCTGTAACCGCATAATCTACAACCACCGGATCACTTCCGAATATCTTAACAATCGGAGTTGCAAATGTCTGGAATATTACAAAAATAAAAATAGCAAATACAGTACTGCAAAGTGTCGCCTTCAAGAATCCCTGTTTTACTCTGTCAATTCTTCCGGCGCCTATATTTTGTCCTGTATAGGTTGCAAGTGCCGCTCCAAGCGACATAAACGGCTGCTGTACAAGTTGTTCAATCCTTGAAACTACAGTAAATGAAGTTACAAAATCATCACCAAATCCATTTACAACTTTCTGCAGTGCAATAAGCGAGAATGCAATAAGAGAACTCTGCCCTGCAACAGGTATTCCAACTTTTATTACTTTCTTAAATATACTGAAATTGAAAATAAAATCTTTCTTCTTTAATCTGAAATATGAATTGCTCATTATGGCATAAATCAAACAAAGAATTGCTGCACAAAACTGTGCCGTTGCAGTTGCTATTCCAACTCCCATTACGCCCAAATCAAACTTTATTACAAACAATAAATCGAGCAAAATATTGAGAATGCAGGCAACTATCAAAAACCTAAGTGGTGTCTTTGAATCACCAAGTGCTCTTAGAATTGACGACAGCAAATTAAATCCTGCTGTTGCTATAAAACCTATTGAAGTTGTACGAAGATAAATAACCGCATATGCAAAGGTTGTATCAGGTGTATCCAGTAAATGCAAAATGGTTCCTGCAAGTGAAAATCCTAATATTGCCATTATAGTTACAGTCACTATTACAATATAAAATGCATTACCGATAGTATTTTTTACCTTGTCATCTTCTTTTGCTCCAAAGAACTGCGCCACAACAATTCCTATACCAACAGACAGACCAATGGTCAGTGAATTGATAAAGAACATTATAGAACCTGTTGCCCCAACTGCTCCCAGTGCAACTTTTCCAACATATCTTCCTACAATAATGGAGTCAGCAAGATTGTATGCCTGCTGAAATAAATTACCTATCAATAGAGGAATTGCAAATGCCAAAAGAAGTTTTAACGGTTCTCCAACCGTCATATCCTTTACATATTTGTTATCATTTTTATTCTGTTTGTTATCCTGTTTCTTATCCTGTTTCTTTTCCTGTATGTTCTTCTGTATATTCTTCTGTTTGCTATACTGAATGTTATTCTTTTTGATATCCTCTATATTTTTCCCTGTCATTACTTTTCTCCTATAAGTAAAACAAATGCTAATTTATATTTATATAAATCTTATAATATTCCCATCTAATTTCTATATAAATCTTATCCAAATATAATATAAATCGCATCTAAATTGTATTCTAAATCAGATATAAGCCAATAACTCCACTAATAATCCCTATCAATGCTCCGGCTATAACATCACTAATATAGTGAACCCCGCCGACAACTCTCAAGATTGCAATACATACAGATATTACAAACATTATTATTCCAAGCGTCAGATTGACATAGAGACATGCCATCGCAATAACGAATGTTGAAAAAACATGTCTGCTTGGAAATGAATTCCCATTTTTATCCTTTTCTATTACAGATTTGACACCAAATTTCTCATAAGGTCTCTCTCTGTTAAATATCTTTCTAAAGACTGATACTATAAAAAAGGATACTGCTGTTGTCAGCAATATCCTAAAAAAATCGGCATCTTTTTTTATAAGAAGACTTGCCATGAATACGCTGAAAATCACATATACAACATAAGTTGTCGCCTTATTTGCACCCCGAATAAATTGTGCTAGCAAAGGCTTTGACCTAATATTATTCATCAAATCGGCATAGGCTTCTTTGTTCATCTGTACTCTCCTTACTGTTTTCGAGCAATTCTATATTCATCACCGTAAGAGAAATACGGGCAACTGGATTTTGGATACTGCATCAGCATTGCATAATCATCCTCATCCATATTTACCACACATGCATATTCCTCATATTCTTCATCATAAACATAATTGCTGCAAAACTCACAGCTGTACTGGCCACCACTCATAGAATCGCCCCTTATTTGTAAGATTCTGCAAGTTTTTTGAATGCAGCCAATGATTTTTCAATTGTCTCTGTCTGAACACAGTATGACACTCTGACATATCCAGGTGTACCAAAACTGTCAGCAGGTACCAAGAGCAATTCCTGCTCTTTTGCTTTTTCGCAGAATGCATGTGCATCCTCTTCCAAAGCCTTTACAAAGAGATAGAAAGCTCCATCAGGATATACGCACTCAAATCCCAACTCTGTAAGACCGTTGAATAATACATCTCTGTTCTTCTTGTAAATAGAAATATCCGCTGTGTCATTTACACATCTTGCAACTACTCTCTGGAATAAACTTGGTGCACATACATATCCGAGAACTCTTCCCGCACCACAAACTGCAGCGTAAGCATCTCTCTCGTTCTTCATCTTATTTGATACAACAATGTATCCGATACGCTCACCCGGAAGTGATAATGCCTTGCTGTATGAGTAGCATACAAATGTATTATCATAATAATTTATAAGATATGGTACGAAAGTATCATCGTAAACAAGCTCTCTGTAAGGCTCGTCTGAAATCAGATAAATCTCATGTCCGAATTCTTTTTCTTTTGTTCTCATTATGTCACAGAGTTTGATAATAGTCTCTTCTGTGTAAACAACACCTGATGGGTTGTTTGGCGAATTAATAATAACTGCCTTTGTCTTTTCATTGATAGCCTTTTCAAATGCATCTATATCAATCTGGAATGTCTTATCAAGACCTTTTACAACTTTGAGATTTGCTCCCGAACTCTTGATAAACACTCCATATTCAGGGAAGAATGGAGTAAATACGATACACTCCTCTCCCGGATTCATAATAGCCTTCAATGTGATTGTAAGAGATGCCGCAGCACCAACAGTCATATAAATGCTGTCCGCATTTACCTCTGTATTAAACTTTGAATTAATATTATCTGCAATAGTCTTTCTCACATTAAAATCACCCTGTGCAGAAGTATATCCATGAAGCATAACCGAATCTGTATTCTTAACAATATCTTCAATCGCCTCATTTACAGATGCCGGGGCAGGAACACTTGGATTACCTATACTGAAATCAAATACATTATCAGCACCAATCTCCTGTTTACGTTTATTACCATATTCAAAAATCTCTCTAATCTCTGAACGAACTTTTCCAAGTCCTACCATTTCTTCATTTAACATCTTTATCCTCCTGTTTCAGTAATCGTTATTCTGTTTTATTTACTGTTTTATAATTATCTTAGGTTTCTGATTTTGAAATCTTTCGCAGCTTCTCTCTGCTGATCCTTCTTTGCAATATCAGCTCTCTTGTCATATAGTTTCTTACCTTTTGCAAGACCAACTTCAACCTTCACAAGACTTCCCTTAAAGTAAACCTGAAGCGGTACCAGTGTCATACCCTGTTCTCCAAGCTTGCCTTCTATCTTATTAATCTCATGTCTGTGAAGCATCAGTTTCTTAGGTCTCATCGGATCTTTGTTAAAAATATTGCCTTTCTCATACGGACTGATATGCATACCGTAAATGATAACTTCACCCTTTTCAATTCTGATAAAGGACTCTTTGATACTGCACTTGCCCATTCTCAAAGACTTCACTTCTGTACCGTGCAAAACAACTCCCGCCTCATAAGTATCTTCTATAAAATAATCATGTCTGGCTTTTTTGTTATTTGCAATCAGTTTTATCGGAGCCTGACTCATATTGCCCTCCCTATATATTTCTAATCATACTTATACTAGTTTACACTATTTCCCGTAATATTTCACTACCTAATTATTCGTTTTCAAAATATATACATTTCGAAACGTACTTACGCTGCTTTCAAAATAACCGTTTCGCATTATATGAATGTTTTCTCAAAACAGTTCGACAATGCTTGAAGGATTATCTTCAAAATAAGCATGATTCTCGTTCGCACAAATTCGTGAGTTTTCTTGA
>JAEELL010000035.1 GCA_016282745.1 Lachnospiraceae bacterium
AGCAATACTTTTTATATGATTTAGCCAGGATTCCATTAAGGCTGATTGAAAAACAAACCGATTCCTATCCGGAGGACGATGTGCAATCAATTAGCGGAGTGGATGTTCCGTTGATTGTAATCTTTGAAAATCACAAGTTCAGCGCAGAATACCAGACGCAGTATTTGGATTATTTGCTTAACCAGAAAATAAATGCACATTACGCTTTTGTTTTTGGAAGAAATGAAGAGTATAACTATTTTTACAATAATTTTGGCAAGTACTTTAGGAGATAATGTGGAAGTGGCTGTAATAAGGCAGAGGACGGATTGCTATATATTAGCAGTTCGCCTTTTGCATAATATTGTGGAAATTTAAAGCCTAATGCCAGTGCCTTGTCTGTGTTGATACTGTATGCTGGTTCGCCGTTGTATGGCGCATCCTCGCCATCTTCAGAGATAATGGCTTTTGAACCTGTTTTCTTTTCTACATAATCGATAATTTCTCTAATAGAAATAGTACCTGATGAACTTCCATTAATTGCTCCTTCAATTTCTTTATTCGCAAGAAATGCCAAAAATTTTCCGGCTTCGTCCGAAACTATAAAGCCCTCGGGATATGTGCTAAAGCAGGCTTGAAAGTGTTCATATAAATGAATATAATAAAATTATATAATTGTGCGAAAAGTGAGGTTATTAATATGGATTATATGACAACAGCACAGTTTGCAAATGGAAAGAATATCCAAATCGCTGTATGCGATGACGAAAAGAAAATGATAGCAGATCTTACAGAACTGATTAAAGAGACAATTGACGGATGTGATGTCTGGGCATATGAATCAGGGAAAAAACTGTTGGAATCAATTCAGAAAAAAACATATGATATGTTGCTGTTAGATATAGATATGCCTGAAATAACAGGGTTGGATATTGCAAAATATGTTTCCAATATGAATCCAAAACCATTGGTTGTTTTTGTTACCAGCCATGACGAATTAGTCTATGAAAGTTTACAGTTTCATCCATTTGGTTTTGTTAGAAAATCATATCTGGCAAAAGAATTGCCAAAGGTGTTAAATGACGGTGTATCAGAGATTGTAAACAATGAAAAGAGATTCTATTTCAGAACTGCATCCGAAGATATCAGCATTATGATAAATGATATTTTATTTTTTGAATCTGACGGAAATTACATCAAAGTTTTTGCAAAAGATAATGAGTATAGATTCAGAGATACGATGCAGTCGATTGAAAATTCTATGGAGAGCTACGGTTTTATCAGAATTCACAAAGGGTTCATAGTTAATCAGAGTGCAGTTATGAGTCTTAATTCTGAAGAATGCAAACTGATAAATGGAGAGAGCCTGCCAATAGGACGAAGTTTTGGTGAGAATGCAAGAAAAAAACTGATGAGGTACATGATTAGATGATGGGAAATAAAAAAAAGCTGCAACAGGAAAATGAGTTGTTGGAGGAAAAATATAATCGGCTATTTTCAGAAAATTCTCAGATCAGATACGAACTTGATGAATTGAAAAGCGAAAAAAAAGACATTGAAAATAAAGAAGAAGAGATAAAGCAACTACATAACAGTATGAGAGCGTTAAAGCATGATATGAAGAATCACCTTCTGGTTATCGCTTCATATTTGCAGAAAGAAGATGTTGAAGCTGCAAAGGATTATACCTCAAAGATTATAGACAAACTGAATATGATTCATAGTTACATAGAGACCGGGAATTCGCTTATGAATCATATATTAAATGAGAAACTGGCGATTGCACGAAAAGCAGAAATTCAGATAAAAGCAGAAGTAGAAAATCTGTCATTTGAGAGAATGGCAAGTCTGGATTTTTCTTCACTACTTGGCAACCTGCTTGATAATGGGATTGAGGCTTGTATGAAAGAAAAAGAGAAAGAACTGATAGTTCAGATATTGGCAAGAAGAGATTATGAAGTAATCATGGTTAAAAATAAGATTGAAAAATCAGTTCTTGACAGTAATCCTAAGCTCATATCCTCCAAAGAAAATAAAGAAGAACATGGAAAAGGCATACCACAGATAAAAAGTATAATAGATAAATATGGAGGAATGTCTGATTTCTATGAAGAAGACGGATATTTTGTTGCGTGTGCTTTCATCCCTGCACAGATGTAGTTTATCCCAAAGCCCTTGTAATATAGTGTTACAAGGGCTAAACTTTTTTTAGCTAAGCAAAAAGTATAAAGCCGGTACTTTTATGTTTAGTATGTATTTCATGAAATAAGAAAGAGAGAGGCCGTCTATGATTAATTTTGAGAAGGTATCAAAGTTTATATTATCAGACATATCAATAAACATACCAAAAGGAGAGATAGTAGGACTGATTGGCGCAAGTGGTTCGGGAAAAACAACTTTTGTAAGACTTGCATGCGGGTTGTTGACTCCTGATTTGGGCAGAGTCAGAGTACTTGGAAAGAATCCTGTTAACTATCGTCAAAAGTATTTCTCTGATGTGAGTACTTTCATTGTTGGAAAGAATCTGCTTGATAAAGAAACCAGTGTAATACAGAACTTTGAAATGCTCAGAATCATGTATGGCATTAATAAGTCAGAATTTTATAAAAGATATAATGAAATATCAGAAATGCTCGACTTTAAAGGGTATGAGTATGAAAAAGTTATCAGTTTGTCATTTGGACAAAAAATGAGAGTCGAAGTTGCAGCAGCATTGATATTAGAACCAATGTTATTGTTGCTGGATGAACCCACAGTTGGAATGGATCAGAATGCAAAAGAGTGTCTCACAAAAATATTAAAGGAAAAAGCAAGTGAGGGAATGACGATTCTTATCACGTCTCATGATATGCAGAGCATATCAAATATCTGTACAAGACTTGCCATAATAGATAAAGGGACACTTATTTATTATGGAAGTAAGGAGAGACTTCGACGCAAATATTTACCAAAGAATAAAATGACTATAACTTTTGAGGGAGAAATGCCTAATATTGATGATTTACCAATTAATCGTTACACCATTGATAACGATAAAATTACATATGAGTATAACGATAATTATATATCGTCTTCAGAGGTGGTTGAAGTGATTTTAGACCAGACAGAAATACGAGACATCAATATTGAAAAATCAGAACTTGAGAGTATAGTGATGCAGATTATAGGAGGACAAAATGAGTTTTATCGAAGTGAATAATCTTAGTAAAGCATATAGAATCAGCAAAAGAAAAAGTGGAATACCGGGGATGGTTGCCAATCTCATTGCGCCAAAGTATGAGAGAAAAGAAGCGGTTCGCGATATAAGTTTCTCCATTGAGAAAGGGGAAATGGTTGGATTTGTGGGACCAAACGGTGCAGGAAAATCAACTACAATCAAGATGCTTTCAGGTATTCTTTATCCGGATAGTGGAAGCATAAAAGTTGGTGAATTTGTTCCTTACAAACAGCGCAAGAAATATGTTGGAAATATTGGAGTAGTGTTTGGACAAAAATCACAACTTCAGTGGGATTTGCCAGTGGAGGACAGCTTTGAACTGTTGAAGGCAATTTACAGCATTCCGGATGATGTTTACAGAAAAAACGTTGATAGATTTACCGAAATGTTGGACATGTCAGGCTTTATTAATCAACCGGTCAGACAGTTGTCACTGGGGCAGCGAATGAGAGCTGATATAGCATCCTCGCTCCTGCATTCACCGGAAATAGTATTCTTCGATGAGCCGACAATAGGTGTTGATGTTGTTGGAAAAGAGGCAATCAGAAAGTTTATCAGGGAATTAAATAGAGAAGATAAAGTGACAATGATTTTTACGACACACGATATGCAGGATATTGAAAAGACATGTAACCGCCTAGTTGTAATTAATGATGGTACGTTGATTTATGACGGAGAACTAAACGGAATAAGAAGCCTGAATGGGGAGGCAAGGCTGTTGGATGTATTTTTCTCAGAGGATACAGCTGTCGCTCCTATAAAGAATGTTCAGATTATAGATATAGACAACAGACACAGGCAGTTTGTTTTTGACGGACAGAAGGTAATGATAAATGACCTTATGAGTGAACTGTTGAAAAAATATAATGTAAAGGACATAAATATAGCAGAGCCGGATATTGAGAGCATAATACGTAAAATATATAACAGAGAGAAGGTGCTCGCATGAGAATAACACCTTACGTTGCGTATGCAAAGAAAAACTTTCTGGGTCGAAGTGCTTATAGGGTAGACCATTTCCTTGGCATACTATCAACATGTTTACAGTTTTTTATTTTTTATGAAATATACAGAGCTCTATATGGAGATGCAGAAACAATAGACGGAATAACTATGTCCATGGTTACAACTAACTTCATAATATCAATGGGACTTGGAATGGTATTCAGACCTAATGATTTTTTTCTTCCGGGGAAAATATGGGATGGAAGTATTTCAACAGAATTGCTAAGACCAATCAGTTTCAAAGGAAGAATGATTGCAGAAAACGTTGGGGATTCAGCATTCAATCTTATTTTTAAATTTATACCGGTTTTTCTGATTGCATTTTTTACAACAGGAATCCATAGTCCGGCTGGAATATTTAATGTAGCGCTTTTTATAATCAGTGCGGTACTTGGATATGGAGTGCTTTGGTCTATTAGCTTTGCAGTTCAGATGACTGCGTTCTGGCTTATTAATATCTGGAGCATAGTAACTATCAAAAATGTATTTATCAATGTATTGTCCGGTTCAATGATTCCGCTGTGGTTTATGCCTGAGTGGATTGGAGGCGTTCTTAAATACACACCGTTTTCTTCCATTTATTTTACACCGGTACAGATATATCTTGGACAACTGGGTACAGCAGAGATTGTGTATAAGTGTTTTATACAAATTGTCTGGATAGTGATGATATATCTGATAGGAGACTTTTTATGGAATAAAGGACAGAAGAAATTAATCGTACAGGGAGGTTAAGGATGAATGATACATTACATTTAATGACAGTATATAGTAAGACTACTGCAAGGGCGTGGTTTCAGTACCGAGTGGATGCAGTGCTCAGATCCTTGGCTGTATTTGCCAGAGAATCTACAGGAATAATAGTAATTTATTTTACTCTGCTTAAGTTTAATTCACTTAATGGATGGAATATTTATGAATTATTGTTTTTGTATAGTCTGATTTTTCTGACATACGGAATAATGATTATATTTTTCACAGGCCTTAGAGATTTTGGAAATATGGTGAGAGAGGGCAGTTTTGATAGATTTGTATTGAGACCTCGAGGAATTTTATTTCAAATAATTTTTGTGAATTCTGACTGGTTTGCAGCAATTGGACATGGTGGTTTGGGGATAACATTGTTCCTAATATCTGCGGGGAAAGTTGGCGTACATTGGAATATCTACAATGCGCTCTATTACTTATTTGCTGTTATAGGAGGAGTGCTGATACAGGGAGCAGTATTTTTGTTTATAGCAACCCTCAACATTTATTTGATAGAGACAGGAAGTATAAAAGAACTGTTGTATTGGAATGTAAGAAAATTTGCCGGATATCCAATCAGCATATTTAACAAGGGCGTACAGTTTCTAATGATATACATAATGCCATACGCCTTTGTAAATTATTTCCCGGCACAGTTTTTGCTCAGAAAAGAAGATATGAGTCAGTACCCGGAAATATATCTGTACTTAACGCCAATAGTTGGTGTTGGAATGTATTTGTTGGCATATGCTTTTTGGTTGTATTCGCTGAAATATTATAAAAGTTCAGGTAATTAGTGTGATAGGGTGTATGGTAGCTAAAATGGAAGGAGGAACCCTAGAACATCGGGTGACTTTGATTATTAAATAAAGAATAATATATATAAATGAAAATTTAATTGCGGTTATTTCCCAAAAATAAAAAAGATTGAATTTTGGGAAATAGCACAATATAATTTTTATTGATTTGACACAATTAAAATATGAAAAGTTAAAAGAGTATCATGCGATAAATGATTACGTTGAAAATGAGTATTTAGACGATAAAAATAATTATTTGTTTATTGATGAAGTTCAAATGTGTGAAGGTTTTGAATTGGCAATCAATAGTCTCCATTCATCTGGAAAGTATGATATTTACGTAACTGGGTCAAACGCTTTTTTGTTGTCTCGTACTTGGAATATTTATGTAATGCTTATGCATTCTATAAGGTGAGAAGATGTGATATTAGAGGCAAAAAATATCTTGCTTCATCAGAAAAATATTATCTGGTGGATCATTCGTTCCGTTACGCAAAATTAGGAACAATATAAAGTCACATATAATTTTGGATTTTCAGTAAATGGAATAAGGGAAGGATTGAAAAAATATGCTATTCCTGGCTTGATAGCAGGAGGGGTATCGTTTATAGCCTTCTTTATTGGCTTGTTTCCTTTTGATTATAAACCAACAATATGGAAAATCTTGATAGAAGGCATTTTGTACTATATCGGTGTGGGGATTGTTGAAGAATTTTATGTTAGAGGATTGTTTCTGAATATTGTTGAGGCATTTGCGGACAAAAAGAAGCATAAGACTGAAATAGCAATTATTGTTTCATCAGTAGTTTTTGGCTTAGGACATATTCCAGGTATGTTAGGCATGGGAGTATTGGTTATATTATTTAAAGTTATTTCCACCATTGGTATGGGATTATATTTTGGTACCATTTATAAAAAAACAGGTAATATCTGGGTCCCTATCATTTTGCATAGTTTTATTGATATATGCGCTTTGCCGTATTGTTTTACGCAGAATATGAGATATGAAACGGTATCGTTGATTATATTGGTAATTACATACGTCGCATTGGCTATTTGCTCAATTCTTTTATGGAAAAATAGGAATTATGATTGGAGATAGAATTGATAATGATATCTTTCAGAGTTAAAACAAATCAGATAATGTTTGATCAAGTTAATGGAAATTGTCTTACTCTTTAATATTTTTGCTGTTCTTTTTTACATCATCCATCTCCGCTATTAATTCTTCCAATGGACGATATTCTCCACCCCACCATTCAAAAACATGCATACCTTCATCCTCGAGAACAGATTCTATTAACCTCATTTGGATACCAAGTTGCTTAAGAAGGCCCTCACGATCTAGTTCTTGATAATCAAATGGAAGTAGCTTACAAAATTCCTTATAAGATACACCACATACCACGGTATGCACGCCAAGTGATGCTATTGCTCCCAGGCATCTTTCGCACGGTGCACAACTGGTATACAAAATAGCTTTTTCCATTATCTTATCGGAATACTTATTGGCACACTTATGTACAAGGTTAAACTCTGCATGCCCAAATATATGTTTCTCGAAATCGGCGGTATTCTCCGCTTCTTCTATTATTTTTCCATCATAAACAAGCACAGCGCCAAACGTATCAAACCCCTTCTTGCCTGCACTGATTGCCAATTCATAACATCTTTTCATAAAATGTTCATCATTTTTGTTCAATGTTTCTCCTCCTCAAATCTCGATTTGTTTCTTAGTAACTTCCTCCATAATATTATACATGCTTCTCTAACGCTATAAGTTTGGTGACATGATGTCACAAGATAAGTAAGAGGTCTTAGGAAGTGAGTACTTATTTTGACATCCCCAAAGACCATTTTATCACAACGAAGAAACCCTGAGGTAGTTCCCCAAGGTTGTTTGAGTTATAGCTTTTTGATAATAAATCCAATAACATTGAGATAGTTATTGAGTCCTTTTGCAAAGTATTCTTTATCACTAACGGAATATTCATGTTCCGAATCAAACCAGTCCTGCCATGCTTTCTCGTCGGTTGTCAGTTCGAAGGCATCAACAATCTCATATAAATCAGATCGGTTCAGGTGGTTTTTCCACCAATCGATACTGTGGAATAATTCATATTCACTTTCTTCAGCACCAAGCCATTCAAGAACCAGATTATCTTCTTTACCGTGAACTTCTTTCTTAAGACCGGGCATTGCAATATATACATAACCGCCAGGTTTTACAAGGGGCAGTATTTTCGATTCGAAAAATCCCGGTTCCGTTGAAAAATAATGAAATGAATCAATGGTTGTTATCAAATCAAAATAATTGTTTGCATAAGGTAAATCATGTGCATCTGCATGAATAGGAATGACATTGTTATCAATTCCCCATTTCTTGAATTGTTCGAAATTGTCGGTTGCAGAGCACCACAAATCGGTGGCATAAACATTGGCGTTAAATTCTTTGGAAAGAAAAAAACTTGTAATTCCTTTTCCACAGCCTAAATCCAATATTTTAAGATTTGTGTTAATCGGATATTTTTCAATCAGTTCATCAAGCAGGCGCATACTGTTTGGCCCCATTAAATATTCTTTACTAAATAAATCTTTATAACTATCACATTTCATTTTATTATATAACCTCCCATTTTTGTAATTATAGTTAAACGCATTTACATATCTAACTTTATCAAGTGCCTATAAATAATTCTAGCAACTATTGATTATAAAATAAAAAGTAGAAATCATTTATCGCTCAGGGTCCAAACATTTAGTTGTTTGAACCCTAAGACAATAATAGATTTCTACCTTTGTTTTTGCGAGGAAATAATCTTGTAAATACCCTGAGTAGAAAGACAGTATATTTCAGATAATTTCTTTACGGTCGTTCCGGAAATATATCTCTCATAGATATCACGGTTTCGACAATCCAGTTCAAACCTGGCATTGCTTACCTCTCCCCATGCTTTACAATGTTTCTTACTCTTTGGTATATAGATACATTCGCCTTCAATATAATCCTGAATACGATTG
>JAEELL010000001.1 GCA_016282745.1 Lachnospiraceae bacterium
GATGCTTTGCACCCTTGACAGGACATATACGCATGATAAAGGGTAATTAAGCAGCTAATGAATAAAACTGCCCGGAGAGGCAATTAAACATAAGATTTTTTTTGTGATAGAAATCGTGCCAACGATTACTTGACAGAAACATGACTATGTTTTTTTATTGATAGTATGCAAGAAAATTAATATAATTATAACTAAGTGGTAGAAGGAAACAATTACAGGAAAGGGGATAAAAATTCAACCTTGGTTAATAGGGTATTTCAAATATATACTTACTATTTTGATTGGTGTGATTTTTGTTTATGGATTGTTATAGATGTATAATTCTATGAAAACATTAAATAATACAGAAGAAAAGTGGTATAACTATCTTTATTATACAGATAATGTATCTGTAAATATTGAACGTGTTGATAGTGTAAGCAATATTACCGGTCGTGAGGCATTAGCGTATACGCTTCGAACGTTAGAGCTTTTAAAGAGTTCACTTACAAACGATACAATTGAGTACCATTATGTAGAGGAAACGCTTAAATGGTCAGAGGTTTCAAAAGGTGGAACGGTAAAGGACAGGGAGGAATGGATTAGAAGAGGTTATCTTCTTGATATTCACAACATTGCATCAGCTGATATTTATACAAATGATAATAAAGATTTGAAAGAAAAAGAAGAACTAAACATTGTCAGAACATTGATTAAAACGCACGGGATGATTGGTCAATGCCTGCGTGGAGAGGTGCCGGTTTGTGATAATCGTGAGTTGTTACAGCTAGTGCCTGTGCTTGGAAAAGAAAAAATGCAAACTATTCTTCATTCTCTTAATTATTGTATAGTGGCTGCCGTCGATGAAGAATTATGGATGAAAATAGGAGGCAGAGTAATTGAGAGAATAGACAGAATATTAAATAATGATTTTTCTGAACTTGAGGCAGAAGAAAGAGTTAAGGCATTGCTTCCAAGTTTGCGCACAGTTAATGATGATTTGGTTACATTTTTTGAAAGGGAATTGTTTCCTAAATATGAATTGTGGTATTTCGAGGCGGCTCTATCTGATTTTTCGGGGGAACAGATTTTGACAATAATGAAAACAATAGCAAAATGCTGTGAAAAAGAGGAAGTGTCGTATATAACGTTTAAGCCGTTAGCAGACAGCTTATACTATGATTATGAGGGCAAAAAACATATAAACGTCTACAAAAAAAGAATAATTGAAAAGTATTTGAGAGATTCTTCGACGGAAAATGTTGAACTTATTGTTTCATTTGTGGGAAGAGCGGCATATGTTGATATACGTTTTTCAAAAGTATGTGAGAAGTTAATAGAATTTTGTGTTGAGGCGGAGAGAAGTGGTCTTCTGACATTTGAAAAAAGTATTACTGTTCTCTATGACATGTTCGGTTTCAGAAGAGATGAATTTGACCGCATGAACAACGAGGATAAATATCTTCAGACGATGAATGATACTAAAGAGAGCACAAAGAATTCAATTGTGAATTATGCGGTGGGTGATTGCATTGTTGATGTAGGTTCCGGTGGCGGCGTTTTACTTGATTTGTTAGAACAGACATTTCCTGAAAAGATAATAATAGGGACAGATATATCTGAAAATGTGATTGAGGTTTTGCAGAGAAAAAAAGAGAATGAAGGACATCATTGGTACGTGAGAAAGCATAATTTCGTTGACGGAATATTTACTGATGGAACAGACAATGTTGATACGATAATATTTTCTTCAATCATCCATGAGATATTCTCATATACAGAAACGGAAGATGGAAGGTTTAATATAATTTCTGTTGAGAAGGCACTGCAAAATGCATACAATTCTCTGAGTAAAGGCGGAAGAATAGTTATTAGAGATGGAATAAAAACTCCGAGTGAAGCAGAGGATATTAAGGTGACTTTTGCAAATGAATCAGGAATTGATTTCTTTGAAAATTATGTTAGAGATTTCAAAGGATTAAAGGATATTGAGGATAAAAGAATAAAGGTAGATAAAGAAAAGCTAGTGGTGAGCGGATGTGCAAATTATATCAGGGAATTTCTATATACTTACACATGGGGCAGAGAATCATATGCACATGAAGTACAAGAGCAATTTGGTTATTTTACTTTGGAGGAGTTCTGCTCATTTTTTGAAAAAATGGGAGCAAATATAATCGTTGCAAAAGAATTCTTAGAACCCGGATATAGGGAGCATCTCAGCGAATTAGTGGCGTTAGATCCACCGGTATTCCCTAATTCGAACTGTATAGTGGTAGTTGAGAAGCGATAGAAGTACCATAGATGGTAGAGACTGATAATAAAGATATAAATGGGTGGAAAATTATATTTGTCAATATACATATTACTAAAGATATAAAGAGGTGCGCATGAATGATAGTTTATGATGGAAGCAAAGAAGATTTTCTGAATAGTGTTGAGAATGATACGATAGCAGTGGAAATTGAGAATAATATTTATACAAAGATGAGAAGAAGAACTGCAGCAAATGAGTTTAGAGCTTGGGAAAATTCTTTAGAGTATATGTACAAGGTTTTGAATGACAAAGAGATTCCAAATAATGCTGGAATAGCAATTGAATATAATATCCCACAGACATCAAAAAGAGTTGATTTTATAATTTCAGGTTTCAATAAAGAAGATGATCCTAATATTGTAATAATTGAACTTAAGCAGTGGGATAAGTTGACGGCTGTCGATGGTCAGGATGGATTAGTTGAAACATTTACAGGTAATGCTCTTCGTAAGGTTGTTCATCCTTCTTATCAGGCATGGTCTTATGCGATGATGATTAAAGATTATAATTCATCAGTTCAATCAAATAATATTCAGATATGGCCATGTGCTTATCTTCACAACTACAGAAGAAAAGAACATGATGATTTAGACAAAATTCAATATGAAGAGTACATAAAAGATTCTCCTGTTTTTTCCAGGGGACAGGTTCCACAGCTTAGAGATTTTATTAAGAAATGTATAACAACAGGGGATGATAAAGAACTAATATATCAAATAGATCAAGGAAAAATCAGACCTTCAAAAAGTTTACAGAATGCTATTTCAAGTATGCTCAAAGGTAATCGTGAATTTGTAATGTTAGATGAGCAAAAAGTAGTATATGAAGAAATATTATCCATTTCAAGAAAATGTTTAGAGGATAATAAGAAGAGAACAATTATTGTTGCAGGTGGCCCGGGAACCGGAAAAACTGTAGTAGCAGTTAATGCTTTAGCAGAATTGACAAATGATGGACAGTTTGCTCAATATGTTTCAAAGAACAGTGCACCAAGAAACGTATATCTTAAAAAACTAAAAGGTGAAATTAAGAAAAGTACAGTAGATAATATGTTTAAAGGTTCCGGAATTTATACAGATACAGAGAAGAATATTGTTGATACAATTTTAGTCGATGAAGCTCACAGATTGAATGAAAAATCGGGAATGTTCAAAAACATGGGTGAAAATCAGATTAAGGAAATAATTCATTCATCACTTTGCAATGTATTTTTTATTGATGAGCACCAAAAGGTTACCTTGAGTGATATAGGAAGCGTTGAGGAAATTAAAAATTGGGCACAAGCGGAGAAATCTGAAGTGATAGAAATGAAACTATATTCACAGTTTAGGTGTAATGGTTCAGACGGTTATCTTGCTTGGATTGACGATGTTTTAGAAATAGAAGAAACTGCAAATTATGATTTGAAAGATATAGATTTTGATATTCAAATTTGTGATTCACCATTTAATATGCAAGACATGATTATTGAAAAAAATAAAAGCAGTAATAGAGCAAGGATTTTGGCAGGATATTGTTGGAATTGGATTTCGAGTGGAAAAAATGATTCTTCAGTTCATGATATTAAGATTGGAGATTATGAAATTAGCTGGAATCTTGCCAATACAACAACATTTGCCATAGATGAAACCTCAGTAAATGAAGCAGGGTGCATTCATACATCACAAGGATTAGAGTTTGATTATGTTGGAGTAATTATTGGTGAGGATATGAGATATGAAAATGGTCATATTGTAACTGATTTTACAAAGAGGGCTAAAACGGACCAGTCACTAAAAGGTATTAAAAAATTATATAAAGAAAATCCCGAGGCAGCCATAAAGAAAGCTGATGATATAATAAAAAATACATATAGAACACTGATGACCCGTGGAATGAAAGGATGTTATGTGTATTGTGTTGATAAGGGGCTGTGCAATTATTTAAAAGAAAGAGCAAAAAGATGAAATACTGAATAATTAAATAAGATTCATTATTCAATTAAGTTATTTTGTATTAAAGCAAATACGGTGGATTGATAAAAAAACATGTATAGAAATGGAGCAATTATGAAACAGGAAACTATAGAAAGAATCAGAAAATTTACAGCAGACAGAAACTGGGAGCAATTCCACACCCCGGCAAATCTGGCAAAGTCAATTTCAATTGAATCAAATGAATTGTTAGAGTGCTTTCAGTGGAGTGATACTGATTACGATATCGAGCATGTGAAAGAAGAACTTGCTGATGTGATTGTGTACTGTCAGAATATGCTTGATGAATTAGGTTTTGATGTTGATGAGATTGTTGGCAGCAAGATGGATAAGAATGAAGCAAAGTATCCGGTAGAAAAGGCAAAGGGGAATGCCAAGAAGTATAATGAGTTATAAGTGGTAAATTTCAGATTATAACGTGAAGAATGTGAGATGTTTATATGAAAAAAATATCCGTTGATGATTTGCTAAAATCATGTAATAAAAGAGATTACAAAGAACAGTATGAATGCATTATAAGAAAAATAGAAGATAATAAGATAAAACCGGTTATTGCATCAGGAAAAAATGGAAAAACCCCGTCGCTTTATAATTCATATTGGATTATTGAAGAGGAAAAAGATTATAGTGTCCTTGAAGAGGAACTGAAGTTTAGAATTCATCCAAAGATTTCCATTGATTATTATATGAAACATATCGAGCAATATGAGGAAGAGAGAGAGTTTGTACTTTTATTGAATGATTATTTATATAAAAATGATGAAAAACTGAAATATCCTGAATCGGTGAATGAGAGAAGTTTTGAAATATGGAGAAGGGAAAAGTTTATTTTAAAAGAGAATGGAAAGACGATATTAAACCACTGTGGTATTGATATTGATTATCTTAATGTGTATGACACTGTAGAGCCGCTGGCTTATTATACTAAGACAACAAATACTCCTCAGAATATTCTTATTATAGAAAATAAGGATACTTTTTTTAGTATGCGAAAACATTTGATTGAATTCAGTGATGAGATATTTGGAACTGTAATTGGAACTATAATATATGGAGGAGGTAAACGAATAATCAGGTCATTTAGAGATTTTGATTTTTGCGTTGAACCTCATATGAGGCAAAAAGAAAATAATATATTATATTTTGGAGATTTAGATTATGAAGGGATTGGTATGTTTGAGAGATTGGAGGAAATTTTCAGGGAACGATGGAAAATAATGCCTTTCGTGGAGGCATATAAAGCAATGCTTATTAAGATTGATGATTTTTCAAATTTACCGAATACAAAAGAAAAGCAGAATCGAAATATTACAGAATTATTTTTCGCATATTTTGATCAAAAGACAGTCAGTGATATGAAAGAGATATTAGAAAATGATAAATATATTCCGCAAGAAATAATAAATATATCTGATTTGCTCTGAAATTATGAGAAGAACTTCGTGCTTTTTAAAAACTCAGAAATAATTCAAATTGTGATAGAAAAACTATGTAACCTGAAGATAATAACAATACTAAATATGATAATAAGCATAATAGCAAATTAAGAGGATAGAAGATGCAGTATGATTTTTTAAAGAACTTTCCAAAGAGAATGAAGCATGTTGGAATGTATGTATTATTGATACAAAACAGCATCCAGAAAACCACATGGAAGCAGTATGGATTCATGAAAGTTGACGAACAAATAAATATAATTTTTTCTGTGGTGCTCTACATAATGGAGCAGTCTTTAAAGGAAGAGAATTGTACATTAGATGATATCGGTTCGTATATTGATACGATAAACATGCAACATTTCTATAAGAAACTATCTTATGATGAGTGCAGACAGTTAGGGGATTTCATAGTAAATGTAATTCTTTCTAATGAAGGGAAGGCAATGTATTTTGATACTTTTGATTATGAAACAAATGCATATCATATTACAAATATAAGTTACGTTGCCAATAGGATTGTATATATTGATGGAGAACTAAAGAGAACATCTTATTATCTTACTGATGATGGTTATAATCTTATTTTATCCACACTTGAAATAGAAAATAATATGAAACTGACTATACATGAGATGATTTTTCAGATGCATCTTGAAAAACAGAGTTATGATAAGGCGGTTGACGAAATAAAAAATGTATTTAATCTTATGCGAATTCAGTTGCAAAAAATACAGGAAGCAATTAGTCAGATTAGAAGAAATGCACTGAATTATTCAGTAAAAGATTATAAAGAAATTCTTGAAGAAAATCTGGAGACTATAAGTGATACAAAACAAAAGTTTAATAATTATAGAGAGATGGTTAAGTCCAGAGCAAAAGAATTAGAAGAAGAGAATATCAACGTAAAGAGATTGAATGAAAGGGATGAAGAAAAGTTAAATAATCTTCGTGAAATTGAAACATATCTTAATAGAACTATAGATGAACATCAGAGAATATTAAACAGTCATTTTGACTTGAAAATGGTCTATACAGATGAATTGGAAGCCTTGTCTCAGATGTCTATGATAAGCAGATTTTCCATTGGCAGAGATTTATACGAAAAAGTATTAGAAAAACCGGATGCCTTGGATAATATTGATTATTTCTTAAGGCCGTTATTTAACAGAGATGTAGTCAAAACGTACAACATAAACAAAACTTTTGAGTTGCAGAAAACAGTAAAAAAGAAAGAGGAAGAAGACTCAGTTGAAGTAATTGATTTTGATGAAGATGACTGGTATGAGCAGAGAGAAAAAGAACGAGCTGAGAAATTATTGCAATATGAGAAAAGTCTCTCTTACCTGTTGGAAGCTGCAGATTGTGAAATGGGAGTTGAATTATCACAGATAAAAGAAATATCAATAAAAGATGGTTTGACAGATATATTGATACCGACATTGGAAATATTCAGGGAGATAATGATTGAACTGATTAAGAATCAGGTTATTGATATTATTGAACTAAAAAAAGAGCGAAGTGAGTACATCAAGGATGCATCATTAGATTTTCAGTTAAATGAGATGATACTTCAGATTCTTGATAAATTACCACAAAATGAAAATGTGGTTAGGATTGAAACATATCGAACTAATAATGATGAAAAAATAGTATTTGAAGATGTAATGAGTGAAGAAGGTAAAAGAAAAAATATAATATGTTCAAATGTATTAATAAGGTTAGTTAGGGAGGAATAATAGTTTATGGCATACGAATTTGAAAATATAAGAATGAGTCAGGAAATATTCTATTATCTTCTCGAGAATCATGAACTTAGAGAAGATGATGACAGAGTGTTATACAAATCATACAGCGAAAATGAAGAAATACAAAATCTTGTCAAATCTCAGGGAGAAGTAGCCGGTAGCAATATCGAAAGATACGGTAATACTATTTATCTAATTCCAAGGGAAGAAAACAATTATCTGGGTTTCTCAAAGGCACAGTTAAAGGCTGTATTATGCAAGTCTAATGCAACAGACAAGGATTATTATTTATCTCAATTTGTTATATTGACATTATTGGTAGAATTCTATGATGGACAGGGAAGTACTAGCAAGACAAGAGATTATATCAGAGTAGGTGAACTTCAGAATAGAATATCAGAAAGATTGAAAGCGGGAGTAGCAAGGCTTGAAGAATCAGATAATAAAGTTGAGGAAGACGGAATTGCTTTTACAAATATATTAGAGGCTTATGAATCTCTAAAATCAGATGAAAGAGGTTCAAGGGCAAAAACGACAAAAGAAGGGTTGTTACATAATATTTTGATTTTTCTGCAGAAACAGGGGTTGATTGATTACGTTGAGCAGGATGAAATGATTAAGACAACGAAGAAACTTGATAATTTTATGGATTGGAATCTACTAAACAAGAATAATTATCATAGGATACTCAAAGTATTAGGAGAAGAGAGTAATGAGTAAAATAAATGCATTTAGATTTATTAATTTAAATTATAATAATGACACGATTAAAATTGACGACGAGACTTTTTTTATGAATGCGGAATCGACGTTTCTTTCATTGAGAAACGGAGGAGGAAAATCAGTACTTGTGCAAATGATGTTGGCACCGTTTGTTCATAAGAGATATAGAGACACAAAAGACAGACTTTTTGAGAGTTATTTTAAGACTTCTAAGCCGACTTTTATTTTAGTTGAGTGGATTCTCGAACAGGGTGCAGGATACGTACTCACGGGAATGATGGTTAGGAAAAATCAGGATGTAGGTGATGAGAAAAGTAATAACCTGGATATTATCAATATTGTGAGTGAATACAGAGAACCATGCGTTGTTGATATCCACAATCTCCCTGTAGTGGAAAAAGGAAAAAAGGAAATAATACTTAAAAATTATGCTTCCTGCAAGCAGTTATTTGAGGAATATAAAAAAGATAGTGATTTCCAATTCTCATATTATGATATGAATAATTCGTCACAGCAGAAGCAATATTTTGAAAAGATAAAAGAATATCAGATTGACTATAAAGAATGGGAATCAATCATTAAGAAGATAAACTTGCAAGAATCAGGTTTGTCTAATCTGTTTGAAGATTGTAAAGATGAGAGGGGACTTGTTGAAAAGTGGTTTTTGGAAACGGTAGAAGAAAAACTAAATAAAGATAAAAATAGGATAAAAGAGTTTGAGAACATAACCGAAAAATATATAGAGCAATATAGAGACAATCAGTCTAAGATTCAGAGAAGAGATACTATAAATATATTTAAAGAGCAAGCTGAAATAATTGAAGAAAAGGGCAAAGTGTATCTGGAAAAAGGAGAAGAAAAAGCAAATAAAGAATCTGAAATAGGTTCTTTTATTAATATTCTTGAGAAACTTCAGCAAAGTACAGAAATAAAAAAAGAAGAGACTTTTGAGAGGATAGGTGAGATTAATGAGAAGATAGATTTCGTAGATTATGAAAAATTATCAATCGAATACTATTCTTTGAATGATGAACAAAAGTTTCATTTGTCTAATAGAGATATGATTGAATTTGAAAAGGATGATCTTGAAAGGGATAAGAACAGTAGAGAGAATAAGTTGCATATATTGCTTTGTGCTAAACAACGTGATGCAGTATATAGAGAAGAACAGGAAGTTGAAGAAATTAAGCAGCAACTTGAAGTGTCAAAGTTACAAAATAAAGAATTGATTCCTGAGAGAAATTCAATCGGTCATAGGTTATATGAGTATTACAATTCAAAATATGCAAAAAACAAAGAAAAGATGGCGGATAACGATAAGAATATAGAGAATATCCTGGTGGAAATACAGTCAGCAAAGAATAGCATAGTGGATTGTGATAATCATATTAGAACTATAAGTGAAGAAATAGGATATATTCAGGGGAATATTAATAATTATTCAAAGTCAGAAGATAGATTTAATAAAGGTTATGGAAATATTCTTATAAGGAATATTCTTGGATATTATGAACCGGGATTTCTTGAGATTAAGAAAAAAGAATACAATAAGGAGTACGAAGAAAATAAGAGGGAATATGTTAGAGTACTTACAGAAATTGAGAATCTCAAAGAACAAATACATCGACTTGAACGTACCAGAGATGATTACGAAAAAGAAGAAAACAAGTTAGAGATGGAAAAGCAAAAAGCATTGGAATTGAATGAAAAATATAATATTGAATTATCAGAAAGAAGCAGTATTATTAAATATTTAAATATGGATGATAATGATTTATTTGATTTTGACAAAATAATGTTGGTTTCAGGGCGAAAGCTAAAAGAAATAGAAAATTATAGAAAAAATTTGGAAAGAGAAATCGAAGCATTAAAAAAAGAATTAGACAATCTGATAAATGGAAAAGTAATTGAGATACCTGAAAAAATAGAAGAAGAATTTCAGAAACTTGGACTAAATATAGTCTATGGAATGGAGTGGATAAAGAAAAATGGTTATTCTGAGGAAAAAAATAAGAAACTAATCAAATCTAATCCTATGCTTCCTTATTCTGTTATAATGTCGAATCAGGAAGTGGAAAAACTTAAACAGAGCACAGGAGAGGTATATACTTCATTTCCAATTCCTATAGTTGTAAGAGAACAGCTTGACCATATAGAAGACAGGGAGCATAACAATGTTATTGATTTAGGTAATATAAAGTTTTATGTATTGTTTAATGAACAACTTTTGGATGAGAACAGTCTTGCTGATTCAATTGAATATACAAAGAGAATAATTGATAAGAGAATGGATGACCTACAGGTTAGAGAATGTGAATATAACGAGTATTATCAACGTCAGGAAAAAATCAGGAATCAGCAAGTGACAAAAAGTCTGTATGAAAATAATCAAAAACAAATAGAGATACTTGCGGAACAATTATCAGAGGCGTCAGAAATGAAAGTTGTCACACTTGAGAAAATAAATAATTGTAAAGACAGTCGTGATGATGCTGATAAGAAAAGACAAGAATTATATAAAAATATTAATATTTTACAACAACGAAATAGTGATTTTGAAAACATATGTGATGCATATGGAGAATATGTTGAGTTTTGCGAAAATCTTGAAATGAAGAAGAGGGAGTTAGGAAAAAGAGAAGAGCAGAAGAAACTTACAGAAGGCAGAATTGAAAAAATGCAAGTAGAAGAAAAAGAATTGCATATGAAAGCAAATGCATTGTTAAATGAGGAGAGAGAACTAGGAGATTCAATTAGAAAATATTCAGAATATACAGAAATAGTTGGTGACGATAAGTTGGCAAAGAATGCTAATGTCTCTGAAATTAAAGAGGAAGTAAGGTCGTCTCATAATGAACAGATAAGCAAGATGAGTATAATTGAATTAGAAGCAAGATATAATGCTATAACTCAAGGAATGACAAAAGAAATACATAGCCTGGAAAGTAAAATGCAAAAACAGTTGGAGTTGTATGACATTGCAAAAAAAGAATTGGAACGACAGATGAATAAGTATTCTTGTGACTATCTCCAAATTAAAAACGTTGTGTTTACCGTGGAAGAAGAAAATAATTTGGAAATATTAATAGAAGATTTGAACAGAAAAATTGATGTTAAAAAGGAATTAATCAATAACGAAAACATTGAACTTAGACTATTAGATAATAATATAAATGAGTGTGTTAAAAAAATTGAAAAAAAGTGTTGTAAGAATGAACCGCTCGACAAATCTGAGATTAAGGATAAGGATTTTGATAAAGTAAAAAAAGAACTGATTTATGAGCGTGAACAGCTGCAGAGTGAACTGGATAATTTAGAAAAACGTTGGCAGAGTTTTGACACTAATTTGACATCGTTATCTGAATTTAATTATCTTAAAGTCGAAAATAATACTCTTGATAATATTGATTTCTTAAGTATGAGCCGAAAGGAACTGAGTGATTGGAGAGGAATATTATTAAGAGACTATAGAGAGTGTGAAGAAAAGATGAGGAAGGCAAAAGATAATCTTGTTAGCATTCTTAATCAGATAGTCAGAATGGAAGAATTTGAAGAAGAGTTTTACCGAAAACCAATCGAAACGATGATTGAATTGTCAGATGATGCAACAATGGTTTTACAACAGCTGAAAACAACAATACAGTCATATGACAGCCTAATGGAAAAAATAGAAGTTGATATTTCAATTATCGAAAAAGAAAAGGAAAAGATTGTGGAATTGATGGAAGATTATGTGAATGAAGTTCATATTAATCTTGGAAGAATTGATGGAAATTCTACAATCAAAATAAGGGAACGTTCTGTAAAAATGTTGAAAATAAATTTGCCGGAATGGAACGAAAATCAAAACTTATATCGTGTAAAATTAGTTGATTTTATTGATGATATAACAGCTAGATCAATGGAATTATTTGATAAAAATCAAAATCCACATGAATTTATCGGAACCAAAATTACTACAAAAAATTTGTATGACATGATTATTGGAATAAATAATGTAGAAATAAAATTATATAAGATTGAGGAACAACGTGAATATCCGATTACATGGGCAGAAGTTGCCAAAAACTCCGGTGGAGAGGGCTTTTTATCCGCATTTGTTATTTTATCAAGTCTATTATATTTTATGAGAAAAGATGAAACAGATTTATTCGCTGAACGAAATGAAGGTAAAGTCCTTATTATGGACAATCCTTTTGCGCAGACAAATGCAGAACATTTATTGAAGCCATTAATGGATATAGCAAAAAAAGCAAATACTCAGCTTATTTGTTTAAGCGGACTTGGAGGAGATACTATTTATAACAGGTTTGATAATATTTATGTTTTGAATCTCATTGACTCAAGATTAAGGACCGGTAAGCAATATATGAAGGTTGAACACAAAAAAGGCAATACCCCTGATGTGATTGTTCCTTCGCATATAGAAGTTGTAGAACAGTTGTCGCTGTTTTAGAAAAAAACTAAAAAGTGATATTTGTATATTTGCAATAAAAGCAGCTGATTTAGGAATAAGTCAGTTGCTTTTATATTGACAAAAATACGAAACCGTATTATTATAAAAGTACGACATCGTATTATAAAAAAGGAGTATAGTATGAATTCAAGAAGTTTTTTCTACAATTTTGGAAGAGCACTTTATCATGTTGATTCATTTTATGATGAGTTTGCAAAGAAGAGTAATATTTCATCTGCTCTTTTGTGGGTTTTGTATGCACTGAATGATGGAAATCCCCATACACAGATTGAAATCAGTAATGACTGGGAGTTACCAAAAACAACTGTAAATACAGTAATAAAAGATATCCAGAAGGATGGATATGTAGAACTTGTTCCAATTAAGGGAAAAAGAAGAGAGATGTCCATTGTTCTTACAGAAAGTGGAAAGAAGTATGCAGACAGTGTTCTTTCTGAACTTTATAAGAAAGAAAGCGAAGTGTACAAATCATTAAGCAGAGAAGAGCGGAAAATAGTTGATACACTGGAAAATTTGGCAAGAAAACTGAAAGGGGAGTAAAGGAATGGAATATGTAACACTTGGAAAAACAGATTTAAAGGTTTCTCGTATATGTATGGGGTGCATGGGTTTTGGTAATGCTGCGACCGGTCAGCACAGCTGGACGGTTGACGAGGAAATATCGAAATCCATTATCAAAAGAGGTTTGGAACTTGGAATTAATTTTTATGATACGGCGATTGCATATCAGGCCGGTACAAGTGAGGAATATCTTGGAAAGGCAATCAGAGAATATGCAAAAAGAGATGAGGTAGTAATTGCTACAAAGTTTCTTCCAAGATCTCAGGAGGATATCGCACAGGGTATCTTAGGCAAAGAACATTTACTTAAAAGCTTAGATACAAGTCTGTCTCATCTTGGAATGGATTATGTTGATTTGTATATTTATCATATGTGGGACTGGAATACTCCTGTAGAGGAATATTTAGAAGGTTTAGCAGAAGGCGTTAAGGCAGGTAAAATCAGACAGATTGGCATTGCAAACTGTTTTGCATGGCAACTTGCAGAAGCAAATGCAATTGCAAAAGAAAACGGCTGGCCTGAATTTGTTTCTGTTCAGAATCACTACAATCTGATTATGCGTGAAGATGAGCGTGAAATGAAGGTCTATGCAGACGAAAGAAATATTGCACTTACACCTTATAGTGCACTTGCTGCGGGCCGTTTATCAAAAAGACCCGGCGAGACGTCAAGGCGCTTAGAGCAGGATGCATATGCCAAGTTAAAGTATGATGCATCTGCTGACAAGGATGCAAAAGTAATTGAAAGGGTATGTGAAATCGCTGATGCACATAATGTATCTATGACAGAAGTATCGCTTGCATGGTTACTTACGAAGGTTGCATCTCCTGTTGTAGGCTCAACAAAGATAAGCCATGTCGAGGGAGCTGTAAAGGCGGTGGATTTAAAATTATCTGATGATGAAATAACAGCGTTAGAAGAACTCTATGAACCACATTTCCTGTCGGGAGTTATGGCACAGAATACACCTGCAGCAAGAACTACTGAGCAGGTGTGGATTAAAAACGGAAAATATGCAAAGTGATTATATGTAGTTTGAAAATTTTGTATTATCAATTTAGAGGACAGAATGAAAGAAGAAAAAGAGAAAAAATGTCCTCCAAGAGAAGCAAGTCTAAATATAGAGGAGGAAACACAGATGGAGAAAAAAATCGTACAGACAGCGGGAAGAAATCAGTTGGGTGAATTTGCACCGGAGTTCGCACATTTTAATGATGATGTTTTATTTGGTGAGAATTGGAATAATCAGGAGATTGATGTAAAGACAAGAAGTATTATTACTGTAGTGGCACTGATGTCTTCAGGCATTACGGATTCATCACTTAAATATCATTTGCAGAATGCAAAGAATCATGGTGTGACACAAAAAGAGATTGCTGCAATTATAACTCATGTTGCATTTTATGCCGGATGGCCTAAGGGATGGGCAGTGTTTAATCTTGCAAAAGAAGTATGGGAGTTGAATGAAGGTGACTTGCCATATGAAGATGAGGCTATGAGAGCACATGCAAAAGAGATGGTATTTCCGATTGGAGCACCAAATGATGGTTTCGCACAGTATTTTAGTGGAAAAAGTTTCCTTGCACCTGTATCGACAAATCAGGTGGGCATTTTTAACGTGACATTTGAGCCTGGATGTCGTAATAACTGGCATATACATAATGCAGATAAAGGTGGAGGACAGATATTAGTATGTGTTGCCGGACGAGGATATTATCAGGAGGAAGGCAAAGCTGCAGTAGAAATGAAGGCGGGTGATTGTATTAATATTCCTACAGGTGTCAAGCACTGGCATGGAGCAGCACCTAATTCATGGTTTAGCCATCTTGCCATCGAGGTGCCCGGAGAAAATGGTTCTAATGAATGGTTAGAACCGGTAAGTGATGAAGAATATGGAAAATTAAAATAGGAAGGTGATTGAAATGTTTGGTAATCTTGAAAATATGAAAAAATTATCATTTCTTGCGATTGCTGTTTTTATCATTGCTATGTTAACAGCTTGTGGTTCATCATCGAAAGATTTGGATACGCAAAAGAGCAATGCAAAACAGTCTGAAACTGAAAGTGTGATTGTAGAATCTGAAGAAATTACATCAGAATCTACACAAGAATCAAAAGATGCTGAGGCAGAAAATGATGAGCCGGATAGCGGTAAAATAGCAGTTGTTTATTTTTCCGGAACCGGAAACACAAAAGTGATTGCCGAGATGATTGCGAAAGAAACAAATGCTGATATATTTGAGATTGTTCCGGAACAGTCTTATACAGATGCTGATTTGAATTATAACGATGATAATTGTCGCGCTAATAAGGAACAGAACGATGATGCTGCAAGACCACAAATCAGTAATGATCTAAGTGCAACAACTGAATATGATGTTATATATTTGGGACATCCTATTTGGTGGGGAACAGTTCCTCGTATTATACAGACATATCTGGAAAAATATGATTTGAGTGATGCTACAATTCATACTTTCTGTACATCCGGATCAAGCAGTATTGATAAGAGTCTTTCTGATTTGAAGGGATGGTATCCAAAATTAAATATAATAGATGGAAAGAGATTAAATGATGCAACTGAAAGTGATATAAAAGATTTTTGTAGTCGATAAGGAAATCAGCTTTTTTACCAAAGATTTACTGCTAATAATAGAAAAAAATCCGCCTTACTTGGGCGGATTTTTTGATGTAATCAAATAACATATTCTGCTGCTTAAGATTTTGTGAATGATGGAATTGGTAACTTTGATATGGTATTATAGTGTACATGGTGTTAAGGTGTCCTAATGTTATAAGATATTAACTTTTAATATATATCTTGTTTAGGAAGATTTTTGAGACGGCGAATGGAGGAGATGTGAAAATGGAAATATGGGACTTATATAATCTGGATGGTGAAATTATAGGAGAGCACATTCGTGGAAGCCAACTGCCGGAAAACGGATATCATCTTGTTGTTCATATCTGGATCCGTAATTCTAAGGGACAATACTTGATGACGAAGCTAAGTGAGAAGAAAAAGACATTTCCTCTTAAGTGGGAATGCGTTGGCGGTCCCGTTCTGTTATCAGAAGCGTTGACGGATGAAGTCGCCGAAGTAAAGTGGATGAATCGGGAAGAAATTTTAGAATTGCATCAAAGAGGAGATATGGTAAGTGTGATAAAAGATCTATCATATTTCATTGATAATACAAGTGGAGATTTTCAGTAACCTTAATACAAAATGCATTAGTGTAAGTGGTAAACTAAATTCCATAGAAACTGGCAATTAATTTTCCATAGTTTTCAATCAAATATTATTCCGTGATATACTTTGTCACGGAGGTGAAGAAAGGATGATTAATTGGATGATTTATGGGAAAATCCAAGAATA
>JAEELL010000036.1 GCA_016282745.1 Lachnospiraceae bacterium
TCGCCGTCTCGTCCTACTTCAATCCACTGAAGAGTATCGCAGTCATACATATATTCTTCAAAAGGATCTTGGAGATTGTATTTGATGATTCCACATCCGACTGTAATACAGAATCGCTCCTCAGGATCTATATATGCATCCTCTGGTTCTCCATAAAAATCGCCCACACAGGCGATTCGCCTGCAATCAGGTTTCCTATATATCGAAGCATCCTCATTGTCCCTTACAATAAAATAATTCTCCGATTCAGCAAGAATTCCCCAATCCTTTTCATCTTCTATCAGTAATAAATCAAATGAACTCTCCTGCACTTTGATACCGGTATATTTCTTGGCTACACCGTCACATATTTTTTCAACAAACGGTCTGATAACTTCCCATTCGTTGTCACTTATGTCATATGTTTTAACAGCATCTATTGAAAAATACGTGCTACAAATCTCTAAATTCATTTCAACGTTCTTATCGTGCTTCTCTATATAAACCTTTGCCAAAATAACACCTCTACTGCTTCTTAGAATCATTCAAATCCTTGTAAATCTGTCTAACAACCGCTTCCATATTAAGATTTCCGATATATCCAAAAGGAACCTTCTTTTTTCTTATTTCAGAAATAAACTTTCCATATGATGTATGACTTATGTAGTCTGTGTAAAAATATACTTTATCACGTCCTTCTAACTGTTTTCCATCAACCTGTTTGAACCCTTCTATACTGACCAAAATCCAATTAGGAAACTCTTCTTTCAATTTAGTAAGCCAATTAGTATGTCCGCCAATGATAACAATATCTTTTTGCTTAATAAATTCCTTCATCTCCGCAATAGAAACTTCTGAAGGCATCTCATATTCCTGTTTTGATTTATATGCATATTCTCGAAGTGCAATAAGTTCCTCACGATCCTTATTATACTTTTCAAACAACTGATCAAACTCAGACTTTGAGCGCTTTGCTTCATTATACAAGCTAGTTAAATTAGAATACTGCTGTTCCTTTTTATTAAGTCGATTTCTTAGTTCAGCAATCTCTTTTAATAATTCTTCCTCTTTGATTTCTCCGCTTTTAACTGGAGCAACATTTGCTAGAGCTTTTACGGCATTATCTTCTGTTTTAGGTTTGTTTGCTAAACTACTCACAACTATATTTTCCGGATTAAACAGAACTTTGTTTTCTTCATCTACCTCAATTGGATTTTCCTTTAATAACATTTCCATTTGGAAATCATACTTATCGGATATGCTAACAATTGAGTTGACCAGCATATATAAAGCAGTATAGTGCTGAACCTCTTCAAAAGAATAATCAATCTTTGGATGTAGCGTCTTTAACAATTCCATAGTCTTAATAATCGACCAATCCAAGTATTCTGCGTCATCTACCGTTTTGTAGAAATAATCTACCGGATACATTTCTGCAGCTAAACAATCTTCTATAAACTTAAGATCTTTACGTAATAATTTAACAGCTCTGATAGGGCCAAGATGCTTATTCTCATTTACCCATTTGTCAAACTGCTCACTACACTCATCAAAAACATCTTTACGTTCCAATGAAGGTATTACATATTGAGGTTTGTACACTTCGTTATAAAAACTATCTAGCATCATATACATTAGTACACAATTATCGGCCATTTCTATCCCAAGAATTCTGCTCATAACCAAAGTTCTTGCTACAAACCAATAATCCTCAGCATTTGTAAGAGGCTTAAGATTTTCTATATCTTTTGCAGTTATCTTATTAAAACGCTTTAATTGATTGTACTCTTGCCTGTAATATGTTTTATATAAGTATTTTAATAAAGCAATACAATACTCATCATTGATCTTCGAACCATTCAAAATCAGCCTAAGAATTCTTTTATCTGTAGCTTGAGCCGGTTCATCAAACCTGCTATCACAATTTTCATACCAGGCTACATTGGAAAACTCTTCAAGTCTGTCATAACAATGATTAAGGAAGTCTCTTCCGATATGTTCAAACTCAAAATACATATCATCTGTAATAAAGCCTTCCAAGAACAAGATATCCGCTGGAAGAGTTGACGGATTTCTTCTGCTCCAATCAAGCTTATCCATATTATCATAAAATGCATTAAGAATCCCTCTCATGGCAAATACCTGATTCTCCATTTTTTCAATTTCTTTACGAATTTCTTCATTTTTAACGTTCTTTGCAAAGAAATTTCCCATCTATGTTCCTTTCTAGGCATAACTATTCCTGATTACCTATATTTCATCTGGTTTTAGATAATGACCTGCACTGCACTTTACATATATTCCATATTTACTTAAACCAGCGTACACTCTGCAATTGTGTTGAGGACATGTCACACCTTTCAGACCAATATAATTATTTAATAATTCCTTTGTAATCAACTCTGTATTTCCACACTTGGTACACTTCATATATGACTTTCCTGATTTACCCTTTGCAAGTGATAATGGTGCTTTGCATTTACTACATTCTTCTGTATCTTTAACGTAATTAGCAAACCCCACGCTCTTTTTCGTATTATTTTCTTTTGGAACCATTATTTCTTTAGTTCCATTTACTTTAGTATATTCCAAGGATGCCAAAGACTTTATTAATTCGGCAGTTCTTTCACCTTTAATTCTAAATGCAATTTTGACCACGCTATTGTAAACTGTATTTTTATCCTTAAAATTCCATTTTGCTAGGGGCATTCCATACCAGGTGATACGATCATCTATTATTACAAGTGGGAAAACTGCATCTTCTGTACTCTCAGCAATTGTTTTCCATTCATTTGGCAAATCACTATATCCGTTTGTTTTTATTGATACTCTTATTCCTTTTTTAATTGCATTTTTCAAGACAGCATGCATCTTATTTGCATGGGATTCTTCCAATTTTCCTGATGGTAGCGATACTATGATATTTGACCTTGCCCCTTCCACTTCTTTAATAAACGACTCGAAGCAGTCAGTATATTCTGTATAGAAATCAATCATCTTTTTCAATGAAAGATTGTCAATTACCATCTCTAGTTTTCCACTATCGTCAAAGTGACTATAACATTTACCTTTGTCTTTAGAATAATCTAATAATTTATATAACGTATGATCACTTTTGCTATATATTTTTTCCCAAAATCTGACATTTGAAATTGTAATGAGCTTTCCTTTAGCTCTTGTGACTGCAACATTTATTAATCTTTTTATTGCATTACTATCTTTACTCATCAGCCAACCTGGTTTTAAATGAGGATAGCTTTCTACAGAATCAAAAATAATCACATCACTTTCTGTTCCTTGAAATTGATGAACCGTAGCACATCTTACATTTGTTCTCTCTGCATCACCATCTCGATAATCCAAAATTAAAGCTCTAACAAGCCTCGTTTGTGCTGCATATGGAGTTATAATACTTACACTATTTATATTCTCATTCGTTTTTATAGCTGTCGCAAAAGAAATTGTAGCACTCATAATATTAAATCTTGAATTATCTACATTTTTTGTTGCTGCACAATAACTACCAGTCAAATCTAATATATTCACCGGATTATTTCTAAACGGTGTTTTTTCAATTATGTCATTTCGACTTACCAATACTGATTCATGATTTTTTAACATTCCCTTGTATATATACTTATTTGAAAAATTAGCAATATCAGGGTGCATTCTTCTCTGTTCATCAAGCATTACTAACCAAGGATGATAATATGGCTTTCCAGCTCTGTTTATTCCTAGATAAGTAAAAATATCTTCCTTTAAATCTTTTGCTCTTTCAGATTGTACAATTGGTGCTAATTGCATAAAGTCACCAACACAAACAATATGTTCTTTTGCATAGGTTGCAGCGCACAAAACCTGTAGGACATTAGCCATACTTATTTCATCAAACATCACAACATCATACATATTCTCATCGAAAATCTTATCAATAACAACTTTTGATATTGTAGTTGCAACAACGCTTGCATTTCGAACACAATTCTCTTCCTTTTCTTTTATATGCATTCGAATCTTCTTTATTTCATTTCGAATTTCTATCAATCGTTCAGACTGGATGCCTTTTGTTTTTCTTATTACTGAATACTCAGATTGTAAATCCTTTAATTTCTTTGAATTCTGTTTGTCTTCTGACAACGCGAACATAAAAGAGTTAATATACTTGTTATTTGCTATTTCCTCATCACGCACATATCCATAACGCAAAACACGCCCATTTTGATAAAGACTCTCTTCAGTTCTTTCTTTAAGTAATTCATATATTTTTTTGATTACACCATCAACGGATACGTTACTATGCGATACAATAAGAATCTTCTTATTCTGTTTCAAAAAGTTAATAGCAAGTTCTGACATTGTATGTGTCTTTCCAGTCCCCGGAGGTCCCCATACCACACAAACAGGTTCATTTAAGGCTTTATCAATAACACTCTTTTGTCCCTTCGGAATATTCTCAATCGGTTTATCAGTTGCTAATATTGGCCCCTCTTCCATTAAATGTTTGCTTATTGTAGATGGAACGATATTTATTCTTCTACTTAACCTATTGCTTAAGCCTTCTAACAATTTCCACGGTTCAATACATACAAACGCTTTCGAAACAGACTTTCCTAAATAATTCTTCGTTGAAACAATTATTTGAAAGTCTTCTGTAAATGGCAAGTACTTTTCCATAAATTTTGGCAATTATTTTTCCATAATTACCGGCATTTTATTTTCCATATTTTTTTATTCCAGCGGATTGCTCCGTGGGAATAGTTTTTTATTGAAATGGCAGTTCTTGATTTTCAGTTATCTGAAAATCAAATCCTATATCTGTTTCACTACCTAACACAGGAAGTTCTTCTTCGTCTAGCCAACCATAGTATTCTAACGCAAACCTTCTTGCATCTTCAGAATTCATCCCTTTTGTATGCTGTCTGATGTATTCTTCATCTCGGTAAACTGACAGGAACTCCACCGGCACCTGCCCTTCATGCCATGCTTCACTGGGATTTTCATAAACACTGTGACCGTCTTTCACCCATTCACGAACTGCACGTTGCTCTTTTTTGGTCATAGGAGTGACCTTTATATATTCTTTATATTGCTTTTCCAATAGTTCGCGTGTTTCTTTTGGTAGATATTTATTAAATTTCATCAGTAAGATCCTCTTTTTTCAAAAATGATTTTCGATTTTCCAAACGGTAGCTTTTTCCACACATTTGAATTCTGTCACAACGATATGACAAACGATCTAGGATTGCTGTCGCCAGTGCAGCATCATCCAAAAATTCCGCCCACTCCTCAAATCCTTTATTCGTTGTTATTATAATGGATGTCTGTTCCTGCAGCCCTGATATCAACTGAAAGAACAGATTTCCTTCTGTTGATGTGATTGGCAGATAACCGACTTCATCCACCACCAACAGATTTGATTTGTGTATCCGGTTCATCTTAGCTTTGCTGCGACGGTCTATTTCACAGGTTCTAAGCACTTGCATAAGCGACTGCATGGTTGTATAGCTGACGCGATATCCATTTTCACATGCATGATATCCAAGTGCTATTGCAAGATGTGTTTTTCCGACTCCCGGCGGGCCGGACAGTATTAAGTTGTATATACCATCAATCCAGTTAAGCTCCGATAACTGATTTAACTGCTTCCTTGTTAATGAATGACAGAAATTCAAATCGAAATCTTTCAGATATTTCGGATAGGGAAAACCGGCTTCCTTGATTCTCCTTTCTCTTGCCTTATCCTGACGATGTTTTATTTCGCTGCCAAGAATTTCGAGCAAAAACTCTGTATAACTTATCTCTTTACTTTCAGCTTCATGAATCAGATGTTCCAATTCATTTTTTGTATGTATAAGGCTTAACGTTGAAGCGTATGCCTTTATTTCCTGCAGATTATCCATTCACAACACTCCTTCTCATTGCCTCTTCATATATGCTTAAATCCCTGATTTCTACACGATTCCCCTGATATTTCTCGGGAAGAGATGGTTTTGTATTCTTTTTATCTTTTTCATTTTCTAAAAAGAGTTGTTCCAGATAAATAATACTGGATTTTAAATCACCGGCTGAATATAGTTCATTCTCAGTGCAATATCTGAGTCCTCTTTTAACGGACTCCACGCTTCTGTTCTCAAACAACCTGCGAATAGCTCCCAACTGATCACGGTAGTATCGAGGTCTTGTTTCATGGATATGTTTAAGAAACGGTCTTATCAGTTCATCATTTTCAAACAGTTCTTCAACCATACGTTCCTGTTCCAAAAGGCTTTTGCTTTTATCTCTGTAATTGCGTTTGTGCCCAATCAGCATTCCTTTTTCATGACACAGAGGATGGGTAGCATATATTTCTCCTGTAAGACAATCAGTAATCGATATCATATCATCTGCAACAATCATATATACCCTTTTCCCAGGGCAATATGTTCCTTTCGGAACTCTGTAACGATTGCCTTTATACAAAACAATGTTGTCTTTTCTGACCTGATAGGTTATACTTTCATCAGCAGTAGTGAAACTGTAATTAGGTACTGGCAGGAGGTATTCTTTTTCAAGGGCGAATACTTCTGCCGGTATCTTTTTTGTTGTTCCATGTTCTTCCGCGTTTCCGGTTCTTTTAAGCCATGCAATACATTCTTCATTGAAACTCTCTATATCGTGCAATATTCTATGTTCTGCGAATCCGTGTTTTGCATATTTAACTACATTTTCAACTTTCCCTTTTGATTCCGGATCTGCTCCTCGACATAGAAATACATCAAATCTGATTTCGTTTATGTAATTCTGAAACCCTTCCGTATAAACAATATCTCCCTGATTTTCGCTGACTGCAAGAATTTTATCCTGATCATATACGATTTCTCGTGGGCGTCCTCCGTAAAATTCAAAAGCTTTTATATGGGCTGTTATAAAAGTATCCGTGGTAAACGGATTTAACTGCCACCATATAAACTTGTATCTGGAATGCGAAAGCACCATTGCAAAACAATACACTTTTCTGTATCTTCCGGTTGAGGTTTCAATCTTAATTTCTCCCATATCGACTTGTGCCTGCTGACCCATCGGAAGTTCTTCAACAGCTTCATAATCTCTAGTGGATACAGGCTTTGAGATTCCGTATTCTTTACGTATTTCCTGAACATAACTCCTAAAAGCACGCTTCTTAAAATCCAAAGTTTCCAGACAGTTTCGTTCCTTAATCCAGTCGTAAATCTGAGCTGCCGACATATCCGGATATCTTTTTAGACATTCCACAACAAAATCTTTGTATGTATCAGCTTTTTTTCTTCGCTTTTTAGAATTATGTTCGGCTTCTGTATAATCTGCCGGAGACATATCCCAATATTTTAAAATAGTCTTGTAATCAACCCCCAATCTTCTTGCGGCCTGGCTCTTATTGAGTCCGTTTCTTTTGTATTCTTGGATTTTCCCATAAATCATCCAATTAATCATCCTTTCTTCACCTCCGTGACAAAGTATATCACGGAATAATATTTGATTGAAAACTATGGAAAATTAATTGCCAGTTTCTATGGAATTTAGTTTACCACTTACA
>JAEELL010000037.1 GCA_016282745.1 Lachnospiraceae bacterium
TCATTCTTTCGAATAAGTCCTTTTGAATTTTGTTATATTCCTCAATCCTATTAGTCCCCATATATTTTCTTCCACTCGTAATATCTTTTTCTCTCCTCATCTGTTACTTTCTTTTCATTTATTAGATTTCCTAGTTCATCATATTTGCGTTCTATCAACCTCACACCATATCTGGTAAATCCCTCTTTTTTTATCTTTCCATTTTTATACCATTCAATAAACGCTCCATCGCTTGCTCCCAAATCCATAATAGCATAGCTCTGTAGTTCTCCAGAATCATAAAATTCAACAAACTCTCCACTATCATAACCATCTACATGATCAGAATAATAACATATTTTCCCATTTTTATATTCGTACAAAATCCCTTCGAATGGTACACCTCCTTCTTCCATTTCACCTACATAAACCTGTTGTCCATACTCGCCAGACCAACAAAGTTCCTCGTTAAACTCCCTCCCACTTTTAACTACCTCGTTAAAAGAAAGACATTTATCAATATTATTTTTTATTAAACTGATTGATGTTGCAAACTCCTCTTCAATAGTTTTTTCTTTTGCCTCTTCATTTTGTATTAATTCGTATAAGCGCATTATAAATTCTCTCTATTCTTTTTAGTGCAAGTTTAACAAAAAGCCCTTTATTTATAGGTTTTGTCAAACAGTTAATAAGTTACATATATATTAAAACTAGAGCTTTTCTGGATATGAAGTGACTTCATTGAGTCCATTTCTGATGTTTTTGAGAGACGTCTTCTTTTTTGATTTACAAAGTCCTCATCTTTTTCCCAAATTCACCTACTGTAACAAACCTCTCATGTCTACCAGGATTACCTGACTCTGCCGGGTCCTAAATTCCTTCGTCCTGCTTATCCATAGTTGGGTATTGCTCATGCTCCTATTGTTTATTTGATATTATTTTTAGGCCATCCAATATATATCTACAATGTGGACAAGTTT
Source organism: Lachnospiraceae bacterium (assembly GCA_016282745.1). GTDB lineage: Bacteria > Bacillota > Clostridia > Lachnospirales > Lachnospiraceae > SIG293. The sequence goes on from JAEELL010000037.1 coordinate 960, forward strand.
CAAAAGGTAATTCAATAACAGGCTTCGATGAGCCCAAAGTTCTATTTACGTAAACGATTATATCTTCCATATCAACATTTGGATTTTTTAACAAAAGCTCATTTACCGCATAGACTTCCGCATGACTGCCTTTTCCATATGTTCTAACATACCCCTCTTCTATATCTTGTGGCATATTTTTTATACGTTCTTCAATAAATTTTGACATTATTTCAGGTGGATCACCCTTTACATTATTATTTGCAAGATAAATTTCTCCTGTTTGTTTATTATATGCTCCTGCGACCGCAGGCCCCAATTTATTATTGCTATATCCTAAATCTTTTAACTTCTGTCCGTAATTTATTACTGTCTCTTTAATGTATTTTACTTCATCAAAAGATAAGCCAAAATTTGGATAAGCAAAATAGTTTTTGACATCGACAACCTTCTTTCCATCCTTCAGCAACTCAAACGCATCATCCCCATACTCATTAATAAGTTGTAATGCTTGTTTGGCCTCTTCAGGTGACATATCATTTATTAATCTAACAAGATCATCTCCGTATTTTTCGAGTAAATCTCTTCCTTCATCACCAAATCGATTAATTTGGTTAGCTATTTCTTTACCATACCTGTCATTCGCAGTTCTCCAAAATTCATCATCGGACATACCTGATGATAATTGCACATCTTCATTTTTTATAAACGTATAGGTTTCATCATCCGTTGCATCAATTACGTCATCTACATAATCATCAGCTATATCATCCGTTGCATCAATTACGTCATCTACATAATCATCAGCTATATCGTCAGTTGCATCAATTATATCATCTACATAATCATCAGCCACATCGTCAGTTGCATCAATTATATCATCTACATAATCGTCAACAGTTTTGATAACATCATCCACGTAATCATCAGTTACATTTATAACATCATCAAAAAATTCAGATTGCGACAGTTTATTATAAAGCCTTTTCTTATCATAACCACCTGACGGAAATAGTTTTGGCAATGTATACTCAAAAATCATTGCTGATACTACTGCCGTGAAGGATTTTGTGGTAATTGTCATTCCATCTTTTACAGTTGGATTTTTGAAGAAGTCATAGACATCCTGGCAAAAGAACCCCATCTCAGCCATTGCAAGTCCAGCTCCTACCAATCCCAAAATCAATACGCACAAATCAAGTATTTCTATGCCTGTAGAGGTAACTCCCAGCATAATGCTAAATACACCCGCAAATGCACTCAAAGCCATATATTCAAAGGCCATCAGTCCAAGTACAGCTGCAACAGCAACAAAAATAACAAACAGAGTCATCGGGAAGTCTAAAGATTCACCTCCACATAAACCTCCGCTAATCATATAAGCAGCTTCTCCAGTGTCTGGATTTAATGAAATATATCCTGTTCCATACCAATCATAGTAAAACATTTCCTCTTTAGGAACTATTACTACTTTTCCGTTACTAATTGCCGTTTTTATCTGGCTTTTTGTAGATGCATTAATATCTAATTCATCAAGCAGAGTCTCATTTTCAGCAGAAAGCGTTACTATATCGATTCCTCTTTCTTTAGCCTCTGCAATAATTGATATGGAGGAAATACCTTGAGTCCCGGTTGCTTCTTCCATTACAAATCCTTCTAAGTACGACCCCACCATTCCGCTAGAAATCATATACATTTTTTCATTGTCACTTAACGATTTGTCACCTGAATTGTTATATACAAGTCCTACTGTATCCGTATCTACATCAATATATAATGTTCCATCACTTATTGCAATCGGTATCCCAAAAAGTGCCGACTGCTTAGGCTTATAACCAACAACACACTCACTTATGCATCTTCCACATTGTACATCATAATCGTGTGCAATAATTTGATCATACATATCCAACAAAGCAAAGTACGTCTTTCCTAACATATTTGAAAGAGCAACAGTTCCTTCGGTTACTGTCATCTCTCCGCTTTTAAGCTTATCAAGACATGCCTGTGCCTTCCCATCTTTTATTCCAAGACCATTATCATTTATAGTATTGTAGTCAAATGTTACACCGTAAACACCGCCTGCAACTAAAGCGTTTTCTACTTTTACAGGCTCAATTTCTGCCTCCTTAATATCTATAACTAGGTTTGTATATGTTCCCGGAATAGTAGCTTTCCCTTGTAAAACAGTATTCCCATCAATTTTCACTACAGGCACCACTCTTACAAGATAAGACGGTGTTACAAACAATCCTCCGTAATAATCTATTATCCTTTTATCATCATCGGTTGCAGGTTCATATACCAACGATACATCATGTCCATATAAGTCATAAGAATAAAACTCTATAGTTTCATCATACTCTCCGGCAAATACGTTTCCATATAAAGCACTCTGAAGAGAAAACGCAATTGTATCTATGTATGACACATCTAAACTTTCGTATTGGTATTTAGCCTCTACGACGCTATAAGGGAGACTCGCCGGCAGATATCCCGATTCATCTTTTATTATAGTTCTAATTCCAAGAATATCCGCAAGTTCCTCTATTTTTATTTCCTTATCTTCACTATACTTTATAAGGTCTTTCTGTATTTTTGTATATACACTTCTCCATGAGGATTCTTTTTTTGTATAACCATTTATATTATAGATGTCTGTAAAATCTACATTTTCTAAACTTTCTACAAACAAATCACTATTAAACTTGTTGTACTTATCAAATTCTGAGTTCAGGAAATACTCTAAGTTATTTTCCTCAACTTCATCTTCAAACTGTTTGTAAGAAGGATCAAGTTCAACCCAGATTTCTTCTCCTGAAACTTTGCCTGCTCCTCTGTAAGAGTCATATGGGACTTTAACATTGACCCAAACATGCTCAATTCTGAGCTTTGTTATGTTTCCTTCCTCATCTTTACCATACTGAGTAGGCACTCCAAGCATAGACATAGCATCTACTGCAGCCTGCTCTGTGTTTACACCAAGCCAGTTCATTGCTTTGTTGATATCAATATCAACATTTCCAATTACAAACTTAGCATCATATCCTTTATATCTAAAGAGTGCAATAAGAAGTGCTGCTTGATCAAGGTCATTTCCTGCCCTCTGCTGGTATGTACCAATTGCGCCAAGTCTTAAACCTGTATACTGCTTGTACATATAATTATTTCTGACATATTCGTATATCTGTGCAGGTGTATCAAAAGTATCCGCTAATTCTTTTAATTCATCATTAAGTTCAAGATATGATACGCTTTTGTTTTCAGTTGGTTCTGTCATTGATGAAATATTAGATTTTACTAACTGCTCACCCACAATATTTGATGGATTATATCCCTGAATCTGTCCGTGTGCCTCATCATTGTATTTAACTTCCGGCACTTCGACTGCTTGAATATCTTCAATTTCCTTTTTTATTTCTTTTATCTGAATCTCTGTTTCCTTGTCAGACAAAGAACTTACATTTTTATTTAAACTCTCTATCTTTTCAGAAATTGAATCAAGTCCCTCTATAACTTTGGACTTATAATCATCAGCTCGTTTTGAAATAATGTCTGACTTGCTTTTTTTCTTTGCGTCTGTAACTTCATCATTTATCGAATCCTTTAAATCCGATATGGCTTTACCTAGCCTTTCTATTTTATTTTTGGTTTCTTGTTTTGACGAAACAACAGTTAGGGCATTTGCAGTTTTAGACAATTGAAGGCTTTTCTTTGCTGATTCAACTCTTATCTGTGGCTCTTCGTACTTTATATCATTACAAGCCTGCGTATTACCATCATTTCTTTTTTCAAACATTTCAGGCGCATATGACGTAACAACCGCTATTGCAATAACTAATGAAACAGCAATTATCGTATTATATAGCCTGTTTTTAAACATATTTAATGACATCTTCTACCTCGTTTATTTTAATTCTTCTTTCAGACCTTTTTTTAAACATATACATATGCCTATCAATGCGATACTCTGAATTAATAACACTAATCTTATAATATCTCTACTTGTAAAATCACCTGTCAAAGGACTTGTAAGTTTATTAAATACATTTGTCTTCTTTTCAGCCCACTGATGCGCTTTTGATTTATTAGTTTTCTTTTTACTGTTATTATTTATATTGTATTGATTGTTTGAACTATGTCGATTCTTATTTCGTGTGGCAGTTTTTATATCAGTAACTTTTGTATCACCGTCATCATTTGCTGATTTTTTTCCAACACTCACATTCCCCTTTTTAGGAAGATTGTTTGTCTTTCCACCATTTGAAATAATATCTGCTTGTTTGTCTTCTTCATTTGAAAGACCGCTTTCACTCGATTTCTTTACAAAAATAGCCTTCAGATTAACAGCTTTTGCAGGCATGGCAAAGCTTATCTCAGATTTGTTTACATTCTCATTTCCAATCTCAATATCATCTGACACCCAACGGTCAAATATATATCCTTCATCTGCAATGGCTTTTACATTGATAAGTTCGCCACTCTTATAATTGTCTGTTTTGATGTTGACGCTTCCACCGTCTGATTGTTCCACAGTAAATTTATATCTATGTTCGTTTAAAGTTACTCCGGAAGCATCAAGTGCTGTCATCTCTCCGTTTATATCTGCCATAAGAATTGCAACATAGTTGCCTTCATATAAATTGTCTGTATTTATTGCTATTTCTGATTTGTCAGAATCAGAGACACTAACTGTCTGTTCAAAACTCTTCGTACTACCAGAATCTTTTGTGTCTATTAAAACTACTTTTGTATTAACCGTTTTTCTATCACTTTCTTCTTTATTTACGCCTACATAAGCAGATATTTCATCCCCAACAAATGCCTCACTCTCTGATAAAGCAATATTACCTGAAATCAGTTCTCTTTGTTCTTTTTCTGTTACTTCAGGTTTATTGTGAGACAAAAACTTTGATCCGTCACTTTCCTTTATGACTACAATCTTGTCTTCATCATCTTTGTTTTCTTCTTCATTAGCAAGTGCCGGTATTTCATCACTATAATCTGTAACAACATCAAGCACGATGTCTCCAAGATTTATTTCAACTTTTTCATCGTTCTCATCCTTGTACGAAAAAACAATTCCGGTTAAAAGTTTAAGTTTTTCATCAAATGTGAGATTTGAAAGTATATATTTTAGATTTAGTTCCCAATCTTCACTAACACTTATATATTTTTTGTCAAAACTTATAGTTGTTGATCCATCTTCATTTTCAACAGCCTCATTCGGATCTGTTTCAAATGTAAGATTATCTATTGGTATGTCTTTATCAACCGTCATTGAAAGTTTGACGTCTTTACCTGCCATTTTGAATAAATCACCCAAAAGATCTGTTACACACGATGCAATCTTATCATTGGTAGGTACATTAAGTGCCATACCTCCTGTAAAGTCAGCGATATGATTCATTATTTCAGTTGCTTTTGCAACAGCTGAAGCTGAGGCATTGCATTCCATAAAAACTGAATATACTTTTATCTTATTATCAATTAAATCCTGCTCATTTAAAGTATCATCATCGTGATCTCTGACTCCATCTGTGAAAATATAAATTGCTCTGTCTCGTTCTTCCTCTGTAAAATCTTTGACACTATTATTCAATGCTCTGTATACAGGTGTTGCTCCATACAGCCATTTATTTTTTCTCTTTTCTAATTCATTTAATATTTTTTCTTTATCACTTGAGAATTGTAATTCAGGATTATCTGATGTTATATATCTTAATTCAACTCTGTCCTGCGGTTGCATATTTTCTACTATTATTTTTGCACCATCTATTGCCATATTCCAGTCTTCTTTATGCATGCTAGTCGAATTATCCAATATGATGACTATATCCATCGGTCTTCTCTTGACAGTTTCAGATAAGCCTTTTCCTGACAACTTAAACGACACATTTACTTCATCAGAATTAGGATAGATATAATCGCTACTTACGTCATAATCGATGTCTATTCTGTTTTCATCTTCTGACTCGTACACTTTTATCACACCTGTTTTCGTGTTCAAAACTTTTCCGTCTGCCTTTATATTTACAGTCACATTAAGAAATGTAGTATTTTCTATTTCAGGTTTAAAACTTACTTCCTCAAAGTATAATTCCCTGTTTTCACATCCACCAATACTTTTCTTATTATCTATAAATAAAATATTTCCAGCTTCATCCTTTACAATTATTTCAGATGTCACTTCCTTTTTTACATTTGATAATATATGTGCTGAAGTTGCAATTTTAATAGTCTTACCACATCCAAGCTTATACGCTCTTGGCGATACGTTAAGAGAAACAGCTGTCACATCAATAGTGTCATACACCTTTATATTTTTGGTTTTTGATGTGACAATACTTCCATCATTTTTATCTATTACAGATATTACTACTTCAAATGAACCCGTATTATTTTCCGTATTCCATAAAAAATTTCCGTCTTCCTCTTCATCTAATATTTTTACATATCCGTCATTTCCTGACACAACTGCAATAAGCTTGTAATCATCCTTCATCCCAAGAACAGTTGCATTAAACCTTACCCTGGTATAGGCACCGATTCTTTCTTTATCAGCAACTATTTTTACATCCTTTATTTTCATATGGCTGTAATCTGAATTTCCGGTTGCAATTTCATACTCATTTATGAGGTTCACAAAAAGAGAAGTCAATTCGACATCCTCATAAATGCTTCCATCAGAAGCCACCTCTTCTGCGATAACGGCAATTCTCTTAAGTGTATCTTCATCATCACTAACAAAAGAAATCGCAGCCATAAGAGAATCTCTTATACTGTCTTCTTCCATTCCCCATAATTGATTATCATCTTCTAAACTCAATAAATAATCACTGCATTTTTCCGTCATTATTTTTACGGAACTGTCTGCACACTCGTCTAAAAATGAACTTACAGTTTTATATGTATATGCAGTAAGATAAACATTTGATGTTTCACTTGCATAAGAAAAGCCACCGTCTGACATCTGATTTTTCTTTAAATAACTAAGTGAATTATTAATACTTTCAATATTATCATTATCACTTTCCATCATACAGTTAATGGCAAGCACTGTATCAAGGACATCACTTGTATATCCTTCCATAAGCCCAAATCCACCATCTCTGTTTTGAAGTTTATCTATATCAATTTCGCTAATATGCTCATTTGTACTATCACCTGACTTTTTCTTGGCAAGATATTTTCTAAACAAGTCATCATTGCTCTTTACTTCCCTGTCTTCAAGCCACAAAAAGGCAGCTGTCTTTTCATCGTCTATATCATCCTGATAAGCCAGATTTTCAAGTAGCTGCGTCGTATAATAATTATGTAGTTTTCCTCCGAAACTTCCATCTTCATTCTGGCTCTCCTCAAGCCAATCAATTGCATTTTCTTTTAACAATTTTATCTCTTCTAAAGAAATAGATTCTTTTGAAAATACTTTTGTATCAAGATTAATAACAGCCGTTTCAATAAGCATTGTAAAAGCCAAAACATACGCTGTTTTTCTTAGTATATTCTTTTTCACTATAACACTCCTTAATTACTTTTTTTACAACGAGTATTATTATAAAATTGTTTCATCTTTTTTGCAATCCCCACACTTTGCAACTTGACATTTTGCATTTTTTTGTTTGGATTAGAGACTTTCACCCATTAGCGACCAATGGCATTAAGTTAAGAAAAAAATTTAAAATAGCTTGACAAATATTTCATAGTGTGCGGATTTTTTGCTAATTACTTAGCAAAAAATCCCTTGTGATTAAGTACATTCATTTTTTCACAGGAGGAACCGCATGAAATATTTAAAACCTAACACACTACGTAGAAATTTATTTGATTCTATTGACCAAATTTTACTTAACAA